>NZ_JBAKHE010000001.1:0-636238 GCF_049065885.1 Brucella sp. IR068 | reverse complement strand
CTCAAAGCTAAAGCCGAAGAGGTGGATATTCACCCGCCCCCATTCCTCGCTTGCAACCCTGACCAGCCTCTCGGAATGGGGGCTGAACGTCAGCACCTGTCGCATCTCTAATTTGCTGAAAACGTCGCAACTTTAACTTGCTAAAACAATGCGCGGACCCTCAGGCCTGTTCCCGCAAAGAAAGAAGCGCCTTTTCAGGCGCTTCCTCTATCATCAGAATGTCCGCTGCAGCATGATCAAGCCTTGCCAGGCGTCTGTCCCGTTGAGGACCGACTTCTTGTCGCGCCACCGCACATAAGAAATCTCCGGCGTGACGGTGAAGCCCGGAACCATTTCGTAAGCGACATTTGCGGTGGTGTAGAATGTATTCACGCCGTCATAGGAAAGCTCGGCATTGAATACGCTCTTGTTGGACATCTTGTAGGCGCCGCCGCCCCAGACCGCCCAGTCGCCACCCCATTGGCCGTAGAAACTGTTGATCGCGCGAACCTGCCCCGCGACCTGTCCGTCCTCGCCCTTGACGTCCATATAGCTGTCCTTGTTGGACTTGTAGGCTCCCATGGCCCAAAGGGACAGCTTGTCGGTAATGTTGAGATTGCCGCGCAGCTTGCCCGCCCATTCTTCGTTCCGGGCATCATAGGCAGCGACTGCGATGATGGCGCCCCAGTCCTTGGAGTATTTCACGCCGCCAACGACATGCGGGGCGTAATCGCTTATGGTGCCGTCGTAGCCGTAATCATGATCGGTGTCCTTATTGTTACCCTGTTCGAGCGCAAGGACAGCCGACCAGCCATCTTTGCCGGTATAGGTATAGCTGATCGCGGCGGTGCGTGCGCCGCCAGCCGGGATAACATCGTCGTTGAAGACGTCGCCAAGATAGCCGACGAAAGATGTGAAGACCGAATAATCAAGACCGACACGCAGCCCGCCCAAATCCACATATGCAACGCGCAACGACCCGGTGGAGCTGGAATCCGCGCCATTGCTCCATTCGAAACGGGTTTCCGCATAGGTTTTGAGCGTACCCAACTCCGTCTCGGATGCTGTGCTGGCGCGAAGCGTGAAGCGTGTGGAAATATCCCAGGTGTCGCGCTTGGTGGAGCGTTGCAGATATGGCGCACCGTCCTTGTCGGTAAAGCCGCGGCCATAGACATCATCGCCGCCCTGCATGAGATAGCGGACATAGCCATGCACCCGCAGGCAGGTTTCGGTGCCGGGTATGTAGAAATACCCAGCGCCATAGGCATCGCAGACCCTGACATATTGTGCTGCGTCCGGCTCGGGTGCGACTATGTTGTCCGCACCATATGCCACGGAAAGGCTGCTCAGAGTCGCAATGGAACTCATCGATCATAAAGTAAATCTCATTTCCCCTCACAAATATTTAAAAAGTTATTGTCAAAGATTTGCTTCGTCTTACGATCCGTGAGAATGATAGATGAAAGGAATATTTTTCTCTAATCGCAAGTTGTATTACATTAATTGTATCGCACAATTAGTTGCACGTTATTGGAGAGGAAGTGGCAATAAAGCGGGGGTAATTACTTAAAATAGTAAGCCTGACACTGAACGGATACAGTTACTTATTCTCGCGGCCCTTGGGGCCGCTTTGTCATTGGGAGGGTTTCATGTATCTACGTTTCGTTCTTGCAAGCGCTTGCTGGCTTTCCTTGGCTGGTGCCGCATCGGCTGAAATCGTGCTTAACCGCGACAGCGGCAGCGATCCGTCATCGCTGGATCAGCATCGGACAACAACGGCGCAGGAAGGCGCCCTGCTGCGTGATCTTTACGAAGGGCTCGTCACGGAAGACGGCAAGGGAGAGCTGATACCCGGCGTTGCGCAGTCCTGGGATATTTCGTCCGATGGACTGACCTATACGTTCCGCCTGCGGGAGAACGCGAAATGGTCGAATGGCGATCCCGTCACGGCTGGAGATTTCGAGTATTCGTTGCGCCGCATCATGGACCCGAAAACCGGTGCTGGTTACGCCAGCATCCTCTATCCGATCAAAAATGCGCGGGAAATCAATACGGGCAAACTGCCGGTCGATCAGCTCGGCGTCCATTCGCTGGACGATCATACGCTGAAAATCACACTGGCCTCCCCCACCCCTTATTTCCTTCCCATACTGGCCCATCAAACGGCCTTGCCGCTCAACCGGAAAGCGGTCGAGAAATACGGCGACAAGTTCACCATGGCAGGAAACATGGTGTCGAACGGTGCATACACATTGGTGAGCTTCACGCCGAATGCCCAGATCGTCATGAAAAAGAACCCGTATTTCTGGGATGCCGGAAGCGTCAGGATCGACGTGGTGAACTGGGTCCCGTTTGAGGAGCCTGCCTCGTGCATGCGCCGGTTTGAATCCGGCGAGATACAGATTTGTGGCACGGTTGCTGCCGAGCAGATGGACTATATCAAGGCAAATCTGGGAAAGAATCTGCGCGTCGCCCCCTATTTCGGCATCTATTTTGTCAGCGTCAAAGGCGAACCCGATGGCAAGTTGCGCGATCCACGGGTGCGTCAGGCCATCTCGATGGCAATCGATCGCAATTTTCTGGCCAGTGAAATCAGGCGCGGAATGATGGTGCCCGGCTATTCGATGGTGCCTCCCGGCACCCAAAACTATGTCGAGGATGCGCCACGTCTGGAATATAAGGACCAGGATATTCTCGATCGCGAAGACAGGGCGAGACAATTGCTGGCGGAGGCAGGCGTCAAGCCGGGCAGCCTTTCAGTCAAGCTGCGTTATGCCACCTCGATCAATAACAAGAACTCGATGATCGCCATTGCCGACATGCTCAAGAATATCGGCATAGAGGCGTCGCAGGATGAAGTCGAAAGCACGACCTATTTCAACTATTTGCACGAAAAGGGCATGTATGATTTTGCCTATCAGGCGTGGATTGGCGATTACAACGATCCCTATTCCTTCCTGAGCCTGTTCACCACCGGCAATTACTTCAATATGTCCGACTGGTCGAACAAGGATTACGATGCCCTCATCACCCGGTCGGAAACCATGACCGACGCCAAGGCGCGGGCGGAAACGCTTGCCAAGGCCGAGCGCATCCTGTTGAAAGAAGTACCGGTCATTCCCCTGCTCTATCCCTTGTCGCAAGCGCTCGTATCGGAACGGGTCGAAGGTTATAGCGACAATCTGACGAACGTGCACGCAACCCGCTGGCTGTCCCTCAAAACCAAATGAGGCATGCTCCATTGCAGTCTATCGCGCTTGGGCAGGGATGATCCCTGCCCTTGGCACTTCATTGTCGAAACTCAAAAACGGCTCTTTGCAAAACGTTGCTGCAGCCATTGGGCGGCGGGCCCCTGTCGCCGCCGCTTGTTCCAGATCAGTTCCAAGGCGACCGGATGTGCGCCCTCGTCGAACTGTAACCGGGGAATGACGAGTTCCGGCGCCAGCGGCGAATCCTGCAGTATATGTTCGGGAATGAACGCCCAGCCGATCCCTCTTGTGAGGATTTGCAGGATGACCCAGTGGCTTTCCACCCACCACACATCAGCGCCGACCCGCAGGCGCTGGCTTTCAGCCGTATCGCTGTGCTTTCGCGCCATGATCTGGCGAAACGAACGCAGATCTTCCCAACTGACCGCTGTTTGCGCCAGCGGGTGCGTGCGTCCGCAGACCAGCACCAGAGGCACCCAGCCGATTGTATGGAAGCCAAGTTCATCCGGCATCTGTTCGGCGCGCCACATGACCCCAAGGTCGGCCTTTCCGTCCAGCACAAGCCCGCTTATCGCGGTCGAGGGCGGGAATTTCAGTTCCAGTTCGACATGCGGAAATTCCTGCGCGAAAGCGGCAAACAGCGTGGCGATGGCGGGCTCAGGATAAAGCTCGTCTATCGCGACGACGAGGCGGGTTTCAACGTGATCGCCGAAATTTCTGGCGACTGAAATCAGGTGTTCCCGCCGGGCAAGCAGCAGGCGCGCTTCCGGCAACAGCCGCGCTCCGGCCTCCGTCAGTATCGGATTGCGGGAAGCACGGCTGAACAGTTTGACGTCGAGATCGTCTTCCAGCGAGGAAACCAGCGTGCTGATGGCGGATTGCGCCTTGCGCAGGTGCCGCGCGGCAGCCGAGAACGAGCCGTGGTCCGCGGAGGCCACAAAGGCTTCGAGTTGCTCCAGTTCAATGCTCATCTATCTGAAATCCAGATAATATCTAACTTTTCTTATCGTCAGAATAAGATAGAAGCACGCCCGTTAACAACAGGGATTAAAGGAAATGCGCAGTTTTATGGACCGTGTCCGCCATGCAATGATGTTTGAAATCATCGGTCTGGCGATCTTCATACCCGGTTCGGCCTTCATTCTGGACAAGCCTGCGGCAGAGATGGGCGTCATCGGCATTGTTTCGGCTACCACCGCGACCGTGTGGAATTTTCTGTTCAATCTGGGCTTCGACAAGGCGATGCTGCGCTTCACCGGCAGCGTCAGCAAGAGCATGATTGTCCGGGTGCTGCACGCGATCCTCTTCGAGGGCGGGCTGATCGTGCTCCTGATCCCGTTCATCGCCTGGTATCTTGGAATTTCGCTGTTGGCCGCGCTTGTGATGGATATAGCGATTGTCGTCTTCTATCTGGTCTATGCGTTTGTGTTCAATATCGCATATGACAAGCTGTTCCCCTTGCCTGTCGGTCAGGCCGCGCACGCGGTTTGACCTTTCTTCAGGAGTGATGCAGCCGCACGGAGCGAATTTGGCAGCCGGGCTCTCAACAGGGAGCGCGGCGCTTGCGCAAATTCGCCTGACGCTGTTCCCATGCGATGAGCAGCAGGCTCGCCAGCACGATCAGGAATGCACCGGCGAAGACATTTGTTGCCGGAACTTCCGCCCAGATCAGATAGCCATAGATAAAGGCCCAGATCAGACCGCTATATTCCACCGGCGCCAGCGCGGAGGCCGGTGCGTGGCGAAACCCTTCGTAAAGAAGGAACTGGCCGAGCGTCGAAACCAGCCCGAGACAGATCATCAGCACCCAGCCGGAAAGGTCGGGCTCCTGCCAGGTCCATGGAAAGGAAAGCGCGCAGGCCAGACCGAACAACAGGCTGGTCGCATACATCTGCGTCATCGTGGTTTCGCTGCGGCTGACAAGCCGGATCAGGATCGTGCTCCATGCCCAGCAGAAGCCCGCAACGATGCACATGGCGGCGGGAATGAGATTGGGCGAATGGGTCGGGTTCGCAGCCACGGTCACGCCGATGAAACCGATGGCGCAGGCGATCCACCGCCCCGGCCCGATCTTCTCTTTCAGCACGAGGATCGACAGGAACATGACCATGATCGGCGCGGAGAAATAGAGCGTGGTCAGTTCTGCAAGCTCGAGATGGCGAGCCGCATTGTAGAACAGCAACCACGCGCCGAGCATCAGGCCCGCGCGGAGCACGATGGTGTTGCGATAAGGGCTTTTGAAAATCGACGGATGGCGGTGATAGCGGATCAGCACGCCCGTGATGAGCACGATCACCAGGCTGCGCATGAACAAGATCTGCGGCACCTGATAGGTCGCGACGAGCCATTTCACCATTGCGTCCTGAAGGGCAAAGCAAGCGTAGCCGCCGCAAGCGAGGGCAATGCCTGCAAGCGGTCTTGAACTGACTGACCCGGTATTCATGGATTCCCCGATCCGGTCCAGGAATCCCGTAGCGGGATGGACCACGAACGCTGAATTTGCAGGACTGGAGCCCATAAGCAAGAGGCTGATATATGACGGCTGCAGACGGGAGCGTCAATGTAGCCGGAATGCAACAAATTGGGAGCCTGGAGCGGTTCCGGTTAAAACGGAATCGTCGGAACCGCTCTAGGTATTTGTCTTGTCGCATTATCCACCGCGTAGACGCTTCGCGCTTTTGCTGGAAATGCTCTAGAACACCAGGGATCGATGCGCCGCGGTTCCCGCCGTCACCCCGTCGGCAACCGACCACGCAACGCTGTGCGCACCGCGCGTAATGTCGCCTGCCGCAAAAATGCCCGGCACCGTCGTCGTCTTCAGCCCGTCCGTCCGTATCGTTCTGCCGAGCGGCAGTTCATCCATCGCGCAGCCGAATATGCCGGCAATTTCGCTGTTCAGGCGATTACGGGGGCCGATGTAAAGCGCATCGGCGGGCACCAGTCGCCCGTCGTCAAGCTCGACCTGCGAAAGTTCTTTCCCCTGCCCGCAGAGCGCGCGGACGGGGCTGCGTTCAATCTTCACGCCGCGCCGTTGCAGTTCTGCGAATGCCTCGGCATCTGGCTCCATTCCCTTGTCGATGAAGAAGGTTGTCGGTCCCCATTCGGAAATCAGCATGGCCTGATGCACCGACATGGGTGACAGATTGAGAACGCCAAGCTGCCGGTCGCTGAATTCGTAGCCGTGGCAATAGGGACAATGAATGACGGTATTGCCCCATCGCTCCGCGAGGCCGGGAATATCCGGCAGTTCGTCCGATATGCCGAAGGCAAGGATCAGCCGCCGCCCCTCGACGATCTCGCCACTATCGAGTTCGATCCTGAAATTGTCGATTTCGCCGCTGCCGGAAATGGCCTTGCCTCGTGTGAAGGTCACGGTCGGATAGGCTTCGACCTGCGCTTTCGCGGTTTCCAGCATGGTAAGCGGGTTGCTGCCGTCCTGCGCAAGGAAACCGTGCGAATGTTCGGCAAAACGGTTGCGCGGTTTTCCGGCGTCGATCACGCGGACAGTTCCCCTGCCGCGCGCCAGATAGGTTGCCGCAGACAGGCCGGCGAAGCTGCCGCCGATAATGATCGCATCATGACGCATGACTGCTCTCCAGATCGAACTTTACGCCGCGTTCCAGCGCGCGTTGATGAAAATCCGCGCTCAGCATGGCGAGCGTGACCTCGCCAAAACGCTCCAGAAGAAGGTTTTCAGCGTCGCTGAATGCCTTGCCGAGCGAAGCGTTAACCGCCTGTTCCACCAGGCATTCAGGCTTTTCGGCGCGGTTTCCCATGGCCAGAAGTGTCGGTTCCCCAATGGCTTCGTAAATGTCGCGCAGCGTCACCTTGTCGAGATCGCAGGCGATTTCCCAGCCGCCGCCGTGTCCCTTTTCCGAGCGGACATAGCCCTGCTCGCGCAGACCGCCCATCACGCGCCTGACGACGACCGGATTGGTGGTCATGGCCTTGGCAAGGACCTCCGATGTGACCGGCCCTCTATGTTCCGCCATGTGAAGAAGGACGTGCAGGACGCCCGATAGTTTGCTATCTCTTTTCATGTAACTATAAATGTTACGAGAATCGGCAGATGTCAACACACCCGGCGAAAAACACCGGATCAGATAAATGTGATAGCTATGGCGCGGGCTTGATTATGTAGCTGTTTCAGGCCTGTAGCAGCGCCGTTACATCACCGGGCGTATGATCGTTTTCAAGCCGTTGGCCTCACCGGCTATCAGCCGGGCATAGGCGCGTGGCACTTCATCGAGCGATATTTCCCGGTCGACAAGCTGTAAGAGCTGCGCCTCAAGATCGGGCAGAAGCCTAGCGATTTCATGCAGTTCGTCCTGATAGGCGTGGCAGCCGATCAGGCTTGTTTCCCGCTCGACCAGAATGTTGGGATCGAGTTCTATCCTGCCATGGGATATGCCGACCAGTGCCAGCGAGCCGCCGCTGGAAAGCACGTCGAGTGTTGCCTTGAGGACATTGATATTGCCGGTGGCGTCGATCGCATGGCGGATCGGCTGGCCATTGATTGCGGCTTCAATCGCCGCCTTGTCGAGAGGCACTGCGGTCGCGCCGGTAACGCTTGAAACGAGATTGGCGCGTTGGTCATTGCGGTCGCAGACCAGCACCGGACCGTCATGCAGGCGGGAGAGCAGCAGCGCTGCAAGCCCGCCGATCGGCCCACAGCCGACAACGAGAACGGCCTCGCCCGACGGCACACGCTGCCTGCGGATGGCGTGCAGCGCCACCGACAGCGGCTCGCCCATGGCGGCGACCACCGGATTGATGGCCGGGTCGTAATGAACGAGCAGACGGGCGGGAAGTGCTGTCTCCTCGGCAAAGCCGCCATCGCAGACTTCACCGATGAAGCCCAGCGTTTCGCAGACATTGTGCCTGCCGCTTTTGCAGGACGGGCATTCGCCGCACCAGTAACGGGAGTCCGCGATCACCGTATCACCCGGTTTGAAGCCGGTCACGCCATCGCCAGTCGCGGTCACGATGGCTGCAAATTCATGGCCCGCGACCGAAGGGGAACGGCTGATCCACTGTCCGGTCATGAAATTGTGCAGGTCCGAGCCGCATATGCCCGCAGCCGTCACCTTGAGCCGGACCCAGCCCGGCGCGGGATGCGCCGGCGGGTCGATGGTCTCGACCCGCAAATCCTTTGCCGCATAAAGCCGGACAGCCTTCATCGCAGCCCTCCCGGCCTTAGAGGTAATCCTTGCGGATTTCCGACACGGCGTTCTCGTGCGAGGAGAAGCCTTCATAACGCGCCAGCGTGCGGGCGTGTTTTGCAAATTCCGGATAGGCGGATGCCGTCACATAGCCGATGGACGAACGTTTGACGAAATCCGTTACAGAGAGCGGGCCATAGGTGCGCGCCCAGCGGCTGGTCGGCAGCACGGCGTTCGGGCCGAGGCCGAAATTGCCGATAACGACCGGCGTGTGGGGTCCCATCAGGATTTCGGCTGCTTCGGTGATGTGGCCGAGATGCGCGAACGGATCGGTCGAAAGAAGCTCCAGATGTTCCGGCGCATAGTCGTTGATGAACCTGTAGCTCTCTTCCACGGATGACGTCAGGACGATGCCGCCATATTTGCCGGTAAGCACGGTCCTGGAGAAGCCGACGCGCTGCTCGGTCATGCGCGCCCAATGGTCCGGCAATGCGGCCAGCGCTTCCTCCGCTACGCGGCGGCTGTGCGTGACGAGCCATGCCGATGAATCCGGACCATGTTCGGCCTCGATCAAAAGGTCGAGCGCCGCAAGCCCGCCCTTCACCGTATCGTCGGCGAAAATGACGGCTTCGGAAGGTCCGGCAGGCAGGCCTGGATCGATCACGCCGCCAAGCAGGCGCTTGGCCGCAACCACCCACGGGCTGCCGGGGCCGACGATCTTGAGCGCCGGTTTCACCGTTTCCGTGCCGTAGGCGACGGCAGCGACAGCTTGCGCGCCGCCGACCTTGTAGACGGTTTCCACACCGGCAAGCCGTGCTGCGACGAGCGTGGCAGCATCGACTGAACCATCCGGCGTTGGCGGAGTGACGATGGCAAGATCAGGCACGCCTGCAACGACAGCCGGAACCGCGGTCATCATGGTGACGGACGGAAACGCCCCCTTGCCGCGCGGAATATAGAGCGCGACGGAGCGGATCGGCGTGAAACGATCGCCCGCAAAGGCGCCGGGACGCATTTCCTTCAGCCACATGGCCTCTGGCTTCTGTTCCTCATGGAAATGGCGGATATTGTCGATGCCGAACTGGATGGCCTCGATCACGTCCTTTTCCACCTTGTCGAAGGCGGCATCGAATTCGGCTTCCGTCGCCTTGATGTTGGCCGGGTCGACCTCGGCCTTGTCGAGATCGCGCGCAAAGCGGACGAGTGCCGCATCGCCTTCCGTGCGAACGGCTTCGATGATCGGCTTCACCTTCTCGATAAAACCGGAGAGGTCGGTTTCCGAACGCTTGAGCAGTTCGGCGCGAGCTGCATCGTCCAGTTTTGCCAGTTCGTGAAAAGAAACATCGGACATGATCGGCTCCTTGCCGGTTGCTGTGGAGGCGCAACCGGTCATTTCGATTTGAGGAAGATGTCGAGCCCGACCAGCTGGTCGAGCAGGAATATGGCGGCGGCGGCACAGGCGATGAAGACGACGGAGATGGCCGCAAGGTCCGGCGTGATGATGGACCGGATCGAATTGTAGATCTGCACCGGCAGGGTGACGATGCGGGCATCGACCAGAAGCAGGCTCACCAGAAATTCGTTCAGCGCCAGAATGAACATCAAAAGCGAGCCGCTAATGACGCCCGGCACCACGACCGGCAGGGTGACGAAGAAGAAGGTCGAGATCGGCCCTGCCCCGCAATTGGCGGCGGCAAGTTCCAGATCGGCATCGAGATTGGCGGCACTTGCCGTGACGGCCCAGATCATGAAGGGCAGATTGATGACGCAGGCTGCAATCCCTACCGGCCAGAGCTGGCCCAGTATGCCCGCCTGACCGAAGATCAGCATAAGGCCGATACCGGAGCCGATCAGCGGAATGGTAAAGGGCAGCAGCAGGTAAATCTGGATCGTCTTTTCAAACCGCACGGCATATTTCGCCAGAGCTATACCAGCGAGCGTTCCGACCGGAATGGCGACGATAGTGCAGATGAAGGAGACGTAGAGCGAGCGCAGGAATGCATCCCAGAGGTCGCTCGTTCCGGCGATCTTCTGATACCATTTCAGCGAAAATCCTTCCGGCGGAAAGGTGATCATGTTGCCCGATGTGAACGACGCGCCAAGCACCACGATGGTCGGTGCGGAAAGCAGCACCAGAACGGCGATAACGAATGACCATATGACGATGGATTTCGACAGCGGCGAGGTCATTTGCGCGCCCTCCCCATGGCAAGCGTGCCTGCCCCGAACAACGTGAATACGATCCCGACGAGGATGGAGCCGACGCCGACCAGAAGCAGTGCCAGCGTCGCGCCCAGTCCCTGATCGGACGTGCGGAAGAACTGGTCATAGATCGCATTGGCGATGAAATCCTGCGATCCGCCGCCCAGAATAGCTGGTACGGCGAAGTCGGTAAGCGAAAGCGTCATCACCACCAGTCCCGCGCCGATCAGGCCCGGACGCGCCATGGGCAGCACGACATGGGCGAAGGTCCGCAGCCAGTTCGCGCCGAGCGAGCTTGCAGCCGCTTCCATTTCTTCCGGAATTGCAGTCAATGCCGGTGCGAGCATCAGTACGGCGAATGGCAGCATATACTGGATGAGACCGAACAGAACCGCCGGATAGTTATAGAGGAGCCGCATCGGCGCGATGCCGACAAGGCCAAGCGCCTCGTTGACCATCCCCTGATTGCCGAGAATGATGAGCCAGCCATAGGCGCGCACCACCTGCCCGATGAAGAACGGCAGGAACAGCGCGATCAGCAGGAATTTGCGCAAGGCAGCCGATGGCGTGCGCACCATGAGATAGGCGTAAGGAAAGGCCAGAACGAGCGTGAACACGGTCACGACGAGCGAGCCGAACAGGCTGCGCCATGCCACGGTTGCAAAGAGGCTTTCCGTCAGCGCGCGCTTGTAGTTGGCGAGCGTGTAATAATCCGACATCAGGAATGTCGAAGTGTCGAGCGTGCGCAGGCTGGTATCCGCGATCTGGATCAGGCCCAGCACCAGCAGTCCGACCAGGACAATCGCCGGAAGCAGCATCAGATAAGGTACTGCGCGATTGAACCGCGCAGGCCACAGAAAGGCTGCGATTGCTTCCAGCGCATCCATGATGCGCCAGACAACCGGATAGGCAGTGCGTGCCGCTCGCATGTCTCAATTCCTGAATATCTGAATGGGGAGCCGCCCCTGAAGGCAGCTCCTGCAATAAGGGGGTATCAGCCCTGCATGATGGCCTTGAACTTCGAGAACCACTCGCTCTCGTTTTCCACCTGCACCTTTGCCGAAATGCGGATGAGGTGTTTGAAATCCTCGTCCTTGGTCGGATAGGCCGGATCGTTCACAAGATCGGCGGGCGGGGTCAGGCCCGGCACGACGCCCGGCAGGCCAAGTCCATCGAGCCAGACCTGCTGCGCATCCTTGGTGAGCGCGAAGTTGATATATTCCTTGGCCCAGTAAAGCTCGTTTTCCGGCAGGCCCTTTGGAATCCACAGACCGTCCGTGTCGAACTTCGCGCCCTCTTCCGGGACGGTCCAGTCGATCTTGACGCCGTTCTTCTGGGCTTCGCGTGCATTGGTGGAAATGGTGCAGGCCAGATCGATTTCGCCCTTCTGGAACCAGGTGGTGAAATCCGGGTCCTCACCGAGAAGCGGCTGCTGCTGCTTCACCTTGGCGATGAAATCCCATGCGGGCTGCATATTGCCGGGAATGTCTTCCAGCTTGCCGCCACCGGCAACCTGCGCCGGGAAGTGGAAGCCGATGCCATCGTTATAAAGCGCGATGCGGCCCTTGAACTTCGGATCGAGCAGGGCGTGCCACGACTTCGGCGGGCCATCCGGGAAGGCTTCCGGACGATAGGCCAGCACATAGACATAGCCATATGTGTTGACTATCGGATAGCCATCGAGACCAACCGGCTTGGCAAGATCGGTGGTGTTCTTGAGGTTCGACAGGTCCGAAAGGTCTTCCGTCACGCCGCGCAATGCCGATTTGGTCGCATTGGTGGTCGTATCCCAGTTGACGTGGATCGGCGGAACACGCTTCTGCGCGACCGCAGCCCAGAGCTTCGGCTGGATTTCGTTGTCTTCGGTCAGGTCGTGGCGGACGGCAATGCCGGTCTTGGCAGTAAACGGATCGGACACGCCAGCTTTCAGCGCATCCACCCAGCTGCCGCCCCAGGCCCGCACGATCAGTTCCTTCGGCTTGGCCGGTTCTTCGGCAAAGGCGCGCGAAAGGCCGAGCGACGTCGTGCCGGCTGCGGCGGCAAGAGCGCCCGCGCTTTGCAGGAAGCGACGGCGGTCGAGGATCAGAAAAGGCTTCTTCAGATTGTTCATTTTGTTTCTCCTGTGGAGTTTCCCCGTAATGTTTCACTCATGCGGCAAAGACGATGAGATCGCGGGCGTTCCAGCCAAGATGCACGGTCTCACCTTCCGCAAACTGGCTGTGGCCGATGGGATCGTGGTCGAAGACACGCATCAGCGCGTCTCCCAGGGCAGGAACCCGCAATTCGTAGACGATGCGTTCGCCTTCAAAGATCGCATCGGTTACGATGCCTTCGAGCACTGTATCGAGTGCTCCATGCGCTGCGGCGCTGCCGCCAATGCGGATTTGTTCGGCGCGGATTGCGCAGGAGACATTCGCGCCGGGGGCAACGCCTCCACGCCCCTCGCCTGCCGTGCCTGCCAGAGCCGTTCCCGCATCGACCCGCACCAGATTGCCGTCGACTGAAGATGCCTTGCCGGAAATGAAATTGGTGACGCCGATGAAGTTCGCCACAAAGGCATTGGACGGGTTGCGATAGGTTTCGGACGGCTCAGCCATCTGCTGGATTTCGCCGCCATCCATGACGATAATCTCGTCGGATACGACGAGCGCCTCGCGCTGGTCGTGGGTGACGTTGATCGTCGTGACGCCGAGTTCCCGCTGGATACGACGGAATTCAAGCTGCATTTCCTCGCGCAGCTTGCGGTCGAGCGCTGCCAGAGGTTCATCGAGCAGAAGCAGGTCCGGCTCGAAAACGAGGGCGCGCGCGATGGCGACGCGCTGCTGCTGGCCGCCGGAAAGTTCATGCACACGCCGCTCGCCGAGGCCGTTGAGGCGAACGAGGTCGAGATAGCGTTCTACCCGCTCGGGGATGGAGCGCGCATCGAAACGGCGCATTTTCAGCGGAAAGGCGACGTTTTCAGCCGCCGTCATATGCGGAAAAAGCGCGAGCTTCTGGAAAACCATGCCGATGGAGCGCTTGTGCGGCGGCACGGCGCTGACGGCTTCACCATTGATGAAGATTTCGCCGATGCTCGGTTTCTGGAAACCGGCGATGAGCCGCAGGAGCGTCGTCTTGCCGGAGCCGGACGGCCCCAGAATGGTTAGAAAGCGGCCCTTGGCGAGATCGAAAGATGCCGCACGCACGGCGTGGAAGCCGTTATAGATCATGCTGACATTGTTGACCGATACGGCAGCCGGTCCGTTTGAGATTTTACGGCCAGGTCCGGTGTCGGTTGTATTCATCGCAGTTTCCCATTTCAGTCAAAGCACCGGAAGATGCTTTATGATGTTATTGCAGTCCTGTTTCGCGACTTGCTGATATTCCACTTCAGGAAAATCAGATCGAAGCGAGGTAGCCTCCGTCAATCGGTATCACCTGCCCGGTGACATAGGACGATGCGGCGCTTGCCAGAAACACCACGGCGCCCGCGACATCTTCCATCGCGCCGAAACGCCCCTGCGGAATTTTGGCCAGCATCGCCTTCTGCCACTCGTCATTCTCGTAAAACACATCGGTCATGGCGGTACGGAAATAACCCGGTGCGATGCCGTTGACGCGAATGCCGGAAGGCGCCCATTCGCTCGCAAGCGCGTGGGTCATGCCCATGAGGCCGGATTTGGAGGAGCCGTAAGGCACGGCGGTCGGCACGCCGACATAGGAGGTCAGCGAGCAGAGATTGATGATCGAACCGCCCTTGCCGTTCTCCGTCATCTGGCGGGCAGCGGCCTGCGCGCAGAAGAACGCGCCCTTGAGATTGGTCGAAACGATACGCTCCCAGAGCGCTTCGTCCACATCGAGCGACGGGCGGATTTCTTCATAACCTGCATTGTTGACGAGGATATCGAGACCGCCGAGCGTTTCCGCTGCCCGTGCGACGGCGGAGGCGCAGGCGGCGACATCACGCACATCGAGCGAAAGACTTGCCGAGGCGCGCCCATGAGCGGCGATACGGGATGCCGTTTCGGAAAGATCGCCGGACTTGCGCGCTGTAACAGCGACATCGGCACCAGCTGAGGCAAGCGCTTCGGCAATGGCCTGTCCCAGTCCCCGGCTCGCACCGGTAACCAGCGCTTTACGCCCGCTGAGGTCGAAAAGCGATAAAACCTGCATCATGTTCCCCTGCGGACCTTTGGCAAAACAATATTGTTGCCGAACTTCTACTCGTTCCGGCACTAATGTTTAGCAATTTTTTGTGGTCTCACCGACATAGGACCATCTTTTTTATATGTTGTCTATACATATATAAGCAAAATTGGATTTTAGACTTGGCCAGTCTCTCCTAAAGGCTGCTGACCGGCAAAAAGCTGCGGTCCGGCAGGGGCGAACGCACCGGAAAGTGCGGTCATGCGCTCTGATTCGGCCCCTTTCCACGGCTCCGGCAGTTGTTTCAGTTTGAAAGCAGGTTTCGGGAGGCTGTCGTCTGTTCTTGTGCTAGAAAGTTCCCATGAGAGACCTTTTCGACCAGATGGAACCGCGAGAAGTTCTTGCGCCCGGAGCCGTGCTTCTGCGCGGCTTTGCGCTTTCCCGCGAGGATGCCGTTCTGAAAGCGGTAGCGGATGTTGCTGCTGCCGCGCCCTTCCGGCATATGACGACGCCCGGCGGTTATCGCATGTCGGTTGCGATGACGAATTGCGGGAATTTCGGCTGGGTTACGGACCGGAGTGGGTATCGTTACAGCACCGACGATCCGGAAACCGGCCTGCCCTGGCCTGCCATACCGGAAGCGTTTCGCACGCTTGCCCGGACTGCCGCCGGAGAAGCCGGTTATTCCGATTTCGTGCCGGATGCCTGCCTCATCAACCGGTATGAGCCGGGTGCGAAACTTTCATTGCATCAGGACAAGGATGAACAGGATTTCAACCAGCCGATTGTTTCGGTGTCGCTCGGCCTGCCCGCGACTTTCCAGTTCGGCGGGTTGAAACGAACCGACCCAATCGCGAAATATATCCTGCATCATGGCGACGTGGTTGTGTGGGGCGGACCGTCGCGCCTCTTCTATCACGGCATACTTGCCTTGAAGCGCGGCGAGCATGAAAAACTGGGTCCGTTTCGCTTCAATCTGACGTTCAGAAAATCGCGTTAACCGTCATTAAACGCGATTTTTCGAACAAAAAACGTCATAAAACGCTTCTCAAATGCGGCGAACGCCCGTTCTTTCTGTGGCTATTTTGTGGCAGACGGGGTTTCAGTTGAATGCCCCGCCATCGCTTTTGCTCTCCGGGCGCTCCCTGGCAACCTTGTCGCGGTAGCCGCTCGCCCTGTATGCGGCAATGGGTTCGATGGCCCCGCCGGTGCGGCGGCGCGCTTCCGCAAGGATCGGTTCGACGTCTGTCCGGTAGGCCCGTTTCAGCGTATCGGAAGCCATCAGCGCATCGTTTTCCCGCTGGTAGATTTCCAGTGCCTCGCGGTCCACCAGCAGCGCCTGCGCATAGGCGCGGCGGATTTCATTTGCGGATGAGATGAGGCTTTCCAGCGGATCGGTGACATTATGCGACTGGTCGATCATGTGGGCGGGATGGAAATCCGCCACACCGCGGTAGTCGGCATCCACCAACTCATTGAAAACAAGGAACAATCGATAGGGATCGATGGAGCCGGCGTCGAGGTCGTCGTCACCATATTTGCTGTCGTTGAAATGGAATCCGCCGAGCTTTCCGAACTGGATCAGCCGCGCCACGATCATTTCGATATTGGTGTTGGGGGCATGATGGCCAAGGTCGACCAGACATTGCGCCTTCGGCCCAAGCGTCGAGGCGATGAGATAATTGGTGCCCCAGTCCTGAACCACCGTCGAATAGAAGGCCGGTTCATACATCTTGTGCTCGGAGAACAGCCGCCAGTCGTCTGGCAAGGCCTTATAGATTTCCCCCATCGAAGCCAGATAACGCTCGAAGGCGCGCGTGAAATTCTGCTGGCCCGGAAAGTTTGAACCGTCACTGAGCCAGACGGTCAAGGCCTTGGAACCTATGGCTTTTCCGATTTCGATGCACTCGATATTGTGCTCGACGGCCTGCGCCCGCACTGCCGGGTCGACATGGGTCAACGACCCGAATTTATAGGAAAGCTTCTGGTCCGCCGCATCGGCAAACGTATTGGAATTCATGGCGTCGAAGCCGAGACCAAGCGCCTGCGCATGGGCTTTGAGCTTCTTCGGATCAGCCTTGTCCCATGGAATATGCAGGGAAACATTCGGCGTTGCACGGCATAGCTCGTTGATGACCGCGCAATCGTCGAGCTTGTCGAAAATGCCACGCGGTTCGCCCCTGCCCGGAAAGCGCCCGAACCGTGTGCCGCCCGTGCCGGTGCCCCATGAAGGCACGGCGACGAAATAAGCCGCCACCTTTTCGGTGATCCTGTCGATCTCGATGCCACGGCGCAAAAGCTGTTCGCCAAGCGCCTGATAATCGCTTTTCAGGGCGTCTTCAAAACCGGAATTATGCTCGGCGATGAAATCTGCCGCAATGCGTTGCTCGGACATGGTTCCTCCCAGAATGTCCTGAATTTCATGGACAAAAGGCGCGAAAGCAAGGGCTGTCGCGCCTTTCCCGGATCAGCGCGGAAAGCTCTGCTGGTTTCCGGCGTCCACATTGATGATGTTGCCGGTCGACTTGGCCGAGGCGTCGCTCGCAAGGAAATAGATCGCCTCCGCAATGTCTTCGGGGAAGACATTCAGCTTCAGCATGGAGCGCTTGCGATAATGTTCCTCAAGCTCGGAAACGTCGATTTTGGAAGACGCCGCCCGCTGTTCGCGCCATTCGCCGTCCCATATCTTGGAGCCGCGCAGAACCGCATCGGGGTTGACCACATTGACGCGAATGCCCGCATCCGCGCCTTCCAGCGCCAGACAGCGCGCCAGATGGATTTCCGCAGCCTTTGCAGCGCAATAGGCCGAAGCATTGGGCGAAGCGGCAAGCCCGTTCTTGGATGCGACGAACACCACGTTGCCGCCGATCTTCTGGCGGCGGAACAGGCGGAATGCCTCTCGCGACACAAGGAAATAGCCGGTCGCCAGAATGTCGATATTGCGGTTCCACATGGAAAGTTCGGTGGTTTCCACCGGCGCGGATGAAGCGATACCGGCATTGGACACCAGAATATCGATGCCGCCAAGCTCGACACTGGCTTCAACAAAGGCGTTGGCTACGCCGTGCTCGTCGGTGACATTCAGTTCGACGCTGCGCACCTGATCGGCACCAAACCGCTTTACGAGATTTTCGTGAGCGGTTTTGAGCGATCCTGCGTCAATATCCGCCAGAACCACGCAAGCACCCTCGCCCGCCAGCTTTTCGGCGGTCGCAAAACCAATACCGCCAGCGCCGCCGGTGATGAATGCAACGCGGCCCGCAAGGCTCTTTGGCTTCGGCATACGTTGCAGCTTTGCTTCTTCAAGCAGCCAGTATTCGATATCGAAGGCTTCCTGTTCCGGCAGGCCCTGATATTCCGATACGCCGGATGCACCGCGCATCACATTGATCGCATTGACATAAAACTCTCCGGCAATGCGCGCCGTCGCCTTGTCGCGGGCAAAGGACAGCATGCCGACACCGGGGATCAGGAAGATCACCGGATTGGGATCGCGCATCTTCGGCGAATTGTCATGCCTGCACGCCTCATAATAGCGTTTGTAATCGGCACGATAGGTTTCCAGTGCGCCTTCAAGCCCCGCAACGACCGCATCAACATCCGGCTTGGCGGGATCGAAATCGATGACCAGCGGACGGATTTTGGTGCGCAGGAAGTGGTCCGGGCAGGATGTGCCCAAAGCTGCGAGTGGGCGCAGTTCCTTCGAATTCACGAATTCCAGAACGGAATCCTGATCGTCAAAATGGCCGAGCTTGCGCTCATCCCTGCCGATAAGCCCGCGAATTTCCGGCATCAGCCGCGCGGCGATGGCGCGGCGTTCGGAAGCGGCCAGGCTTTGCGCGGCAGCGCCGCCGAAAGCAGCCTTGCCTGCCGTCTTCTGGTCCAGCCATTCGATGGCCTTGTTGATGATGGCGAGGGTGGTTTCATAGCAGGTCTTCGCATCGTCGGCCCAGGTGAAAAGCCCATGGCTTTCAAGGACAACGCCCCTGGCGTCCGGGTTTGCCTTCACGAAGGCTTCAAGATCGAGGCCAAGCTGAAAACCGGGGCGACGCCATGGCAGCCAGCCGATTTCGTCACCGAAAATCTCGGCCGTCAGTTCACGGGAGTTTTTGGAGGCTGCGATGGCAATGATCGCATCCGGGTGCATGTGGTCCACATGCTTGAAAGGCACGAAGCCATGCAGCGGCGTGTCGATGGAAGCGGCGCGCGGGTTGAGATTGAACGTGCAGTGCGGCAGGAAGCCGACCATGCGGTCCTCGTCCTCGACGCCTTTATAGATGCCTTTCAAAGCGTTGAGCTTGTCCTGATAGAGCGTGGCGAAACCGTCGAGCTTGATCGTGCCGACATCGCCGCCCGAGCCCTTGACCCAGAGAACCTGCACCTTCCCGCCGGTGAGCGGATCGGTTTCCTCGACCTTGGCGGAGGTGTTTCCGCCGCCGTAATTGGTGATGCGCTTGTCGGAACCGAGCAGATTGGAGCGATAGAGCAGCTTGCCCGGCTCATCCATCGTTGCCGCCCTGGCGTCATCCCACCGGTTTTCGAGAAGCCTGCTCTGGGCCACCATGTCATCCTCCCAATGCTGTTATGGTGGATCGCAATCCGCATGTCCGGGCCATGTGCCCGTCCGATGCGCCAGCGATCATGTTAGCGGCAGATATGACGTATGAAAGGAATTGCTGTCAATCACAAACAATCATCTTCAATCATTAATGTGATTTTTGTGCGCTGTTGTGATTGTTTGTGATTGACACGCGCAGGCTTTTTGCCCGATACAAGAAAAAGGAGGAGCCATGCACGAACGAGAGCGCCACCGCATCATCCTGAGCGCAGTTCAGGAAAAGCCGGTGATCACCATTCAGGATCTGGTGGAACTGACGGAAGCGTCGGAAGCGACCCTTCGCCGGGATATCGCGTCGCTCCATATGCAGGGCCGCATCAAGCGCGTGCGCGGCGGGGCCGAGGCCATCCATCCGCCGCAGTTCGCCAGCCTGACCGGACGTCCATTCAAGGTTTCGGAATCGGAAAATGCGGATCGCAAGCGCGCCATCGCCCGCGAGGCCGTGGCGCTTTGCGAGGAAGGCGACAGCATCATCATCAATGGCGGGTCCACGACTTTCCAGATGGTGCATTATCTCGCCCCGCGCCGCTTGCAGGTGCTGACCAATTCCTTTGCCATCGCGGAACATCTTCTGCGCCAGTCGAAAAGCACGGTGATCGTGCCCGGCGGCGCGATCTATCGCGACCAGAGCCTGATCCTGTCGCCGTTTGACAACGACGTCATCCGTAACTTCTACGGACGACGCATGTTCATGGGCTGTCAGGGCATCAGCCCGCTCGGGGTGATGGAGTCCGATGCGCTGATCATCCAGAGCGAACAGAAGCTGATGGGCCAGGCGGACGAACTTGTCCTGATGGTCGATTCAACGAAATTCACGCGCCGTTCCAGCCTCATCCTTTGCCCTCTCGACCGGGTCAGCACGCTGATCACCGATGACGGCATTTCGGACGAAGCGCGGCGCATGGTGGAAAATGCGGGCATCCGGCTCATCGTGGCGCAGGTTTCCGCAAATGCAGGCAGGGGTGACGAAGGCGAAGGTTCCGCCGAGGTAGCCTGAGCCGGACCTGACTTACGCTCCGGTTCCGAACCGGACGAAGCAAACATATGTCTTTATACTGGGAGGAATGAGACATGAAACTTTTCAAGAAACTTGTACTGGGTACAGCGCTGGCCGTGGCCTTCATGGCCACCCACGCGCAGGCCGCCGACATGAAGATCGCGCTTGTCGCAAAGTCGCTCGGCAACGGCTTCTTTGAAGCTGCCAACAAGGGCGCGCAGGAAGCCGCCAAGGAACTGGCCGAGGGAGGGGATAGTGTAGAGGTCATCTATACCGGCCCGACCACGACGACGGCGGAAGGCCAGATCGAGGTCATCAATTCCCTGATCGCGCAGGGCGTTGACGCAATCGCCATTTCTGCCAACGACCCGGATGCGGTCGTCCCTGCCCTGAAGAAAGCCGCGCAGCGCGGCATCAAGGTCATTTCGTGGGATTCGGGCGTCGCACCTGAAGGCCGCATCGTTCACCTCAATCCGTCCTCGAACGAACTGATCGGCAAGATGTGCCTCAAGCTTGCCGCCGATCACCTGCCGGATGGCAAGGGCGATTTCGCGATCCTTTCCGCCACCACCACCTCGACCAACCAGAATATCTGGATCGGCGAGATGAAGAAGCAGCTGAAAGACTTCCCCGGCCTCAATCTGGTGACGACTGTTTACGGTGACGACCTGGCCGACAAGAGCTATCGTGAAGCACAGGGCCTCCTGAAGTCGAACCCGAACGTCAAGGTCATCGTGGCGCCGACCACCGTTGGCGTCCTCGCCGCCTCGCAGGCCGTGAAGGATGCGGGCAAGATCGGCGAAGTCTATGTGACGGGCCTTGGCCTTCCCTCCGAAATGGCCGGTGCCATCAAGTCGGGCGCGACCAAGGAATTCGCGATCTGGAACCCGATCGACCTCGGCTATTCGGCAACCCAGATTGCCTATCACCTCGTCAAGGGCGATGCCGATGGCAAGCCGGGCTCTGAAATCGAAGCCGGACGCATGGGCAAGATCAAGATCGGCGATAACGGCGAAGCTGCGATGAGCGATCCGTTCGTCTATGACGCGTCGAATATCGACGAGTTCTCCAAGGTCTTCTGATCGGAAAAGCGCATCCCGAAAAGTGGAAACCGGTTTTCGGGATGCGCGCACGAAAGATGCATTGGGTGTCGCACCCAATGCCGCCTGTCGCTTTCCAAACCCGATTTCAGGTATCTGCGATGAATGCAGCCTTTCTATCCAACGGCCAATCCGGCGGCCAATCCGGCGGAGAGCCGGCACTTGCCGCCACGGACCAGCCCATTCTGGAAATGCGCGGCATAGCCAAGACCTTTCCGGGTGTGCGAGCGCTTGATGACGTGAACATCGCGCTTTATCCTGGCAAGGTGACGGCGCTGATCGGCGAGAACGGCGCGGGAAAATCCACGCTCGTGAAAATCCTGACCGGTATCTACCAGCCCGACGAAGGCGAAATCCTTATCGACGGCAAGCCGGTGCATTTCGCGACGGCGCAGGATGCGACCGATCACGGCGTTACGGCCATTCATCAGGAAACCGTGCTTTTCGACGAATTGTCGGTGGGCGAAAACATCTATCTCGGCCATGCGCCGCGCACGAGGTTGGGCTTTGTCAACTGGAAGGCCGTTTATGCGCGCTCACAGGCGCTGCTGTCGTCGCTGGAAACGACCGTCGATGCGCGTATCAAGCTGAAGGAACTGTCCATCGCGCAACGCCATCTGGTCGCCATTGCCCGCGCCTTGTCGGTGGATTCACGCATCGTCATCATGGATGAGCCCACCGCTGCGCTGTCGCGCAAGGAAGTGGACGATCTGTTCCGCATCGTGGCGCGGCTGAAGGCGCAGGGCAAGGCCATCCTGTTCATCAGCCACAAGTTCGATGAAGTTTATGAAATCGCCGATAATTATGCCGTTTTCCGCGACGGTCACGCCGTGGGACACGGCGCGCTGGCCGATACGCGGCAGAATGATATCGTGCGCATGATGGTCGGGCGCTCCGTCGAGCAGGCTTTTCCCAAGCAGGTTGTCGCCATCGGCAAGCCCGTGCTGAAGGTTGAAAACTATTCGCATCCGACCGAATTTCGCGACATTTCATTTGAGCTGCGCAAGGGTGAAATTCTCGGCGTTTATGGACTTGTCGGTGCTGGGCGTTCGGAGTTCGCGCAGTCGCTCTTCGGCATCACCAGGCCTTCGAGCGGCCGTGTCGTGCTGGAAGACCGCGAGATCAGCATCCGCCGCCCCGGCGATGCGGTGGCGCATGGGATCGTCTATGTGCCGGAAGAGCGCGGACGCCACGGCGCCGTGCTGCAATTGCCGATCTTCCAGAATGTGTCGCTGCCCTCGCTTGCCCGCACGTCACGCAACGGCTTTCTGCGCATGGCGGAAGAACTGGCGCTGGCGCGCAAATATGCCGAGCGTTTCGACCTGCGCGCCGCCGCACTTTCGGTCCCTGTCGGAACCCTATCCGGCGGCAACCAGCAGAAGGTCGTCATCGGCAAGTGGCTTGCCACCAGCCCGAAGGTCATCATTCTCGACGAGCCGACCAAGGGCATCGACATCGGCTCCAAGGCCGCGGTCCACGCCTTCATCAGCGAACTGGCGGCAGAAGGCTTGAGCATCATCATGATCTCGTCGGAACTGCCGGAAATCATCGGCATGTCGGACCGGGTGATGGTGATGCGCGAAGGGCTGATGGAAGGCATGTTCGAGCGCGCCAGTCTCGACGCGGAAGTGCTGGTGCGCGCCGCCACCGGAAACACGGAGTAGACGATGAAACAGTTGCTCAAGCAGCGCGAACTCCTGCTCCTCGTTATCATCGCGCTTATGGTGGGGCTGTTCGCAAGCCGCGCGCCGGGCTTCGCCAGCGCCGGAAATCTGGCGAATATTTTCAACGATACGTCGATCCTGATCATCATCGCGCTCGGGCAGATGGCGGTGATCCTGACAAAATCCATCGATCTGTCGGTCGCCGCCAATCTCGCCTTTACCGGCATGGCGGTCGCGATGCTGAACGCGACCTATCCCGGCCTGCCGCTGGTGCTTCTCATCGTGCTGGCCGTTGGCATCGGTGCGGTTCTGGGTGCGATCAACGGCATTCTCGTCTGGAAGCTCAACATTCCGGCCATTGTCGTCACACTGGGTACGCTTACCATCTATCGCGGGATGGCCTTCGTGCTCTCCGGCGGCGCGTGGGTCAATGCGCACCAGATGACGGCGCCGTTTCTCAACACGCCACGCACGGTGGTTTTCGGCCTGCCGCTGCTTGGCTGGACGGCGATCCTGATCGTCGCGCTGATCTATGTGCTGTTGACGCGGACCTTCTTCGGGCGCGCGCTTTATGCCTCGGGCGGCAACCCGACCGCCGCCGTCTATACCGGCATCGATGTGGGGCGCACGCGCTTCTTCGCCTTTGTGCTGTCGGGCGCGCTTGCCGGGCTTTGCGGCTATCTCTGGGTGTCGCGCTATGCCGTCGCCTATGTGGATGTTGCAGCCGGGTTCGAACTCGACAGCGTCGCGGCCTGCGTCATCGGCGGCATCTCGACGCTTGGCGGGATCGGTACGGTTGCCGGTGCGGTGCTGGGCGCGCTTTTCCTCGGCGTCATCAAGAACGCCCTGCCGGTCATCGACATATCGCCCTTCTGGCAGATGGCGATCTCCGGTTCCGTCATCATTCTGGCCGTGATCTTCAATGCGCGGCAGGAAAAGCGGCGCGGACGCATCATCCTGCGCGACAAGGCCGCAAAGACTTATGAGGAGGCTGCGGCATGAATAACGAACAGCGCCGTCACATTCCCGACCGGCTCGGAACGCCTTTCTCGCGCATCTTCGCAAGCTGGGAAATGCTTCTGCTTGGCGTGGCGATTGCGATCTTCATCGCCAATTCCTTCGCCTCGCCTTATTTCCTCAATGCCTGGAACCTGTCGGACGCCACGTTCAACTTTACCGAAAAGGCATTGATCGCCTTCGCGATGACGCTTCTGATCATTTCCGGTGAGATCGACCTTTCGGTCGCCGCCATCATCGCGCTTGCCTCCACGGCCATGGGCGCGGCGGCGCAGGCTGGCGTCGGCACTCCCGGCCTCGTCCTGATCGGCATCGGCACGGGTCTTGTCTGCGGCGCGATCAATGGCGGGCTGGTTGCAGGGCTGAAACTGCCCTCTATCGTGGTCACCATCGGCACGATGAGCCTGTTTCGCGGCATTTCCTATATCGTGCTCGGCGATCAGGCCTTTGGCGGCTATCCGGAAAGTTTTGCCTATTTCGGACAGGGCTATGTGTTCTGGGTGATCTCGTTCGAATTCGCGCTGTTTGTGCTCTTTGCCCTGCTGTTTGGCGTGCTCCTGCACCGGACCAGTTTCGGGCGCCGCATCTATGCCATCGGCAACAATGAATTTGCGTCGCGCTTTTCCGGCATTCCGGTCGAGAAAACCAAGTTTGTGCTTTTCCTCATGACCGGGGTGATGAGCGGCATTGCTGCGGTCTGCCTTACCTCGCGCCTCGGCTCCACGCGCCCGTCCATCGCGCAGGGCTGGGAACTGGAAATCGTCACCATGGTGGTGCTTGGCGGCGTGTCGATCCTCGGCGGCTCGGGCACGATCGTCGGCGTGGTGATCGCCGCTTTCGTGATGGGCCTCGTGACCTTCGGCCTTGGTCTTCTCAATGTGCCGGGCATCGTCATGTCGATCTTCATCGGCCTGCTTCTGATCGTCACCATTTCACTGCCCATCCTTGTCAGGCAGCTCAGGGCGAGGCGCGCTGCATGACCAGTGAACGCTATGCATTTCGCATGAAGCTGAACCCCGGCATGGAAGCGGAATATCGCCGCCGCCATGACGCGATATGGCCGGAACTGGTGGAACTCTTGCACAAGGCTGGCGTGTCGGACTATGCCATCTATTTCGATGAGGAGAGCAGTGCCCTCTTCGGCGTGCTGACGCGCAGTGCCAATCACGGCATGGCCGCCCTGCCCGATCATCCGGTGATGAAAAAGTGGTGGGCGCATATGGCCGACATCATGGCGACCAATCCGGACAATTCGCCGGTTTCGGTGGACCTCAAGCCTGTCTTTCATATGCCATGAAGCGCCCATGAAACACATTGCCATTCTGGATATAGGCAAGACAAACGCCAAGGTCGTTGTGCTGGATGCGGCGAGCGGCGAAGAGATTGCGGCCAGCCGCATGCCCAATATTGTGCTGCGCGATGGTCCCTATCCGCATTATGACATTGACGGGCTGTGGCGCTTTTTCTTGAAAAGTCTTGCAGCTTTTGCCCGAGATCCGGGCTTCGACGCCATTTCAATCACGACGCACGGCGCATCAGCCGCCCTTGTCGCGGCGGACGGCACTCTGGCGATGCCTGTCCTCGATTATGAACTCGACTATCCGGCAGAAATCCGTGCCGCCTATGCCGCCATCAAACCCGATTTCAAGGATACGTTTTCCCCGTCGCTTTCGCTCGGCCTCAACCTTGGTGCGCAGCTTCATTTTCTGAAGACCACGTTTCCAGACGATTTTGCGCAGGTGCATTTCATATTCACCTATCCCCAATATTGGGCGTGGCGCCTGACCGGCATAGCGGCCACGGAAGTGACGTCGCTCGGGTGCCACACCGATCTATGGCTGCCGAAGGAATCCGCCTTCTCGCCCCTCGTTGACCGGCTGGACATTCGCGAGAAATTTCCGCCGCTTCGCTCTGCCTTCGATGCGCTCGGCAATGTGCTTCCTGAAATTGCCGAGGAAATCGGCCTAAGCCGGTCTGTGCCGGTTCATTGCGGCATTCACGATTCTAACGCCTCGCTGCTGGCGCATCTGATGGATCGCGATGGTTCGTTTTCGGTGGTTTCGACCGGGACATGGGTCGTCAGCTTTGCCGTTGGCGGCAATCTCGACGGGCTGGACCCGGCGCGAGACACTCTGGCCAATGTCGATGCCTATGGAAGAGCGGTGCCTTCTGCGCGTTACATGGGCGGGCGCGAGTTCGACCTCATGACCGAGGGATTGTCCGTGCCTCCGGCCGCCGAATTGCCTGATATTGTGGCGCGGGTGCTGGAGCGGCGGATCATGGCGCAGCCTTCGGCCGTTCCCGGCTGCGGCCCCTACCCGCATTCCAGCCTTCGCTGGATCAACGCGGAGACGACCAGCGATGCGGAGCGCCATGTTGCCGCCTGCATCTATGCCGCGCTGATGACGGAAACTTGTCTTCGGCTGCTGGGTGCCGATGGCCCGGTCATTGTCGAAGGCCCGTTTGCTGGAAACGTGACCTATCTTGAAGCCCTCGCGAACTTTACGGGCCGCGATGTTGAAGCGGTCACGGGATCGACCGGCACCGCGCTTGGCGCCGGATTGCTTGCAGGCGCAACCGTTCCCGAAAAACATGGCAGGATATTCAAGCCACGCAACGACGCCTATGCCGCCTACCGAAGGCAGTGGCTGGCGAATACAGTATAGCTGAATAAGCCGGAAGCCGGATTGGCTTCCGGGCCTGATCGTCAGTCCAGCGCCTTCTGCCGCGTTTCCACATCGATGAAGAAGGCGATGATGCCGGCCAGCGCCAGAAGCCCCGCAAACAGTGCTACTGCCACATAGAAACTCTGGCTGATGACGAGCGCCAGCGCGGACGGTGCAAGCAGGCCGCCAAGGCGAGCCATCGCGCCTGCCGCTCCCATTCCGCTTGCGCGCAATCCGGTCGGGTAAAGCTCCGGCGTGAAGGCATAGAGCGCGCCCCATGTGCCAAGCAGCGCAAAGCTCATGATGAGAATGGACGCACCCACGACTGCGGAACTGTTGGCGACGGTAAAGAGCGCGCAGGCGGCAGCGCTGATGAACAGGAAGGCAATCAGCGTCTTCTTGCGTCCCCACGCCTCGACGCCATAGGCGGCAAGCGCGTAGCCCGGCAATTGCGCCAGTGCAACCACGACAAGGAAGCCGTAACCGCGGACAAAGCCGAAGCCGTCACCGGCGAGCTTTGCCGGTATCCAGGTGAAAATGCCGTAATAGGAAACCGAAACGAGAAACCAGATCGCCAGTGTCGTCAGCGTGCGCTGGCGCAGATTGGGCGAGAGCAGCTTTTCATTCGTGACCATGAGCGGCGCTTCGAGGCGGGCTTTCGGCGGCAGTTCTGGCTTGCCGTTGCGGCGAAGCACGCGGTTCATGACTGATTTCGCTTCTTCCGGGCGTTCCGACTTGAGAAGATGCATCGGGGATTCCGGCACCCAGAGGCGCAGCCAGATGCCGATAAGAGCGGGGGCTGCCGTGACGATGAAGATATAGCGCCATGCATCCTCGACGCCCGCGAGACTTGTCGCCCAGGCCGCAAGCGCAATGATAACCGTGCCGACCGCCCAGAAGCCTTCCAGCATCACGAGCCAGCGGCCACGGTTCCTCGCGGGCAGGAATTCCGCCATCATCGCGTAATCGACCGGCAAGGTTCCACCCACTGCCACACCCGTCATGAAGCGCAGGGCAAGCAGAATGCCGAAATTTGGCGCAAATGCCGAAAGCAACCCGAACACGGCATCGCAGGCGACGGTAATCAGAAGCACGCGGCGACGACCGTATTTGTCCGCCAGCCTGCCGAATGCGGCAGCACCGATCAGCATGCCGAGGAAAAACAGCGTGCCGGTCTGCAAGGCCTGCGGGATGGTGAGCCCGAATGTCCGCGCGATGGATGCGCCGGTAAAGCCGACCGCCAGCACCTGCATGGCGTCGGCGGCCCAGACCAGACCGAACACGCCCAGAAGACCGCGTTGAAATGCGCCCGTACCTGCCTGATCGAGCGTCTGTTCAATGGTAACTTTCATGCCGCGATGTGTCCCCTGCTACCGGCTGAAGATATGTTGCCTTTTACAGCGCTGACAGCGGGGTGCTGTCAATCGCCCTTTTCAGATATTGCCCGATCTTTTGCCTGCAAATATTCCCAGAAGCTTTCTGCATGGGCCGGAAGTGCTGCATCATGACGATAGATGCGGATTTCGACAGTGACGTCCCAGTAGGGATCGGCAGAAGCCGGTACGAGCTCGCCTCGCCGCAATTCGTCGTAGATGAGGCTCTCCGGCAGCCATGCGGTGCCCCAGTCGGCAACCGCCATGGCCTTGAGACCGATCGACATGGTGTTCTCGTGGACTACCTGACGCTCGAACGCGTTGCCGGATGCAAATTTCTGCGACAGTACGGCCCCGAAGAAGGAAAAGTCGCCATAGCTCAGATATGGCAGCGCTTCTCCGCTGGCAATGGCGTGGTCGAGCGTCGGCCCTGCCGGCGAAGGGCGCGAGACCGGCAACAGCCGTTCCGTGCCAAGCACGATATAGGGAAATTGCGTGCGGTCGATGAGGATCGGCACCGAACTGTGCGCATAGGTCAGGAAGAAATGTACCTCCCCTTCCGTCAGCGTCGCTATGTTGTCCTCGAAGCCGCCGCGATCCGGACTGAGCATTGAGCGTATGCCGCCAATGTCATTCTCGATCTGCTTCAGCCAGTGGGGGAAGAAGGTGACCGTCAGCGTGTGCAGCGCTGAAAATGTGAGGACGGGGTTTTGAACCTCGCGGCTCGGCTGCAGCGCCTTGCGCGTGTTGTAGAACTGGCGAACGGTTTCCTGCGCGACAGGCAGGAAGGTCCGTCCCTCGCGGGTAAGTTCGGCCGGAAACGTCGCCCGGTTGACCAGTGTAACGCCCAGCCAGAGTTCAAGCTGCTTGATGCGGCGGGAAAACGCGGATTGCGTCACATGACGGGTATCTGCCGCGCGCGAGAAACTCGACGTTGCCGCCAGCGCGATGAAGTCTTCCAGCCATTTCAGTTCCATGGGGCGGGCCTTCTCAAGGGGAGGTGATGCGTATGATCATAATTAGCGCTTATTTTCTTCTACACTAATTGCAAATGAAAACGTCATCGGCTCACCATGCCGAAACCCGATTTCGCAGATGTTCTCATGAAATATATATGTAAATAGATTTGAAATTTTTAGGCGATTATTCAATTCAAATGCAGGTGATCTGTCATAGTGGGAATTGAATATAGGTAGTGTAAAAATTGAAATACCAGTCAAATATATAGGTGTTGCGGCAAGTGATGCCGAATGTATATATCACCACGTGATCCGAGAAACGATTTTTCCACCGTGGAAGGATGATAATGCGTTTATATATTTATAGTTTGTGTTTCTTGTCTTCTTTCTCTCTGTTCGTTCCTTTGTCCGCTCATGCGGATGCCAATAACACCCCCGGCGTGAAGAGTGAAAAACTGCTGGAGTCCGAACAATCGTGGGATGGGACGGTTTACAAGTCCTATCCGGAAGGTACGCCTCAGCTCTCTGTTTTGAAAATTACCATTTCACCTTTCACACGTCTGGCGTGGCATGAACATCCGGCCCCGAATGTTGGCTACGTCTTGGAGGGGGTTCTAACCGTGGAGAAAAAATCCACCGGTGAAAAACGCACCTTGAAGGCGGGAGAGGTGCTGCCGGAAACGGTTGATATTGCTCACCGGGGTTATACCGGCAAGGAGGGAGCCACGATTCTGGTCTTCTACGCTGGCAAGAAAGGGCTCCCCCTCTCCCGCCCCGCGCAATGATTTGAAAGGCTGCGGGCCGCGCCGATGCCTGAAGTATGAGAGGCGATCTTCCGTCTCTCATACTGCCGTTCTCGTTTGTTTCCCCACCTCTGCCCCTTATGCAATTTCTGCATAGTTATTGCAAAACATAGCATTGGCGGCTCCAAAAGTTTTTTCCTACCGTCCCGACCAATCAATCACACAGATGTCCGAGGACGTGTTTTGGCCAGGGTAATTTATTTGAACGGCGCTTTCGTCGCTGAGAATGAAGCGAAAGTGTCGGTGTTCGATCGCGGCTTTCTTTTTGGTGACGGGATTTACGAAGTCAGCGCTGTCATCGATGGCCGTCTTGTCGATAACGAACTTCACCTGGCTCGTCTGGAGCGTTCCGTCAAGGAACTCGGAATACCATTGCCTGCCTCGCTGGATGCGATCCGCGCCGCGCAGATCGAACTCATCGTCCGCAACAAGATGCACGAAGGAGTCGTCTATATGCAGGTGACGCGCGGCGAAGCCGAACGCGATTTCGTCTATACGGATGACATCAAGCCCAATTTCGTCATGTTCACGCAGGCGAAGAACCTCGCCAATGCGCCATCGGTCCAGAACGGCGTGCGTGTGGACGTTGCGCCGGATACGCGCTGGGCGCGCCGCGACATCAAGACCGTCATGCTTCTGGCGCAGGTGCTGGCGAAGAAACAGGCCAAGAGCAAGGGTTTCCACGAGGTCTGGCTGGTCGAAGACGGCTTCGTCACCGAAGGCGGCTCCTCGACGGCATTCATCATCACGGCTGACAATGTGCTGGTAACGCGGCCCAACTCGCATGCCATCCTGCCCGGCTGCACGCGCCGCGCCGTCATCAAGATCGCGGAAGAACAGAACCTTCGCATCGAGGAGCGCCTGTTCACGGTCGATGAGGCAAAGGCCGCCAAGGAAGCATTCCTCACGAGCGCATCGAGCTTCGTGACGCCGATCATCGGCATTCAGGATCACACAGTCTCTGACGGCAAGCCCGGGCCACTCACCCGCCGTCTGCAGGAGATCTACATGGACATGGCTCGCACGGGAGCGGAGCCGGTATTTCAACCTTAACCTCAAAAAATGAAAGCAAGAGGGGAAAATGACAATAAAAAGACTACTGAAACAGACAGCCTATGGTGCACTTTTTGCCAGCGCGGCAGCGCTGGCAGGTGCGGGAACCGCATCGGCAGCCACCGAAGGTTACGGCGACTGCCCGCTGACCGGTGAAAAGGGTTCGGCCAAGATCAATCCGGCGGTCGACGGACAGTTCACCGTCATCATCAACCTGCCCGCCCTTGGCCAGTTCAACGGCGATACGCCCGATACCATCAAGGACGGCTATGAATTCTGCATGGCCGTCAACATCGCGCATCGTCTGGGCCTCGACAAGGTAAAGCTCGTCAACGCCTCATTCGATTCCATTGTGGCCGGACAGAACAAGGATTACGACATCGCGCTCGCGCTGATCTCGGTCACCGAACCGCGCAAGAAGGTCGTGGATTTCTCGGTTCCTTACATGAGTTCCGCTTACGGTGTCGCCGCGCGCGCCGACAAGCCGGTGACGGAAGCCGACATGAAGACCGGGAAGATCGGAACGCAGGCCGGTACGACGCTGGTTCAGTTCGCACAGGACACGCTGAAGGTCGCAAGCCTCGACGTGTTCGACGATACGGCGTCGATGTTCACCGCCCTTGCCGCAGGCAAGGTCGATGCCGTGATGACCGATCTTTCGATCATTCTCGGACAGGTGCACAATTCCAACGGAAAGCTGGCGGTTGTCGGCAAGTATGAGTCCGGCGGCCAGACCGCAGGCATCTACCCGAAGGGTTCGGAAAACAAGAAGGTCATCGATCAGCTGATCGAGGACATGGAAAAGGACGGCACGCTGAAGAAGCTCGAAGCCGCCTACCTGCTTCCGTCCTGGGGTACGTCGCCTTCCGACGTTCCGCTCTGGAAGCCTTGATCTGACGGTTCCCGGGTCGCAGCCGCAACGTCGGTTGCGGCCCGGACCGACTGTTCCCCATACTGTTTCAGCGAGAATAAATCATGTCTTATCCGGCACCGGATGCAGGCGCGGAACGCGCGCGGCAATGGCGTGTCCGAAACAAGGTTCGCACCCATGGCGGTCGTTCCCTGTTCGCTTTCGTCTTTTCCTTCCTCACCCTTCTGGCTGCGGGCCAGACGGTCTATAGCGTTTCGGCCTATACGATTTCGCAGGGCTGGCCCGAACTGCCCGTCGTCGCGGTCGGCACGGCCTTGCTGCTGGCGCCGCTCGCCGTCCTGTGGTTTGCATGGCGCGCCGTGCAGATTTCGGGCGAATCCGGAAAGAGCACGGACATTTACCGTGGCCGCGAACTCGGTGCAAAGGCATCCGACCTTTCCTGGCAGGTGATTTCCTATGCGGTGGCGGTCCTCATCATCTGCGCCGGCGCGTGGTTCATGATCGTTAATGACGCAGCCGTCAGCCGGACCTTCTTCGACGTCAGCCTGATCGCCAAATCGGCGGGCACGGTGCTGAAGGCCTTCGGCACGAATATCGTCATCTTCTTCGTCTCGGCCATACTCATCCTCGTCTGGGCGCTCGTCATCGCCATTGCGCGCACCCTGCCGGGTAAGGCTGGCAAGCCGATCCGCGTGCTTGCAACGCTTTACAGCGATCTGTTTCGCGGGCTTCCAGCCATCATCACGATCTATCTCATCGGTTTCGGCCTGCCGCTGACCGGCCTGCCGATCCTCAAGGACCTGTCGTCCAACGCCTATGCCATCATCGCGCTGACGCTGACCTACGGCGCCTATACGTCGGAAGTCTATCGCGCAGGCATTGAAAGCGTGCATCCAAGCCAGATCGCGGCGGCGCGTTCGCTCGGCCTCTCCTATGCGCGCACCATGCGCTATGTGGTTGTGCCGCTGGCCGTGCGCGGCATCATTCCGCCGCTGATGAACAATTGCATCAGCCTGCAGAAAGATACCGCACTGGTCGCCATCATCGGCACCATCGATGCCTTCAACCAGTCGAAGATCATCGCGGCGAACTACTTCAACCTGTCGGCTGTCACCACTGTCGCCATCCTGTTCATCGTCATCACCATTCCGCAGGCCCGCTTTGTCGATCGCCTGATCGAACGTGATCGCAGAAAAATGCGCTCGAGCATGTAAGGGGACGGACAATGGCACTCGTAGAAATCGACAAGGCATACAAGCGCTATGGCGCGCTGGAAGTTCTGTCCGGCATCAGCCTCAACATCGAGGAACATCAGGTCGTGTGCCTGATCGGACCTTCCGGCTGCGGCAAGTCCACATTGTTGCGCTGCATCAACCGGCTGGAAACCATCGACGAAGGCGAAATCCGGCTGCACGGCGACCGGGTCACCGGGCCGGGCGTGGACCTCGACATTCTGCGCCGGGAGATCGGCATCGTCTTCCAGGGCTATAATCTGTTTCCGCACATGACGGTGATGGAGAATGTCACGCTGGGACCGACGAAGGTGCTGGGCATGCCGGTGAAGGAAGCCCAGGAAAAAGGTCTGGCGCTGCTCGCACGCATCGGGCTCGATCACAAGGCGAAGGAATATCCGGACCGCCTGTCCGGCGGCCAGCAACAGCGCGTCGCCATCGTGCGCGCCCTGCTGATGGACCCGACGCTGCTGCTGCTTGATGAAATCACCTCGGCGCTCGATCCCGAACTGGTGTCGGAAGTGCTGGACATTGTGCGCGATCTTGCCAAGAAGGGCATGACCATGGTTCTGGCCACGCATGAAATGGGTTTTGCCCGCGAGGTTGCGGACAAGGTCTGTTTCCTGCAAAACGGCAAGGTCTATGAAGAAGGCCCTCCGTCGCAGATTTTCGGCAATCCGCAAGGGGAGCGCACGCAGGCTTTCCTCAAACGCATCATCGAGGCCGGGCGTCTTTGACGCCCTGCCCCTAGAGCATTTCCTGTTTCCTTGAATCATTGGAAATGCTCTATCTATTTGTTTTGTCGCATTATCCTACGCAAAACCGCTTCGCACTTTTGCTGGAAATGCTCTAGCATCAACGGAAAATGACCATGACTGGCAAGGCACGCGACTACGGCATCATTTGCGGCATCATGCAGCCGGGCGAGAATAACGCCATCACCGATGTGCCGGGCGTGCGCGTGGGGCACCGCACCTTGCGCAGCGGCGATATAAACACCGGCGTGACGGCGATCATCCCGCATGACGGCAACCTGTATCGCCGCAAGGTGCTGGCCGCTTGCGATGTCATCAACGGGTTCGGCAAGAGCACCGGTCTCGTGCAGGTCGAGGAACTGGGCACGCTGGAAACGCCGATCCTGCTGACCAACACGTTCGGCGTCGGAACCTGCGCCAATGCATTGATCCGCGAGGCGATTGCGGCCAATCCCGATATTGGCCGTACCACGGCAACCGTCAATCCGGTCGTTCTGGAATGCAATGACGGCCCGCTCAACGATATTCAGGCGATGGCCGTTACGGAAGCTGACGCAAGGGAAGCTCTGAAGTTTGCTGAAACGACTGTTGGCGAAGGCAATGTCGGTGCAGGCACCGGCATGAGCTGTTTCGGCTTCAAGGGCGGCATCGGCACCTCCTCGCGCCAGTTCGAACTGGGCGGCAAGGTGCATCATCTCGGCGTTCTGGCGCTCACCAATTTCGGTCGGGCCGGTGATCTGGTTCTTCCCGATGGACGCAGGCCCTCGCCCAAGGCCGAAGCGCAACCGGAAAAGGGTTCGGTCATTCTGGTGCTTGCGACCGATGTTCCGATGGAACACCGCCAGTTGAAGCGCGTGACGCGCCGCTGCGGCGCAGGGCTGGCGCGTCTCGGCGCCTTCTGGGGCCATGGAAGCGGCGATATCGCCATCGGCTTTTCGACGGCGGTGACATTCGATCACGATGAAGCGCGTGATGTGGTCGAGATCGCCGTGCTCAATGAAAACCGCATCGATACCTTGTTCCGCGCGGCAGTGGAGTCTACGCAGGAAGCCGTTCTCAATTCAATGTGCATGGCCGAACCGATGCGCGGGCGCGCCGCAAACCGCTGCTCGCTTGCCGACTGGCTGGAAAACGACAGAGGCTAGACCTTGGCGGAAGCTGACGGCTTCCACACACAATCCTGATATTTCCTGTGCATTGCCACAATTGACTTCGATCATCCGCTGATGGTCGAAGGCGAAGGATGGCATTATGCCACCCAAACGCGACTCGACGTGGCCCAAGGTATACTCCCACGAGCTTGGGGTGCCTGGGTGCTGCCGTTGCAGATATAAGGGCGTCTTGTTTTCGGTGGGTGAATACCGTCCGAGGACAGCACCGGAATTTCAGGACCCATTTATTGACGATATCGCTTGTTCGCCTGACCGTATTAGGAAGCATCCTGCCAATGCTGGCGGCGTGCGTCACTGTTGGTCCCGATTATCAGACGCCGAATGTGGTGACGCCTGCCGGTTGGAACAGCAGGGCTGACAGCCGTATCCCGCAACTGGGCGACTGGTGGAAAAAGCTGAAGGACCCGGTTCTGGATCAGCTGATAGCGGACGGTATTGCAGGCAGCCCCGATGTCGCGACTGCGAAGGCAAAGGTGCGGCAGGCTCGCGCCAATTACACTTCGGCGGGCGGCGCGCTTTATCCGAAGCTCGATGGCGACGGGAGCTACAAGCGATCTGACACCCCGGCGACATTCGCCACCAATCAGTCGAGCATGGGCTTCAACACCACGTGGGAACTCGATCTTTTCGGCGGCAACAAGCGCGGCGTGGAAACTGCCTATTACAATGTCGAATCCGCAAATGAACAATTGCGGGCGGCGCTCGTCACGCTGATCGGCGATATCGCCACCAATTATGCCCGGTTGCGCGGTGCGCAGGCCGATATTGCCATTGCGCAGCGCAATGCCGCTTCCCAGCGACAGACCGTTGCACTGACGCGCAGCCAGCTTGAAGCTGGCCAGATTTCTCAGGTCGATCTTCTGAATGCGGAAACGCAGGCCAGCAGGACAGAATCCCAGGTGCCGGGACTGCGGATCAACTATGCCCAGTATCTGAACCAGTTGTCCGTCCTGACCGGGCGGTCTTCATCGTCGCTGGCCAGCGTTCTGGACAAGCCGCGTCCGGTCCCGGCCATTCCGGGCAAGATATCAGCCGGACTTCCGGCCGATCTGTTGCTGAGCCGCCCCGATGTCCGTGCAGCCGAACGCGATTATGCAAGTTCCAATGCCAGCGTCGGCCAGAAGCAGGCCCTGCTCTATCCAAGTGTTTCGCTCACGGGGGCCATCAATACGGGCGGCGCCAATTTCGGCGATCTTGGAAAGCTGTCGACGATCAGCTGGAACTTCGGCCCAAGCCTGACCGTCCCGATCTTCCAGGGCGGGAGATTGAGCGCGGATGTGGATGCCGCGCGCGCTGCGCGCGACCAGTCCTTCATCGCCTATCGCAAGGTCATCCTGACGGCGCTCAGCGAAGTTGAAAATGCCAGCGTATCGCTCAACCAGAACCGTCTGCGCGTTGCGCAACTGCAGAAAATCGTGAGCAACAGCCGGAAGATCAACGAGTTGACGCTGGAGCAGTACAGGGCGGGCACCAAGAGCTTCGTGGATGTGCTGACGGCGCAACGCGATCTTCTCGGCGCGGAAACCGAGCTCAGTCAGGCGCGGACCGAGCTTGTGCTGAATTATGTCGCCTTGCAGAAAGCGCTTGGCGGCGGCTGGAACGGCATCATCGACGTTGCGAAGCCGGAAGTCGTTGACAGCTATACAGGCCCCCGCATCGTCAAAACGACACGGATTCCTCCGCTGACAACCGATAAGAGACCACTATGAAACCCAAGTCGAAACGCCGTTTTCGCTGGCGCCTGTGGCTGGCGGTCCTCATCGCGTTGCTGATCGTCGGCTATTTCGTCGTTCGTGCGCTGACCAAGGAAGAGCCCCTGCCCGCCACGACAGAGATCAGGCGCGGCGAGATTGAAAGCTCGGTTCTTGCCACCGGCACGCTGCGGCCTAAAAATCTGGTCGCAATCGGCGCTCAGGCGACGGGCCGCATTCTTTCCCTGAAAGTGAAACCGGGCCAGCAGATAAAAGCCGGAGAGGTCGTCGCCCTGATCGACTCGACCAACCAGCAGAACGAACTGAACAAGGCCCAGGCGTCACTTCGCCAGAACGAAGCCACCCGTGCCCAGAATCTTGCCGATCTGGAACTGGCCCGGCAGGATCTGGCGCGTAACCAGATGATGATCGGCAAGAATGCCGTAGCGCGCGCCGATTACGACAAGGCGGTCAGCACCGTGAAGGTGAAGGAAGCGCAGGTCGAGAACAGCGAAGCGGCAATCGCTGCCGCGAAGGTCGAGGTGCAGATCGCCGAGACCAATCTCGCTTATACCCGCATAACCGCGCCCATCGATGGAACGATCCTCGCGACCGTGGTTCAGGAAGGCCAGACCCTCAACGCGCAGCAGAGCGCGCCGACAATCGCCATTCTGGGCCAGCTCGACACCATGAGGGTGGAGGCGGATATTTCGGAAGCGGACGTGACGCAGGTTCGCGAGGGGATGCCGCTTTATTTCACCATAGCGGGACAAAATTCGAAGCGTTACGATGCCGAGCTGGAAAAGATCGAACCCGCACCGGATTCCATCGTCAGCGACAAGAGCTTCACGACTACGGCAGTAAGTTCGTCCTCCAGCACTGCCACCGCTTCCGCCATTTATTACAAGGGCATTTTCACGGTTCCCAATCCGGATGGGCTGCTCAGGACCTATATGACCACCGAGGTTCATATCGTGCTCGCACGGGCAAAAGACGCCTTGATCGCGCCCGTAACCGCTCTGCAAGACACGGACGAACCCGGCAAGGCCAAGGTGCGCGTCGTGACCGGCGCTGGCAAGATCGAAGAACGGACCGTCGAAACCGGCATTACCGACAAGGTGAATATAGAAATTCGTTCGGGCCTGAACGAAGGGGACAAGGTCGTGACCGACAATCAGGTCGCGGCCCCCGCCCCGGCTGGTAGCTGACATGGCTGATGCGCCGCTGCTCTCGCTCAAGGGCGTCTCCCGGCATTACCCCTCGGGCGACGACTTCACGACGGTTCTGAACCATGTGAACCTGACCATCGAGCGGGGCGAGATGGTGGCGATCATCGGTGCGTCCGGTTCGGGCAAATCGACGCTGATGAACATTCTCGGCTGCCTGGACCGGCCGTCTGAAGGCGAATATCTGATTTCCGGCCGCGCCACATCGGAACTTGAAGCCGATGAACTGGCGCAGTTGCGGCGTGAGCATTTCGGTTTCATCTTCCAGCGCTATCATCTGCTGGGCGAGCTGGATGCGGTGGGCAATGTCGAAATTCCCGCCATATATGCAGGCCAGAAAAAGGAAGAACGGCGTCAAAAAGCCCGCATGATCCTGCAACGACTCGGGATGGGCGAACGCACGCATCATCGCCCGAGCCAGCTTTCCGGCGGACAGCAGCAGCGCGTTTCCATCGCCCGCGCGCTCATCAACGATGCGGAGGTCATTCTTGCCGACGAACCGACCGGCGCGCTCGACAGCCATAGCGGTGAAGAAGTTCTCGGCATCCTTCAGGAGCTCAACCGTGAAGGGCGCACCATCGTCATCGTGACGCATGACCGGCAGGTCGCCGCCCGTGCGCAGCGCATCATCGAAATTCGCGACGGCGAGATCATTTCGGATACGAGAAACGGTGAAACCGAACGCCCTGCGACGTCCGTGCCGGTTGAACAGGCCCCCGCCAGGCCAAGGCTTTTCGCCGGGATGTGGGATCGCTTCAACGAGGCGTTTTCGATGGCGCTTCGCTCGATGAACGCGCACCGTCTCCGCACCTTTCTGACCATGCTCGGCATTATCATCGGCACGGCATCGGTTGTCTGCGTGGTTGCACTGGGACAGGGGTCGCAGAAGCAGATTCTCGAGCAGATCAGCGATCTGGGCACCAATACGCTCTATATCAGCCCCGGCAAGGGATTTGGCGACCTGAAAGCGGCGCTTATCACCACGCTCAATCTGGCGGATGCGACCGAAATCGCGAAGCTGCCCTACGTTCTGGCGGCAACGCCGTCCAGTTCGACCAGTTCGACGATCCGCGTCGAGGACAAGGAAGTCAGCGTTTCCGTGAGCGGGGTCGGCGCAGATTATTTCGTTACCCGCAACAGCAAGCTGCTCGAAGGCCGCTTTTTCGATCAGCGCAACGTCAACGATCTGGCGCAGGTGGCGGTGGTCGATGAAACCGCCCGGAAGACGCTCTTTCCTCACGAAGCGGGTTCGGTCGTCGGCAAGACTATCCTTCTGAGCAAGGTGCCGGTACGGATCGTCGGCGTGGTCAAGGCCGAGGAACGCGGCATGGGTAGCGCGCAGCGGCTCGAAGTCTATGTCCCTTACACCACCGTGCAGACACGCATGACCGGCTCGCGTTCCCTGCAGATGATCCTTGTGCGCGTCGCTGACACGATGGACCCGTCTGAAGCGGAAAAGCTGATAACGGCATTCCTGACCAAGCGGCATGGCGAAAAGGATTTCTCGATCTTCAACACCGACAGCCTGCAAAAGACGATTCAGGCCACCACTGCGACGCTTGCCCTTCTCGTATCCAGCATCGCCGGCATATCGCTTTTCGTTGGCGGCATCGGGGTGATGAACATCATGCTCGTCGCCGTGTCGGAAAGAATCAACGAGATCGGCGTCCGCATGGCGATCGGCGCACGCCAGAGCGACATCCTGCAGCAATTCCTGATCGAGGCGATTCTGGTCTGCCTGATCGGCGGGGTTCTGGGCGTACTCATCGCCGTCGGTTTCGGCCTGCTGTTCGCGCAGTTCAACTCGATGTTCCAGCTCATCTATTCGCCGGCATCCATCGTGGTTGCGCTTGTCTGCTCCAGCCTGATCGGCATCGGTTTCGGCTTCATTCCGGCCCGAAATGCCTCGAGGCTCGACCCCGTCGTCGCGCTGGCACGGGACTGACGGGTGAGTCTGCCCGCGTCAGCGGCATTTACCTCCGGCGATGCGTGGAATGGCAAAATTAACAGGCCGCCGTCGCTACCTGTAATTGTTCGAATTCGAATAAATCAATATAAGAAACGTCTTTATCAAGCTGTTATTGTTTGGTTTTGTGTTGCAACCGATGGTGATATGCGTTGCGAACTGCCTTCCGGCGGCACGATTTGGCTGCAAGAAATTTCTGTCGTCTGGGCTGTTTCGGAAGGGGGTTGTTAACCTTCATTTTTTATTACTTGGGCTCATTCAGGCGACAGTATCTATGGTTCAGGTATCATGCGTAATTTGAGAGAAAATTTCCCCCCATCGACAGGAAATCGTGCAGAGAACGCTCAGGACCCGAAGCAGCCTCGCGGCCAGACGGGAAGCCACAATCCTGCCAGCGATGATGCCTGGAAAATCCATTTCTCGCTCGGTGAGAATGTTCGCTTTACCCGCACGCCGGAAGTCGAGCTCATGCGTCGCCGGGGCGAGGAACTGCCGAGCATCAATGAGCGGACGCAGGCGCATGCAGCCGACGCGGCGCCAGTGATCAGCGTTGAAAAGGTTGCCGAAGAGCAACCCATGGCTGTTGCCGAGCTTCAGAAAACCGTATCGCAGGGCATGGTTCGTTCGCCGGTGGCGCCCGTTCCCCCTGCAATGCCCGCGGTCCCCGTTGCTGTCGTCACACCGCCTGTAGAAGCCGCCCCGGAAGTGGTTGCTGTTGTAACCGAGCCTGCAACTCCCGAGCAGCCGTCGGCATTCACCTATCTATCCGACTTTGCCTTCTGGGAAGGCTGCGGCGTCGATACTGCGCTTGTGCCTGCGGAGCCTCTCGTTTCGGCTGTTCCGGCTGAACCGCGCAAGCCTTTGCCAACGGTCGAATCCATTCTGGCGCAGTTCCGCATTCGCGAATGGAACAAGCAACCTGAGCCGGTTGCTGCCGCCCCTGTCGAGCCAGTCGCGGAGACGCCGGTTGCCCCTGTTCCGGTCGAAGTGGCTGCACCGCAGCCCGTTGCTGTGACAGAAGTGGAAGCGCCTGCGCCACAGCCTGTCGCGGCCGAGCCGGAGATTGCGCCGGAAGTCGTCGGCGAAGCCACCGAAGATGAAATCGTGCTGACCGTTTCGGAAGCGGAAGAGCATGTCGTCGGGGACGTGGAAGTTGCCGAGCCGGTGATTGAAGCGCCTGCGCCGGTTGCAAAAGCCGCGCCTTCAATTGCGCTTTACCAGCCGCAGCCCCTCCCCCGTGCAGAAGCGCCCGTCATGCACGGCGCTTATGAGTTCCCGCCGCGCGACCTGTTGCAGATGCCGCCCGAACAGGACGGAAATGTCATCACGCAGGAAATGCTGGAACGCAGCGCCGGACTCCTCGAAAGCGTGCTGGAAGATTTCGGCGTGCGCGGCGAAATCATCCATGTCCGCCCCGGCCCGGTCGTCACGCTCTATGAGTTTGAACCGGCGCCCGGTGTCAAATCCTCGCGCGTCATCGGTCTGGCAGACGATATTGCCCGCTCCATGTCGGCGCTTTCCGCCCGCGTTGCGGTCGTTCCGGGCCGCAATGTCATCGGTATCGAACTGCCGAACGCCAACCGCGAAACCGTCTACTTGCGCGAAATGATCGACAGCCGCACCTTCGAGGCATCGAACTATCGCCTGCCGCTTTGCCTCGGCAAGGGGATTGGCGGCGAGCCTATCATCGCGGAACTGGCAAAGATGCCCCACCTTCTGGTGGCTGGCACCACCGGTTCAGGCAAGTCGGTTGCCATCAACACGATGATCCTGTCGCTGCTCTACCGCTTCAAGCCGGAAGAATGCCGCCTGATCATGGTCGATCCGAAGATGCTGGAACTGTCCATCTATGACGGCATTCCGCACCTGCTGACGCCGGTTGTTACCGACCCGAAGAAGGCCGTGGTTGCCCTTAAATGGGCCGTGCGCGAGATGGAAGAACGCTATCGCAAGATGGCCCGCCTCGGCGTGCGCAACATCGAGGGCTTCAATGCCCGTGCTGCTTCCGCCAAGGGCAAGGGCGAAACCGTGATGTGCACGGTCCAGTCCGGCTTCGACAAGGAAACGGGTGAAGCTACCTATATTCAGGAAGAACTCGACCTGACACCAATGCCTTACATCGTGGTCATCATCGACGAGATGGCCGACCTGATGATGGTTGCAGGCAAGGATATCGAAGGCGCAGTCCAGCGTCTTGCCCAGATGGCTCGGGCCGCCGGCATCCACCTCATCATGGCAACGCAGCGCCCGTCGGTCGACGTTATTACCGGTACGATCAAGGCCAACTTCCCGACCCGTATCTCCTTCCAGGTCACCTCGAAGATCGACAGCCGCACCATCCTCGGTGAAATGGGTGCCGAGCAGCTTCTCGGTCAGGGCGACATGCTGCATATGGCAGGCGGCGGACGCATCGTCCGTGTCCATGGTCCGTTCGTTTCCGACGAGGAAGTGGAAAAGGTGGTCAATCACCTGAAGGAACAGGGACGCCCGGATTATCTGGCAACCGTCACGGAAGACGAGGAAGAAGAAGACGCAGCGCAGGAAGCGGCTGTGTTCGACGCAACCGCGATGGGCTCGGAAGATGGCGATGACGTGTATGAGCAGGCCGTCAAGGTGGTGATGCGCGACAAGAAGTGCTCCACCTCCTATATCCAGCGCCGCCTCGGTATCGGCTATAACCGTGCCGCCTCCCTCGTCGAGCGGATGGAAAAGGACGGCCTGGTCGGTCCGGCCAATCATGTTGGAAAGCGCGAGATCCTGACCGGCAACCGCGACTGACCAGTAAGGCATGACAGAATGAAGCCGGATCGCGCCTGCGATTCGGCTTTTCTTCATGCTTTGCAATGGGTTGCAGACTGTTGCGCAGATGCGCTTGTCAAGACATAAAAATTGGTTAATACTTAGTTCATTCGTACATTCTTGATAATCGGTCGAGGCAGCCTCGGAAGCCGTCTCGTGCCCAGAATATAGGGAGAATGATCGATGAAAAGCATTATTATCGGTCCAGCAGCGAGCGATAAGGAACGCACAGTTACGCAGCAGATTCTGCGGCGCATCCATGAACAGATGCCAAAGCCTTCGAAAGACAAGACACAGGTCTGCAACGTATTGCGCCTGTCGAAGGGCGGCTATTCACACCGCAGACGTAAAATCCATAAACTTGCCTGATAACCAAGCGATATACTGAGATTTTTCCCAGCGCCACGCATTCGTCCCGAATGCGGCAGGCGCTGTAATTTTTTTTTGGACAGGCTGTTCAGTGCCGAAGAGCGAGCGCGCTGTAGAGCTTCGCGTCCTCTGGTTCCCCGGTCATACGCTCCGCCAGAATCCGCCCTGTCGTAGGCCCAAGCGTGAACCCCTGATGCCCGTGCCCGAAATTCAGCCATAATCCCTTGTGTCGCGGGGCTTCTCCAACGACTGGCAGCATTCGCGGCATGCAGGGTCGGCTGCCGAACCATGGCGTATGCTCCACGGGTGCGCCAATGTCGAAAAGCTCGCTTATGGCCTTGATAGACCTGTTCAGCTGCTCGTGTCGCGCCACGCTGCCGAGCGGCGTCAGCTCTGCCCCTGTCAGGATGCGCAATCCGGCGCGCATGGGTGTTGCAACGGTCGAATTGCTCACATCGAGAACAGGCACCTTCGGTCCCGCACCGGAGAAATGCTGATGGTATCCCCGTTTGATAACCAGCGGAATTTTATAGCCGAAAGTGCGAAGGATTTCCGGGCTCCACGGGCCGAGGGCGAGCACGACGTGGCGCGCAGCATGTGGGCCATCCGCCGTATCAATCTGCCAGCCGGAACCATCCTGCCGCAAGCCTCGCGCATCGCCTTGCACGAAAGTGCCGCCGCGCTTGACGAACAGGCTGGCATAGGACTGGACGAGCGCGCCGGGATCGGAACATGACCAGGGATCGGTCCAGTGAATGGCTCCGGCCAGATTTGCCTTCAAGGATGGCTCGGCGGCGCTGACTGCCTTGCCGTCCTCGATGATGCTGGCGACGCCGAATTCCTGCCTTTTCAGCTCCGCGTCACGTGCGGAAAGGTCGAACGATCGGGCAGACCGATGCAGTTCGCGCAATCCCGCCCGCCTGATAAGGTTTTCAGCGCCCGCCGCTTCGATCAGCGGCGCATGATCATCGGCAGCGCGCCGGATCATGCGTGCATAGAACTGCGATGCCGTGCGGTGACGCCCCGCTTCCGAATTATGCCAGTAGCGCCACAACGGGCCGACCTGGCGTGGCATGTCGCGAAGCCGCCATGCGACCTGATTATTGGCGCCGAACGCCGCCCTCAGCAGTTCCAGAGGGGCGCGTGGCAAGGCATAGGGGCTGACGGCCTCTGTCTGGATAATTCCAGCATTGCCATAGCTCGTTTCAGTTCCCGGACCGCTTCGGTCCACAAGAAGCACCGACCAGCCCCTTTCCTGCAAGGCGAGCGCTGTACCGACACCCACCATACCGGCACCCACAACGATGCAATCCGTCATATTCAGCCACTTCCAGAACTGGTGCGATTCTCTTTCCGCCACTATGGGAAATCCGGCTCGCAGATGACAAGTTCAGCGATCACGTTCTTTTGTGGTTCTGCCCTTTCTCGCCATTGCATTTTTGCTATAGAAGGCCACTTTCTCTATCAGGCTTTGTAGCTGCCGTGATTGAAGGACAGGATGATGCCCTCCCCCAAGAATGAACAACCCGTCCAGAAGCCTTCCTCGCGTTTCTTCATCGGCCTGTTTTCGGTGCTGGGCGCGGTTTTCTTCGTTCTATTCATGGGGCTTGGCATCTGGCAGGTGGAGCGCCTGCAATGGAAGCTCGATCTTATCGAACGGGTCGATGCGCGGGTCCATGCCGAGCCGGTCGCCGCACCCGCACGGGACGACTGGGCCAATGTCAACCAGAAGGATGACGAGTACCGCCGCGTCAAGCTGACCGGAACCTACCTGAATGACAAGGAAATACTGGTTCATGCGCTGACCGAACGCGGCGCGGGCTATTGGGTTCTGACCCCGATGCGCTCGCCCGACGGTGCGCTGACTTTCATCAATCGCGGCTTTGTTCCGAGCGACAGGCGCGATCCGTCTTCCCGCCACGAAACGCAAATTGCCGGGGAAACGACCGTAACCGGACTATTGCGCATGCCGGAACCGGACGGGTTTTTCCTGCGTCCGAATGATCCGGCGCGTAACGACTGGAACTCGCGCGATGTCGCAGCCTTTGCGCAGAAGCTCAATCTGGGTCAGGTCGCTCCCTATTTCATCGATGCCGATGCAAATTCCGCTGCCGGAGCGCTGCCCATCGGCGGTCTGACGGTCGTGAAATTCCGCAACAGCCATTTTTCCTATGCAATCACATGGTTCGCGCTTGCCGCCATGGTTGCCGGTGCCGCCATCTTTCTCTGGCGGCACGAGCGTAAATCATCAAACATGTAAGGCGTGACCGAGCGCCTTCATGCTGGCTTCGACAAAACCCTCGCTCAATGTCGGATGCGCGTGGATCGTTGCCGCGATGTCTTCCAGCCTTGCACCCATCTCCACGGCTTGCGCGAAGGAAGATGAAAGCTCGGATATGCCAACTCCGACGGCCTGAATACCAAGGATCAGGTGGTTATCCGCACGTGCGACGACACGGATCATGCCGTCTTCCCGCTCGACGGTCATTGCCCGGCCATTGGCCTGGAACGGGAAGATGCCGACCTGAATTTCATGGCCAGCCTTGCGGGCTTCATCCGGCGACAGGCCGACAGTGACGATTTCCGGATCGGTGAAGCAGACGGCAGGGATGCAGCGCTTGTCCCATACCTGGTTGCCGCCGGCAATGATCTCCGCCACCATCTCGCCCTGCGCCATGGCGCGATGGGCCAGCATCGGCTCGCCGGTCACGTCGCCGATGGCGTAGACGCCGCGCATGGAGGTGCGGCAGCGCTCGTCAATCCGGATGAAACGCCCATCCATATCCAGCCGGATTTCGCTCAAGCCCCAGCCATCGGTCTGCGGCTTGCGGCCTACCGTAACAAGTATCCTGTCTGCCTCGATGGTTTTCGTGGTTCCATCGGCGGTCAGGACTTCCAGCCCGGCCTCATCCTTTGAAAGTCCCTTGGCCGAAGTGCCGGTCAGGACTTCGACGCCGAGCGCCTTCAGGCGCGCCATGATGGGCCGCGTGAGTTCCGCATCATATTGCGGCAGGATGCGGTCTGTCGCCTCGACCACGGTGACCTTCGCACCAAGCTTGGCAAAGGCAGTGCCGATCTCAAGCCCGATATAGCCGCCGCCGACGATGGCGAGCTTTTCCGGTATCTTTTCCAGCGACAGCGCCTCGGTGGATGAAATGATTTTTCCGCCGAAAGGCAGCGCCTGAATTTCAACGGGAACCGAGCCGGTCGCGATCACGATGTTTTCGGCGTGGATCGTCTGGCGACCCGTATCGGTTTCAACGAGAACGGTCTTTCCGTCGAGAAAACGCGCCTGTCCATGGAACATGCGCACACGCGAGCGTTTCAGGAGACCGGCAACGCCGCTGTTGAGACGGTTGACGATGCCGTCTTTCCATTCGAGCGTTCTGGCGAAATCGATGGCCGGGTTCTCGGCGGAAATACCGAGCGCGCCCTTGGATGCAAAGACGGAAAGCCGGTGAAATTCGTCGGCCGCATGGATCAGCGCCTTGGACGGGATGCAGCCCACATTGAGGCAGGTGCCGCCAAGGCGCGTCTTCTCCACCAGCACCGTATCAATGCCAAGCTGGCCCGCCCGGATGCCGCAGACATAGCCGCCGGGGCCGCCGCCGATGATCAGGAGTTTGCAGGAAATCTCGCTCATTCGATCAGCCTTCTACAAAAATCATCGCAGGCGCTTCCAGAAGGCTTTTCAGCTTCTGCACGAAGACCGCCGCATCCCAGCCGTCGATCACGCGGTGGTCGAAACTGCATGACAGGTTCATCATCTTGCGCGGCACGAACTGCACCCCGTCCCACATCGGACGCACGGCCATCTTGTTGATGCCCACAATCGCGACTTCCGGACGATTGATGATCGGCGTCGTGGCGATTGCGCCGAGAGCCCCAAGCGACGTGATGGTGATGGTGGAACCGGTCAGTTCCTCCCGCTTGGCGGTGCCGTTGCGGGCGGCATCGGTCACGCGCGACAATTCGGAAGCCGCCGCAAATACGCTCATGCTTTCCGCGTGGCGCACCACCGGCACGATCAGGCCGTTCGGCGTCTGTGTGGCAATGCCGACATGCACGCCGCCGAACTGGCGGATGATGTCCGCTTCGTCATCGAAATGCGCGTTGAGGCCGGGCTGTTCCTTCACGGCTTTCACAATTGCCCGGATGATGAACGGCAACAGCGTCAGGCGCGGACGGCCTTCCTTCTTCTCGTTATTGAGACTATTGCGCAGTTCTTCCAACTGCGTGACATCGACCTCTTCGACGATAGTGATATGCGGAATGTGGCGTTTCGCTTCCGCCATGCGTTCGGCAATCTTGCGGCGAAGGCCGATGACCTTGATCTCATTGACCGAGGTGTCGGTCGCGTAGCCGGATAGAGCGGGAGCCGCGCCGGTTTCCTGCTGGAAATAGAGATCGAGATCGTCATGCGTGATGCGTCCTGCCGGTCCGGTGCCGCGAACCCGGCGCAGATCGACGCCCCCGTCGCGAGCACGCAGCCGGACAGAAGGCGTGGCAAGCGGCTTTTCACCTTCCTGGCGAACCGGTCCCGCGCCGGAGAAGGCACTGCCTGCGGCTTCGCGCTTCGGTACAGCGGGTTTCGGTGGAACAGGCGTCTGCAACAGAACAGGTGTTTCAGGCGCCGGCGCCGGTAGGGGTTTGGCCGCTTGCGCTGCCGCTGGAACCGGCTTTTCCTCAGCCTGTTCCTCCGGCGAGCCGCCCTCGATCTCCAGACGGACCAGTTCGGACCCGACCGCGATCTTCTCGCCTACCTCGCCATTGATGGCGATGACCTTGCCAGCGCGCGACGAGGGAATTTCCACCGTTGCCTTGTCGGTCATGACGGCTGCGAGAAGATCATCCTCGCGCACGACATCGCCGACCTTCACATGCCATTCGACGAGTTCGGCCTCGGCAACGCCTTCACCAACATCGGGGAGCTTGATCGTAAAATGTGCCATTTGCTTCGCCCCCTCAAGCTTCCATGATCGATGTAAGCGCGCGGCCCACCCGGTCCGGACCGGGGAAATAGGCCCACTCCTGCGCATGCGGATAAGGCGTATCCCATCCTGTGACGCGGATGATTGGCGCTTCCAGATGGTAGAAGCAATCACGCTGCACGAGAGCGGCAAGCTCCGCGCCATAGCCGCAGGTCAGCGTCGCCTCGTGCACGATCACGCAGCGCCCGGTCTTCTTCACCGAAGCCATGATGGTGTCGGTGTCGAGCGGCAAAAGCGTGCGAAGATCGATCACTTCCGCATCGACGCCGGTTTCCTCGACGGCGGCAAGCGCCACATGAACCATCGTGCCATAGGCAAGCACGGTCACGTCGCTGCCTTCGCGGCGAATAGCGGCCTTGCCAAGCGGCACGGTGTAATAGCCTTGCGGCACATCGCCGAGATCATGCTTTTTCCACGAGGTCACCGGGCGATCATGATGCCCGTCGAAAGGCCCGTTATAAAGGCGCTTCGGCTCGAACATGATAACCGGATCCGGGTCTTCGATCGCCGCCAGCAGCAGGCCCTTCGCATCGGCAGGCGTGGATGGCATGACGGTTTTCAGGCCCGACACGTGTGTGAACAGCGCCTCCGGGCTCTGGCTGTGCGTCTGCCCGCCATAGATGCCGCCGCCGGAAGGCATGCGGATCACGATAGGACAGGTGAACTCGCCCGCCGAGCGATAGCGCAGTCGCGCCGCTTCCGAAACGATCTGGTCATAGGCCGGGTAAACATAATCCGCAAACTGCACTTCAATGCAGGGGCGAAGGCCGTAAGCCGCCATGCCGATGGCAGTGCCCACGATGCCAAGCTCGCTGATCGGCGCGTCGAAGCAGCGTTCCTTGCCGTATTTCTTCTGGAGGCCAGCCGTACAGCGGAAAACACCGCCGAAATAACCCACATCCTCACCGAACACGACGACATTCTTGTCGCGTTCCATGGCAATGTCATGGGCGTTCTGGATCGCCTCGATCATGGTCATCTTGCTCATGGATTAAAACCCCGCTTCCTGGCGCTGGCGGATAAGATGCGGCGGCGTTTCAGCATAGACATCCTCGAACATGTCGCGCATGGATGGCTTGCGGCCATCATGCAGTGTGCCAATGGCTTCCGCCTCGCGCTGTGCGGCCACCACCAGATCCATCACCTCGGCTTCCGCCTGCTTGTGACGCTCGTCCGACCAGACACCGCGCTTGATAAGATGGTTCTTCAGTCGCAGGATCGGATCGCCAAGTGGCCATGCATCGCTTTCGGCTTTAGGGCGATAGGCGGACGGATCATCCGAGGTGGAATGCCCGCCAGCGCGGTAGGTCACATATTCGATGATGGTTGGCCCGAGATTGCGCCGGGCGCGTTCCACCGCCCATTTTGCAACCGCATGGACGGCCAGATAGTCGTTGCCGTCGACGCGAAGCGCCGGAATGCCGAAACCGTGCCCACGTGCGGCGAAAGTGCCGGAGCCGCCGCGTGCAATGCCCTGGAAGGTGGAAATGGCCCACTGGTTGTTGACGATGTTCATCACCACCGGGGCCTTGTAGGTCGAAGCAAAGACCAGTGCCGCGTGGAAGTCGCTTTCGGCTGTCGAGCCATCGCCGATCCATGCGGCGGCGATCTTCGTATCGTGGCTGATGGCCGACGCCATGGCCCAGCCGACGGCCTGCGTATATTGCGTTGCAAGATTGCCGGAGATGGTGAAGAAGCCGTGCTCCTTCGAGGAATACATCACCGGAAGCTGGCGGCCTTTCAGCGGATCGTGCTCATTGGAGAAAATCTGGTTCATCATGGTGACGAGCGGATAATCGTCGGCGATGAGCAGTCCGGCCTGACGATAGGTCGGGAAATTCATGTCGCCCTTGCGCAATGCCTTGCGGAAGGCGCAGCTTACCGCCTCCTCACCCAGATGCTGCATATAGAACGACGTCTTGCCCTGGCGCTGCGCCATCATCATGCGCGCATCATAGGCGCGCAGGATCATCATGTGGCGAAGACCCTCTTTCAGTTCGTCGTCGGTAAGTGTTCCTGCCCACGGGCCAACCGCCTCGCCATCACGATTGAGAACGCGGATGATGCTGAAAGCCAGATCGCGCATCGCTTCCGGTTTTTCATCGATCTCCGGTCTGCGAACGCTGCCCGCGCGCGGGATTTTGACATGGGAGAAATCCGGCGCGTCACCTGGCCGCCATTCCGGCTCGGGAACATGCAGGGATAGTACGACATCATCGCTCATGCGGGGAACCCTCGAAACTGGCCTGGCCACTGGCCTCGCAAATTTACGGAATGTCGAACGGGAAAATTTAAGACTGGTTCCGGAGCCCCCGGACCCGCTTTCGGCGCGTGAATATCACGCCGCCGATCTTGCTCCTCCCATGCGACATGGCGCCGATTTCCTCCTTCGGCACCATCCGCATTCAGGGTGGAACGGGTTCAAAAATAAAGCAAGATTATTTTTCGTGCCCCTTGGCACTCTTTCGTGAAACGGGTTCGCTCCTACCTGACCAGGGGGCGACGTCCATTGGACGAAACAAGCTTAGTTCCGCGATTTAAAAGGGATTTCAACTCGAATGTTTAGCGTCCCGATACCGCAACATTATTGCTTTTGATTGACGATAACGTCAGTACCCATCGGTACTATTCCGGCTCGTGCGAGCCATGTTGCCATCACTCATGAAACCGTGTGAGGCGTTTTGTCCATATTGGCCCGGCACGATTTGCAGCCACCGGACCAACCCGATTCTCCAAAAGAAAAGCCGCACCCGCGAGGGTACGGCTTCAATAGAAACTACGAATGTGGCTCTAGCGGATCGCCTTGCCGTTCGCATCGAACCGATGCACCTTGCCGTCATCGGGCGTGATGAAGATCACGTCGTCCTCATTGTAGTGGTGCTCGCCGAAGAGCCGCACTGTGATCAGGCCTGCTGCTTCTGTTTCGACGTAAAGGATCGTATCGGCCCCAAGATGTTCGGCATGGATAACCTTGCCTTTCCATCTGCCGCTATCGCGGCTGACGGAAATATGCTCGGGCCGGATACCGACCGTCTTCGCCCCTTCGTCGCCGATGCGGGTGCCGTCAACGAAATTCATCTGCGGCGAACCGATAAAGCCCGCGACAAAGAGATTATCGGGCTTGTTATATAGCTCCATCGGCGAGCCTACCTGCTCGATGCGACCGGCATTGAGAACGACGATGCGGTCCGCCAGCGTCATGGCCTCGACCTGATCGTGCGTGACATAGATCATCGTCGCCTTCAGCTCGCGGTGCAGCTTGGCGATCTCAAGCCGGGTCTGGACGCGAAGTGCCGCATCGAGGTTCGACAGCGGTTCGTCGAACAGGAACAGTTCCGGTTCGCGCACCAGTGCGCGGCCGATGGCGACACGCTGGCGCTGGCCGCCCGACATTTCCGCCGGGCGCCGTTCCAGATACGGGTCGAGCGACAACATGGCGGAAGCCTTCGAAACGCGCGTTTCGATTTCGGCTTTCGGCGTGCCTGCCTGCTTGAGGCCAAGTCCCATATTGTCCTTGACCGACAGGTGCGGATAAAGCGCATAGGACTGGAACACCATCGCAATGCCGCGCTTGGAGGGCGGCGTCACGGTTACGTCCTCACCATTGATGAGCACCTGCCCGGAGGAAACGTCTTCCAGCCCGGCGATGGAACGCAGCAGCGTTGACTTCCCGCAGCCGGACGGCCCGACGAAGATGATGAATTCCCCGTCCTGCACTTCCAGATTAATGTCTTTCAGGACTTCCTGCGCACCGTAGCGCTTGTGTACCGATTTGAGTAGCAGCGATCCCACGTATCAAATTCCCTTACAATTTGACCGGCTTGCCGGTGCGCACACTTTCATCCGCTGCAAGGCAGATGCGCAGCGATTGAAGCGCGTCATCCATATGGCGGTTGAGATCGATATCCTCGCGAATGGCCTTCAGCATGTAGGCCTGCTCGCGTTCACACAATTCCTGATGCCCCGGCTCGTCTGCCATGGAGAGGTCCGTATCCGGTTTCAGGAACTTGCCATCGGCTCCACGCTCGGCGCGGTGAACGCGGATGGTCGAGGTCTTGGTATGCGCGTCTACATCGTCGGATTTCGTCACGGCCTCGTTCATGACGATCGAGACGCAGCCATTGGGCGAGATGACGTCCTTCACGAAGAAGGCGGTCTCCGACATCATCGGGCCCCAGCCCGCCTCGTACCAGCCCACCGTACCGTCATCGAACAGCACCTGTAGATGGCCGTAATTATACATGTCTGGCTTGATCTCGTCGGAAAGGCGCAGGCCCATGCCGCGCACTTCCACGGGCTTGGCGTCGGTAATCTGGCACATGACGTCCACATAATGCACACCGCAGTCGACGATGGGCGACGTGGTGTTCATCAGGTTCTTGTGGGTTTCCCAGGTCGCGCCGCTGGACTGCTGGTTGAGGTTCATGCGGAAGACATAAGGTCCGCCAAGCTGGCGCGCCTCGGAGATGAGCCGCATCCAGGATGGATGATGGCGCAGGATATAGCCGATGACGAGCTTGCGCCCATTGGCCCGCGCGCAGTCGATCACGCGGCGCGCATCTTCGACCGTCGTTGCAAGCGGCTTTTCCACGAACACATGCGCACCCTGCTCCATCGCGGCGACGGCATAATCCGCATGGCTTTCCGAATAGGTGGCGACGCAGGCGAGATCGGGCTTCAGTTCCTTCAATGCTTCCAGGAAGGAAGGATGAATTTCATAGCCCGCCAGCTCGTCCGGAACCGCAACCTTGGTGCGATTGACGAGACCGACAATCTCAAAACCGGGATTGCGATGATAGGCGAGCGCATGGCTGCGGCCCATATTGCCGAGACCGGCGGAAAGAACACGAACAGGATTTTGCATTGCAGAACTCATTTTACAGCTCCCGCGGTAATGCCGCGGATCAGCTGCCGCGAGAAGAGAACATAGAGGATGAGGATCGGGAACATCGCCAGTGAAAGGGCCGAAAGAACAGCGTTCCAGTTGGTGACGAACTGACCGATGAAGAGCTGAGAACCGAGCGTTACCGTCTTGGTGGCTTCGCTTGGCGCAAGGATCAGCGGGAACCAGAGGTCATTCCAGATCGGGATCATGGTGAAGACGGCGACGGTCGCCATGGCAGGCCGGATAAGCGGCAGCACCAGCTTGAAGAAGATGGCATATTCCGACATGCCGTCTATTCGCCCGGCATTCTTCAAATCGTCGGACACGGTTCGCATGAATTCCGACAGGATGAAGATCGCCAGCGGCAGGCCCTGCGCGGTATAGACGAGGATAAGAGCCGTCAGCGTATTGACCAGACCGACCGCCACCATGCCTTGCAGCAGGGCCACCGTGCCGAGCCGGATCGGGATCATGATGCCGATGGCGAGATAGAGGCCCATCAGCGTATTGCCCTTGAAGCGGTATTCGGCGAGCGCGAAGGCTGCCATTGCTCCGAACAGGATCACGAAGAATATGCTGACCACGGTAACGATGGCGCTGTTCTGGAAGTAGGTCAGAAACGAGCCTTGCTTGAGAACCGTCTCATAACCGATGAGACTGAAACTTTCCGGTGTCGGAAACTGCAACGGCGTGCGGAAGATTGCGTTGCGGTCCTTGAAGGAATTGATCAGCGTCAGGGCCACCGGAAACACGGCGATCAGCATGTAGAAGATCAGGGCCGCATGGACGAGCGTGGTGCGAAGGGGCGATGTGCGTGCTTTCGACATGGTCTCGTCCTCAGAACTGATAGCGGCGCATGCGGCGCTGGATGCCGAACAGGTAGAGCGACACGCCTGCCAGAATGATGAGGAACATCACGGCGGCGATGGTCGCGCCCATCGACGGATTGCCAAGCTGCAACTGGAAGCCGAAGAAAGTGCGGTAAAGGAACGTGCCCAGAATGTCGGTCGACTTGTCCGGTCCCGCCAGCGCGCCCTGCATCGAATAGATGAGATCGAACGCATTGAAGTTGGCAACGAAGGTCATCACCGAGATCAGGCCGATCGATGGCAGGATCAGCGGCAGCTTGATCTTGAAGAACTGGCTCCAGCCGGTAATGCCGTCGCATTCCGCCGCCTCGATGATTTCATCGGGAATATTGAGCAGCGCCGCGTAGATCAGCATCATCGGAATACCGACGAACTGCCAGACCGAGACGAGTGACACAGTGACGAGAGCCGTATCGGCCTTGCCGAGCCACGGGCCGAACAGCCATTTCAGCCCGACGAGATCCATCATCCATGGAGCCACGCCCCAGATCGGCGACAGGATCAGTTTCCAGATGAAGCCGACGATAACGAAGGACAACAGCGTCGGAAGAAAGATCGCCGTGCGGTAGAAGGCGGCGAAACGCAGCTTCGGCAGCGACAGCATGGCCGCCAGCAGAATGCCGATCGGATTTTGAACGAGCATGTGAATGCAGAAGAATATGAAGTTGTTTTTCAAGGCATTCCAGAAATCACGCGACCAGTTCGGATCGCCGAAAAGTGCCTGGAAGTTCGCGAACCCCACGAAAGTGCGCTGTCCGTCGACGACATTGAAGAATGCCTGCCGCAAGGTCTCGATCAGGGGCAGGACCATCACTGCCGTGTAGATCAGGACGCAGGGCAGAAGAAACACAAGTATATGCCAGCGCCTCGGGCGCTTGTGCACGATACCTGTCATGTCGGCAGATTGGCTCATATAGGCATTCGCTCTTCAAGAGCATTTCCAGCAGAGGATGAACCGCTTGCATTCGGAAATGCATAAAACCGATGGCTGGCGTTCTTTCTCACGAGAAAGCGTGCAAACCGGAGAAAGCCGGGCTTCCCCTCCCCGCACGCTCGCGTCATTTTAAACTGACACGGAATGCACCGAATGCAAAACGGCATGTCGATGCGCCAGACGAAAAGATATGGGCGGCGCGCCCCCGCGATCGCCGCCCATAAAGCCCCGCGTGTTTATTTCGCAGGCTTGAACCAGCTGTCGAGACCTTCCTGAAGCTTCTTCGCAGCGTCTTCCGGCGTTACGGTGCCGTTGATGACGTTGGCCGACTGAACCCAGGTTTCATTTTCGAGGTTCGGCGTGCCACGCGACAGAATCTGGTAGGTCGAACGAATGGTCGGCTTGCACTTTTCGCGCCAGGAAACAAATTCCTGCGCCAGCGGATCGCTCATCTTCACCGCGGTCGAGTTCAGGCTGAAGAAGCCCGGCAGCGCGTTGGCGTAGATTTCAGCGAATTCAGGCGAAGCAACCCAGTTCAGGAACACCTTTGCCTGTTCTGCGTGCTTGCTCGAAGCGTTGAGACCGAGGCCGATGTCGTTGTGGTCGGAGATGTAGCAGGTGTCGCCTGCATTCTTGACCGGCGGCGGGAACGCGCCCATCTTGAACTGCGCCTGCGTATTGAACAGGCCGATTTCCCACGAGCCTGCCGGATAGATGGCCGCGCGACCGAGGGTGAACAGGTTCTGGCTGTCCGGATAGGTCTGCGCTTCGAAACCGTCGCCCAGATAGTCCTTCCACTTGGCAAGAACCTTGAACGGCTCCACCCACTGCGGGTCGGTCAGCCTCTGCGTACCGGCGATCAGTGCCTTGCGGCCCTCTTCGCCCTTCCAGTAGGTCGGGCCGATGTTCTGGTAGCCCATGGTTGCGGCTTCCCACATGTCCTTCGTGCCCATGGCCATCGGGATGTAGTTGCCGTCTGCCTTGATCTTTTCGAGAACGTCAAAGAATTCGGCTTCCGTGGCCGGAACCTTGAGACCCAGCTTGTCGAAGGCTTCCTGATTGTAGATGAAGCCGTGAATGACCGAAGCCATCGGCACGCAGAAGGTCTTGGAACCGTCGTCGGTGGTCCAGGCGGACTTGGCGACGTCGGAGAAGTTCTTCATGCCTTCCAGATCGGTGAGATCGGCGAGCTTGCCCTTGTTGAAGAGCTCAAGCGAAGTGTCGAAAGGACGGCAGGAAATGAGGTCGCCGCCCGAACCGGCGTCAAGCTTGGCATTGAGGGCCGCGTTGAATTCGGTTGGCGCGCTCGGTGCGAAATTGATCTTGATGCCAGGGTTCTTGGCTTCAAAAGCCGGAATGATCTTTTCCTGCCATATCTGCAGATCGTCGTTACGCCAGCTTTCAACCGTCAGCGTAACGTCTTCGGCCAGCGCAGCCGATCCCGACGCCAGAAGCGTGGAACCCAGCAGCATGAGTTTGAACGTATTACGAACCATTTGACCTTCTCCCGTTTTTTGAGCGCGGATGCGCAAAAGAGGCGAAAGCACGCCAGACCGCTTCGGTACGATCACTCCTCGCGTTACGGGATTGTACCGGGCCCCCGCCGGTTGTCTCCATCCCAAATCCGCGTGACCCACGCACTCAGCGGCACTGCGCTCCCCTTCTGCTGAAATTAATGCCAAAAACGTACCAATTGTCCAGAGAAGTTTACAACTTTCGCGCAGAAAAATTCAGAGCGGCTTTGTTTCCTTAATTGTTTCAATGAATTAATCAAATTTTTCACAAGTCGACAAATCTGCTTGGTTAATGGTATTTTTTTGGTATCTTCAAGCCGGAGGTATCTTCATGACTGAATTCTTCATTGGCGTTGATGGCGGTGGCACCGGATGCCGTGCTGTTGTGGCCGGCAGCGATGGTGCGATTCTGGGTTCAGGGCGCAGCGGCTCTGCCAATATCGTCACCGATCCGCAGACGGCGCTGATCAATGTGATCGCGGCGGTCGACAACGCTTTTGACGATGCCGGGCTGGACAAGGCGCACTATGCAAACAGCCACGCGGTTCTTGGCCTTGCCGGCGGCAATGTCGAGGGTGCGGGCGTACCGATAGAACGCGGCCTGCCCTTTGCGCACTCCGATGTGGAATTCGACGGCGTGATTGCGCTCCAAGGCGCGCTTGGCGATCAGGATGGCATCGTCGCCATTCTTGGAACCGGTACGGCCTATATCACGCGACGGAACGGCCGCATCCATTCGGTCGGCGGCTGGGGTTTTCCCTTGGGCGACCTCGGCAGCGGCGCGCGGCTCGGTCAAAGCCTGCTGCAGGAAAGCCTGCTTGTGCATGACGGCATTCATCGACGCACGCGCCTGACGACCGATCTCCTCGATGAGTTCGACAATAACCCCGACAATCTGGTCGAGTTCGCCTGGACGGCAAAACCCGGCGACTTCGGCAAATATGCTCCGCGTGTTTTCCAATATGCCAGTGAAGGCGATGAAACGGCGCGTATGCTGCTGGAGCGCTCCGCCGGTTATATCAGCGAAACGCTCGACATGCTGATCAATCAGGGCGCCGAACGCATCAGCCTGCTTGGCGGCATGGCGCCGCTCTATGTGGAATGGCTGCCTCCCCACCAGCAGGCGCTTCTGGTCGCCCCCGCGGCGGATGCATTGACAGGCGCGCTTCAGCTCGCTCTCAAGCGATATGGGCCGCAAAATGGAAGGGCGCGCGAATGAGCGGAAATTTCAGCGCTTTCCTTCCCAAGAACCTCCAAGGTTCCGCCCCTTCTTCCGGAGGGCCGCTTTACATGCAGTTGCGCCAGTCGCTGGAAGCCGCGATCCGCGCCGGACAACTGGTTGACGGCGAAGCCCTGCCGCCGGAACGCGACATCGCCGAATATGCCAATATCAGCCGCGTCACTGTGCGAAAGGCCGTGGACGATCTGGTAAAGGCCGGGCTTCTGGTGCGCCGTCACGGTTCCGGCACTTTCGTCGTGCGTCCGAGCGAGCGCGTGCAGCAGTCGCTTTCCATGCTGACCTCGTTCACCGAAGACATGGCACGACGCGGTATCACAACGCAATCCAAATGGCTGGAACGCGGTCTTTACTATCCCTCGCCCGAGGAAATGATGAAACTGGGCGTTTCCTCGGAAACCCGCGTTGCCCGCCTTGGCCGTCTGCGCATGGCGAGCGATCTGCCGCTGGCCATCGAACGGGCCAGCCTCTCGAGTGAAATCCTGCCCGACCCGGATGCGGTCAAGGGTTCGCTCTATGCCGAACTGAACCGTAACGGGTTTCGCCCCGTTCGCGCTGTCCAGCGCATCGCCGCCTGCAACATCAAGGACCCGGATGCACGCATTCTTGGCGTCAAGGAGGGAGACGCTGGCCTGTCCATCGAGCGGATTTCCTATCTGCCCTCCGGCCGGGTGGTCGAATTTACAAAATCACTCTATCGCGGCGATGCTTATGATTTCGTGGCGGAGCTGACGATACCGCAGCCTTGAATGAGTTTATCAATGAAAACGGCCCGTTTCCGGGCCGTTTTGGTTCGTATCAATGATGTTTCTTGCCTTCCCGGGCCATATCCGCCGTCGGATCTGCCGACAGGCGCCTGCGCGCCCGGTCGTCCATCAGCTCATACCACATGGCATTGAGCACGGCGAAAGCTGCTGCAAGCGGAAGCCCCAGTAACCAGGAAAAATACCACATCTTGCTTCCTTTCCGATTAGAGCATTTCCAGCAAAAGTGCGAAGCGGTTTTGCGTAGGACAATGCGTAAAACAAAGAGATAGAGCGCTCCAGCGGCTCCGGTTGAACCGGAACCGCTCTAATAGGCGTGGTTGCTGTCGTCTTCGATCATGTCCTTTTCGACCTTGCCCCACAAAACCTTGTAGACCCAGGACGTGTAGACGACGATCAGCGGCAGGAAGATGAGCGTCACCACCAGCATGATGAACAGTGTCATATGGCTGGAAGACGAATCCCACACCGTCAGGCTGGCGCGTGGATCGAGCGACGATGGCAGGATGAACGGGAACATCGACACGCCGACCGATGAAATGATGCCGAAAATCGACAGCTTTCCAAACAGCAGCGGCGCGACTTCACGACGGCTGCGCAGCGCGACGAAGACCGCAAGCGCTCCAAGGATGCCGAGCGCCGGAGCAATCAGCAGGATTGGATAGTTCGCATAATTGGCGAACCATGCGCCGTGATCCAGTTCCACCGTCTTGCGCAGCGGATTGGACGGGCCGTCCGTGACGACAGCGCTTGTGATGCGGTAGCCCGAAATCCAGAGCCAGCTGATCACCCCGGCCAGAACATAAAGGACAACGGTCAGAAGCGACGCGATGCTGCCATAGAACCGCGCACGCGCCTGTACTTCCCCGGTCGTTTTCAGGACCAGCCACGAGGCGCCATGCATGGAGAGCATCGTGACTGAGAGCACACCGCAAAGCAGCGCGAACGGATTGAGCAGGCCGAAGAACGAACCTTCGTAGAATATCTGAAGGTCGTCGGCGAGCCGGAAGGGAATGCCCTGCAGGACGTTGCCGACGGCAACGCCGAAGATGAGGGCAGGCACGAAACCGCCGATGAACAGCGCCCAGTCCCAGCCCTTTCTCCAGGCTTCGCTGTCCCGCTTGGAGCGATACTTGAAGCCGACCGGACGCAGGATGAGTGCGAACAGGATGACAAACATCGCCAGATAGAAGCCCGAGAAGGACACCGCGTAGAGCGGTGGCCAGGCGGCGAAAATGGCGCCGCCGCCCAGAATCAACCAGACCTGATTGCCTTCCCAGACCGGGCCGATCGTGTTGATGATGATGCGCCGCTCCACATCGGTCTTGCCGACCACCGGCATGAGAATGTCCACGCCGAGATCGAACCCGTCCATCGCGGCGAAGGCAATCAGCAATACACCGAGCAGTACCCACCAGATGATGCGCAGGGTTTCATAGTCCAACAAATCGCTGAGTATCATGATCCTTACTCCGCAGGTGCGATGCTGGCCGGGGCGAGAATTGCTTCCGGCTTGCTGTCGGGTTCAGGTCCGGCCTTGATGGCGCGGATCATCAGGCCCATCTCAATGATGAAGAGAACCGTATAGATCGCCACGAAACCAAGTATCGTCAGCAGCACTGTGGACGCCCCGAGGTTTGAGACGCCGACCGCCGTCGGCAATATGCCCTCGATGACCCAGGGCTGACGGCCGAACTCGGCCACGATCCAGCCCATTTCGGCTGCGATCCACGGCAGCGGTATCGCAAATACGGCTACCCGCAGCAGGAACGGATAACGGTCGAGCTTGCGACGGGCGGACAGCACGAAGAATGTGCCCGTCAGCAGGATCAGGAAGAAGCCGATGCCCACCATGATGCGGAATGCCCAGAACAGGGGCAGCACGCCGGGAACCGTGTCGTTGGCGGCCTGCGTGATCTGCGCGTCGGTTGCCTGACGCGGATCGTCGACATAGCGCTTCAGCAGAAGCGCATAGCCCATCCACTGGCTGTTATCGGCAAAAACGTCCTTCACTTCCTGCGGAACGGCGTTCGTATCGCCAGCCGCGCGGATTTTCTGCAAGGCGTCATAGGCGACGATACCGTTCCTGATATGGTTTTCCGCATTCTGGACCAGATCGTTGATGCCCTGGATCGGGGTTGTGAGAGAGCGGGTGCCGATCAGGCCCATGACCCATGGAATACGCACCGCGAAATGGGTTTCGCGCGCCTCCTGATTGGGGAAGCCGAAGACCGTAAACGGCGCAGGTGCCGGTTCCGTTTCCCACATGGCTTCGATGGCGGCGATCTTCATCTTCTGGTGTTCATTGGCCAGATAGCCGCTTTCGTCACCGAGAACGACAACCGAAAGCGAAGCGGCCAGACCGAAGGAAGCCGCGATGGTGATGGAACGCTTGGCAAGCTCTACCGAACGCCCCTTGAGGAGATACCAGGCGGAAATACCCAGGACGAAAATGGCTGCTGTGACATAACCGGCTGATACCGTATGCACGAACTTTGCCTGGGCGACCGGGTTCATCAGCACGGCGAAGAAATCGGAGATTTCCATGCGCATGGTTTCGGGATTGAACGCCGAACCGACCGGATTCTGCATCCAGCCATTGGCGATCAGAATCCATAGCGCCGAGAAGTTGGAGCCCGCCGCAACCGCATAGGTCGCCATGAGGTGCCCGACTTTCGACAGGCGATCCCATCCGAAGAAGAACAGGCCCACGAAGGTCGCTTCGAGGAAGAATGCCATGAGGCCTTCAATGGCGAGCGGTGCGCCGAAGATGTCGCCGACATAGTGGCTGTAATAGCTCCAGTTCATGCCGAACTGGAATTCCATCACGATGCCCGTCGCAACGCCCATCACGAAGTTGATGCCAAACAGCGTACCCCAAAATTTCGTCATCTGCCGCCAGATGAGTCGCCCCGTCATAACGTAAACGGTTTCCATGATGGCAAGCAGCACGGAAAGACCCAAGGTCAGAGGTACGAAGAGGAAGTGATAAAGTGCCGTGATCGCAAACTGCAATCGCGACAGGGAGACAATATCGAGTTCCATCTCTTTAAGCCGGTAGATCCGGCCCTCCTGGTGTTATGAGCTGCGCTCCAGCGCTGCCCCCTTTGAAAGCGGGCGGGTTCCTGAAAACCCGTTTCCCGCGCTTCAATTCCAACTACCGGTCCAAGTTCCGGTTAAGCCACCGACACGAGCCTTAACCGTCCCGGTGCTGTTCGCTCACCTCATGTTTTCGAGGATTTCGTCAAAGCGCCCTGTCTCCTTACCTACGGACTCAATTAGAGCGCCTTGATTTAAAACAATGATCCGTTCACAAATTCGCGCCTCGCGACGGATATGCGTGGCGATCAGCAATGTACGTGAACCCGCCCGCGCCTTGAGGCGCTCAAGGACATCCTCGGCTGTCGCATTGTCCAGACCCTCGGTCGGTTCATCCAGCAGCCAGAGCGGCGCATCGGTCAGAAACAGCCGCGCAAGGGCCAGGCGGCGGGCCTGCCCGCCCGACAACCCCAGACCGCCCTCGCCCAGCATCGCATCCAGCCCGGCTGGCAATTCCCTGATAAATGTCCCAAGGCCAGCGGCGTCCAGCGCATCCATCAGTTCATGATCGCCTGCATCGGCGCGCGCCAGACGCAGATTATCGCGAAGACTGTCCTGAAAAAGCTCGGTCCGCTGTGTGAGAAGGCGTGTCGGCAACACCGCGACACTGCCCTGCGTTGCTTGAATTTCTCCTGCGAGCAGACTGAACAGCGTCGATTTGCCTGCGCCGCTTGTGCCGACGATGGCGACACGCTCACCAGCAGCAATATCGAGCGTGATATTTTTGAGGGCATCGCGTTCGGCACCCTCATGGCGAGCGGAAACGCTTTTCAGCTGAACCGCCTTGCCATTCGCTGGCCGTTGCGGCGCTGCGGGTTCGGCCTCATCCGTCAGTTGAGGCGCGACGCGCTTCGCAGCGAGGACTGTGCGGCCAAGTTCCATCGCGCCGCGCCGCAATGCGGAAAAAGGCTCCATCGCGCCAAGAATGACGAGCATTCCGAGCGCTGCGACGGGGGCTCCTATCGTCTCTGCCTGCATCAATAATCCAACAGCGACGAGACCGCCTGCAAGCAAGGATGCGTGAACGATGCCGAAACCGGCGCCGGTAACGATTTCTATGCGGTTGAGCCTGCGATCCGATGCGGCGATGTAACCATCGGCGCGGGCCAATGCGAGCTTCTGATCTGCAAGCCGCCCGGCCATCAGAAGTTCGGTCTGACCGGCCACAAGATCGACCGTGCGGGCGCGCAGCGCTTCCGTGCCCTTGGCGCGCCGGCGCATGGATTTTTCGGAACGGCGGGCAGCTGCAAGCGGAATACAAAGACCAGCCGCAAGTAGGACGGTCGCCACCACCAGCCCAAAAATCGGGTTCATCAGACCGAGCGCGATACCGGCAACAAGGGCGGTGGCAAGCGCAGCGCCAATCGGCACCACCACGCGCAGATAAAGCGAGTCGAGCGCATCGATGTCCGCGGTCAGACGGAAGAGAAGGCGCGCCGGACGTTTTAGCAGCGTATTTGCAGCGCTTGGGCGCGCCCAGCTGCGGAACAGTTTTTCGCGCAGGGCCGCGAGGATCGCGAGCGTCGCATCATGGGTGACGAGCCGTTCGAGATAGCGTGAACCGGTCCGCAGGATCGCAAGCAGGCGAATACCGGCGGCGGGCGCGAACACGTCGAACACAACCGCCGTGGCGATGCTCATGCCTGCGATTGCCGTTGCGGTTATAAACCACCCCGACAGGCCAAGAAGTGCAATGCCGGCGAGGACCGTTACGGTTGCCGTTGCGATACCTGCAAGGAGAGCTGTTCCCTTGGTGCGGAAAAAGAGCCTGAGGATCGGCTGCAATGACTGGAAACCATTCATTCAGCTGCCCTCCTCTGCCAAAGCGGATCGTTGCTCACGCCGCCATCCAGACGGACGACGCGATCCATCCTGCGGGCAAGGGTTTCGTCATGGGTAGCGACGATCAGAGTCTTGCCTCTGGCAAGCTTCAAAAGACTGTCGGCAATGAGCGTTGCCGTTTCCTGATCAAGATGAGCGGTCGGTTCATCAGCCAGGAGAATATCTGCACCGGGATCGACAGCCGCACGGGAAAGCGCCAGCCGCAGGGCCTCGCCCCCGGAAATGCCGGCCCCGTTTTCACCAATCAGGCTGTTGCCGGTAACGCCCAGAACATGACCAAGCGCCATGTCGTCGATAATGGCCCTGGTGGCTTCCACGTCGGTGTGTCGGCCAAGGGTGATATTTTGACGGGCCGATCCGGCAAAGATGTGCGGTTTCTGTCCGATCCAGCTCATCCTTGCACGAAGTGCTGCTGCGGTTTCATCTGTCAGCGCCACGCCGCCGATCTCGATCCGGCCAGCCTGCGGAGCCGTCAGCCCGGCAACAAGCGCCAGAATGGTGGATTTTCCGTAGCCACTCGGCGCGAGCAGAGCTACGTGTTCTCCAGCCTCGATGTTGAGGCTGAATTCGTTGAGAACCTTGGCTCCCGTCCCGTAACTGAAGCCGATATTGTGCAAGCCCACTGTGGGGGTTCCGCTCATTGCTGTCGGGCTTTCGCTCTTTCCGACAACGGTCATCGGATGTTCGGAAAGCTTTTCCAGCGCGTCGATAGAAGCTTCACCCGCAGCGCGGTCATGCCAGACGGCGGAAAGATCGCGTAGCGGCTCAAAGAACGCAGGCGACAGAAGCAGGACGAAAAGACCTTCCGCCAACGTCAGCTTATGGCCCCACGCTCCGAAGTTGAGCTGGCCCAGCAAATGAAAGCCAATGTAGACCGCGACCATGGCGACGCCAATTGCCGCGAAAAGTTCAAGCACGGCGGATGACAGAAATGCGATGCGCAGGACGGACATGGTTTTCGAGCGCAGGGTTTCCGCATTCTCGCGCAACCGGTTCGCGGTAGCATCCACGGCATGGAATGTGCGGATGGTGGCAAGGCCGCGCAGGCGGTCGAGCAGAAAACCGTTCATGCCGCCAAGAGCGATAAGCTGCTTTTCACTGGCCGCTTTTGCGCGCCAGCCGATCAGCGCCATGAATATCGGTATCAGCGGGGCTGCAACCATCAGGACAAGCGCCGCAGCCCAGGAATACCAGAGCACGACTGCAATTATGGCCAATGGAACCAGCATGACGCGAATGCGCACCGGCACGAAACGGGAAAGATAAGGAACGACCATTTCCGCTTGTTCGGCAAGAATGCTTGCAGCCTCGCCGGATGATGGGCGCATCACATCGAGGGGCGAGCGCTCCGCAAGCGCCGCAACGGCATTGGTTCGCAGTCGGGAAAGCTCTTGCCGGGCGGCATCGAAAGCCTTCGCCGCACCTGCACTTTCGAGAATGCTGCGCAGGCAGCCAAGAATGAAGATGCCTGCAGCACTGTAATAGACGGAATTGTCGAAGCCGGTATCGGCCAGCCGCCCGATCGCATAAGCGAGAATGCCCGCCTGCGGCAGCCACAAAAGTGCGGCCAATGCCTGAAGATATGCCCCCCGCTTCAGCAAGGACGGAACAGGACGACGTTGCGGGCGGCGCGAACTTTGCCGGATGCCCGTCACTTCGCCGCCTTCTGCCGTCAATGTTTCCGTTCGGGGGACAACGGATGTCACTCTCGCTTAGGCTCCTTTTTGGCCGATGTTCGCCCGCGCCCCAGCGCCACGATCCTGTCCGTGGTCTCAAGGAAGCGGGTCACCTTGGCGCCAAGCGCCAGGAGACTGGTCAAACGGTCCGTATCGAGCCGCTTGACGTCGTCGTACCAGTTGGTCAGCCTTTCGATCAGGCCGTACATGTCCTTCATGCGATCCTGCGCATAAAGATCGCTTTCGCCCTTCGGCTGTTCCATGAGGATCTCGCGCAGAACGGTAAGCGTGGGATCGATCTCGCGCTTCTTGCGCTCCTCGGCGAGCGTGCGCAGGATCTGCCACACATCGTCGGGCGTCGTGAAGAAATCGCGACGATCACCGGGAATGTGCTTCAGCAACACCAGATTCCAGCCTTGCAACTCGCGGATACCCATGGAGACGTTCGAACGTGACACACCGAGAGCGTCGACGATCTGGTCGGCGCAAAGAGGGTCAGGCGATATGTAAAGCAGCGCATATATCTGCCCCACGGTGCGGTTGATGCCCCAACGGCTGCCCATTTCTCCGAAGTGGAGCACGAACGATTGAACGATTGGCGACAATTCCAAAATTCTCTCTCCCGTAAATTCTGAATTTTCAGAAATTACTGAAAATCAGATAATTCAAATGGTCAGTTCCTTCAATCCGCTTGCCCCCGGGTCTGGCCCGAATGGACAATTGGCCGCAGCCCCGGGACACTCCTCCAAATGCCCGAAAAGACGATAGGCCGCTGCATCCCGCTCCGCGGTCGGTGGGCAATGATGCAGGGGATTCGGCAAATGGCAGATAAAGTTCCGGTCGGCAGGATAGCCGGTCTTGAAGCGAACTCCAAAACAGGTCTCCGGTCAGCCCGGAAGCGACAGCCGCCGTCTCCTGTCGGAGCAGGCGGTTTTCCCCATTTGGTGCGGCGGAAAACGCTGGCTTTCCGCCCTCTCCGCACCCTCGAACATCAAACCGACTATAGCGGGTCGGAAGATGAAGGCAGCTCCTTGCTGTCCTGCGTTCTGTCGCGATGGATCACGGCGCGGCTGAGCAGCATGAGCGTTACCGGCGTTGTGACAACCACAAAGACGGTAATGACCACTTCATGCAGAATCGGCTTCGATTGCAAGATGGAGAAAAATATAATCGACGCGATCAGGATCCCGCCCGCTCCGAACGACGAGCCGAGCGTGGGCGCATGAACGCGCTCGTAAAAGCTCTTGAAGCGGACGAGGCCGATGCATCCGACAAGCGTCAGGAACGCGCCGCCCAGCAGGAAAAATGAAATGATGACAGCGGCCCAGACGGGAATTTCGCCTGCATTGATCATTCGATCACCTCCCCGCGCATGAGGAATTTGGACAGCGCCACGGTAGCGACAAAGCCGAGAAGAGCGATAATCAGCGAGGCTTCGAAATAGATGATGCTGCCCGTGCGTATGCCGAATGTAATCAGCAGCAGCAACGCGTTGAGGTAAAGCGCATCGGTCGCAAGAATGCGATCCTGTGCGCGCGGACCGACCAGAAGCCTGTAGACTGCGCAGGCCATGGCGCCAAGAAGCATCAGCTGAGCGAAAAGCAGGGACCAGAAGATGATGACTGCGCTCATGCGGATTTCTCCCCCTCGATGATGTCGGCGGCTGTAAATATCTTGATGAGCGGCTGCTCATACCGTCCCTTGATCGTATCCCGCCACGCCTGCGCATCGTCCAGATCAAGCACGTGGATCGTCAGTTCGCGCCTTGCGGCGTTATAATCCACCCAAGCCGTGCCTGGCGTCGCGGTGATTATGCAGGCGAGCACGGCAAGCGCAGTCCGGTTTTCCAGATCGAGCTGGATGACGACGAAGCCCGGACGCCGCTTGCGCTTGCGCGACAGGATGATCCCCGCAACGGCGATATTCGATTGCAATATGTCATAGCTTATGGCTCCGAACAGCCAGAGCATGGTCGGGACAGAGCGAATATGGTTCTTCTGCGGCTGCAAGGCCGTCATGATGAGGCATGCAATGATTGCGATGATCGCACCGAGCAGGAACTGCGCCCGTGTGAAGCCATTTAAAAGCAGCCAGAACAGAAGCAGCGAGGCGAACAGAAGCGGATAAGGCAGGATTCTCTTCACTGTGCCTCCTCCGTTTGCATGCCAGCGCGCGGCGCATTGAGAACGCTGCTGATATAGGATGCAGGATTGTGCAGCGAACGCGCCGTTTCGTCCATGTAACGCATCGCCGGACCGGCTGCGATCGTCAGCGCCAGACAGATTGCCAGAAGTCCTGCGATCGGCACAACTTCGCGCACCAGAACACGCGGCACGTTACCTTCGAGCGAAGCCCAGAAGGTACGGATGCCGGTACGTGTCATCGCGATCAGGGCCGACAGGCCGGATAGGAGAACAAGCGCAACCAGTGCCCAGCTTGCCGGGCTGACCGGCATTGCAAGCTGCGGGGTTGCACCCTCTCCGTTGAACACCGCCGCCAGGATCAGAAATTTGGCGATGAAGCCCGAAAACGGCGGAAGACCGATCAGCAATATCGCGCAAATCCCGAAGAACGTGCCTAGGACGGCAAGGGTCGCAGGCAATACCGCGCCGATCTCGTCCTCTTCTTCTTCCTCCTCATCGTCACCATAGGCTTCCATGGTAACGGCGAGAACGTTGGCGGCTGCGTCCTGCCCACGTTCGATCAATTCGATCAGCAGGAAAAATGCGGCAATTGTGAGTGTCGAACTGACCATGTAGAAAAGTGCCGCACCTGTCATGGCGGTGTTGCCGCTGCCGATGGCGGCCAGCAAGGTGCCGGAGGATACTAGAATGCTGTAGCTGGCGAGACGTCCCATCGCTTGCGATGCGACGACGCCGATCAGGCCGAAGGCAAGCGTTACCATCCCGCCGAAATAGAGCCAGTCATTGCCGAAGCCATAGGATGAACCGGCACCGATGCCGAACATCAGCGGCGACAGGCGCAGAAGGACGTAGATGCCGACCTTGCTCATGATGGCGAAGACGGCCGCAACCGGTGCTGCTGCTGCAGTATAGGTTGGCGCGAGCCAGAAATTGAGCGGCCACATGCCTGCCTTGACGAGGAACGCTACGCCCAGCACCGCGGCGCCTGCTTCAAGCAGCATACGATCTTCGGGCGCTACCTGTGAAATCTTCTGCGCAAGATCGGCCATGTTCAACGTGCCGGTCACACCGTAGATCAGGCTGACACCGATCAGGAACAGCGACGAGGCGACGAGGTTGACGGCGATATAATGCATGCCGGCCTTCACGCGCGCCGGACCGGAGCCGTGTAGCGCCAGCCCGTAGGACGCAGCCAGCATGACTTCGAAGAACACGAAAAGGTTGAACAGGTCGCCGGTCAGGAATGCGCCGTTCAGTCCCATCAGCAAAAGCTGGAATATCGTATGGAAATGCGGACTGGCCTTGTGCCAATGGGCAAGCGCAAAGCTGAGCGATGCCATGCCGAGCAGGCTTGTCAGCACCAGCATGAGGGCCGCGAGGCGATCAAGCACCAGAACGATGCCGAATGGCGCGGGCCAGTTCCCGATCAGGTAGACCAGAGCGTCGGGCGCCCTTTCGCTCGCCATGCCTGCAAGCGTGATGGCAATCGCGATCAACCCCAGGGTCGAAATGGAGTTGATGGCCATCTTGAGCTTGCGCTTGCGCTCATCGAACAGCAGCAGGACGGCCGCCGTGACGAGCGGCAGGACGATTGGCGCAACGATGAGATGTGTTTTCCAGTCCAACATCAATTCTCCTTGCCGTCCACGTGGTCCGTACGTGTCAACCCGCGTGAGGCGAGCAGCACGACAAGGAAAAGTGCGGTCATTGCGAAGCCGATGACGATGGCGGTCAGAACGAGCGCCTGCGGCACAGGATCGGTATATTGCGTGGCCTGAACGTCAACACCGTTATCGAGTACGGGGGCCGCATTGGTGCGAAGCCGCCCCATCGAAAAGATGAAGAGATTGACCGCGTAGGAAATCAGCGACAGGCCAATTGCCACCTGGAAGGTGCGCGGGCGAAGGATCAGCCACACGCCGGATGCCATCAACACGCCGATTGCCAGAGCAAGAACGAGTTCCATCAGTTCTCCTCCTTCGTTGCGGCCAGTTTCTCGACACGGTGTTTGCGGAGCGATTGGTGCGCGAGAGCGATCAAAACGAGCACCGTAGCGCCGACCACGAGGGTGAAGACACCAAGATCGAACAGCAGGGCGCTGGCTGTCGGCATTTTTCCGATATGCGGTATCTCCGTATACTGGAAGAAGGTTGTGAGGAACGGATAGCCGAAGAACCACGATCCCGCGCCTGTTGCACCGGCCAACAGCAGGCCCATCCCGATCCAGCGCAGGGGCAGGATGCGCAGGCGGTCCTCCACAACGCGCGCGCCTGACGCCAGATATTGCAGCAGGAATGCAATTGCGAGCGTGATACCGGCCGCAAACCCGCCACCCGGCAGATCATGACCACGCAGGAACAGATGCACTGCCAGCACAACGATCACCGGGAAAAGCCATTGCATGATGACGGACGGCACGGCCAGATAATCGGCCAATGTTTCACCTGCCTTGCGGTCGGGCGCTGCCTCGTCATAGGCGTCCTGTATTTTCTGTTGGGCGGTCGATCCGGTCGTGTCAGGCGCTGGACGAAAACGTCGCAGCAGCGCAAAGACCGTAAGACCGACAATACCAAGGACGGCGATTTCGCCGAACGTATCAAAAGCGCGGAAATCGACCAGAATGACATTGACGACATTCTTGCCGCCGCCGCCCGAATAGGCGTTTTCGAGGAAATAATCGCCGATGCTGCTGGGAGACAGGCGCGTCATCACGGCATAGGCGATGACAGCCACACCTGCCCCGCTGCCGATGGCGAGCAACAGGTCGCGATAACGGCGGATGCGCGGGCCGATCTGCACCGGAAGCGGATCCGGATCTTCCCAACGCTTCGGGAGCCAGCGAAGCCCAAGCAGCAGCAGGACGGTGGTTACGATCTCGACGAGCAACTGCGTTACCGCAAGATCGGGCGCGGACAGCCAGACGAAGGTGATGCAGGTGATGAGCCCCGCCCCGCCCAGAAGGATAAGCGCTGCCAGCCGGTGATACTTGGCCTGATAGGCCGCCCCGACGGCACAGGCCCCGCCAAGTATCCAAAGTCCGGCGAAGATCGGGTCCACCGGCTGCGGACCAAGCGAACCGGATTGCAGGCCGGAGGCGAAAATCGGCCAGGCGGCGGCAAGGACCGCCACCGCGACCACGATACGGAGTTGCGGCTGCAGACGGCGCGTGCTGAGGAAAGCTTCCGCCTTGCGCGCCCAGTTCCACGACAGGGTTACAAGAACACGCTCGAAAATGCGCTGTCCCTGCAAGTGCCGGAAAAGCGGAGGGCCGTCTTCGCTCGTCGCGAGATAGTTCTTCAGCATCCAGTGCAAAAGAATGCCGCCGATCATGGCCACGATACTCATCATCAGCGGCAGGTTGAAACCGTGCCAGACCGAGAGGCTATATTCCGGCGTCGCATGACCCAGCACCGACAGCACGGCCGAATGCAGGAACGGCCCGATCGACAGTCCCGGAATGATGCCGATCAACAGGCAAAGCAGAACCAGAAGCTCGATAGGACGGCGCATCCAGTGCGGCGGTTCATGCGGCTCATGCGGCAGATCATGCGGCGGCGGTCCGAAGAACGTCGAATAGATGAAGCGCACCGAATAGGCGACCGTGAAGATGCCCGCGATGGTGGCCACGTAAGGCGTGATCGTGTCGAGCCAGGACGCCATATGGGTTTCGACCGCTTCGGCGAAGAACATTTCCTTGGAAATGAACCCGTTGAGCAGCGGCACACCGGCCATGGCCGCGCTCGCCACCATGGCAAGCGTCGCCGTATAGGGCATGGGGCGCAGGAGCCCGCTCAGCCTGCGCATGTCACGTGTGCCGGTTTCGTGATCGATGATGCCGGCGGCCATGAAAAGCGATGCCTTGAAGATCGCATGGTTAACCATGTGGAAGATCGCGGCGACTGCTGCCAGCGGACTGCCAAGCGAAAGCAGGACTGTAATCAGGCCAAGATTGCTGATGGTCGAATAGGCGAGCAGCCCCTTGAGGTCCTGCTGGAAAACCGCAAAGAAACTCGCGATCAGAAGCGTGATCAGGCCCGCCGAACCGACGATCCAGAACCACTCCTCAGTTCCGCTTAAAACCGGCCAGAGGCGGGCAAGCAGGAAAACGCCAGCCTTCACCATTGTTGCCGAATGCAGATAGGCCGATACCGGCGTCGGCGCTGCCATGGCGTTCGGAAGCCAGAAATGGAACGGAAACTGCGCGCTTTTGGTGAATGCGCCAAGCAGGATCAGGATCAGCGCCACGCTGTAGAGCGGATGCGTGCGAACGAGGTTGCCCGCTACCAGGACCTTGTCGAGATCGTAGCTTCCGACGATATGCCCCAGGATCAGAACGCCTGCCAGCAGACAGAAACCGCCTATGCCGGTCACCGTCAGCGCCATTCGCGCACCATCGCGGGCGCTGGCATTGTGATACCAGTAACCGATCAGCAGAAACGAGAAGATGCTGGTCAGTTCCCAGAATACCGCAAGCAATATCAGATTGCCCGACAGAACCACGCCGAGCATCGATCCCATGAAGGACAAAAGGAACGAGAAGAACCTCGGCACGGGGTCTTCCGGCGACATGTAGTAACGCGCGTAAATGACGACCAGAAGGCCGATGCCCGTGATGAGCATCGCGAAAAGCCAGGCAAAGCCGTCCATCCGGAAGGTGACGTTGAGACCATAGGCAGGGAGCCATTCCACGGTGCCGCGAAGCACCTTGCCGTCCGACACGATGGGATAAAGGCTGGCGGTGACGATAAAGGCGACAAGCGCAATCGCTGCCGTAAACCAGGCCGAACCGCTGCGATCCGCCCCCCTGAATAGTCCGGTTATGGCGCTGCCGAGAAATGGTAGAAGGACAAGCAGGAAAAGCATTCTGCCGTCCATCGTCATGCGCCACAGGCCTCCTAGCCGAAATCAAGGTTGATCCGAAGCAGGCACCGCTCAAGAAAACAGCAACAGAATCGCTCCGGCAAGTTGTAGAGAGGAATCATATGTTCCGATGGCGTTATTATGACGGGCCACGGAACATTATGGCAATAGCTTTCAATGGCTTATCGCGCGAATTTGAATCATTTTATGGTTCATCTTGCCGGAAAATCTATAATTTGTCGGTTGCTGCGGACCGCGATGCCCGACGATTGGACATATTGTCCCGAATATCTTTCAGCCGAATGACATGATCTTATTGGGACGATTGCCGCAGGAATGGCTTTTGGAGAGGTTCTTATCCTTCAAGCAAGATCGCTGACAGCCGCTCGGCCTGAACGCGGATATCCGGTACGGCTGTGACCTCCCAGAATGCGCCTTTCGTGACTGGCCCGATCGCGAAGAACGGACCTGATGGTTCGCCTCGCGCATTGAGAAGCTGAAGGTCGCGGGTAACATCCAATCCGAGATCGAGCGCATCCGGCCGTGCCAGCCCATGCTCCATGAGGCCGATCAAAGCCGCATTGCGGGTTGTCGAGAAACGCGGATTTCCGCCACGGCAATCAATGACGGTCGCGACATGCTGCTTTTCGATCTTCTCACTGCGGCGCGGGCGATAGCGAATTTCCATCCCTCCCCCTTCGTCGCGTACTGAAACGAGATGACCGGCCGTGATTTTGAGTTGCCCGTGCTTCATGGCAGATTCGATGCGATCCGCCACGGCGGGAGCCATGCGGTGACGATGGACATCCCACCATGGGCGCAGATGCCGGAGGAAACTGCGACGCTGTGAGGTCGGCAACCCCGCCCAGACATGCTGTGTATGCGGCCGCAGACCGTCCATTACGCCGCGCCAGCCGGAACCCGATTTTTCCGCTTCCGCCATCATGGTGCGCACGCGTCGCATGAGCTTGGAAAGCCCGAGCGAGACCGGAAGGTCGTCGGCTGCGACGGGAAAAACCTGCGCAGGGGCATGGCGTGCCGGAAGAAGCCCACGGCGCGAAATGGCATATATTTCCGCACGATGACCATTGTCGAGCAGCGACAACACGCTGTCGATCATCGAGAGGCCTGTACCAAATATCGCCACAGGTGCATCCGTCGGCACATCGAAATACCCGTTGCTTGCCCAGTATTCCGCAATCTGGCCGCCCGATTTCGCAATAGCGGCCTCATTGCCCGTTGCAAGAATGACCGCATCCGCGGCGAAGGTTTCGCGGGTTTCGGTGACAACCGTCGGCCTGCCAGCTTTGAGCGCCACATCGACGACGCCTGTCCTTTCGACCGTCAATCGTGAGCTGCCGGCAGAGAGATAAGGCTCAATCAGATGCTCCAGATAGGCGCGATAGACTTTGCGCGGCGCAAAACCGTGCGGTTCCCACCGGTCGCCACTCTCCTGCAACCAGTTGAGGAAGTGATCCGGCTGGTCGGGAAACGCGCTCATATTGCTGGCGCGCACATTAAGCAGATGGCTGGGATTTTCCGTCGCGTAAGCGATCCCCGCTCCCAACCTGCCCGACCGTTCGAAAATTCGCACAGACGATTCCGGTGAACGCCCGAGCAACTGTGCAGCCAGAATGATGCCGCTTGCCCCGGCGCCGATGATGATAAATGACTTCAAACTATCGTGACCTCATCCCAATTCCCGACAACGACCCGAATAGAGCGCCGTCAAAACCCGCCCTATAAATCTCACTAATTTAGTTAGATTCCAATAAAGAACCGCTCTTGTAAACCCCGCAAAACCGGGCCAATTGCCGTACGGCTGATGGACAATGAACCCGTGTTCGCTCCAGGCACATGGCGGGAAAGTAAACAGTCAGGAGAAACCAGCCACGTATCGTTGACAGTGTGTTTCAGAAACACGGGCTGGCCTCAACCGCCCGAATAACAATATCTAGCCCAACACTATCCCAACAGGTTGCCTCGAAATCCCAAGCCGGACAGCCTGCCAGACCGCTGAAACACAGGACCCAGTCATGAATAATTCCCTGCTGAATTCCATCAAGAAGCGCCGTACGCAGTATGCTCTGGGCAAGTCCCTTCCGCTGTCGAACGAAGATGTGGCCGAGCTGATCCGCGAAGCGGTCAAGCACACCCCTTCGTCCTTCAACTCGCAGAGCTCGCGTGCCGTGATCCTGTTTGGCGCCGAGAGCGAGAAGCTGTGGAGCGTCGTGAAGGAAACGCTTCGCCAGATCGTTCCGGCCGACGCTTTCGCGCAGACGGAAGCCAAGGTCGACAGCTTCGCTGCCGGTGCCGGTACGGTTCTGTTCTATGAAGACCAGAGCGTTGTTAAGGGGCTTCAGGAAAACTTCCCGCTTTATGCCGACAACTTCCCGGTCTGGTCCGAACAGTCCGGCGGCATGGCACAGCATTCGGTTTGGACCGCGCTCGCCAATGCAAATATCGGCGCCAGCCTCCAGCACTACAACCCGCTGATCGATCAGGAAGTTGCCCAGACTTGGGACATTCCAGCCTCGTGGAAACTCCGCGCCCAGATGCCGTTCGGCTCAAACGAACAGCCTTTCGGCGAAAAGGCTTTCATGGACGACGGCGACCGTTTCAAGGTTTTCTTCTAATCGTTCATTGTATCGAAAAAGACCGGGCCGGAGGAGTTTCCTCCGGCTTTTTCGTTTTGGCGGTAAAATATTTCACCAGGCCGTTGTCCCCTCTCCAAAAGCTGGATGTAATGGAGATGCTTCAAGAGAGTCGCGCCCAAGCGACAAGCTTGTGAAGCTTCATCAGAACGGGCCGCAATTGCACGACATGTGCAGATTGCGCGGTCCGAAGGGGAATTTGCATGACAACCGTAATACCGCCATTTGCTCATATCAAGGCAGCCCACAACAAGCGCGGCGTTGCACGAAAGCTGCTGCGCGCATCCATGCCGGCTGCGCTCGCGATCACTCTGCTTCTGTCAGCGTCGCCAAAAGCGGTGGAAGCCGCAACACCGGCCGACACGCTCGTCATAGCGATGAGCATCGATGATGTCATTTCACTCGACCCGGCTGAGATCTTCGAGATCACCACATCCGAAATCCTGACCAGCACCTATGAGCGGCTCATCACGACCGATACCAAGGACCCGACCAAGATCGTCCCGCAGATTGCCGAAAGCTGGACCTTCTCCGACGATGGCAAGTCGATTACGTTCAAAATCCGCAAGGGGCTGAAATTCGCCTCCGGCAATCCGCTGACCGCGCAGGACGCCGCCTATTCGCTGCAGCGCGCCATCAAGCTGGACAAGAGCCCGGCGTTCATTCTGAGCCAGTTTGGCCTCACCCGGGAAAACGCCGATCAGAACATCGTCGCGACCGATGACGAAACGCTTGTTTTCACTACGGGCAAGGCATTTGCGCCAAGTTTCGTCCTGAACTGTCTCACTTCCAGCGTGGCGTCGATTGTCGACAGCAAGCTGGTGAAGGAGCATGAACAGAAGGCGGAAAAGACCAAGGATTACCCCTACGAAACCGACTTCGGTTACGAATGGCTGAAGAACAACTATGCCGGTTCCGGTCCCTTGGCGCTCAAGCAATGGCGTGCCAATGAAGTGCTGCTTCTCGAACGCAACGAAAACTATTCCGATGCAAAACCGGCGATGAAGCGCGTCATCTATCGCCATGTGAAGGAGGGTGTTTCACAGCGCCTGCTCCTTGAGGCGGGCGATATCGACATTGCGCGCAATCTGGAACCCGGCGACATTGAAGAACTGAGCAAGAACCAGAAGTATCACGTCCTCAATGCACCAAAGGGCCGCGTCTATTATCTGGTGGCCAACCAGAATGTGCCGGAACTTGCAAAGCCCGAAGTCCGGCAGGCGCTCAAATACCTGATCGATTACGATACGATCGAAGCGAAACTCATCAACGGTATCGGCCGCACACATCAGTCCTTCCTGCCTCTCGGCATGTTCGGCGCTGTCGGTGACAAGCCGTTCTCCTATGATGTCGATAAAGCCAAGGAGCTGCTTGCAAATGCAGGTCTCAAGGACGGCTTCAAGGTGACGCTCGACGTGCGCAACACGCAGCCATTTGTCGGCATCGCGGAAAGCATCCAGCAGACCATGGGCAAGGCGGGCGTTCAAGTGGAAATCCTGCAGGGAGACGGCCGGCTGACGACCACCAAGGTTCGCGCACGCAAGCATCAGATGGCGCTTGGCATCTGGGGGCCGGACTATTGGGACCCGCACACCAATGCGGTCACCTTCACCAACAATCCCAACAATGGCGAAGACGTCTCAATGCGCACGAGCGCATGGCAGGCCCATTGGGATATTCCGGAGTTGACGGCGGAAACCATGGCTGCCGCTGAAGAGCGCGATACGGCCAAGCGTGAGGAGATGTATCACGACCTCCAGAAGAAGTTTCAGGAAACCAGCCCGTTCGCGATCATCTATCAGCAGATCGAAACAGCTGTGACGGCTCCGAATGTGCACGATTTCAACATGGTTGCCGACGCCAACTATGTCCAGACCGTAACGAAGGACTGACGCGATGCGAAAAGGCCGGGCGCTTTGCCCGGCCTTCTTATTTCCCGTCCTCGAAGCTGAAGGGCGGCAATTGCTCCAGCGCCGATTTCAGCGCTTCCGACCAGCTTTCCGATACTGTCTGATAATAAGGATCGGTAGCCTCGAGCCGTTTGCGCGCGCCATGCGCGAAACTGTCGGCTTCGTAAATCTGCATGTCGAGCGGAAGTCCCACCGAAAGATTGGCTTTCAGGGTGGAGTCGAACGAGACGAGCAGCAGCTTCACCGCCTCCTCGAAACTCATCTGCTCCTGATAGGCGCGGACGAGGATGGGTTTACCGTACTTGTTTTCCCCAATCTGGAAGAAAGGCGTGTCTGCGGAACTCTCGATGAAATTGCCTTCCGGGTAGATATAGAAAAGGCGCGGCTGGCCGCCCTTGATCTGCCCGCCGAGAATGAACGAGGCGCCAAATGCATCGGCGTTCTGGCCGCCGGTGGCGGAGTTCTGGATGACTTCCTTGACCGTATCGCCGACAAGACGTGCGACCTGGAACATTGAGGGCGCATCAAAGACCGACGGGTGCCGGTCTGCAGGAGCCTTCATGCGTTCTTCCAGAAGACTTGCCACCGCCTGGGTAGTCGCGAGATTGCCTGCTGAAAGCAGAACGATCACACGTTCACCGGGCTTGGACCAGCTTCGCATCTTCGAGAAAACGGAGATATTGTCGAGCCCGGCATTCGTCCGCGTATCGGACATGAACACAAGGCCGCGATCGATTTTCATTCCAACGCAATAGGTCATAAGCAATATCCGGCAGGCAACTGGCTATTCAGAAGGATCACTGCCCTACATTGATGTGAACCGCAAGACTTTCCGCAGCACCGCCGAGCCGGACGCCCGAGATCGGCGCAGCGTCGCGATAGTCCAGCCCGGTTGCAATCCGCACATAACGGTCATTCGGACAGATATTGTTGGCGGCATCGAACCCCACCCATCCAAGGCCGTCGATATGAGCTTCGGCCCAGGCATGGCTTGCGGTCTGTTCCTCGACGCCTTCCATCATCAGATATCCCGATACATATCGGGCGGGAACGCCGATAAGCCGGGCCGTCGAAAGAAAGATATGGGTGTGATCCTGACAAACGCCCTTGCCGGCGTTCAGTGCATGTTCGGCATCCGTGGAAACGCTCGTCGTTCCCGGCATATAGGCAACCGCCTTGTGTATGGCGTTCATCAGATCGTGCATCAGGGCAAGTCGTTCCTGCCCTGTCGGGAGGTCGCCAGCCAGCGCCTTGATCCGCTCGCCCGGCATCGTCAGCGGTGTCTCACGCTCGAAAAGCCAGAGCGGTGCAAAGCCATATACGGGCCCGAGCACACCGACCCTGTCTTCCACATCGATGCTGCCGCTTGCCGTTATGACGATCTCGCTGACATTGCGGGCGTGCTGGACCAGATCGGTCTTGTTGCCAAAACCGTCGACATAGGAAACCTCCGGCTCGCCTCCTTCAATTTTCAGTTCCCAGTGTTTCACGACCTGACCCGGCACCGTTGGCGGACGCAGCCGCACCCTCTGCACCGCATAGGGAACCGGGTGGTCGTAGCGATAATGCGAAACGTGCCGGATATTGAGCAGCAAGCGAAGACCTCAATAGAAATTATAGGTTTCAGCGATCTCGTTGCCGAGCCGGTTGTTGCGGGTGATGAACTCGGTCAGGAATTCATGCAAGCCCATATCGAAGATCGCAGATATGTCCTGATTTTGCAGGCTTGCATAGATTTTGTCCGCTGTCTCGTGACAGGCGGCGCGATTGTCATAATCTTTCGACAGGTAGTCGAGATGCTCTGCGATGCTGCGATAGCAGTAATGAAGCGAACGCGGCATGCGACCGTTCAAGATAAGATAGTCAGCGACCTGTGCCGGACGATAGTCGCCATCATAGACCCAACGGTAGGAACGATGCGCGGACACCGAGCGGAGAATGGACTCCCATTGGTAATTGTCGAGCGTGGTGCCGACATAGGAAATCGCAGGCAGCAGAACATAGTATTTCACATCAAGGATACGGGCCGTGTTGTCCGCGCGTTCGATGAACGTGCCGAGGCTTGCAAAATCGAAGATTTCGTTGCGCAGCATCGTGCCGTGGAAAGAGCCGCGAATAAGTGCCGTTTCGCGCTTTATCTGGTCGAGGAGTTGCGGAAGGTCGCTTTCCTTCAACGGCTTGCAGAGCGACTTTTTCAGCGACATCCATGCTTCGTTGACGCTCTCCCACGCTTCCCGTGTCAGTGCCGTGCGCACCATGCGGGCATTGGAGCGCGCGGTCTCAAAGCATGTCATCACGCTCGACGGATTATCCGCATCGCGCAGCAGGAAATCGGCGACATTGGCGGCGTTATAGACATCGTATTTTGCCGAAAAACCCTGACTTGCGCCTGCCGAAACCGCCACCGATGACCATTCTTCGGGTGCATCTGAAGTTTTCGTCAGTGCCATGCGAAGACCCGCATCGACAAGGCGCGCCATGTTTTCGGCCCGCTCTATATAGCGGAACATCCAGTAAAGTCCGTTTGCCGTACGGCCAAGAAGCATAAATCATTCCCCTCTTCGCGCCCTGATCTTGCCGTCAGTTGCAGCACGTCAATCCAATTGTTTCAGTCGTCGAGTACCCACGTATCCTTGGTGCCGCCACCCTGACTGGAATTCACGACGAGCGATCCCTCCTTCAACGCCACACGCGTAAGTCCGCCCGGCGTTATGCGGATGCGATCCGAAACCAGAACGAAGGGGCGCAGATCGACGTGGCGCGGTGCAAGTCCGCTCTTGGTGAAGATGGGCGTGGTTGAAAGCGCCAGTGTGGGTTGAGCGATATAGTTGCGCGGCCTTGCTTTCAATTTCTCGGCGAAAACATCGCGTTCGGCCTTTGTCGAAGCGGGTCCGACCAGCATTCCATAGCCGCCAGAGCCATGGACCTCCTTGACCACAAGCTCGGCAAGGTTGTCGAGCACATAAGCAAGGCTGTCCGGTTCGGAGCAGCGCCATGTCGGAACGTTTTCGAGAATGGCCTTGCGGCCCGTATAGAACTCCACGATTTCCGGCATGTAGGAATAGATCGCCTTGTCGTCGGCGATGCCGGTCCCCGGTGCGTTGGCAATCGTGATATTCCCGGCCCGGTAGACATCCATGATACCGGCAACGCCAAGCGTCGAATCCGGCCTGAATGTCAGCGGATCCAGAAACGCATCATCCACGCGCCGGTAGAGCACGTCGATGGCGCGATACCCTTGCGTGGTCCGCATCGCCACACGTCCGTCCACAACGCGCAGATCGCTTCCCTCGACCAGTTCGACGCCCATCTGGTCGGCAAGGAATGCATGTTCAAAATAGGCGGAGTTGTAGATGCCTGGCGTCAGCACCGCGACGGTCGGAACATCTTGCGTGCCGGGAGGCGCAACGCTTGCCAGCGACTGGCGCAGCAATTGCGGATAATTCTCGACCGGGCGAACCTTGACGTTCTGGAACAGCTCCGGAAAGAGCTGCATCATGGTTTCGCGATTTTCCAGCATATACGAAACGCCGGATGGCGTGCGGGCATTGTCTTCCAGCACATAGAACTGGTTTTCGGCTGTGCGCACGATATCGACGCCGATAATATGGGTGTAGACGTTGCCCGGCGGGCGGAAGCCGATCATTTCCGGCAGGAAGGCTTCATTTTTGGAAATCAGCTCTTTGGGAATGCGCCCTGCCCTGACGATCTCCTGACGATGGTAGATGTCATCGAGAAAAGCGTTCAGCGCCATCACGCGCTGTTCGATGCCCTGCGACAGACGCCGCCATTCCTGCCCTGAAATGATGCGCGGAATGATGTCGAACGGAATAAGGCGTTCGCCCGCCTCCTGGTCGCCATAGACGGCGAAGGTGATGCCCGTCTTGCGGAACACGCTTTCGGCGTCGTCGCTCTTCTGCAGAAGTTTGTGCGGATCCTGTTGGTCGAGCCATTGCTTGAGAAATTCGTAAGGCTGGCGGACATTCCCGCCATGGTTGAGCATCTCGTCGAATGGCTTCACTTACTTCCCCTTCTTTTTCCCTATTATTCAGTCCGGGCTCAGGGAAAAGCAAGTCAGGAAATCATGCAAAAGCGCAAAGCTGGGTTGCGCATTTTCATCGCGACAGCAGGACTATGACGCATTCTAATAGCCGCGCAAATGTTGCCCGCGATGGTTCAGCCCGGTCGATGCGCCTTAACGACGCCCGGATCGGTCTCGATACGCCCCGCCCCGATGAGGTCGAGACAATAAGGCACCGCCGGAAAAATCGCCTGCAAGGTCATCGCAATCGAAGCAGGCTTGCCGGGAAGATTGAGAATGAAGCTCTTGCCGCGACTGCCTGCCGTCTGGCGGGACAGGATGGCGGTCGGGGTCTGTTCAAGGCTGACGCGGCGCATCAGTTCGCCAAAACCCGGCAGTTCCTTGTGGAGGACGGCCTGCATGGCCTCCGGCGTTTCATCACGCGGGCTCGGTCCGGTGCCTCCCGTCGTTAGGATGAGATCACAGGCTTCGTTGTCGCAAAGATCGATAAGCGTGTCGCGGACCGATTCCATACCGTCCGGAATCACCCGGCGGACTGTTTCATAAGGTGTGACGACTGCGCTTTTCAGCCATGCTTCCATGGCCGGGCCGCTCTGATCTTCGTATTCCCCGCGACTTGCGCGGTCGGAAACAGTCACGAAACCGATCTTTACCATCACATTCTCACAGCAAGTTTCTGGCTCTCAATAAACGTCTGGCGGACTTATAGGCGCTCGCCGGTTTGATGTGAAGGTTTGCGCGCAAATGAAAACGCCGCCCGAAGGCGGCGCTTTACATAAGGCGTAACTCAGAAGTTATGGCGTAACGTCGAAGCCGAACCACTTTTCCGACAGACGCTTGATCGTGCCGTCAGCCTTCGCGGCTTCAATGGCATCATCAAACATCTTCTTCAGTTCGGTATCGTCCTTGCGCAGGCCGACGGCGACGCCACGGCCCAGAATGCCGCCCTTGAAGAACGGTCCGGTCATGACGATGTCTTCATTACCCGGCTTCTTGGCAGCGTCGGTGAGGTAAGCGAGCGAAGCCACGACGAGATCGACACGACCCGACTTCAGGTCCAGGTCATGCTGTTCCGTGGTCTTGTATTCACGAATGTCGATATTGTCCTTGAAGTACTTGTCGAGGAGCGACAGACCGAGCGAAGCGGACTGGACGCCGACGGTGCGGCCCTTGATTTCGGCAGATACTTCGTCAATTGCCTTCTGTGCGGCCGCTTCGTCCTTGGCGAGATAAAGGGTCTCGCCGGTGTGCGGCAGCTTGGCGTAAGGGCTGTCCTTCAGCGTTGCGAAGGTCTGCGGCGTCAGGCCGTAGGAAATCGAGAAGCTGATGGTTTCTTCGCGCTTCGGCGTTGCCGTGAGGCCGGCCATGATCGCATCGAATTTGCCGGCATTCAGTGCCGGGATGATGCTGTCAAAAGGCTGCGCGACCAGTGTGCACTCGACCTTCATGCGGGCGCAGAGATCCTTGTAGAGTTCGACTTCATAGCCGTCCAGCGAGCCATCGGGCTTGGTAAAGTTGTAAGGACGGAATGCGCCTTCCGTGGCGATGGTGATCTTCGTCCACTTCTTTTCCTCGGCATGGGCCGAAATGCTCGTCAGAGCGAGAGCGGAAATGAACACGGCTTTGAAAAGTCCGATGGTCTTCATTACAGTTATCCTATTGCGGGTGTTTCTGTCCGGCTGGCGCCGGAATACAGAATTTCGATAATCAGGCAGCGTTCTCGTGGCTGATGAATTTACGGAAGCGTTCCGACTTTGAGTTGGCGAAGACGTCTTCGGGCTTTCCGTCTTCTTCCACCAGGCCCTGATGGAAAAACACGACGCGGTTGGAGACGTCACGGGCAAAGCCCATTTCATGGGTCACGACCAGCATGGTGCGGCCCTCTTCTGCGAGGCCACGCATGACGCGCAGCACTTCACCGACCAGTTCCGGATCAAGGGCTGAGGTCGGCTCGTCGAACAGCATGACCTTCGGCTTCATCGCCAGCCCGCGCGCAATCGCGGCGCGCTGCTGCTGTCCGCCCGAAAGGTGCGCCGGATAGAAGTCACGCTTGTCGGCAATGCCGACCTTTGCCAGCAGCGCTTCTGCTTCCGCCACGCATTCCGCGCGCGGACGCCCCTGCACATAGATCGGCGCTTCGATGATGTTTTCCAGAATGGTCTTGTGCGACCACAGATTGAAGCTCTGGAACACCATGCCCAGTTCCGAACGGATGCGCGAAACCTGCTTCTTGTCGGTCGGATAGGCTTCACCCTTCGCATTCTTCGCCATGCGGATGGTTTCGCCCGAAACTGTCACCGTGCCTGATGATGGGGTTTCCAGAAGGTTGATGCAGCGCAGGAAGGTTGACTTGCCGGAGCCGGACGAACCGAGGATCGAAATGACCTCGCCTTCGCGCGCTTCAAGCGAAATGCCCTTCAGCACCTCATTCGCGCCAAAGCTCTTGCGCAGGTTTTCGACTTTCAGAGCCACCGGTGCATTGGGAGAGACGATTTTGCTCACGATGTTTGTCCTTCGGATGAGAGCTTGACGACGGGCTGGCGCAGATAAGGGGTGAGCCTGTATTCTGCAAACATCAGCACACGGGTCAGGACGAAGTTGATGGCAAGGTAGATCGCACCGGCGATCACGAAGATTTCGATCGCCCGATAGCTCTCGGCGATCAGCTTTGCCGCGATGCCGGTCACTTCCATGAGCGTGATGATCGATGCAAGCGAGGTTGCCTTGATCATCGAGATCATCTCATTGCCATAACCCGGCAGCGCCTGGCGGATGGCAAGCGGCATGACGATGCGGCGGAAGCAGGTGAAGGACGACATGCCGCAAGCTTTCGCCGCTTCGATCTGGCCATGCGGCACCGACAGCAGGCCGCCGCGGATGATCTCGCTGGCATAGGCCGCATTGTTCAAGGTCAGGGCGATGATCGCACACCAGTAGGGCTCGCGCAGGATGGGCCACAGGAAGGAATAGCGGATGGCGGGAAACTGGCTGAGGCCGTAATAGATGATGAATATCTGGACCAGAAGCGGCGTTCCACGGAACACGAAGACGTAAAGGCGGGCAATCCAGTCCAGCACCGTGAGGCCCGACAGGCGCATCAGGGCAAAGAGCAGGGCCAGGAAAGCGCCGAACACGATGGAGGATGCTGCAAGCTTCAGGGTCAGCGGCACGCCGCCCAGCATCTGGAAGAATGCATCGGAATAGAATTCAAGGTTCATTTTGCCCTCCTGACGCCGCGCGAGAAGTGGCGCTCGGCCAGTTGCAGAAGCCCGCCGGAAACCGACGAAATCAGCAGGTAGAGCGCTCCGGCAATGAGGAAGAAGTTGAAGGGAAGGCCAGTCGAGCCCGCACCGATCTGCGCTTGGCGCAGAAGCTCGACCACGCCGGCGACCGACACCAAAGCGGATTCCTTCAGCGAAACCTGCCAGACATTGCCAAGGCCCGGCAATGCGTGGCGCAGCGCAAGCGGGGCGATGATGCGGCGGAATTTCAGCATCCGGCCCATGCCGCAGGCGGTTGCCGCTTCGATCTCGCCTTTGAAGACGGCCCGGTATGCACCGCGAAACACTTCGGTGTGATGCGCGCCGCAGGAAATGCCGATTGCCAGCACGCCTGCCAGAAAGCCGGGAAAGCCGACGAAACCTTCCGCACCGAAATATTTGCCGATGGCGGTAACGGCGGCGCTGCCGCCGAAATAGAACAGATAGATGACGAGGAGATCGGGAATGCCGCGAATGATCGTGGTGTAGCCGTCAGCGACGGTGCGCAGCGTGCGTCCGCCGGAAATCTTCGCCCAGGCAGCGAACACCCCGATGGCCGCGCCGAGCAGAAAGCCCAGAACCGCCAAGGCTACGCTCACCAGTGCGCCCATCATCAGCACATAGCCCCAGCCGTCAGGACCGAAACTCAGAATATCGAGAAAGCCCATCTGCTTCATGATGCGTCAGGCCTTGTTGGAATTGGGGGAATGAATGTCATTTCTATTTTCAGAATCTGTCTGCTCGCTGCATCATTTTGCGGTTTCGGGCAGAGCGGGTTGAACGCTGTCTGGAATCGGATTGACGAAAACGGTTCCGCCGAGCCGTTTCTCGTGATCCTGCTTTGCTTTCTCGATCTGTGCCGGATCGCGAAACAGTTCGATGGCCGTGCTACCCATGATCTTTGCAGCATGCGCCATGCCCTTGTGCGCTGCCGGCAGCTTGCCCTGAGCCACCATCTGCCACGAATGAAGCGGCGTGCCGATTGCGCAGGTCGCACCGCGCATCTGCACGGTCGGCACTACCCAGCTCACGCTGCCCACATCGGTGGAGCCGACGAGGGTGTTGTCGCCCTTATAAGGCGTATAGATGTCTTCGCAAAGCGAAAGGCCGTCCTTGGGCTCGACACCGAAGCGGCGGAAGGCATCGGAAATATCTTCCCTGGAAAGCGTCTTCTGGAAGCGGCTTGCCGTTTCGCGGTCCTGATCGTCAAAGTCCGGTGGTCCGAGACGCTCAAGCTGCATCTGCATCAGCTGTTCTAGCGGTGTGTTCCCGATCAGATCCGCATCGCCGCTAACGATCTCGCTGCGCACCGTGGTTTCGGTCATCAGCGCGGCGCCCTCGGCAATTTTCTTGACGCGTTCGAGAAGCGTCTGCATTTCCGGCAGGCTGCGGGCGCGAACGAGATAACGGACCGTTGCCCTGGCCTGCACGACATTCGGCGCAAAGCCGCCTGTATCGGTTACAGCGTAATGAATGCGCGCCGTGGACGGCATATGCTCGCGCATATAATTCACGCCGACATTCATCAGTTCGACCGCATCAAGCGCACTGCGTCCGAGATGCGGTGCTGCCGAAGCGTGGGCCGCACGGCCGCTGAAGTGAAAATTGATTTCATTGCAGGCGAGCGAGACTGGATCGTTTACGCCCGCAAAAGGCGCAGGATGCCAGCAGAAGGCGATATCGACATCGTCGAACAGTCCTTCGCGAACCATGAAGCCCTTTGCCGAACCGCCCTCTTCCGCCGGGCAACCATAATAACGCACGCGTCCCTTGATGCCCTGTGCGGCAAGATAATCCTTCACGGCAGCAGCAGCGAGCAGCGATCCCGCACCCAGCAGATTGTGGCCGCAACCATGTCCGTGACCGCCTGCTTCGACAGGCTTCTCTTCTGCCAGTCCCGATACCTGGCTCAAACCCGGCAGGGCATCGAACTCACCAAGAATGGCAATGACCGGCCCTTCCTCGCCAGCTTCGCCCATTACAGCCGTCGGCAATCCAGCAATGCCGCGTTCGACGCGAAACCCTTCCGCTTCCAGCATCGCCGCGTGGGCATCGCTCGATCTGTATTCTTCATAGTTGGTTTCCGGATTATCCCAAACCGTATCGCTCAGTTCGAAATATGCGGCACTCTTGGCGTCGACAATATCCCAGATATCGTGATGGTTTTTCAACTTGGCTCCATCGCTCATTTCCCCGCCATGTCAGAAACTGGCGGGCCTCCGGAGGTTTCGGCATCGCAATTGCCGATCCTTCCGTGTGCTGTAATTTTTGATGATGCTGATAGAACTCAGGCCCCGCTCCCGCAAGGGCAGATCGGAGAGTTGACGCAAAATTGCAAATTTTCGGGCGGTTTTCAGCCCTCTGTTTGCCGTTCAGGTACCGTCAATCCGATTGAAGTTGGCTTCTGGCCTCCCACACGCCTCAATATTCCTCGCACCTGTACTGAGCAGTACCCGAGACGAATGGCGAGGAGTAGCCGCGATAGTGGTCAAAATTATCGCCGGTTTTTGCAATATGGCACGTTTCATGTGGCAAATTGGAAAAACGTCGCTTTTACGGGGCTGTTGCTTTGAGTATCTGCCCTTGAGTATCCATGGATGAAACGATAGTTCGTTCCGCGAACTGAACTTCCGGGGCAACGTTCATGGTACAGACAAAGAAGCTCGCAGATTTCGCTATGCGTCCGCTCGGAAGAAGCGAAGTGACGGACATCTGGCAAATCGACCGCAGCGAAATCATTGAGGAAATGTATCGCCTGCAAGACGACCAGCTCGTGCTGGAACCGCAGTTCTACGATGTGCGCGGCTGGCCGGAAGGCGAAGCGGAAATCTACACGCCCATCCTGCTCGACTGCTACGACCACGGCGGGGTTTTTCTCGGTGCTGAAGCGGATGGTGCACTGGTTGCCGTTGCGGTTACGGATGTGCGCCCTGTCGGCCTCTATCCAGAACTACATCAGCTTGGTTTCATGCATGTCGATAAAGCCGTCCGCGGATTGGGCCTTGCAGGCGAACTCTATCGGCGCAGCATGGCCGTTGCTAAGGAAGCCGGATCTGAAGGCTTTTATATTTCAGCGACCCCCACGCGGCGAACAATCGATTTTTATATGAAACAGGGCGCGAAAGTTACAATCAGGCCGGATCCGCTGCTCTTCGAGCGCGAACCCGAAGATATTCATCTGATTCATCGATTTACGAGCCAAGCTTCTTGACCCGGGACTGAAACCGCTATCATCGTCAGCCATGCGTATCCTGCTCGTCGAAGATAATCTCACCCTCGCAAACTGGCTGGCAAAAAGCCTGCAACAGTCAAACTATAGCGTCGATACAGTGCACGACGCTGCTGATGCAGAACAGGCGCTCGCCTTCACAGAGTACGATCTGGTGATTCTTGATCTCGGCCTTCCCGACAAAACCGGGCTGGATGTGCTGGAACACGTCCGCGGCAAAGGCAATGAAGTACCCGTCATCATCCTGACAGCCAATGCCAGTCTTGACGGGCGTATCCGTGGATTGGATGCCGGTGCCGACGACTATCTGGCAAAGCCCTTCGAGCTGAGCGAACTCGAAGCGCGTATCCGCGCGCATCTTCGCCGCGCCAGCCAGCGAACAGCGCCCGTTGTGACCTGCGGGCTTTTACGTTTCGACACCAATACCCGGCTATTCTCGCTTGGAGACGATCCGCTTTCACTTGCCCCGAAGGAACATGCAGTTCTGGAACAGCTGTTGCGGCGCATCGGAACCACGGTCAGCAAGACGGCGCTTGTGCAGGGCATCTACAATTTCGACAGCGAAACTGACGAAAACGCCATCGAAATCTACATTCATCGTCTCCGCAAGAAGCTGGAGGGCAGCCGAGCCGAGATCGTGACCTTGCGCGGTCTGGGCTATCTGCTGCGCGAAGCGAGTTGAGATGAAACGGCTGTTCACCCGCCTCTCCCAAAGCCTGCGCGCCCAACTCGTTTCGTGGATCGTAATCCCGCTGATTATCGTGGCAGGGATCAATCTCTGGACAGCATGGCGCGCATCGGAAAACATGGCCGGGATCGTATCAGACCGAATGCTGACAGCGTCTGCACGCGCCATCGGCGAAGCGACTGCCGCGTCGCACAATGCCATCGATGCCGTCATTCCGCCGGTCGCACTCGAAATGTTTTCAACGGGATATGGGGACCGGGTCTATTATCGTGTGGAGACGTCCGATGGACGTCTGCTGGCAGGATTTCCCGACTTGCCCATGCCGGCCGATATCACGAATTACGATCCTCTTCATTATGAAGGCATCTATCGCGACCGCCCCTTGCGCCTGGTTGTGTTGCGCCATCCTGTTGCCGCACCTTCCACGCTGCCACAAGCTGTCGATGTGGTCGTGGGCGTCACCCTTGCGGGATACACCGCCATGCAACGGGAACTCTGGCTGAACTCGGTGCTGGAACAATCGCTGCTCATCATCGTTGCCGGTGCTCTCTCGCTATTGGGCTTGCGCTTTGTGTTGCGCCCGCTGATCCGGCTTCGCAACGAAGTCCGCAATCGCACATCCAAACTGGAACCGTTCGATCCACAGACCGTCCAGACCGAACTTCGACCGCTCGTCACGGCGCTGAACCAGTATATGGAACGCGTACGCAAGCAGATGTCGGCGCAGCACCGTTTCATTCAGAATGCGGCACATCAGTTGCGCACACCGCTTGCGACGCTTTCGACACAGGCCAGCTTCGCAGAACGGGCAACCGAAGAAACTGACCGCAAGGATGTCCTGGCTGGCATCAAGAATACGGCCATGCAGCTGTCACGGCTGGCCGGACAGTTGCTGACGCTTTCCCGCGCCGAACCGGGCAGCAGGCGTCCACGCGCTGATCGGGTTGATCTGGCGGAGGCGGGACAACAAATTCTGGAAAGCCTGGCAGGCAAGGCGTTCGACCGCAAGATCGATCTCGGGTTCGAGCTTAAAGCGACCAAGCCGGTCATTTCAGGCGATGGAACCATGCTGCGCGAGATGATCGTCAATCTGGTGGACAATGCCCTCACCTATACGCCGGAAGGCGGCACGGTCACGCTTGTGATCGATCAAGATGGACACAAAATCAAATTACGGGTCGAGGATAACGGCCCCGGTATTCCGGTCAGCGAATATGAACACGTTTTCGAACGTTTCTATCGTGTTCCGGGCACTCTGGCAGATGGAAGCGGGCTCGGTCTCGCCATCGTGCGTGAAGTGGCCAATGCCGCAGGCGGTGATGTGTCGCTTTCCGAAACGAAAGGCGGCGGGCTCACGGTGACTGTCACCCTGCCCGCCGCCTGAGCTGTTCAAATGTCTGGCTATCAGCTGCCCTGTTCGGAGAGCGCCTGTGGACGCCATTTCACCAGATGGTTTTCGATCAGCGTGATAATATATTCCACGACGAGCGCCAACACCGCCAGAATGACCATGGCAGCAAAGACGCCATTGGCATTGAATGTGCCCTGTGCCGTTGAGATCATCAGGCCGACGCCCTTCTTCGCGCCCAGAAACTCACCCACAACGGCACCGACGAGCGCAAAACCGAAGCTGACGTGAAGGCTTGCCAGAATCCAGCTCATGGCTGACGGCACGATGACGGTACGTGTGATCTGCGAACGGGAAGCACCCAATATCTGTGCATTTGCAATCAGCGCACGATCAGCTTCGCGTACACCCTGAAACGCATTGGCGAACACGACGAAGAACACCATGACGACGGCCAGCGCCACCTTGGACGCCATGCCGAGCCCAAGCGCGATGATGAAGATCGAACCCAGCACGACGCGCGGGATGGAATTGGCGATCTTGATGTAGATCGAGAACACATCGGCGAGGAACTTGTTGCGGCCCAGCAGGATGCCGCAAATGACGCCGCCAACCGCACCGATCAGGAAGCCAAGCGCTGTTTCCTCAAGGGTTACGATGATCTGCTCCGAAAGCGGCCCCTGTGACGTGCCTTCCGTGATCCATATCCATATCTGGTCGGCAATACCGGAAGGGCTCGCGAAGAAGAATGGATCGATCAGGCCCGTCCGTGCACCGAGTTCCCAACCACCCAGAACGGCGACCAGAATGGCGAGGCGCACAAGGATAACCACGGCACGGCGGCGGCGCATTGCAGCGCGAAATTTCGCTTCGGTGCGTGCAAGTTCGTCCGTACTTGCACTGGACTGCAAGTTTGCTGACGCGGAGAGGGTTTGTGTTGTCATTTCATTTTCTCCGATTAGTTGCCGCTTGCCAGCGCGCGCTTCTGACCGATCTGCACTTCCTCGCGCAGATCGTCCCAGATGACCTTGGCAATATCGACAAACTGGCTGTCGTAGCGGATGTCTTCCATGACGCGCGGGCGTGGAATATCGATGTCGTAGACGCTCTTGACCGTAGCCGGACCGGCGGTCAGCACATAAACCTTGTCGGCCAAAGCAATCGCTTCCTCCAGATCGTGCGTAACGAAGATGACCGACGCGCCAGACTGTTGCCAGAGATCGAGCAATTCACCCTGCATCAAGGTGCGTGTCTGCACGTCAAGCGCGCTGAACGGTTCATCCATGAGCAGGATTTTCGGTTCGTTGATGAATGTCTGCGCCAGCGCCACGCGCTTGCGCATGCCGCCGGAGAGCTGGTGTGGATAGTGGTTTTCAAAGCGGGCAAGACCGACGCGGGCGATCCAGCTGCGCGCTTTCGCATAGGCTTCTTCCTTGCCCATGCCGCGATAGCGCGGGCCCGCGCTCACATTGTCGATGACGCTGAGCCACGGAAACAGAGCATCCGCCTGAAACACAAAGCCGATATCAGGGCTGATACCTTCGATGGGCTTACCCATCAGACGAACTTCACCGGCACTTGGCTTGGCGAGACCTGTCACGAGATTAAGCGTCGTCGACTTGCCGCAGCCGGTCGGGCCGACGACACAGGCAAATTCGCCCTGCGCAACATTCATGGTGAAGTCGCGCAATGCGGTCATCATCTTGCCGTCGGGGGTGACGAAACGGCGGGTTACATTGTTGAGCGCGATTGCAGGCACATTGTTGCCATCTGTTTCACGCGCAATGGTACTGGGGGCTTCCATCAGCATGGGTTCCTCGCGGGTATGCGGCACCGCTCGCACGCGACAGTTTCGTTATCGAGCATCCCGCACCAAAACGGTTTTTCCGTTTTGGAGAATTGCTCTGTCGCGTGCCTGCAATGCGGCTGAATATGTTGAAACAGTGAGACTGACGTTCTACCTGAACGTCAGTCGCAGGCTGGTCACTTCGCAGCGTCAAGCGCTGCGTTAGCCTTGTCCACGAACTCGGTCGTGAACGTCTTCGAAAGATCGACCTGTTTTTCCTGAAGCGGCTTCTTGAAGGTTGCGAGAACCTTGAGGACAGTTTCAGGACCATCTTTCGGCATGCGGCCATCCGGCGTGTACTGCGCCTTGCCCTCGGCAAGGCCCTTCACGTAGAGGTCCTTGTCGCCGACATAATAATCCTTGGGCATCTGGTCTGCGATTTCTTCGGCGCTGTGCGAAGCGATATAACGCATGGTTTTGACCAGTGCGTTGGCAAGTTTCTGCGCATCTTCCTTGTGTGTCTCGAGCCATGCGCTCTGCACGTAGAACGAAGCAGCCGGATATGGTCCGCCAAGGGCTTCGATGGTTTTATCTGGCGTGCGCATGTCGACCAGCACCTTCGCATCGCCGCTTTTCAGCATATTGGCGACAGTCGGCTCCGTGGTCATGCCCGCCTGCACGGCATCCTGCTTGAAGGCTGCAATGAAAGTGTTGCCTGCGCCGACCGGCAACAACGTATAATCGCCCTGCTTCAAGCCGTTGCGCATGGCAAGGTACTGGGTCAGGAAGTCTGTAGAAGAACCGAGACCCGTGACACCGAGCGTGTGCCCCTTGAAATCGGCGGGCGACTTGATCTGATCGGCATATTTGCTGGAAACGAGTTCCACTTCACCCGGCGCCTGGCTGAACTGTACGATCGACTGGATGAACTTGCCCTTCGATTGCAGATCGATGGTGTGATCGTAAAAGCCGACCACGGCCTGGGCTGCACCAGCCAAAAGCTCGTTTTCCGCATCGACGCCGGCGCGACTATTGATCAGCTCGACATCAAGGCCTTCATCCTTGAAGTAACCGAGCTTTTCCGTCAGCACGGCTGGAAGGTAAATCTGCTTTTCCATGCCACCAACGATTACCGTCAGTTTTTCGGCATGGGCCGCGTTTGCGCCAATTACCATCGCGCCGCCAATAATGGCTGCGCCAAACAGATGGCGATATGAATCTCTAGAGATTTTCATCTATGCTCCTCCGAGTGCTCCTGCTGGCCCGGCAAAACCAAGCCCCTCCTGATGCCGATTCCTCTATCGGTCTTGAATGGATATCGCAGGCAAGCTTTCAACCAGCTTTCAACACACTTGCAGCGGGATTTAGAGGCCAACGAAGTGGAAGACAGACTTTATCGCTGTTTGTATCCCATGAAACGGGGCTTTCGAAAACACTGTCCAACGTGGCTTGCGTCACTGTCATAAAACGATCAGTTGCATTCCCCTTAAATTAGGCGTTCAATCAGTCGAAGGGGAGGCCCCCAATGCCATTTCGCGGTAACAAATATCAAGGAACATACGCACCTGAAGACCTTCGGGTGCTTCAGGTTGCCTATAACCGTTGCTGTGCGGTTCTGGATCGCTGCCCGACAACACACGAAGATAAAGAGATACTCGCACGAGCAATCATCCGAACATATGAATCCGGTGCACATGACCCGGACAAGATTGCAGAAATCGTGGCCAAGCTCGAACTCTCGCGAGTCTAGTCTGTCGGCGTTGTGCAAGCGCTCGAACTAAGGACTGCCATGTAATTCTTTTGCACCCTGCCCTCACAGAGTATTTTACATAAAGTAAACAATTCTTCGATATAAAGTTTTGCAATCAGCTATATTTTAGTATAGTGGATCACACGGATTTATGGGCTGACAGGACGATCGGTCGGCCAGCCATATGCGGAATGCATAGAATGCCATTTTCGAGAGATTACTATTTCGGGCGCTTCAAACCCGCCGAGTTGAAAGAGCTGCAAGCGGCTTATGTGAAGTCGTGCGAAGCAATGGCGCGTTGCCCGATCACCTCTCCCCATAAGGACGAAATGGCACGCGAAATCATTCAGATTTATGAGTGCGGTGTCTGCGACGCCGAAAAAATCGCGGAACTTATGGTCCAGATCGAGGCGGTCAAGCCGCGTCCGATGAGCGAACTGTTGCTCGCACAGATAAGTGCGGCCCAACCCAAGACCGCCTGATCGAGATCAATTCCATGCGATAACCGGATGCGAGGCTCGCATCCGGTTATTTTTCGTTCAGCGTTTTGCAACGGGCCGGACAAGTGGCGTCACGCGACGGATGGTGACGCGGCGGTTCTCCTGCTCCGCTGCCTGTGTGCGAATTTTGAGGAAGCGTTCGCCATAACCCTGCGTCACGAGATTTTCAGCCGGGATATCATAGACTTCCGTCAAAAGGCTGGCGACGGACTCAGCTCGTTTGTCCGACAGGACCAGATTTGAGCGGTCCGACCCTACGGCATCCGTATGACCTTCGATAAAGAAGGTCTCGCCAGGATCCTTCGCCAGCACCTTCTGCATGGCGGTCGCAACCTTGCGCAAGGTCTTGGCTTGCGACATCGAAACCTCGGCACTTCCAGTCGCGAAGTGGATCGTATCCAGATCGATGCGGCGCACCTTGTCACGCAGACGGGCAGAGTGACGAACTTCATCGATTGTATAAACGCGCTCTACACGCTCCACCGGCGGCATGGCGAGGAAATCGTAGAAATCGCGATCCGGATCGTCGGCAACGTCAATGATATAATCTCTCACCGGAATGGTGAGACGCATTGGCGGCAGTTCATAGCCGACATCGATAATCGAAGCGCGCGGATTGTCATCGTATTCGGGCGCATAGATCATCAGATATTCGTTGCCGTCGCGGTCGATACGGGAACGCTGAAGAATGTCGCCGTAACGATCATAGATCGTGACAATCTGGTTCCCGCCGGGGCGAACGATGGTTTCGCGGGTACGTCCACGCGGCAATTCATCATAATAAGTCTGCTCGGCATCGCGGCGTAGCCTCGGGCGGTCATCCCCGCGAACGAAGATACGGTCGCCGACATCCAGGATGACGCGGTTGTCGACTTCCTCGATCACTTTGACGTTCGTGACATTGTTCGTCACGTTATTAACCGTCGTATTGTTTATGACTGTGTTGTTCACCACCGTGTTGTTGACGATATTGGTGGTTTCCGGCACGGCAAAGACAGGCGCTTCCTTGATCCGAGTGCCTTCTTCCTTGAGATTGGCCTCGATCTTCTGCGGCAGCGCTGCCTTCACTTCTTCCGGAATAGCGACCTGCGCCGCCGCATCATTTGCGGGTGGCGGGGCATTTTCCTCGGCTGAGCGCTGCTGCTCGCGCTGCTTGCGGCGATCTTCACGCGACTGGCTTCCCCCGGAATTGTCGGCATCCTTGTCGCTGTCGAGAATGGCGGCGCCATTTTCAACCGGCAAGACAACTGTGTCGTCGGTCTTCGCGGGATCTTTGGCAATCTCCTGCTTTTCCTCGGTCGAGCGCTGATCGACTATTTCCGGCGCAGGCTTTTGCTGGCCGTCGGTCGATTGCGGCTGTTCCACCGGTTGCGCAGGCTGCGCTTCGTTCTGTGGAGCTTCTGTTGCTTTCGGCTCCTGCGGCGGAACTTCTTCCGGATGCTCAACGATGGACTCTTCTGCAGGTTCTTTCTGCTGAGGCGTCGCCGGAGATGCTTCTGCCGGTTGCTCGGCAGGCTTTTCCGCTTGCGGAGCAGGAGCTTCCTTCCCGGGCTTCTCGGGTGCGGGTTGCTCGGGTTTCGCTTCGGGCTCACTTGCAGGAGCTTCCTTCACAGGTTTTTCGGTGGGCGCTGTCTGCTCCTGCTGTTCAGCATCCTTGCGAGCAGCCTCTTCCTCTGCCTTCTTCTGTTCTTCGGCGCGACGCTGGGCTTCTTCTTCAGCAGCCTTCTGCTGCTGTTGTTCGCTCTGGCGCTGCGCCTCCTCCTCGGCTTTTTTCTGCTCGGCCGCCTGCTTGGCCTGTTCTTCGGCCTGCTTCTGCGCTTCGCGCTCTGCTGCCTTCTGTTGTTCCTCGGCTTGTTTCTGTGCTTCTCGTTCGGCAGCCTTCTGCTGCTCTTCGGCCTGGCGCTGCGCCTCCGCTTCCGCAGCTCGTTTCTGCTCTTCCGCCTGACGCTGGGCTTCTTCCTGAGCGGCTTTCTGCTGTTGTTCTTCCGCCTGACGACGGTTTTCTTCGTCGGCAGCGCGCTGTTGCTCCTCAGCCCGGCGCGCTTCTTCCTCTGCCGCCTTTTGCTGTTCCTCAGCCTCGCGCTGTTGCAGCAATTGCTCGTCGGATGGCTGGTCCCCATTCTCCTGCGCCAACAGGATTGGAGCCGTCAGCGTATCTGCGAGCACGGGCTGCGCGAGAATGGAGGCCGACAGAACCGGCACCGCAACCGTGGCAAGAAGCTTCGAACGAATAGACATATATCCTTCTCCTTCTGGAAGGCAGAATTGGTGTGCGTCTGCCCATGGATTCGCAGGCAAGGACGCCGTACGTCGCCAGCGGTACCCACTGAATTGGGACAAATTCCGGCGACTTCACAAATCCGTTATCGCAATCCACATGAACGCAGGCTGAACTCAACCGTTCCTGAATTGAGAGATTTTTCGCATTCTTTTAGCCAGAAGTTCTATACCTTCCGCGATGCGGTTGAGTGGAATTGAAGAATAGGCGATGCGAAAATAACGGCATGGCCGGTCGTCGCTCCAGAAGAACGGCGCTCCGGACTCTATCAGCACGCCGTCCTCTCGCAGATCACGTGCGAGCTTGTCGGCATCCATGCCTTCAGGTCCCTCGATCCAGAACGCAGTACCGCCAAACGCGGACTTGCCCGCGATTTTCAAACCTTCCCGATCGAGAGCCTCGATCATGGCTATGTGACGCTTGTGATATTCGATCCGCATTCGGTGAATGACTGCATCATAATGGCCAAGCGCCAGAAAATAGGCGGCAGTTCGTTGCAGATGTCCGGGCGGATGACGCAGCATCAGCGCGCGCAACGCCCTCGCCTCGCGAATGACGGGAGCCGGGGCGACGAGATAACCGAGCCGAAGTCCCGGAAAAAGCGATTTGGAGAAGCTGCCCACATAGAGAACGCGACCATACTGGTCGAGCGATTTCAACGCCGGGGTCGGTGGCTGGAGAAAGCTCATCTCGAATTCGTAATCGTCCTCGACGATGACGAAATCTCGTTCCGCCGCCGCTTCCAGCAACGCGATACGCCGCGCCCGGGGCATGGTGGCGGCTGTGGGGGATTGATGACTTGGCGTAACGAAGACCGCGTCAATCCCGTCCGGCAGAAGTTCGGGCGGCAAGCCGCCTTCATCGACATCAAGTGCCGTAACGCGGGCTCCCGTCAGATGGAGCGTAGCGCTGATATCCGGATGGCCAGGATTCTCGCATACGACATGCGAACTCCGCGTCAAAAGCAGATGGCTGATGATCCAAAGCGCGTTCTGTGCGCCAACCGTAACCAATATCTCGTCCGGCTCCGCGCGTATCCCTCGGCTCGGCAGCGTACGGGAGCGGATGTAATTGACAAGTTCAACATCGTCCGCCGCGGCGAAATCACCTGCCATGAGGATGAAATCTTCCCGAGCAAGCGCACGCCGGGCGCAATCGCGCCATGCGGCCAGGTCGAACAGGGTCTGATCCATCTGGCCATAAAGGAACGGATAGCGGTATTTTCGCCAATCCAGCGGCTTGCGGATGGTCTTGGCGATATTGAAGCCGGGACGCAGTTTGGACGACCAGTCAACAGCGGTGTCGGGGGTCTGCAAGAAATCCCTGTCGGGATGACTGATGGGCGGTGTCGTGGCCACATGGTAGGCGCTGCGCGAACGCACTTCCAGATAGCCTTGGGAAACAAGTTCCTGATAGGCAAGCGTTACCGTCAGGCGCGAGACTTTCAGATAATCAGCCAGCCCTCGCGTCGACGGCATGCGCGCGCCCGGGAGAACGGCCCCAGACAGAATGGCCGATACAGTGGTTTCACGGATCTGCGATTGCAATCCGGTATTTCGGCTGCCGTCTATGAAGAATATCGTTGGCGAAACGGCGTCCAAAGCCCTGCTCCATTAGTAAATCTGCAACTGCGCCTCGGTTTGCGTCAGTTTTTCCGCTTCATGCTCCACTTAGCAATAGCGTTTCTTCTTTCTGATTTTCCCCATGGAATAATTGGGCCTGGCGAAAGTGTGTACATGTCCGCATCTCCGGCGGCACCGTCGCCGCCGCCAAACTGGACTTATTGACTATTCCAACTGGATATAAGGCAAATGTGATGACGTGGCTATCGTTTGTAATCGGAACTGGAGATTGGCGAAAAACGCCAACGGTCATGACCAAGTCAGACATGGTTCTTAAATGGAAGGGGAACTCCATGAACTATTTCAACAGCATAAAACGGGTGGTGTTATTTTCAGCCGCAGCAGCGCTTTCCACGTCTGCGGCCTATGCCGAAACCACGGTCGTGGTCGGTTATCAGCAGATCGTAGGGCCGTTTCTGACTGCGATTGCCAACGGAAAATTCGATGCGGCCGCCAAGGAGGCCGGATACAAGATCGACTGGCGCCAGTTCGCATCGGGCGGAGATATTTCCACAGCCCTTGCGTCCGGCAACGTGCCGGTAGGCGTGATCGGCTCGACAGGCATCGCGGCAGCTGCCACACGCGGGGTCGACCTCCAGCTCTTCTGGATCCTCGATAATATCGGCAAGTCGGAAGCACTGGTGGCGCGCGAAGGCTCCGGCATCGAGAAGCCGGAAGATCTCAAGGGCAAGAAGATCGGCGTGCCGTTCGTCTCGACCTCCCACTTTCATCTTCTCGTCGGCATGGACGACATCTGGAAGATCAATCCACGCGATGCGGAAATCCTCAACATGACGCCGCCGCAAATCGTTGCCGCTTGGCAGCGAGGCGATATCGATGCGGCCTATGTCTGGCCCCCTGCTCTTTCCGAAATTCTCAAGTCGGGCAAGGAAATTGCCAATTCGGAAGAAATTGGCGCAAAAAGTGTTCCGACTTTCGACGGGCTCGTGGTCGACAAGAGTTTCGCCAGCGAGAATCCGAAATTCATGACCGCCTTCACCGCCGTGCTCAAGGATGCCTATGCCGACTACAAGGCCAATGGTGGCCAGTGGACGGCAGATTCAGACCAGGTGAAGGGTATGGTCAAGCTGATCGGCGGCAATGCCGCTGACATACCCGGCGCGCTCGCACTGTTGTCCTTCCCAACAGTGGAAGAACAGGCCTCACCGAGCTGGCTCGGCGGTGGCAAGGACAGCGGCGCGCTCAAATCTGTCACCCAGAGCGCAAAATTCCTCGTCGATCAAAAACAGCTCGACAAGGCTCTGGACGACTATAGCGGCAACGTAAATGGCAGTTTTGCCGAAGCAGCCGCAAAGTAATTACGTGAAGTAATTCAAGCGCCTCCACCAGCGCATGTCTTTGAGGGACAGTCGCTGCACCGAGACGGTTCCTGCAATGATGCAACCTTTGGTTTATGCTGGAACCGCTTTCTCGTTCCCGAAAGGTGACGTTATGGAAACTTTGAACGTATCGAATGTCAGTCTGACCTATCCCGGTCTTTATGTGGAAGAAGCCGTGATTGCACTGAAGGGTGTCAATCTGCGGATCGACAGCGGGGATTTCGTGGTGGCGCTGGGTGCGTCCGGCTGCGGCAAGACCACGCTTCTCAATCTGATGGCTGGTTTCATGATCCCGTCATCCGGAGAAATCACGCTGGGTGGACGCCAGGTGCGCGGCCCCGGCGCCGACAGGGGTGTCGTGTTCCAGAAACACGCACTTCTTCCCTGGCTCAATGTCATCGACAACACCGAGTTCGGCCTGAAGCTTCAAGGCGTGCCGAAGGCAGAGCGCCGCGCACGCGCCACAAGAAACCTGGCCCTGGTAGGCCTGCAGGATTTTCATAATCACAAGATCTACCAGCTCTCCGGCGGAATGCAGCAGCGCGTGGGCATCGCCCGCGCTCTTACCTGCGATCCGGCGATGCTGCTCATGGACGAGCCGATGGCGGCGCTCGATGCACTCACCCGCGAGACGATCCAGGAGTTGCTGTTGCGGGTCTGGCAGGTGACCAACAAAATGTTCTTCTTCATCACTCACAGCGTCGAAGAAGCCCTGTTTCTCGGTTCGCGCCTGATCGTCATGTCGCCGCGTCCCGGACGGATCACTCACACCTACGATCTGGATTTCAACCGACGCTTTCTGGAATGCGGTGACGCGCGCGCCGTCAAGTCCAGTCCCGATTTCATCAAGATGCGTGAGACAATTCTGGGGATTATCTATGGCGATGAACGTGCATCAGGAAACCCGGAACTGGTCCATGCTTGAGTTCGTCACTCGGGCACGACCAGTCAAACCCGGTAAAATCTATGGCGCCCCCGGCGATGGCAACAGCGGCTTCATCAGCCTTGTGACCGCACTGATCTTGCTGGGGCTCTGGTTTCTCGTAACTGGAATGGGGTGGGTCAAGCCGCTGTTTCTCCCCTCTCCCTTTGCGGTCTATGGCAAGTTCATGGTGGCGATGACCGACGGTGTGGCAAACTCCACTCTGGCCGAACATACGCTCGCCAGCCTTGGACGCGTATTGGGCGCTTTCGCGATTGCCTGTGTCACGGCAATTCCGATCGGCATCATGATGGGGATGAGCAGTTTCGTTCGCGGCGTGCTGGACCCGATTATCGAGTTCTACCGTCCGTTGCCGCCGCTTGCCTATCTGCCCCTGATCATCATCTGGCTCGGCATCGGCGAATTTCCGAAGGTGTTCCTCATCTTCCTCGCCATCTTCGCGCCGATGGCTATTGCGGCGAGAGCCGGTGTTCGCTCGGTCTCGACGGAACAGATCCATGCCGCCTACGCCATGGGCGCATCCCGGACCCAGGTGATAACCCAGGTCATCATGAAAGCGGCAATGCCGGAAATCTTCACCGGCATGCGCATCGGCATCGGTGTGGGCTGGACGACGCTGGTTGCCGCGGAAATGGTGGCAGCACATCGCGGGCTTGGCTTCATGGTGCTCAATGCCGCGCAGTTTCTGGCAAGCGACACCGTCATCATGGGCATCATAGTCATAGGCGTGTTCGCTTTCGCCTTCGACCTCCTGATCCGCTATCTGGAAAAGGTGCTTATTCCGTGGAAGGGCAAAATCTGACGATGCCTCGACCGCATTAACAACCCGCCCGAAATCCAGTTCGCAACATCAACCGCGCGGCAGTGCTGCCGCGCCACGGGCAGGCTTTGCCCGAAAACAAGACGCATACCAGACTTGGCAGGGAGCAACCGAATGTCCGCAGGGCAACTCACAGAGAAACATTTTTCCGATCTTTTCGACGCCTTCAACCGGCACGACATCGACGCGATCATGGCCTTTTTCGCCGATGATTGCGTGTTCTTCACCATCGGCGGCGATGAGGTCTACGGCACCCGCATCGAAGGCAAGGACGCCATTGCCAAGGCTTTCTCCGGGGTTTGGGCTGCCATGCCCGACGTGAGGTGGGACGGACACCGGCATTTCGTGAGCGGCGACCGCGCCGTATCCGAATGGACCTTTCGCGGGACCGATGCCAGCGGCGCGCGCGTCGAGGCCGAAGGCTGCGATCTCTTCACACAGCGCGGCGGCAAGATCGTCCGCAAGCAGGCATTCCGCAAGAACCGGCCTTTGCTGAAGGCGTAAGCCCCAACATTGTCCGTCGGTGAATTGGAGGACCGACATATGGATACCCACACGCTCAACAGTTTCTCGGCCACCCAACCATTCGATCCCGCCTATGATCCGGTGGTCTCAAAAACGCCGGGACAAGGCCGTGACTATGCGCCGACCTATTGGATCGGAACCGCCGGTTCCGCGCCGGAAGATGACGGCCCCATTCGGGGCGACGTTGACGCAGATGTCGTCATCGTCGGTTCTGGTTACACGGGTCTTTCGGCAGCGATCCACCTTGCCCGCGACCATGGCGTCAAGGCTACGGTACTGGAAGCGAACGGCGTGGCCTGGGGATGCAGTACCCGCAATGGCGGACAGGCGCAGATTTCCGCCGGACGGCTCAAGCGATCGCAATGGATCGAGCGTTGGGGCGTGGACGTTGCCCGCAAGCTGCACAGGGAAATCGCCGAAGGTTTCGATCTCTTCCGGTCTCTGATTGCCGAACCCGAAATCGATTGCGACCCGCAGGACGGCGGTCATCTCTACATCGCTCATCGTGAGAAGGTTCTCCCATCGCTGGAGAAGGAATCCCGCCTGCTGAATGACGTGTTCGGCTATCGCACACGGATGGTCAGCCGCGATGAAATCCACCGCGACTTCATCCGCGATCAGGAAGCACGCGGTGCGATGTACGAACCGGACGGGATGGGCATTCACGCCGCAAAGTTGGCCTTCGGCTATCTCCGGCTTGCCCGCAAGCTTGGAGCGAAGGTACACACTTCAAGCCCCGTTCTAAGTTGCCGCAAGAGCGGCAGTGTTTTCCACCTCAACACGCCGAACGGCACGGTCAAGGCGCGACAGGTGTGCTTTGCGACGGCAGGGTATACCTCCCCCGGTCTTCATCCGCTCACCCGCTACCGGCTGATGCCGGTGCTGTCGAATTCCATCGTCACGCGGCCGCTGACAGCGGAGGAAATCGAGGCATGCGGTCCGAAAACGGGCATCCCGCTGACCGATACACGCACGCTTCGCCACTATTACCGATTTCTGCCGGATGGGCGGATGCAGATCGGCAGCCGCAGCGCCATTACAGGAGCTGATGCTCCAAACCCGAAGCACTACGATCTTCTGCTTTCTGGCCTTTACCGAAAATTCCCGGCCCTGAAAGGCGTCAAGATCGACTATTCCTGGTGGGGCTGGGTCGATGTCAGCCATGACATGATGCCCCGCATCTACCGTCCCGACCCGGCGCAGGAAATCTATTATGCCATGGGTTATGGCGGCAATGGCGTGATGTATTCGGCGCAGGCCGGACGCCGCGTCGCCCAATTGATGACAGGTGGCGGACAGGGACTGGACCTGCCGATCTTCACCTCCGAGTTGCCGAGCTACGGCATGCTCACTCCATTCAGGCGCATAGGCCAGCGCGCAATGTATCGCTGGTATGCGCTGAAAGACGAAGTTCTCTGAATTCCAAGGAAAGGTACGCGCCATGAAAATGACGACGGAAGAGGCATTTGTTAAGGTTCTACAGATGCACGGGATAGAACATGCATTTGGCATCATCGGTTCTGCGATGATGCCGGTGTCTGATCTTTTTCCAAAGGCAGGCATTACCTTCTGGGATTGCGCACATGAGACGAATGCGGCGCTGATCTGCGACGGCTATACGCGTGTGACCGGTAAGATGGGCATGGCCATTGCCCAGAATGGCCCCGGCGTGACCGGCTTCGTGACCGCCATCAAGACGGCCTACTGGAACCACACGCCCATGCTGCTTGTCACGCCGCAGGCTGCCAACAAGACCATTGGTCAGGGCGGCTTTCAGGAAGTGGACCAGATGGCGCTGTTCGAGGAAATGGTCTGCTATCAGGAAGAAGTGCGCGATGCGACCCGCATTCCCGAAGTGCTGAACCGGGTGATTGAGAAGGCATGGCGCGGTTGCGCTCCGGCACAGATCAACGTTCCGCGCGATTTCTGGACGCAGGTCATCGATGTTGACCTGCCGCAAATCGTGCGTTTGGAGCGCCCGAGCGGCGGTCGCGAGGCGATTGCCGAAGCCGCAAAGCTTCTGACGGAAGCAAAATTCCCGGTTATTCTCAACGGCGCGGGTGTCGTCATCGGGGGCGCGATCCCGGAATCCATTGCTCTTGCCGAAAGGCTCGATGCGCCGGTCTGTTGCGGCTATCAGCACAATGATGCCTTTCCCGGCACCCATCCGCTGTCCGTAGGCCCACTCGGCTATAATGGTTCGAAGGCCGCGATGGAACTGATCGCCAAGGCTGACGTTGTTCTGGCCCTCGGCACCCGCCTCAATCCATTTTCGACACTGCCCGGCTATGGCATTGATTACTGGCCGAAAGATGCAAAGATCATTCAGGTTGACATCAATCCGGACCGCATCGGGCTCACCAAGAAAATCTCGGTCGGCATTTGCGGTGATGCCAGGCAGGTTGCACAGCAGATACTCGATCAACTGGGAGCCAATGCGGGCAACACAGGTCGCGATGAGCGTAAGCAACTCATCCATCAGCGCAAGTCCGCCTGGCTGCAGCAGCTTTCCTCAATGGATCATGAGGATGACGATCCCGGCACACAGTGGAATGCGGAGGCAAGGGACCGCGAAAAGGACCGCATGTCGCCGCGACAGGCATGGCGCGCCATTCAGGCCGGCATGCCGAAAAACGCCATCATGTCGACCGACATCGGCAATAATTGCGCCATCGGCAATGCCTATCCAAGCTTCGAGCAAGGCCGCAAATATCTGGCGCCGGGCATGTTCGGCCCTTGCGGATATGGCTTTCCTTCCATCGTCGGCGCGAAAATCGGCCAGCCCGACACGCCGGTGGTCGGTTTTGCAGGCGACGGTGCGTTCGGCATCTCCATGAACGAGATGACCTCCATCGGCCGCAAGGGTTGGCCTGCGATCACCATGGTCATCTTCCGCAACTATCAATGGGGGGCCGAAAAGCGCAACACGACGCTTTGGTACGACAATAACTTTGTCGGCACAGAGCTCAATCCGAACCTGAGCTACGCCAAGGTGGCTGATGGCTGCGGCCTCAAGGGTGTGACCGTTGATAGCCAGCAGGCGCTCACCGAAGCCTTGCAGACGGCGATCGACGAACAGGCAAAGGGTGTGACCACCTTCATCGAAGTGGTGCTCAACCAGGAACTGGGCGAACCGTTCCGCCGCGATGCAATGAAAAAACCGGTTGTCGTGGCGGGCATCGACAAGGCCGACATGCGCCAGCAGATGCCGGTTTGACGATGATGCCGGGAGGTTTTCCTCCCGGCCACTCCGGGGAAACACACTTCCATGCTGCCATTAGAAAAGATTTTTGAAAAAGCGCGTTCGAGGCCGCGTCACATCGTGCTGGCCGAGGGCGAAGACCCGCGCATAATCGACGCGGCGCTGCGTGCGGAGCGCGAAGGCATTGCCCGCATCACGCTTATGGGGTCCGAAAACGTTGTAGGCAATGGATCATCAATTGCAGTTATCGATCCCAAGATATCGGATAGAAGTGTAGATTATGCGCACAAACTCTACCAGCTGCGCCAGGCCAAGGGCATGATGGAAGAACAGGCCGAGGCGATGGTGAGGACGCCGCTCGGCTTTGCTGCCATGATGGTGCGTGAAGACGATGCCGATGGAACGGTTGCCGGTGCGGTTGCGACGACAGCTGATGTGGTTCGCCACGTGTTGCAGATCATCGGCAAGGCCGAAGGAGCATCGCTTGTTTCAAGCTTTTTCCTGATGCTTTTATGTCAGACCTATCATCAGAAGAAAGGCGCTTTCGTCTTTGCCGATTGCGGGCTCGTGGTGGAACCGGATGCCGTACAGCTTGCCGATATCGCCATTCAGTCGGCAGACTCTTACCGCCAGCTTACCGAAAAAGACGCAGCCGTCGCCATGCTGTCCTTCTCCACCGGCGGCAGTGCCGCGCATGAGCGCGTGTCGAAGGTGGTGCAGGCGACGCGGACGGTCAGAGACCGGAAGCCTGATCTGTGCATCGATGGCGAACTTCAATTCGACACGGCTTTTGTGGAGGCGATCAGCCACGCAAAATCGCCGGATTCACCGTTGAAAGGCAACGCCAACGTGTTCGTTTTTCCCAATCTCGAGGCCGCCAATATCGGCTACAAGATTGCCCAACGCATCGGTGGCGCGCAGGCCATCGGTCCCGTGCTTCAGGGTCTGGCCAAACCGGCCAACGACCTTTCCCGCGGTTGCAGCGCTGACGATGTCCTCCACATGATCGCTATAACCGTCAATCAGGCAAAGTGAGGACATCGCGCTATTTGCAACAGCTAGGGCTTGAGGAAGCGCGCGGCTATGTCATAGAGAAACTGCGGCAGCACGGTAAAGGCATAGGGAGCGTAGACCCGTTCCAGCCGCTGATGGTACTCGCGGCCCCAAGGACCGATATTCACCACAGGATATGAAAGCGCCTTCGGATTGGCACGGTCTATGAATTGAGCTGCCGGTGTGTTGGCCGCAATGACCTCACTATCCGCCGCATCCGGCACATGGCCGAAGAAACTCATATCGGAGATACCGGCAAATATCTCCCGATACCGGATAGTCGTATCGAACTGGCGCTCCGCATCCACACGTGCGGTTTCCAGAGCTTCTGCAAAACGCTGTTCTTCTACAGTTTCAACTCCCATGCGAACATGCGGATAGACGAGACTTCCAAAGCCGATAACGACCGTCGGGCCAGTAACGCGCGCCTCCGCGACCATTCGGTCCACAAGTTCGCGCGTAATGAGGAGCGGGTTGTCGCTGCTTGAAAGTTCAGATTCCAAGGCTGTAATCCGTTCCAGCGCTGCATCGCCGCCAACGCGCCGAACCTCCTCGCGCAACTCGGCTGTGGTCAGAATTCGGCCCTTGTGATTGACGTTGGCCTCGCTGCCGACCAGCTTTGCAAACCGGTCCGCCTCGACATTGAAATGTGTGATTGCGCGATCCAGCGCCTCGCCGACAATCGACTTGAAACGCTGAAAGAGGGCATCTGGCGAGACAGAATGGGTCAGCCAGTTGAACGCAACCCATGTCCGTTCCGGCGTGGTCACTTCATAACCGCCCCGGAAATCTCGTGCTTCAAGACAGATAGGCGGAGGCGAGACCTCACCGTCGCCCGTATCGCAAACAGCCGCATTGGCTTCGACCGCCCGCATGATTTCGGACGCGATGAGATGCGCGCTGACACCTTCGAACGGATAGCTCGCATGGGAAGGCTGGCCAACCACGAAAGCAAAGGGAAGCTGTTTGCCGATGGTGCCACGATAGATGGCGCGGCCTTCCGCACCCTCGCCCTGATCGCTTGTCGCATCCAGATTGATACCGGCAGCGATATCGAGGCCCCAACGTTCGACAAGTTCCGGCAGGGCGTCGCGCAGACTGCGCATTCCCCGCGACCCGCGTTCTTCATCAGGTGTAGCGAACAGTATCAAATTGCCTTCCCGGTCCGGCTGTTGCGAGAAACGTTCCAATACCGCAATGCCTGCGGCGACCCCGCTTTTCATGTCGAGCATGCCTCGGCCGGGAATGTAATTTCCGCTCCTGAAATCGGCGAGAGCCTTTTCCTCGTTCGGTGCAAGTGGACGGCTCGAAAGGTCAGCAAGAAGCGCTTCGAGCAAGGCATCGGGTTCGAATGCCAAATGTTTCAAATCCCGGTAATTGCCGGTTTCCACCACATCGAAATGGCCGGCCAGCGCCAAAGTCCGCCGCCCGGTGCCGCGAACGACCGCAACGACATTCCTGGTCATTGGCGAACCGTGGCTGTCGATGACAGCAATGTCGTCAGGATTTTCCTGGAAGTAGGGAATCTCGCGCAAAAGTTCGGCAAGCTTGGGTCCGAACGATGCCTCGTCACGTGTTCCGGTCTCACTTGGCCATTTCACCATGCGATAGGAGAGTTCTCGCACCCGTTCCGTCGGGTTCCATTCATTTGGGCTTGCCACGGTCTTTCCTCGCTCAATAGTTCCCCGTCTCCGTACCTTGGGCAAGGTACAGGCGGGTCATGATCTGTTTTAAAAAGTCACTTACTGGTTGAGATGCTTTTTCAGGAACGCACGCGTTCTCTCATTTTCCGGATTGGTGAAGATCACATCCGGCTTGCCTTCCTCCACCACGACGCCCTTGTCCATGAACAGCACCTTGTCGGAGACTTCAGCCGCGAAACGCATTTCATGGGTCACGATCAGCATGGTCATATGCTCCTGCGCGAGCTGTTTCATGACTTGATTGACCTCCTCGACCAGTTCCGGATCGAGCGCGGATGTCGCTTCGTCAAACAGCATGACTTTCGGCTGCATCGCCAGTGCGCGGGCGATTGCCACACGCTGCTTCTGGCCGCCCGACAGACGCGACGGATACATGGAAGCCTTGTCGGCGAGACCGACTTTCTTCAAAAGGGAAACGGCCAGTTCCTGGGCTTCCTGCTTGCTCTTGCCCTTCAACTTGATAGGCCCGAGTGTGATGTTTTCCATAACATTGAGATGCGGGAACAGATTGAAGTGCTGGAAAACCATGCCCATCTGCTGGCGCACGGCATTGATATGCCGCTCGAAGGCACGTCCGCTCAACGACTGGTTCACCTGTACGCCGTCAAGCAGAATCTGGCCCGAATTGACTGTTTCCAGATGGTTGATGGAGCGAAGCAACGTGCTTTTACCGGAACCGGAAGGACCGATAATGGCAATGATCTGGCCGCGTTCGACCGACAGGTTGATGCCTTTGAGAACCTCGAGTGCGCCATAAGCCTTGTGGACGTCGCGCACTTCCACCATGGGTTTGCTGTTGCTCATCGGTAAGCCTCGACTTTCTTTTCCATCCAGTGCAATCCGGCTTCCAGGATGAGATTGAGTGCGTAGAAGATCACTGCGGCAGTGATGTAGAATTCAAATGGACTGTAGGTTTCACTGATCGCCTGCTGCGATGCATGCACCAGCTCGGTGATCCCGATTACCGACACGAGAGCCGTGTCCTTAAGAAGGGCAATCAGGTTGTTGCCCACCTGCGGCAGCGCATTGCGCACGGCCTGCGGTACGATGATGTAGCGCAAGGTCTGACCGCTGCCGAAGCCTAGCGAACGGGCGCCTTCGTTCTGCCCCGGATCGACGGTCAGGATCGCAGTGCGGAAAAGATCGGAATTATAAACCGCGAAATGCAGGCCAAGGCCTATAACGCCGGTCCACATGGCGGGAATGTTGATGCCGATCTGCGAGAGGCCATAGTAGAGCAGGAAGAGCTGCAGGAGCAGAGGCGTGCCCATGAACAGCCAGATGAAGAAACGAACAGGATACCGTACCAGCCAGTTGCCGTAAAGGACGAGCAAGGCAAACGCGATGCCGCCGAAGAAGCTGACGATAGATGAGGACACAGCGATGATGAGCGTCCACCAGACGCCGGTCATCAGCAGTTCGGTATAAGGCGGGACGATGGAGAAATCGAGTTGCATGGTGTCACCGCCTATTTGAGTGCGTAGCGGGCTTCGAGGAAATCGACGAAGCGTGCAACGATATAGATGAGGACCATGTAGATGGCCGCAGCGATCCCGAAGATTTCAAAGGGCCGGTAGGTCGAGCCGATGAAGCGCTGGGCCGTATACGTCAGTTCGACCACCGAAATCGCTGAAACCAGAGCGGACCCCTTGATGAGCATCACGGTGTTGACGCCGAGCGAGCGGATCATCAGGCGGGCTGCCTGCGGCAGCACTACAAAGCGCATCGACTGTCCGCTGCTGAAACCGATGGAACGGGCAGCTTCGTTCTGGCCGGCATCCACCGTCAGAATGGCGCCTCGCATGGCTTCGGCGTAATAGGCGCCGATATTGAGCCCGAGGCCAATGGCACCGGCTGCGAACGGCTCAAGATTGATGCCGATCTGCGGCCCGCCGAAATAGAGAACGAAGAGCTGCAGAAGACACGGGGTGCCGCGAAACACGCTGACGTAAGCGGCTCCGATAAAACGCAAGGGCCAGAAGCGCGATAGCTTCGCTGCTGTGGCAAGCGCGCCGACGCTCAGTCCTATAAGAATGGCCAGCGCCGATATTTCGACGGTAACCAGGGCGGCTTCCAGAAAATATGGAAAGACCTCCGCCATCAAAGAGAAATTCATCATCTCCCCTTTCCTGTCTGGAGAACCAAGTCGGAAAGACATGTTGCCGGGACAATTGTGGAACAGCCATCCCGGCAAGGGGTTTCAAATAGTTAGCGGATGTCGCGGCCGATCCATTTGGTCGAGATCTTCTCGTAGGTGCCATCGGCCTTCATGTCGTCGAGGGCCTTGTTGATGGCATCCTTCAGCTCGGGATTACCCTTGCGCAGGGCGATGCCGACATTGTCGGTGCCCTGAAGCTCAGGCGTATCGAGCTGGCGAACCTTCTCGCCGCTTTCCTTGATGGCGATCAGGATCGGAATATCATCCGAAGCAATGGCGTCCACGCGGCCTGAACGAAGCTCCAGCAGCAATTCCGGAATGCCCTTATAGGTGCGAACCGTCCAACCGCCCTGCTCGCGCGCCCACTTGTCGCTGGTTTCACCAAGCGTAACGGCGATGGTCTTGCCCTGCTTCAGTTCGTCCATGGACTTGATCGGGGAAGCTTCCGTCACGAAGATGCCACGGCCACCACGATAATAAGGGCCTGCAAAATCGACGGCCTTTTCACGTTCGGGCGTGATGCTCATGCTCCCGACGACCACATCGAACTTGCCCGCGCGCAGACCGGCAATGATGCCATCGAAAGCTGTGGTTACGACAACCGGCTTCACACCAAGGCGCTTGGCGATTTCAGTGCCGATATCGACGTCGAAGCCAACAACCTGGTTCTGACCGTCGACAAAGCTGAATGGCGGGAAAACGCCGCTCATGCCGATGCGCAATTCACCGCTCTGCTTGACCTTTTCAAGGTCATTCGCCTGCGCGGGTGCGAGCATCATCAGTGCACCGATGCCAGCGGCAACAAGTGAAGACAGAAGAGTTTTCATTTCGTTTTCTCCTAAGTGATCGTGACGCGATCACGGGCGACGCCCGTTCCGAGCGCCCGGCTGGACGCATCTTTCCAGATCACCGACGCCTGAAGGGCGGCGGCAAATTGCTCGGGAAAACAGATTCGGAACAGGCAAGATCGTCGCATCCTGGTGATCCAGGAGCGGAAAAACGAAACGTTTCATCGATCCACCTCCGAAATTCCCCCGCCGGTTGCGTTGCTGCTTGTCCGGCTTGTTTGTTTTCAAGCACGCTAACGGAGCAAAGGATCAACGAAAACGCCAATTCTGTATAGAAAAGTCCAGCAATCTGCGATAAACGCAATCAAACTGACGAAATCGTCAAAAGGCGGTGTGACGATGGATGATCTGGATCAACGATTAATCTCGGAACTGCGTATCAATGCACGCGCATCGATCCCGACGCTGGCAAGCATCCTTGGGGTAGCGCGCGGTACGATCCAGAGCCGGATGGAGCGTTTGATCGCATCGGGCGTCATTGCTGGCTTTACGGTCCGGCTGAAAGATCATGGGTCTACAGACATGATCCGTGGCATCATGATGATCGAACTGACTGGACGAAACATCAAAAGCGTTATCGCGACATTGCGTAAAAATCCGGGCTTTTCCGCAGTGAACACGACAAACGGCACCTGGGACCTGATCGCCGAGATCGAAGTCCCCAATATGAATGAATTTCACCGGCTGGTAACAGGCATTCGTGCCATGGACGGGATTGCAAAGTCCGAGACGCACATCTTTCTCGGACCCGCATAAGTCCCGACGGTTATTCGGCAGCTTCCGCCACGTAACCGAACTGCATAACCCCTTGCGGCGCAGAAACGCCGGGCACAATACGACCATCATTCACCGGCGTTCCCATCTGGATAGTCATGGGAATGACACCGGCCCAGATCGGCAGCGCATAATCGGCATCGTCATCTTTTGGCGGGCCGGAACGGACTTTTGCCGAAGCCTCGTTCAGTTCCAGTTCGAGTAGCATGGTGGCCTTCAGCTCCTTTGCCATCATCGGGCGCAAGCCTTCCCAGCGTCCGGGGAAAAGCCCGTTTACGAAACTGCGCAGGTGATGCTCCTTCATCGCGACGTCGGAAACTTTGCGCGCTGTCCCAAAAGCCATGACCGAGCGATAATTGCAGGAATGATGAAACGCGGAACGTGCGAGAACCAGTCCGTCGAGCAGGGTAAAACTGACGCAGACTTCCGCCTGGTCGCAGCTTTCCAGCATTCGGCTGGCGGATGACCCGTGCCAGTAGATGAAATTACCTTCCCGCCAGACAAGCGTCGGCGTGACATAGGGCGTTCCGTTGAACACATAGGCCACATGTGCCAGGGGTTGGGCATCGATGATTGCATGAACCGTGGCTGCATCATAGGCGCCGCGTTCGTGCAGGCGCTTTACGCGACTGCGTTCGGTGGGGGCTTTCGTCATGGCCGATATTTCTCCTTTATATCTGGCCAAACTGCCTGCATAGTGGCTTTGACAAAATAGCCACTTTGACCGAATACGAAGATGCCAATTTCCAATACACTTCCGGAGTTCGGGATCGATCGCGGCAGCGATATTCCGCTTACCGCCCAGTTGGTTGATCAGATAAGGCAAGCCGTTTTAGCCGGACGGCTGAAGCCCAATGCCAGATTGCCGTCCACCCGCGCCTTGTCCTTGGAGCTTGGCTTGTCGCGAACAACGGTCCTTGCGGCATTCGATCAGTTGATTGCTGAAGGTTATCTGGAGGGAAGGCTGGGTTCGGGCACTCACGTCGCCGCTGAACTTCCCGACAGCAGCCTGACCGTAAATCAACCGCCTCTTCATGTGATAGACCAGCAGCATTTTCATCGGGAGAATCCAAAGCCCTTTCGTCTCGGCGTCTTCGACAGCGATCATTTCCCCCACGATGAGTGGGGAAAGCTACTGGGCCGCATCTGGCGGAAGCCTTCCCCGGATCTGTTGAACAGTGACGATGTATTCGGCTTTCATCCTCTGCGTTCATCGTTGGCCCGCCATTTGCACGAATGGCGCGGCATGGTCGTGTCGCCGGAGCAGATCATAATAACCGGCGGCAGCGCAGATGCGCTTTCGCTGATCCGGGAAGCCTTGTTCACCCACGGTGACAGGCTATGGATGGAAGAACCCGGATATCCACCGGCGCGCAAGATTCTTGGCGTCAATGGCCTGGACATCATTCCTGTCCCGGTTGATGGCGGAGGGCTCGACGTTTCCAGCGGACGAAACAAGGCCGATGATGCGCGCGGTGCTTTTGTTACCCCGGCACGGCACCACCCGACAGGCGTAACCATGACCTTGGGACGCCGTCTCGAACTGATTGCCTGGGCAAGAGAACGTGATGCGATAATCATCGAGGACGATTACGACAGTGAGCATCGTTATATCGGCCAGCCGCTGCCGGCGCTGATGTCGCTGGACCCGGACCGTATTCTTTATATCGGAAGCTTCTCCAAGGTCTTCTCTCCCGTCTTGCGGCTCGGCTTTCTGATCGTGCCGTCGCATAGGGTGGCGCAATTTCGGGAGCTACGTCAGACGTTGTTTCCCGCGCCCTCGCCGCTCGCGCAGCCAGCCCTGTCCGCGTTCATTGAAACGGGGGCCTTTGCGCAGCACATAAGACGCATGCGCCGCATCCATGCCTCGCGCCGCCGCAAACTGATAGCTGCGCTTGCACCCGGAGAACCGAACCTGTTTCGGATTGAAGCCCCGCCTGCCGGACTATCCTTACTGTTGGCCTTGCCAGAGGGACAAAGCGATACACATCTCGCATCCGTTCTGGCAGAGGCTGATATCGAGGTTCATCCGCTATCTACGCTCTTTACAAAACTGACGCCACGCCAGGGACTTATCCTCGGCTTCTCAGGATTTGATGAAACCGCACTGGAAAATTCTGCAACAGCTTTGATAAAAATCCTCAAACAGTCGAATTAAAGAATTTGCATTAGCAATTTCGTAAACTTTGGATTCAGCTTTTCCCGGTAAGCTTTGATTAGCAATTAGCTCGGGAGGAGCGTTGCAGCCCATTTGTTTTGCGTCACGGGTGCTCATGCGTTCTTCGGTTGTATCAGTCATTGCCCTTGCCTGCGCCGCCTTGACGGGCTGTACGTCAAGCTCCGACGTCGACAGCATCATGCTCCAGTCGAAAACCTCGGCCGAGACCACGAGTTCGGTAGTCCGCCCGGTTCCGCCCGCTCCTTTGAGTGAAATGGCGAGCGCATCCCAACCGATGCCCGCCGCCAGCCAGGAGGAAGTACTGGCATGGGCAGGCCCAATTCCGGATGCCGGTCCATTCAAGGCAGAGCCCCCAGCACCTGTTGCACCGCGACCGCAGCCACAGGAGCGACCGCAAGCCCGCATTTCGGTACCGGCTCCGGAGGTCGCGGCCTACCCACCCGTGCGCCTTGCACCGCAGGAACGATCCAGAGTCTACAGCCACCGCTTTCGCGATGCGAAGCCAATCAATTTCGGACGTTCATCGCCGCGCAAGCTGGCGGTGCATGGCGTGGATGTGTCCCGCTGGCAGGGCGATATCGATTGGGTGAAACTGCGCACGCAGGGCGCAAATTTCGCTTATATCAAGGCTACTGACGGGGGTGACCACCTCGACCCAATGTTCCACAAGAACTGGCGCGAAGCGAAAGCCGCTGGCATCAAACGCGGTGCCTACCATTTCTTCTATTGGTGCCGCGTGGCAAGCCAGCAGGCCGATTGGTTCATCCGCAATGTTCCCAAGGAAGCCGATGCGCTTCCTCCGGTCATCGATGTGGAATGGAATGGCGATTCGTCCTGCAAGAGACGGCCATCCCCGGCGCAGGTGCGGGAAAAAATGCAGGTCTTCATGGACAAGCTGGAGCAGCATTATGGCAAGCGGCCGATCATCTACACCGCTCCCGATTTCTACGACGACAATCTGGAAGGTGCTTTCACCAATTATCCATTCTGGCTGCGCGCGGTTGCACAGCACCCATCCAAGGTCTATCCGGGTCGTCCGTGGACGTTCTGGCAGTATTCCGGGTCGGGCCTGTCACAGGGCGTGAATGGCAAGATCGACCTGAATGTGTTCCACGGTTCGGAAGACGACTGGCACAGATGGCTGGCGCGTGCCGCCAGCTGATTGCCCTCAAAAGCTGGCGACAGACCAGTTTGAATGATATGAGATCATATCAGGGATAACCGAAGCTTTGCCTCGAAACCCGGCATGCAACATCGCCATGCTGGGTCGCTTGTCGCCCGCATGGTGTTACCATGAAAGGGAACGGCAAACATGGATACCCGGATATTTGTGCTGGCGCTGGCAACATTCGTTACCGGCACCGCCGAGAATATTATTGTAGGCATTCTTCCCGGCATCGCCCGCGGCCTGGATGTTTCAGTCAGCGCCGCCGGTCAGTTGACCTCAATCTTCTCTATTACCTTTGCGCTTGCCGCTCCGCTGACGCTCGTCCTCACCACACGGTTTGAGCGGAAAGCCATTCTGGTCTCTGCGTTGGGTGTTTTCATTGCAAGCAATATCCTCGCGAGCTTGAGCCCCAATTACGGGGTTCTGTTTGCCGCGCGTATCGGGATGGCGATGGCAAGCGCGGCGGTTTGCCTGATCGCCACGATGCTGGCAACGGAATTGGTCACCCCGGCAATGCGCGGGCGCGCCATCGGAATCATATTTGTGGGTATCAGTGGTTCGATGGTCGCCGGTGTTCCCACGGGAATGATGATCAATGAGTGGCTGGGCTGGCGCACGGTTTTCCTTTGCCTGGCATCAACCGCAGCTTTGGTTCTGCTTCTGTCAATGCGTGCATTGTCCAGCGCGGGGCGCAGCCAGCGCGGCTTGCCGCCTTACACGCCGCACCTGAAATCTTTCCGGTTGGTATCGGCGCAACTGGTTTCCATCCTGATGATCGGCGGTCATTTCGTGTTGTTCGCCTATCTCACACCCTACCTTATGGAAGCGGTGCACGTCTCTTCGCAGAGAATTATATGGGCGATGTTGGCCTTTGGGCTGGCTGGCATGACGGGCGGGTATCTCGGCGGTCTGCTTGCTGACAAGCTATCACCGCGACTGGCCATCGTGCTGACGCCGCTCCTCTATCTAACGGCGCTGATGGCAATACCGATTGCGATCAACTCCAGCACTGTTTTCGGTATGGTGCTGATGATCTGGGCTTGTTTGAGCTGGATGATATCGCCCGTCGTGCAGAGTTTTCTCATGACAACCGATCCTGCGACAGGCGAGGCCGGCGTCGGGATCAACCTGTCTGCCATGCACGTGGGCGTGGCCCTCGGCACAGCAACAGGCGGGCTTGCGTTAGAATACATGTCATTGCAGGCCCTGCCCTGGACAGGGTCTGTTCTGGTCGGACTGTCCTTGCTATGTGCTCTTAACGCTTCCCGATCTTTTCCAGGTCGTATGGCGTCGATTGATACATCTCGTTGATCCAGTTTCCGAACAGAAGATGCGCGTGGCTGCGCCAGCGATTTTCCGGCTGGCGCGTCGCATCGTCTCCGGGGAAATAATTTGCCGGAACCTTCGTGTCGGGCTGAGCCTGAATGTCGCGGAAATACTCATCTGCAAGCGATGTGGTGTCATACTCCACATGATTGAACATATGCAGCGAGCGGTGATGCGGATCGTCCAACAGACAGAGCCCCGTCTCCGGACTGTCGACCAGTACCTTCAACCCGCTATCGGCCGGAATGTCACTCTTGCGCACTTCGGTCCACCGGGAAACCGGAATCTTGAAATCATCCGAAAATCCGCGGAGATATGGTGAAGACGGAGCAAGGTTGCGCTGGCTATAGACACCCGAAGCCTTGTCCGGCAGTTCATATTTGCCCATGCCATGGAAATGATGGACGGCAGCCTGCGCTGCCCAGCATATATTCAGCGTCCGGTGCACATGGGTCTGCGTCCAGTCGAAAACACGCTGCATTTCGTCCCAATAGGTGACTTCCTCGAATTCGAGACGCTCGACCGGAGCACCCGTGATGACAAAGCCGTCGAAGCGTTGCTCCCGCACATCTTCCCACGGCTGATAGAAGGACAGCATGTGATCGGCAGGCGTATGGCGCGCCACATGGTTGGTAATCCGAACGAGGGTCAACTCCACCTGCAACGGTGTTGCGCCGAGAAGACGCGCAATCTGCGTCTCGGTGGTGACCTTGTTCGGCATCAGATTGAGGAGACCGATCTTCAGCGGACGAATATCCTGACGAATGGCATCTGCTTCGCGCATGACCATAACGCCCTCGGCCTGGAGAACACTGGTTGCTGGCAGATCGTCAGGAATTTTAATCGGCATGTCGCGTCGGTCCCTAGTTTATGTCGGAGCTGACGCGAGTGGCTTTATCCGTATATTTGCCGGTTGGGCCACATCCTCCCTTTACAGAGAGTACCACCTTGCCCGGAGAGGCAGGTTGGCGTTGGGCGTCGCCCCAACTCTTGATGTGATGTAACTTCTACTCAAACTCTTTCAGGGTGGCAATAGGGTTTAAGTGCCACCTCGAACTGTTTGAGAAATTTCCTTTTCAGCGGCTGGCCACTGCGCGAAATCAGCACTGCCACAGACAAGGAATTTGGAATGAACAGCCTTTAAATATGTCCGATTGCGGCTTTCAACTCACTCACGCGCTGGGCTGATGTTCGAAATGATCGTTCCCCAGCGAAACCGAACGCGATTGCACGAGAATCCTTTTCTTCGACTGCGACGCGACATGAAGCATGAACTTCTGTCGCCCCCGTGGCTTCGATTATCCGACCTACATTGCCGGCACTGACGCCGCTGCCGGGCATAATGCTGATGCGTTTCCCGGCCTTTCCCGCCAAATGCCGCAGATTGTCCAGTCCCTCTTCCGCGGTCAGGGTGAGGCCGGACGTCAGGATGCGCTCGAAACCAAGCGCGATTGCCTGCTCCAGCGCGGTCTCCGCGTCAGGCACGAGATCGAAGGCGCGGTGAAGCGTGGTTCCGAGACCTTTTGCCTCTGCAATCAGTCTTTCCAGCAAGGTAACATCCAGAGAACCATCGGCGAGCGAAGCACCCAGGACGACCCCGGCCAAGCCGGCATTTCTGGCGTTGCCAATATCTGCCGCCATGATGACTTCGTCTTCAGCCGAAAAGCAAAAGCTGCCCGCACGGGGTCTGATCATCGCGTAGACCGGGATCGGCACTGTTGAAGCAAGCTCCATCAATGCCTGCGAGGGCGTCAAGCCGCCCAGTTCAAGGGCGGAACAGAGTTCGATGCGATCCGCGCCACCTTCGATCGCCGAATACAGGCCTTCGGCGCTATCCACGCAGACTTCGAGTAACACGCTCACGCCTGATGCCCCAATATTGCAGCCCCGACCAAACCGCCATCGCTGCCGAATATCCCGGGAACGACTATAGGCTGCTCCGTTTTGCGCAGGATTCGGGCTCTCACTGCCTCGTCAATCGCTGAAATCAGCTCGGACGCCGTGGCAAGCCCGCCACCCACGGGAATGATCGATGTGCCGGTTACGTTGACGACGGCAGCCAGCGGATCGGCAACCAGTTGGAGATAGGCGGAGATTGTCCTTCCGGCCATCTGACAGCCGTCGAGCCAATCCTGTATAATCTCATGGCTCGTTGCATCGGCGGCATTCAGAAAACGGTGCAGCCTCTCAATCCCGCGCGCGCCGCCGACGGTATCGACACAACCGCTTTGCCCGCAACCGCAACTGAAGCGCGGGACCAGTACAGTTTGTCCATCAAGGTCCACCGATGTGTTGAGGATCGGGCCATGTCCCCATTCACCAGTCAATCCGCCCTTACCTCGAACCAGCCGGCCATCGACAACAAGCCCACCACCGACGCCTGTGCCCAGCACTGCGCAGAAGACGATATCGTGGCCTTTACCGGCGCCTTCAATCGCTTCGGCAAGCGTCAGACAATCGGCATCATTGGCCGCGATGACCCGGCGCTGCAGTCGCTCTCCAAGTTCGAGACTTAGCTTGTGACCTGTAATGCAGGGAATATTTGCCGACAGAGCAGTCGTTGTATCCGGATCGACCAATCCGGCGATCGAGAGGGCAAGCGGCCACTCCTCGTTCGGCGCGTGAGTTCGTAGCGTCGTTTCCAGCGCACACCCAAATTCTTCCCAGCTGTCAGCGGGAGTGGGGAGCTTTTCGAGAAGCTCGATATTTCCCGGATGCGTCGAGCGCGCAAGCCGAATGAAGGACCCACCGACATCTGCCGCGAGAACAGTTCCAGACCTTTGAGACTGACGCGTGCTTCTGTCGTGCATGGGTCGATCTTCCGCCGATACGTTTCGATGTATCATCCAATCATCGCAAATGTACCGGCAGTCAATCGCGGGGCGCAGTCTTTTCTAAGGTTTCGACGCTACAAGCGAGATGTTCACACCTTGCGAGTCCTTGCATTGAACGACCCACTCGCCGTTCGGCACCTCCATAGGTCCTTGCAGGACGGCTCCGCCAAGAGACTTGACCCTGTCGGCTGCATCCTTGACGCCTTCCACCATGAAGTAAAAACCCCAGCCGACCGGTGTGCCGGGAGGCGCGGTCATGATGCCTCCATGATCGGCGCCATCGACGCTGAATACTTTGTAATTGCCCATAGGGCCCATGTCGAAATTGCGTGAGAGTTTCCAGCCAAACACTTTCTCGTAGAAGGGAAAAACCGTCTCGCAATCCTTCGCATAAAGTTCGTGCCAGCCCGGATGTCCCGGTTTGCGTGAACCGAAATCATCCGGTGCCGGCATATCCCCCATCGGTTCGAAAAGCGCAAAGATGCCGCCTTGCGGGTCGGACACAATCGCGAACCGTCCGATATTCGGGATATCCTGCGGCGCCCTCAAAACCTTGCCGCCTTCCGCTTCCACTTTCCGCGCATATTCGTCGGCATTCGCCACGCCGACATAACCGAGCCAACCTGCCTGGCCGCCGCAATCCTCCTTCGGCATGTCCGCCATCGACATCATGCCTGCGATCATGCATCCGGGCACTTCGAACAGCGTATATTTCATGCCGGGAACACCGGCGTCCTTCGCCGCCCAACCGACGACTTTGGTATAAAAATCCTGCGCGCTGTCCGTGTCTGTCGTCATAAGTTCGTACCAGACGAACGGAGATGAGCCCTGTTTCATTGAACGTACTCCCTTGGTTCTCTCTTTTGTTCGAACGATCAGCCACAACAGCTATGACCGGATGCCTTTGTTTCGTATTCATCGTGCCGCTTGACGAAATGCATCGTCCCGTTTTCGTTGCGGCCCTTGGGCGCCCGATCAAGGATCATCAACGTGCCTATCCATTCTTCAATGCCGCGGGCATAGCTGGAATAGGTGTGATAGATTGTGCCGTTTTCGTCCTTGTAGAAGGCGCTCATGCCCGGCAGCTCATCGAAGGCGTCTTCTGCGGCAAGCTTGTCGAAATTGTAGAACACCCGATTGTTTTCGAGCTCTTCCTTCGTGAAGGAGACGTGATAATCGAAGTTGAAATCGCTGCCTTCCGATGAGACCCATGGGAAATGCCAACCCATTCGCTTCTTGTAGGCTTCAAGCTTTGCCAGCGGTCCGCGCGAAACGGCAACGAGCGTTACATCATGATTGTTGAGATGCGCCACCGCGCCATCAAAATTGTCGGCAAGAAACGAACAACCCGTGCAGCCTTGATCCCAGTCAGGTCCGAACATGAAATGATAGATCAGCAACTGGCTGCGCCCGTCGAACAGATCGGAAAGCGTTTTCCGTCCCGAAGGCGTATCGAACGTATAGTCCTTGTCTACCTTCACCCATGGCAGGGCTTGCCGCTCACGATTGACCTTGTCGCGCAGATGGGTGGCTTCTTTCTCGCTTGCCAGAAGCGCACGCCGCGCCTCAAGCCAAACTTCTCGGGATACGACCTCGTTCATGGTGCAAGCCCTCCTCCGGCTTTTGCTCCCGCCCGTAGATATCAATGTTCCTGCTTGACGATTTACATTGATATCAATATTAATAAATCATGTCAAATAGCCGTGATGTACCTTTTGAAACAACGCTTCTGGTTCGTGATACCTGCCTTTGCTTGCATGTTCAGCGCGCCGCCCGCGCCCTCGCCCGCCGCTTTGACGATGCCCTGCGCCCGGTGGGGCTAACGAACGGCCAGTTCTCCTTGTTGATATCGCTCAATCGCCCGGTGCCTCCACCAATGAAGCCGGTCGCGGAGCTTCTGGCCATGGATCAAACCACGCTGACCGCGGCGCTGAAGCCGTTGCAGCGGCAAGGCTGGGTGGAGATCATCGTGAATCCCGACGACAGGCGCGAGCGATTATTGCAACTCACACCCGAGGGTAAAGCTATCCTTGCGGCAGCCGTGCCGATCTGGAAGGCTACCCATCTGGACATTGAGAAGCAGCTCGTAAATGGCAATGGCGACGAAGTTCGTCGCAACCTGCTGGTTATGTCATCGGTGTGATTGCTGCACCTCCTTCAGAAATCCCACCCCTCGCAGACAAGCGGTCTGGAAATCGCAATCTACAGGTATACATTGGTGTCGAACGGTCGCGTACTGCTGGGAACGGGCCGGTCACTCGCCGATTGATCCAGCAAGCAGGCGGAAGTAATGAGCGAACAGCGTGTCCCCCATCTTGTCGTTGTCGGCGCCGGTTTTGGCGGATTGCAATTGATCCACGATCTCAAAAACGTCAATGTGCGGATTACATTGATTGATCAGCGTAACCATCATCTTTTCCAGCCGCTTTTATATCAGGTTGCGACAACCATCCTCGCCACATCCGAAATTGCCTGGCCGATCCGCCAGCTGTTTCGCGACCGCACTGAAGTGACCACACTGCTGGGTACAGTTACCGACGTGGATACGGAACGCCGGCAGGTGCAGCTCGAAAACGGCACAGAAATTTCATACGATATGCTCGTCCTCGCCACGGGCGCACGCCATGCTTATTTTGGCAACGATCAGTGGGAAGCGCTGGCGCCTGGACTGAAGGCGCTTGAGGATGCAACAACTATTCGCCGCCGTCTGCTCCTCGCCTTCGAGCGCGCTGAACGCGAAACCGATGAAGCAAAACGGAAGGCGCTGCTGACATTTGCCATCGTTGGCGGCGGGCCGACTGGCGTGGAGCTCGCAGGCATTATTGCAGAGCTCGCCAAGCAAACCATATGGCCTGAATTTCGCAATATCGACACGCGGCAAACGCGCGTAATGCTGCTCGAAGCGGGTCCGCGCATTTTGGCAGCCTTTCCGGAAGATCTGTCCGACTATGCATTGAGAGCACTGGAAAAACTGGGCGTGGAAGTACGGCTCGGGATTCCGGTGAAGGACATAACAGCCGAGGGCGTTACAGTCGGCGAAGAGTTCATTCCGTGCCGCACGGCGATCTGGGCTGCTGGCGTTGCGGCTTCCCCTGCCGCAACGTGGCTGGGCGCGGAGAGCGACCGTGCCGGACGCGTCAAGGTTCTATCAAACCTCAATGTTCCCGGGCATGAAGATATCTTCGTCATCGGGGATACGGCCTGGGTTGAGGGACCGGACGGGAAGCCGGTTCCGGGCATAGCGCCTGCCGCCAAACAGCAAGGTGCCTACGTTGCCACGGTCATAAAAAGCCGCATCGAAGGACAAACGCCGCCAATGCCGTTCCGTTACAAGCATCAGGGCAATCTCGCCACCATTGGCAGAGGCGCTGCTGTGGTCGATATGGGGCGCTTCAAGCTGAAAGGCATCATCGCCTGGTGGTTCTGGGGTATTGCGCACATCTTCTTCCTGATTGGAACACGAAGCCGTGCCGCTGTCGCGTGGAGCTGGCTGTGGACTTATATTTCCGGCCAGCATAGCGCGCGGTTGATCACCCAAGGCAAATCTGTCGAACGATGAATACGAAACGGCCCGCCAGAAGCGGGCCGTTTCCTTTCAAGTCGTCACTATTATTCAGCGGGTTCCAGCTGCGGAATAACATCCGTGATGAGAGGCGCACCGTTCATCGCTGCGGCGAGCTTGTCCGTGTCGAGTTCAATTTCCCAACGCGCCACCACAATGGTCGCCACCGCATTGCCGACAAGATTTGTCAGTGCCCGGCATTCGGACATGAAGCGATCGATACCGAGGATTAGAGCCATGCCCGCAACCGGAACGGCCGGAACGACAGACAGTGTCGCCGCCAGTGTAATAAACCCGGCGCCTGTAATGCCCGCCGCCCCCTTGGAGCTCAGCATCGCCACCAGCAAAAGCAGAATCTGATCGCTCAACGACAGCGGGATGTCCGTCGCCTGTGCGATGAAGAGCGCGGCCAACGTCATGTAGATATTGGTGCCATCCAGATTGAACGAGTAGCCGGTCGGAATGACCAGCCCCACCACCGAACGCTTGCAGCCGGCCTTTTCCATCTTGTCCATCAGCGCTGGGAGGGCCGCTTCCGACGAAGACGTGCCCAGAACCAGAAGCAGTTCTTCCTTGATGTAGCGGATGAGCGCGAGGATCGAGAAGCCATTGTAGCGGGCGACCGCTCCAAGAACGACAAGCACGAACAGCAGGGAAGTAAGATAGAACGTGCCGATCAACAGTGCGAGATTGGCAATCGAACCGATACCATATTTACCGATGGTGAACGCCATGGCACCAAATGCGCCAATCGGGGCTGCCTTCATCAGGATTGCAACCAGCTTGAAAACCGGTGCAGTCAAGACATGAAGAAAATCGGTAACGGGCTTGCCCTTATCGCCGACCAAAGCCAGCGCGATACCGAACAGGACGGAGAAGAACAGCACCTGCAGGATGTCGCCCTCAGCGAATGCGCCGACAATTGTCGTTGGAATTATGTTGCTCAGGAAACCAGTGATGGTCTGTTCGTGTGCCTTGGCGGCATAATTGGCAACGGCTTTCGGATCGAGCGAAGCCGGGTCGATATGCATTCCTGCGCCCGGCTGCACGACATTGGCGACGATAAGCCCGACGATCAGGGCCAGTGTCGAGAATGTCAGGAAGTAGATCATCGCCTTACCGGCAACGCGACCTACCTTCTTCATGTCGGTCATACCGGCGATGCCGGTTGCAACGGTCAGAAAGATGACCGGAGCGATAATCATTTTGACGAGCTTGATGAACGCATCGCCAAGCGGCTTCAGCTGCGTTCCCAGTTCGGGGTAAAAATGACCAAGGAGAATACCGGCAGCAATAGCCACCAACACCTGTACATAAAGGTGCTTGTAAAAGGGAATAGGACCACGCGGCGAAGCCGCGGCGCCTGTCGGTACTGCAATCATGACGTCCTCCGTTCGGCCCAGCCTGGAACTCGTTCCAACCTCCCGAGCCATTCAGTCTCAAGTTTCAGCGATCAGAACCGCTGCTGAGTTGTTTCATTGCAATCTCCGTGCCAGTCTACGACTCTAGGTCTAAGTTATTGTTTTTAAATATTTTAATATGTCTTACGGTGACGGGCCTCGATAAAAAGTGCGATTATCCGCACATTTCTATTTCTCCCATGTCTGAAATATTGCACAATAAAGTGATGAGCCCGCACCCTTCCACCATGGACATTCTAACCCTGCCCACAAACGCCAGCCGTCGCCCATGGGCGCTGTTTGGTTTGTTTTGGGCGGTGGTTTTTGCACTCGCTTTCTGGATCGTCGGCGACCTGGCGCGAGACAAGGCCATGCTGGCATTGAGCGAGCAGGCCCGGATCGATGCCAACCTCAATACGGCATTGTTGCGCGCAGTGCTCGACAAGCAGCGCGCTTTGCCTCTGGTGCTGTCAAAGGACCGGGCACTGGAAACTGCACTGCAGGACAAGACGCCCACGACGATCACTCCCCTGAACGAAAAACTGGAGACGCTCGCGCGCGGCACGCAGGCAGCGGTCATCTATCTTGTCGGTATGGATGGCGTCGCCATTGCTGCAAGTAACTGGCGCGAACCGGACAGCTTCGTCGGCAACGATTACAAATTTCGCCCCTATTTTCACAACGCGCTGAGAAACGGAGATGCCGAATATTTCGCACTCGGCAATGTCAGCAATCGCCCTGGCCTCTACATATCGCGCCGCATTGATGGCCCGAACGGTCCACTTGGCGTGATCGTCGTGAAACTCGAATTCGACCGTCTCGAAAGCGACTGGAACAGTGCCGGCCGTCCAACCTTCGTAACGGACGAACGCAACATAGTGCTGATTACGAGCCTGCCGTCGTGGCGATTCATGACTATCGGGTCAATCGGTCAGGAACAGATCCAGTCAATCCGCGATAGCCTGCAGTTTGGAGACGCACCGTTGGCACCCTTGCCGCTTTCGGTGACTTCATTTGATAGCGGGGACTCTTTGTTGATCGACGCCCTGCTCCCGGGCAACGCCCGCAATACCGACTTTCTTGCAATCCGCTCTGCCGTGCCCTCCACTTCCTGGCAAATGTACAGTCTCGCACCAATTCGTCCGCAAATTCCTGCTGCCGTCCGAGAAGCACGGCTGTTCGCCTTTATCGTTCTGACAGCGATCGCGAGCTTTGCAGGACTTCTCCTGCGGCGCAAACAGAAGCTCGCGGCCCGCATTGCCGATGCCCGACGCACACGGATGGAACTTGAAGAGCGGGTGGAAGAACGCACCCGCGACCTCAGCCTGGCGCGGGACAGGCTGCAAGCGGAGATCAGTGATCATCGCCGCACCGAAACGATGCTGCAGGGCGTGCAGCAGGATCTTGTTCATGCCAATCGTCTCGCCATCATGGGTCAGGTCGCAGCAGGCGTGGCGCATGAAATCAACCAACCGGTTGCAACCATCCGCGCTTATGCAGACAACGCAAGAACCTTCATTGAACGCAAGAGACTTTCGGAGGCAGCCGACAATCTCAACGAAATCGCGGCGCTGACAGATCGAATCGGCACGATCACAGGTGATTTGAAAGCGCTTGCGAGAAAAGGACGTTCTCCCTCCGAGCCAACCTCGCTAAGCAAGGTTATTTCGGGAGCCCTGGTATTGTTGCGCAGCCGTTTTTCCGGACGGATGGACCAACTCGACGTCGTGTTACCACCGCCCGAACTACGCGTCATCGGGCATTCCATCAGGCTCGAACAGGTTTTCATAAACCTGTTTCAGAATGCACTGGAAGCAGTTGATGCAAAAGAAAATGATGGTCGGATAGAAGTCCGAACCCATGTGGAGAATGACAAGGTCATCATCACCGTCTCCGATAACGGACCAGGCATGCCACAGCATATTCGCGACAATCTGTTTTCGCCCTTCAATACATCGAAGGAAAAGGGACTCGGCCTTGGTCTTGTGATCGTCAAGGAAATCGTCACCGATTATGGCGGGACGATTTCTGCCGAAAGCGGCCCCGCCGGCACGTCTTTCCGCATCGAATTGAGAAAAGCATGATGGATAAATCACCCTCCGTTATTCTGGTCGATGATGACAGGGCGCTGCGGCGCGCCACCCGGCAGACGCTCGAGCTTGCCGGTTTCGATGTTGCAGATTTTCCGAACGCTCTGGATGCCTTGAACAGTGTTACATCTGCTTATGACGGCGTCGTCGTCACGGATGTGAGAATGCCGCAAATCGATGGCCTTCAGCTCTTTGCACGGATCAAAGCGGTTGACGCCGAACTGCCCGTCATCCTGATCACCGGTCATGGTGATATCCCGATGGCCGTGCAGGCCATTCAGGACGGCGCTTATGATTTCATCGCCAAGCCGTTTGCAGCCGACAGGCTCGTGCACAGCATCCGCCGCGCCTGGGAAACGCGCCGACTGGTCCTCGAAAACCGCGCTTTACGCGAAGCCGCGCAGAATGCGGAGGGCGATCTGCCGTTGATTGGCCAGACGCCCGCAATGGAAAACCTGCGTCGTACCTTGCGGGATATAGCCGATACCGATGTGGATGTGCTCGTAGCTGGCGAAACCGGCAGCGGCAAGGAAGTGGTTGCACAATTGCTGCACAATTGGAGCCGTCGCCGCAAGGGCAATTTCGTGGCTCTCAACTGCGGTGCCTTGCCCGAAACGGTGATCGAAAGCGAATTATTCGGTCACGAGGCAGGCGCTTTCACCGGAGCGCAGAAAAAGCGGCTTGGGCGGATTGAACATGCAAGTGGCGGCACGCTGTTTCTGGATGAAATAGAAAGCATGCCGGCTGCGACACAGGTGAAACTGCTGCGCGTGCTCGAGATGCGGGAGATCACCCCGCTCGGTACGAACGAGGTGCGCCCGGTCGATCTTCGCGTCGTGGCGGCCGCAAAGATCGATCTTGCGGACCCTGCACAGAGAGGCGACTTCCGAGAAGACCTGTATTACAGGCTGAACGTCGTCACCCTTTCCATTCCGCCGCTGAGAGAAAGACGTGAGGACATTCCGTTGCTTTTCGCGCATTTCCTGTCGCGGGCTGCAAAGCGCTTCAATCGCGACGTGCCCGCAATCGAAGCCCCTACGAACCGCTATCTTATGAGTCACGACTGGCCGGGAAATGTCCGCGAGCTCGCCCATTTTGCCGACCGTGTGGCGCTTGGGGTTGAGAAAGCGGTTCATTCGACAACGCTCACGAGCAGCAATCAGGAGCCGCTTCCCAAACGGCTGGAGCGCTATGAGGAAACGATAATTCGCGAAACACTTGCCGCGCATAATGGCAATGTTCAGGAAACGATTGAAGCCCTCGGTATTCCAAGGAAGACCTTTTACGATAAGATGCAGCGCCATGGCATCAATCGTGCGGACTACCGCAGCAACGGCGATTGAGGTTGATCTGTAGCGATATGGGAGGACCATGATGTCGCTGAAACTCTACCTGCATCCCTTCTCGTCTTATTGCCAGAAGGCCATAACAGCTTTCTATGAAAAGGACATAGCCTTCGAAGCAAGAATGCTCGACGGCACCGAACCGGTTGCCAGCGAGTTCGCCGCGCTCTGGCCTTTTGGCAAGTTTCCAATCCTGACGGACAATGGAAAGCTGGTCTTTGAAGCAACTGGAATAATCGAATATCTCGAAGCTGCCTATCCCCATTCCCGACGTCTGATCCCGTCCGATCCACTTGCAAGCGCTGATGTACGCATGTGGGATCGCTTCTTCGATAACTATGTAAACTACCCACAACAGCGTCTTGTCTATATTGCGCTTGGCCGCGAACATGATGATGGCGGCGACCGCTGGCGAGCGATGCTCGATACAGCCTATGCGTTTTTGGATCGGCACATGGCTGGGCGCGAGTGGGCTTCCGGCGATGAGTTCAGTCTGGCTGATTGCGCTGCGGCTCCCTCCCTGCTCTACGCAGATTGGACTTATGCCATTGCCGAAGAGTTCACCAATGTGTGGGCCTATCGCAAACGTCTGCTTGCACGCCCCAGCTATGCCCGCGCTCTGGACGAAGCACGACCATTCCGGCATCTGTTCCCGCTCGGAGCGCCAGAAGAAGGCCGGGATTGAAACGTGTTTGGTGAGGCAGACTACATAGACTGCATGAACGCATGCAATACCACAGCCTGATTATGCTCTTCGTCTTTCGCACCATATAACAGCGTCAGACGACCGCCTTTCTCGCCAGCTTTGGCCATTAGCTCTTTCAGCACGGGCTTTTTGCGTTCAAGCTCTTCGCGATACTTCTTCTGAAAATCGCTCCATTTTGCCGGATCGTGGCAGAACCATTTGCGAAGTTCGGCTGACGGAGCAATATCCTTGGCCCACAGATCTATATCGGCTTTTTCCTTCGTCATGCCCCGCGGCCAAACTCGATCCACGAGGACACGGTAGCCATCCTCCGGTGAAGGAGCATCGTAAATGCGCTTCAAATCGATCGTCGTCACGGCAACTGCTCCCCTTTGCAAAACCGAAAATATGGCCGTCGGAGAGGTTTCGGCAAGTCCACCCCGAACAAAAGAAAAGGCCGCTGCAAATCGGACATCTCATGTCCGACAGGCAACGGCCTTTGGTGGCAAGAACCGACTGCGAGGGAGCCGCCGGTTATCGCACGAAACGGAAAACTTAGTTCTTCTTGGCCGGAGCGGCCTTCTTGTGCGACTTCTTCGCGGTGTGATGCTTCTTGTGAGCCTTAGCCTTCTTCGCATGATGCTTGGCAACAGTCGTGTGCGTTGCAGCAGCCGGAGCAGCGTTAGCAGCGCTTGCCGTCAGCACAGGAGCGGACAGGCCCAGAACAGCGGCCACACCAAGAGCAGAAATAAGAGACTTCTTCATTTTCCGGTTCCTCAATTGGGTTTTCCGTTCGGGGTCTTCCCCGCTGGAGGTAAAGCACTTTCCTGTCCGCCCGTATCGGCCATGTCAGGTTTGATCCCTAGAAGCTTGAGGGCCTCGGCATAGGCTCGCAAGCCTTGAGCCTCTCTTCTGCTTGCGCAGAATTTCATCCCCCGCTTCTGCAAGGTCTCTGCCTGACGGGCCTGCCGTGTTTCGGCACGACCGGAAAGCGCGGTTTGCAGTTGATGCTGAAGCCTGTCACACCGTTCGCTACGTGTTACGAGTTGCGCTGCCATTGCTCCGTTGGGAAGCGGGAAGGACAGCAGACCCGCAAGACAAAGTGTTGAAAGAAACGCTTTCGTTGCTGTTTTCGATATGAAAACCGACTTGAACATACGAATTCAATCTTTCATTGGACTTCAGTTTCTTCAGCGAAACCGTTATGACACGCCTTGTTTGCCCTTGTTTTTCGCATCTGTTGCAATTTGTTTCTGGATTGTAGCGCTATCCAATTGCCGGTTGAAAACCATTGCCGAAGGCTTTTTATCGTCGCAATCCCGGCGCTACTATCTCGTAACCTTAGGCTATTACGGATACTTCAAATTGAAAGAAGACGCCCACGTTCTGATTGTCGATGACGATAAGGACATACGTGACCTTCTGCATGAATTTCTCAAACGGCGCGGCATGCGCGTTTCAATCGCCCATGACGGCGAAGAAATGCATGATGTGATGAGCCGGACGGCAGTCGACCTGATTATTCTCGACGTCATGCTTCCCGGAAAAAGCGGCATTGAAATCTGCCAGGATATCCGTCGTCATTCGCGGGTGCCGATCATCATGCTTACGGCAATTGCCGATGCTGCCGACAAGATACTGGGCCTGGAAATCGGCGCCGACGATTATCTGGCCAAACCGTTCGATCCGCGCGAATTGCTGGCCCGTATCCGTGCTGTACTCCGGCGCCTGGAAAACAACCGGGCGCCCAGCCGTCCCGTCACTCATAGCTACCGCTTTGCTGGCTGGACCCTCGATTGCGCGCGAAGGAGACTTACGTCCCCATCCGACGTGCGCGTGGAACTTACCACGGCGGAGTTCAATCTCCTCGAAGCCTTCGTCAAAAGTTCGCAGCACATCCTTAGTCGTGATCAACTGATGGAAATGGCCGGAAATCAGGCGGTATACGGCTATGACCGCAGCGTTGATATCCTGATCAGCCGGCTGAGGCGCAAACTGAACGACGATTCTCGCTCTCCCAAATTGATCCTCACCATTCGCGGTGGCGGCTATCAGTTTGGCCATGAGGTCGAGGTGGAATGAGGTTCCCTTTTCCGCGTTCTCTACCGAGCTGGCTTCTCACGATACTGATCAGCGGCCTTCTGATTACCCAGATAGCAACGCTCTGGATCGTTTCGCAGGACCGGAAGGAAGCCAACTATGCGCTTGAACTTTTTCGTCTCAGCGAAAGGGCGACATCACTCGTCAAGCTCTTGAACACGACGCCGGTCAGCGACTGGAACAGCCTTGCCTCCCGCCTGGCAAGCTCAGGTCAGGGCCTCACCATCACAGCGCAACCCGATGTGCCAACCGTGCTGGCGAGTGAAGAAGATCTTGCGGAACTGGAAGATGTCCTTGTCGCGCGTCTGGCGCGCTACGGTGTCATCGATGCCCGCATTCGGCGGGACAAGCTTGCCCACGGCCCGCACGCCACCGTCGTGCCGACCGCTGACAGCAGTGATATTGGTGATGTCGAAAAGCAGATCAATGATCTTGCCGCAACGGCAAATCTGGGCGCCAGCCTGACGACATCCCTGCAGTTTGGCGATGGGCGCTGGATCAATTTTAGCACCCGCATCACCCCGGCTGATCCAATCATCACGACCGAAACCATTCCACTTTTCGCGCTTGTGGCGCTCAGCGTGGTTCTTGTCGCAATATGGGCAACGCGGCGCCTGACCGCACCTTACCGTGTGCTGGAACATGCCGTCCACCGCATCGGAGGCGACTTGAAAAGCTCTCCGCTGCCCGAAGACGGCAGCAGGGAATACAAGGCAGCCGCGCGAGCAGTGAATACGATGCAATCGAAGCTTCTCGATTATGTGGCAGAACGCGAGCAACTTGCAGCCGCCCTTGCACACGACCTCCGCACGCCGCTCACCCGTATCCGGCTTCGCCTGGCGCTGGTTGAAGATGAAGCCCTCGCAAAGTCGCTGGCCAAGGATCTGAGCGATATCGAGGCTATTTCACGTTCCGTGATCGACTTTGCCACGTCAGAACTAGCGAATGAAGAGAAGGAGAAAGTCGATCTCTGGTCGCTTCTCCTTTCCATTGCGGACAACTATCCGGACGCAACTCTGGATGAAAGAAACTCGGACATGCTGGACGCCATAGCTTACTGCCAGCCAGTCTCAGTCCAGCGCAGCATCACGAACCTCATTGACAACGCCATTGCCTATGGCGGCAAAGCGAAACTGTCGCTGCGCCAGGAAAATAACGAGCTTGTGCTCCGGGTCAAGGACAATGGGCCCGGCATTCCGGCAGACCAGATCGAGGAAATGTTCAAACCTTTCAACCGTGTGGAAAAGTCCCGAAATCGGGACTCTGGCGGTTTCGGCCTCGGCTTAACTATCGCCCGCAACGTAGCGCGTGCCAATGCAGGCGATATTCTCCTGAAAAACAATCCGTCGGGCGGATTGATCGCTGAACTGCACTTGCCCGTCTGGCGGGCGTAGCCCCGAGGACTGACCTCGGGGGCAATCACTCATGCAAAGACGGTGTCGACAGCCTTTTTCGTAGCTGCAACAATCTTGTCCGCTTCCTCAGGCGTAAGGCAAAGTGGCGGCGCGAAGCCCAGAATATCGCCTTCTGGCATGGCTCGCCCGATAACACCGTTAGCCAGGAGCGCCGTCGAAACTTGTGCACCGATTTTGAGCGACGGATCGAAAAAACTGCGGTCGTCACGATCTTCGACAAACTCGATCGCCGCCATGAGGCCCTCGCCGCGAATTTCCCCGACATGGCGATGATCACCAAGAGCATCCGCCAATGCCTTGCGGAAATAGGCGCCTGTGGAACCGGCATTTCCGACCAGCTTCAGTTCGTCGATGAGTTTGAGGTTGGCCACGCCTGCCGCTGCACAGATGGGATGGGCCGAATAAGTCCATCCATGGCCGATCGGTCCCATCTTGTCCGATCCCTGAACCAGCACCTGCCACATACGGTCCGATACAATCGAGCCGGAAAGCGGTGCATAGGCCGAGGTCAATCCCTTGGCGATGGTGATCAGGTCGGGCTTCATGCCGTAATGATCGGACCCGAACATGCTGCCCAAACGGCCGAAACCGGTGACCACTTCATCAGCAACAAGCAGAATATCATAGCGATCAAGAACCGCCTGGATCTTCTGCCAATAGCCAGACGGGGGCGGAACGATGCCGCCGGTACCAAGAACAGGTTCACCGATAAAGGCTGCGATTGTATCCAGGCCTTCTGCAAGGATCATTTCCTCGAGCTTGTCGGCGCAATGTTGCGAGAACTGCTCTTCGCTCATAGAGCGATCCGCCCGGCGAAAATAATAGGGTGACTCCGTGTGCAGGACAGGCGCGCGCGGCAGATCGAATGCGTTATGGAACGTCGCAAGCCCGGTCATGCTGCCGGTCATTACGCCGGAGCCGTGATATCCGCGCCAACGAGAAATGATCTTCTTCTTCTCGGGGCGTCCGAGAATATTGTTGTAGTACCAGATGAGCTTGATGTTGGTTTCATTCGCATCCGAGCCGGAAAGGCCGAAGTAAACACGGCTCATATGTTCGGGTGCGCGGTCGATGATCATCTTGGCGAGCGTGATGGACACTTCGGTGCCATGGCCGACATAAGCATGATAATAGGCAAGTTTGCGCGCCTGCTCTGCAATCGCATCCGCGATTTCCGTGCGACCATAACCAACATTAACGCAATAAAGACCCGCGAAAGCGTCGAGGCTCTTTCGACCGTTCACATCGGCAATATAGACGCCCTCGCCGCCCTCCAGCACGCGCGTTGGTGTTTCACCCCGGGCATGCATGCCCATGTGGGTGGAGGGATGAAAGAAATGATCCCGGTCCCAGGCGGTGAGTTCATTGCTATTGTTCAACATGGGTATGTTCCTTTCCTGACGCCACGCTTTCACGCGGCGGTATCGATGCAGAGATATTTGAGTTCGGTAAAGGCTTCGATGCCCTGATGGGAGCCTTCACGGCCAAGCCCCGATTGCTTCCAGCCACCGAATGGGATCGGTGCGCCGGTGATCTTCGCGCGGTTGATGGCCACCATTCCATATTCGAGGACACGGCCCATCCGGAGTTGTCGTGCGCCGTTTGCAGTCACGACATAGGCAACAAGACCATATTGCGTGGCATTGGCACGAGCGACAACTTCATCCTCGTCGTCAAAAGCCGTGACGGCGGCGACCGGCCCGAATGTCTCCTCCCGCATGATTGCAGCGTCGTCCGGCACATCAACCAGCAAAGTCGGCTCGAAGAAAAGCCCGGCTTCTCCAAGCCGGTTGCCCCCGGTGACTATTCTGGCGCCCCGCTGCTTGGCATCGAGCACTTGCTCTTCGACCTTGGCGACCGCGCGACTATGCATCAGAGGGCCTATATCCGATGCCGGATCAAGCCCGTTGCCGACTTTCAGGGCGGCGATGCGCGTAGCAAACGCTTCGGTGAAAGATTTCAGAATACCGCGTTGGACGAAGATACGGTTTGCAGCAAGGCAATCCTGACCGGACGTTGCAAACTTGGCAGCCATCGCCACATCGACGGCCCGTTCAACATCAGCATCATCGAAAATGATCAAGGGTGCGTGACCGCCAAGCTCCATGACGAGCCGCTTCATCGTGTTAGCGCTCTTGGTAGCAATCAACTTGCCGATTTCGGTTGAACCGGTGAAGCTCAGTCCCCGCACCCGCTCATCGCGGCATAAAACATCGACGATAGGCGCAGCCTTACCTGTTACCACATTGAATATGCCTGCTGGCATTCCCGCGCGCTCGGCCAGTTCCGCCAGAGCAAGTGCGGAGAGCGGTGTTTCTGAAGACGGATGCACGACAACTGGGCAACCTGCTGCAATCGCTGCAGCAGCCTTACGGGTAATCATGGCATGCGGAAAATTCCAAGGGGTAACAAGCGCGACGACCCCAAGCGCTTCGCGACGTACGAGCATCTCGGCATTCTGGAGATGGCTTGCTATGGTTTCACCATTAAGCCGCTTCGCTTCCTCGGCAAACCATTCGATGAACGATGCGCCGTAGTCGATCTCGCCGCGCGATTCCGCCAGTGGCTTGCCCTGCTCCAGCGTCATCAGCAATGCGAGGTCTTCACGATGTGTCGTGACCAACTCGAACCAACGCCGCAAAACTGCTGATCGTTCCTGAGGCAGTTTATCCCGCCAGGACGGAAAGGCCTTTACAGCGGCATCAATCGCAAGTGCAGTCTCGGCTTCGCCGAGGCTTGTCACACGGGCAAGCCGCTGACCGGTTGCAGGATCGAGAACAGAAAAGGTTTCAGCCTTCTCTCCTGCTACCCAGCGCCCCTCAACATAGCCCAGTTCACGAAAAAGATGTTTATCGCGGAGCGTGCCAAGCCCGTCATGTCGTATCGGATGATCCAGAACGGCGTTCATTGTTCTTCTCCCAATTCAGGAAGAAGTCTGTCACAGAATAGTTCTGGATTCAGACCAAACCGATCTCCACGAACATGCGAAATGGACTAACTTTAAGAGCCAGACAGTCTGTTTGGGCTAGTCCGCGGCTTCCTTGAACAGCGACAAAGGCGCACTTGTCTTCTCGTCCTTGACCAACTTGGTTACGATATAGGTGAAGTAGCGTTCTATACCGATATTCTGGTCCAGAAGACGGTCAATCAGCCGCTGATAGCCATCAATGTCGCGCGCCACGATCATAAGAAAATAGTCCACCCCACCGCCAACCGACCAGCACGACACGATTTCGGGTACAGCTGTGACGGCTCTCTCGAACCGGTCGAAATCGCTTTGGCGATGATTGCCCAGCGTAATCTGGACTATGACATGGGCAATAGGGGCTATTTTTCGATAGGCGATGCGCGCGTGATAGCCGGTCACAACGCCCGCTTCTTCCAGCTTGCGCAGCCGCAGCCAGCAAGGTGTCGCCGAAAGCCCGACCTTCTCCGCCAAAGCAAGCTTGGTGATCCGCGCATTCTCCTGAACGGCTCGGAGAATACGCAAATCGACGGCGTCGAGCTTCAAGGCGGCTTTCATTCTTTTGATCCAGCATCTGCAAACACTTCTGTTTTCATTGGCACGCCCCCGCGCCGCTGACAAGGCTCCCGCACATAAAAGTCGTTACAGATCATGATTGTAATGATCCAATATAATTATTGACATGATCCGAATGGTCTTTCACACATAGAGCCAAGAACAAAAAATCAGACATATGGGGAACGAGGATGCGGACATACGGTTTCGCACGCGGTGTATCATTGCGCCTTTTGTCCGCTCGTCCATCGCAGCGTTTGACGGAGTTCAACACTGCATTCCCTGTCGTCGTGACGCTATGAGAGGCAGCGCCGTGCCACGAGTGACGAATGAAACGATTGACCTTGAGGATATCGAAGCAGCGCGTGACAGGTTGAAAAGCCTCGTCGCGAAAACGCCGCTGACGCGCTCCGAGCATCTGAGCGAACTCACCGGAACCTCGGTTTATCTCAAACTGGAAAATCGACAGACGACAGGCAGCTTCAAACTGCGTGGTGCGACCAACGCTGTCCTTTGTCTGTCGTCCGATGATCGCAGACGTGGACTTGTGACGGCGTCGACCGGCAATCACGGACGTGCCCTTGCGCACGCTGCTTCCGAACAGGGATTGATCGCGACCGTTTGCCTCTCCTCGCTGGTGCCGCGCAACAAGGTCGATGCAATCCGCGATCTTGGTGCAGATGTGCGTATTGTCGGAAAATCGCAGGATGACGCCATGGAAGAGGTGGCGCGACTGGCTAACGAAGAAGGAATGAACGTCATTCCGCCCTTTGATGATCCGCGCATTATTGCCGGACAGGGCACAGTCGGCCTGGAACTCCTTGATGAGCAGCCGGACATTGGGACTGTTATCGTTCCTCTTTCAGGCGGAGGGCTCGCGGCAGGCATCGCCGCAGCTGTGAAAGCCCGTCGACCTCATTGCTGTATCATCGGCGTTTCCATGTCTCGTGGCGCAGCCATGGATGCCAGCCTCAAAGCTGGCAGGCCGGTCAATGTCGAGGAGCTGAAGACGCTTGCAGATTCATTGGGCGGCGGTATCGGGCTCGACAATCATTGGACTTTTAAGATGTGCCGCTCGCTATTGGACGAAGTGGTCCTGCTCGATGAAGAGGAGATTGCAGCAGGAGTCCGACATGCCGCGACGCGGGAAGGCGAAATCGTCGAAGGTGCTGCGGCAGTCGGCATTGGCGCCTTGTTGAGTGGCAAGATCAAGCCAACGGGGCCGACCGTCGTCATTATCTCTGGCGGCAACATCGATCCTGAACAGCACCGCGCAATCGTGGAAGACCGCTATCGGAGGGCCGGCTGATGGCTGAAATGAGAATTCTCACCGAAGCTGATTTAAGGCAGATCATTACCCTCGACATGGCAAGCGTGGCGTGTGTGGAAAATGCTTTTCAGGCACTCGCCGGAGGCGGTGTCAACATGCCGCCAATACTTCGACTGGACATCCCCGCCCAACGTGGCGAAGTTGACGTGAAAACAGCTTACATTCCCGGGCTTGACAGTTTTGCCATCAAAGTGAGTCCCGGTTTCTTCAACAATCCTTCCATCGGCCTGCCTTCTACCAACGGGCTGATGATCCAGTTCTCGGCGAAGACCGGGCTTGTCGAGGCGCTGTTGCTGGATAATGGCTATCTGACCGATGTGCGTACTGCGGCAGCCGGTGCTGTTGCTGCAAAACACCTGGCACGGGAAGGCGCCCGTGTCGCTGCGATCTTCGGTGCGGGCATGCAGGCAGGAATGCAGCTTGAAGCACTGACACTCGTGCGCCCGATCTCCGAGGCGCGAATCTGGGCACGCAACTTCGACAGCGCACAAAAAGCAGCGCGAACCTTTTCAGAAAAGTTCGCGATACCGGTGACAGCAATCGCTGACGCACGACACGCCTGCGAGGGCGCGGATATTATTGTGACGACAACGCCATCCGAAACGCCGCTTATAAACGCCGAATGGCTTGTGTCCGGCCAGCACATCACCGCAATGGGTTCGGACGCCGAACACAAGAACGAGATCGATCCCGCGCTGTTCCGGCGACCGATCACCTATGTTGCCGACAGTCTCGCCCAAACGCGCAGGCTTGGCGAATTGCATCATGCGATTTCGGCGGGAATTATCGCGGCGGATACGATTTTTCCAGAACTCGGCCAGATCGCGCTCAATGCCTCTACCTTCCAACGAAAGGCAGAGGACATAACCTTTTGCGACCTCACCGGAACGGGCGTTCAGGACACGGCCATCGCTCGTCTTGCGACAGAGCGCGCCAGCCTGCGCGATGCAGGCACGAAAATCGATTCAACCAAAACTGCAGGAGCCAGTCGATGAGTGTGGAACTCAACTTCACCCGCGCGGAATACGATCAGCGGATAGCAAAAACCCGTCGCGCAATGGAGAAGGCAGGCTTCGATGTCATCATCGTCACCGATCCATCCAATATGCATTGGCTGACCGGCTATGACGGCTGGTCCTTTTACGTGCATCAATGCGCTGTGCTTTCGATGGAGGGGGAACCGATCTGGTACGGTCGCGGTCAGGATGGAAATGGCGCGAAACGCACCGCGTGGATCAGCCATGACAACATCATCGGCTACCCCGATCATTACGTGCAGTCGCTCGAGCGGCATCCCATGGATCTTCTGGCATCAATATTGGAGAAAAAAGGTTGGGGCAGCAAGACCATTGCCGTTGAGCTGGACAATTACTGGTACACGGCTGCGGCCCATCACGCTTTGCAGAAACATCTCCCGAATGCCCGCTTCAGGGATGCGCAAGGACTGGTGAACTGGCAGCGCGCCGTCAAAAGTCCGGCAGAAATCGACTATATGCGCAAGGCCGGCCGGATTGTTGAAGCCATGCATCGGCGTATCGTCGATAAGATCGAGCCGGGCATGCGAAAATGCGATCTGGTTGCTGAAATCTATGACGCAGGCACACGCGGCGTTGAGGGTTTTGGCGGCGATTATCCAGCCATCGTGCCTCTGCTGCCTTCCGGGCCCGACGCCTCCGCACCGCATCTGACATGGAACGATCTGCCTATGAAGACCGGTGAAGGCACCTTCTTCGAGATCGCCGGTTGCTACAAGCGGTATCACTGCCCTCTGTCGCGCACCGTGTTTCTGGGCAAGCCGACGCAGGCTTTTCTTGATGCCGAGAAGGCCACGCTCGAAGGCATGGAGGCAGGACTCGCGGCTGCTCGACCCGGCAATACCTGCGAAGATATAGCCAACGGCTTCTTCGCCGTGCTCAAGAAATACGGAATTATCAAGGACAACCGCACCGGCTACTCCATCGGCTTGTCCTATCCGCCGGATTGGGGCGAACGCACAATGAGCCTGCGTCCCGGCGACCGCACCGAGTTGCAGCCGGGCATGACCTTTCATTTCATGACGGGCCTTTGGCTGGAAACGATGGGGCTGGAGATCACCGAGAGCATCGTTATCACTGAAACCGGCGTGGAATGTCTTTCGAATGTACCGCGCAAGCTCGTGGTCAAGGATTAGGACGTTGCGATGATGCACACCTCGCCTCCCTCACGTCCCTCCCCGATCACGCCCACTGTCGACCTCAACCGCGACGGCGTTCAGCACGGACATCTGCGGCTGCCATGGTCCAGAGACGATTCCGCATGGGGATCGCTGATGTTGCCGATCTGCGTCATCCGCAACGGCGACGGTCCGACCGCGCTCTTAACCGGCGCCAATCATGGCGATGAATACGAAGGGCCGGTCGCTCTTTATGATCTCGCAGCCAATCTGAAACCGGAAGAGATCAGGGGCCGCGTCATCATTGTTCCGGCCATGAACTATCCGGCCTTTCTTGCGGGAACGCGAACATCTCCCATCGACAAGGGCAACCTCAACCGCAGCTTCCCGGGCCGTCCGGATGGTACAGTTACTGAAAAGATTGCCGACTATTTCACCCGCTACCTTTTGCCGGCAGCCGATATCGTCATGGATTTCCATTCCGGCGGGCGAACACTCGATTTCCTGCCTTACGCAGCCGCACATGCCTTGCCGGATACGGCACAGGAACTCCGCTGCTTTGCGGCGGTCAAAGCCTTTTCGGCGCCTTTCTCGATGCGGATGATCGAGATTGACGCTGTCGGCATGTACGACACGATAGCAGAGGAAGCGGGCAAGGTGTTTGTCACGACCGAGCTTTCCGGCGGCGGTACGATCTCCGCCCGCACTGCTTCCATAGCCAAGCGCGGCATTCGCAACCTTTTGCGCCATGCAGGCATTCTGCAAGGAGAGGTCGAGCTGTCACCAACAACATGGCTCGATATGCCATCGCATGAATGTTTCGGTTTTGCCGACACCGAGGGTCTGCTTGAACCTTTGGTTGATCTCGGAGCTCAGATACGCAAAGGCGACGTCATTGCGCGGGTTCATACCGTAACCCGCACAGGTGTTGCTCCGCAGGAATACCGTGCCGCGCTCGATGGAATTCTCGCAGCCCGGCATTTTCCAGGCCTCATCAAAATGGGGGACTGCCTGTCGGTCATTGCCACGATCAGTGAGGAGCCGTCTCCGGGATAAGCCGATCATTAACGCCAACTGACAAGCCGGACAATAAAACAACCGGCGTTCATAAAGAGGAGTGAACACGATGCGCATGAAACATCTTACATTTTCCGCTCTGTTTTCGGCAGTTGCGGTCTTGTCTCTCACGCTTCCGTCACAAGCTGTCACCATCGACGATCTCAAGGGTGCGGGCTTTGTTCGTGGGGCGACCGCCAATGAGGTGCCTTACGGCTACATGGACGAGAGCGGTGCGGCCAAAGGGATAGGCCCTGACGTCGCCGCAGCAATCTTCAAGAAACTTGGAATTGAGGAAATCGACTGGACTGTTACCCCGTTCGGCTCGCTCATTCCCGGTCTGAAAGCAAAGCGGTTCGAGTTTGTCGCGGCAGAGCAGAATGTCTTGCCGGACCGCTGCAAGCAGGTCCAGTTCACCGTCGCAAATTCGAGTTACGGTGAAGGCCTCCTGGTTCCCAAGGGCAACCCAAAGAACATTCATTCCTATGAAGACATTAAGAAAGATCCATCGCTGAAAGTCGCAATCGTTTCCGGTGCGGACCAGATCGACTTCCTGCATGGAATGGGTATCGACGAATCCCAGATCGTCATGATCCAGGGCAATGCCGATGCGCCATCGACGGTCCAGACCGGACGTGCAGATGCCTATGCTGCAACGGAACTGACGGTCGCCAAGCTGGTCGACAATTCACCGGAACTGGAACAGGCGCATCCGTTCACCGATCCGGTTGTGAACGGCAAATCTGCGAGAAGCTTCGGCGCGTTCAGCTTCCGTCCGGAAGACAAGGAATTCTATGAAGCTTTCAACAAGGCGCTCATCGAATTCAAGAAGACAGACGACTACAAAAAAATCCTGACGACTTATGGGCTTAGCGAGGAAAGCGTAGAAGCTGCACGAACAGTGGATACAGCCAGCCTCTGCAACGCAAAATAAGTTGATTTGCGCCCGCCGAACCGCTCACGGCTCGGCGGGCATTGTCTCATCTCAATCGGGAGACGATCATATGCATTGGACGGAATACCTTCCCGCCCTTTTCAAGGGAGCGCAAATCACTGCCATTCTTGCCCTCAGTTCGATGGCCATTGGCACCATACTGGCATTTTCCGCCGGAATTGCCCGATTTGCGGGTGGACCGATCCTTTCCACGATTGCGGTGATCTATATCGAGATATTCCGCGGCACGTCTCTGCTCGTGCAGCTCTTCTGGCTCTATTATGCCTTGCCGCTGATCGGCATTTCGTTTGATCCAATCACAACCGGCATCATGGGCCTTGGTCTCAACATCGGTGCCTATGGCGCAGAAGTGGTTCGCGGTGCCTTACAGGCGGTGCCGGAAGCACAACATGAAGCCGCCCGGGCGCTCAATTTCAGCAAGGGTCATACCTTGTTTCATGTCATTCTTCCGCAAGCGGTAGTCGAAATGATGCCGGCCTTCGGTAACCTTGCCATTCACAACCTCAAGGACACCGCGCTTGCTTCGCTCATTGCGATCAGCGACCTCACCTTTCAGGCCCAGCGCCTGCGAAACCTGACGCTCGACAGCGTGACAATCTATTCGCTGACCCTGCTCGGTTATTTTGCAATGGCGCTCGTGCTGTCAGCGGCCATTCGCTGGCTGGAGCGGCGTCTGAGACGCCAGACCATGGCCGGAGGCTTCGCATGATCTACGGTTATGCCTGGGACACCTCGTCCACTCTCTCGTTCGCGATTTCCATTCTGCCAATTCTGGCGATTGGTCTCACCGTGACTTTGAAAGCCGCTGCCGCGGGCTTTGGAATTGCGCTGGTCCTTGGCCTTGTCTTTGCGCTTCTGCGTCGCAGCCCATATAAGATCATATCCTGGCCAACGACGGTCGTGGTGGAGTTCCTGCGTGATACACCACTGCTGGTGCAGCTGTTTTTCCTCTATTACGTGCTGCCCGTATACGGCATTGTTCTGCCTGCATTTCTGACCGGCGCTCTGGCACTTGGTCTTCAATATTCGGCCTATACGTCGGAAGTTTATCGCGGAGGTATCGAAGCGATCCCGCGAGGACAATGGGAAGCCGCACGCGCATTGAATCTCACGCCCTGGCGCACCTATCGCGATATTGTCATCCCCCAAGCCATACCCCGGATCATCCCGGCCATGGGCAATTACCTGGTTTCCATGCTGAAGGAGACCCCGGTGCTCTCGGTCGTCAGCATCGTCGACATGCTGAACCTCGCCAATCTGATCGGCGACCGCACCTTCGAATATCTGGTTCCGCTGTCGATGGTAGGCCTGATTTTCCTGGTGCTGACCTTGATCTGCTCGGCACTCATACGCCTGCTCGAACGCACACTTCCAAAAAACGGAATCGCTCTCAAATGACCCAGGAAATTATCCGCTTTCAGGACGTAACCAAGCGCTTCGGAGCGCTGACAGTGCTGGATCGCTTCAATTTTTCCGTCACATCAGGCGAGAAGGTCACCCTCATCGGCCCCTCGGGCTCAGGGAAATCGACAGTTCTCCGTATCCTCATGACCTTGGAGCCGTTTCAGCAAGGCACCCTCCAACTTGCAGACATGTCCTATCACGAGCCGAACGGCAAAGGACAATTTCAGGCTAGTGAAGGCCATTTGCGCAAGATCAGGTCGCATGTCGGCATGGTGTTCCAGAGCTTTAATTTGTTCCCGCACATGTCTGTGTTACGAAACATAATCGAGGCCCCCATTCATGTTCTGGGCATGAAGCGCGCCGAAGCAGAGGCCCGCGCACTCGACCTGCTGTCCCTCGTGGGCTTGATCGACAAGAAAGACCACTATCCTTCGCAGCTATCCGGTGGCCAGCAACAGCGGGTCGCCATCGCCCGTTCTCTTGCCATGCGTCCACGCGTATTGTTGTTTGACGAACCCACGTCCGCTCTTGATCCGCAACTCGTGGGCGAAGTGCTGTCCGTCATTCGCGGGCTGGCACAGGAGCATGACCTGACCATGCTCCTTGTCACGCATGAAATGCGATTTGCCCGGGAAGTATCTGATCGCGTTTGCTTTTTCGATAAGGGGCGTATCTGCGAGCAAGGCACGCCGGAACAGATATTCCAGACCCCGAGCGAGGCACGCACCAAAGAGTTCCTGCGTTCGGTGCTTTAGAAACTGGCTTTCAGGCAATCGATCCCACATCGTAGACAGGCGGCAATTGCGCAAAGGTCTCGCGGATGGTCTCAAGTGCCGTCTGCAATGCCGGGCGCGAAAGCCGTCCCCCAAGACAGATGCGAATACCACCACTTCCTCGATCAGCACCCGCAACAAATGGGTCCGATGGCGTGACCGCAACGCCTTTATTGGCAAGCGCGCGCACCAGCCCATCCTCAGACCAGTTGCGAGGTATTTTAAGCCAGGCGCATAACGATAACGGATTGTTGCCCGCCACATGCGAACCCAGAATATCGGTTACCTGCGCCTGACGGGATCGCAACTCGCTGCGCTGGATTTCAATCAATTCCGCCGCCGTGCCATCTTCGATCCAGCGGCTGGCCATCTCACCCATAAGATTGACACCGCTCCAGCTTGTAACGCGCAAAATAGATGTGACCCGAATGGAATATTGCGTTGGAACGACGAGGTAACCGGTACGCAAGCCCGTCATTACCGTCTTGGTGAAACTTGTAACAAAGAAGCCAAGATCGGGCAGCAACTCCGGCATGGACGGCAATTTTTCTTCAAGGATGGGTTTGTAAACCTCATCCTCGATAACGCAGACATCGTATCGTCGGGCAATTTCTGCTATGGCGATGCGACGCCCTGCGCCCATCAGATGACTGGTCGGATTGCCCAGTGTCGGGATCATCACGAGCGCACGAACATCACCGGCCTTGCAGGCGGTTTCAAAAGCATCCGGTAGAATGCCCTGTTCATCAATAGGGAGTCCACGCAAAGTAAATCCGAGCACATTGGCAAGACCTATGATGCCATGGTCGGTCAGGCTTTCCGTGAGCACTACTTCTCCGGGCTGAACGACAGCGGCAACAGCGAGAAACAACCCATGTGCGGCACCATTGGTGAGGATGATCCGGCCCGGGTCGACATCAACCGACAGATTGCGCAGCCAATCCCGCGCGACAGCACGATGTCTGTCCAATCCCGCTATAGGACGGCAGGGGCGCATGAAACTTGCATTGTCCGACTGGCTCAATTCCTCCAGCAGACGGCGCGAGGCATTCTCGTGCGCTTCGGTATAGACCGCCCGAATGATCGACAGATCCGCCGTTCCGCTAGGATCACGATCGAGCATGAACCGGTCCGCTCGCTCTGTCACCCGGTTGCAGACATATGTTCCCCGACCAACCTCGCCGCGCAGATAACCACGTCGTTCAGCTTCCTTGTAACTGATACTGACGGTCTGCACCGAAAGTCCGAGCTTGTGAGCCAGGTCCCGATGCGTCGGCATACGCATGGCGGGTTGAAGAATGCCCTTTTCTATATCATCGACAATTTTTTCTGTCAGAAGTCGATGCTTGGTGACGCCCTTGCGCATTTCCAACATAGGTTCCCACATGCGTCCACCGACTCCATCATGACATATTGAGAATTGTCATATTATACTGAATTAATACCATGACATTCCAGTCAAAACAGCACAGAGGACGAAGCGATACAAACTGATGGGGACCATTGCGCCAATTTCCGAGAATATGACTTTGTGGGCGCCTGTCGCGCAGAATAGTTGGTCTGAAATTGTGTCGGAAGTTAGCGATATCGGGTCATAAAAGATGACAAGTCCATCAAAACAAGCTATTGATAGATAAAGCGATTTCTATCGTTTGCCTGTCCACATCGTTCCTCGCCGCCGGACGAAATGCGCATGAATGAAAAACGGAGCCAGCCGGTTTCCAAGCCGCCAAATCCAGCCAAACCGTTCCTCGAAAACGAACGTCCCACGCTGAAGACAATAGCATTCATGACTGGCCTGGGCGTAACCACGGTTTCCCGCGCCTTGAAGGATGCCCCTGAAATCGGCCCCGAAACCCGCAAACGCGTGCAATTGATCGCGAGGCAGATCGGGTATCGCCCCAATCGTGCAGGCGTACGCCTTCGTACCGGTAAAACAAACGTCATTGCGTTGGTTCTTAATACGCAAGATGAAATCATGGGCTTTACCAGTCAGGTCATTCATGGTGTTGCGGATGTACTCGCCGAAACGCAATACCATCTCATTCTAACGCCCTATTTTCATTCAAGGGCACCCATCGAGCCGATCCGCTATATCGTCGAGACAGGTTCAGCCGACGGAATTATATTCTCACGCACAGAACCGGACGACCAACGCGTCCATTATCTGACCGAACATGATTTCCCGTTCGCCACCCACGGACGCACTGATACGGGCATCGAACATCCTTATCATGACTTTGATAATTTCACTTTTGCCCTGGAGATGGTCGGTAAACTGTCAACGCTCGGGCGGAGGCGACTTGCCCTGCTGACTCCGCCAGCGCACCTCACCTATTACCGGCATATGGTGGGTGGATTTTATGAGGGGCTGCGGACCTTTCATTGCAGCGGAACCCCACTTGAAGGGGTTGATCTTGATACATCCCTTGAGGACTTGCGGCTGCATGTTGCTCAACTGATGAAGAGAGCAGATCGGCCGGACGGCATCATCTGCTCCGGCAGTGCGGCTGCATTAGCAATTGTTGCAGGTATCGAAGATGCGGGAATGAACATCGGCAATGAAGTTGATGTAGCAGCCAAACAGTCGACCGAGATTTTGCACTGGTTTCGTCCGGGCCTGATTGTTGTTGAGGAGAGTTTCAAGCTCGCGGGCCAACAACTTGGTAAAGCCATTCTGGGCCGGATCAACGGCAAGGACGTCAAGTCCCTGCAGACAATAGGCTAGGTGGGTGGAGGCCACCCCAATCCCGCGGGATCGGGATAGCCTCCAATCGCTCGGGAGGAGCGATGCAAAGTCAGTTTGCCGCCCGTTTCTTTCTGTTTTCTTCCGGCTGAAGCAAGGCTTCTGCGGCAGCGATATCGAGTGCTTCCGGGCGCGTGCATCGTGTTTCAATGTCGATGAAACGCTTTTCTTCACCTGATCTCAGAATGGCCAACATGACATCGACCCCATGCAGGGCGCGTTCCAGCGAACAGCGCATATCACGACCCTCCAGGATGGCGGCCGCCATATCTGCCAGTCCTGCCGCTCTATAGTTGGCCATCATGCCTTGCGAGTGCTGTTCATTGGCGATGCCAAAGGGGTGTTCCCAGTTTTCGACAGGTTCGGCTGGCTCACCCGGCTTCGCTATCTGTACCTCCCCACCGAAAAAATTTGGGTCCGGCAGATAGAGCGATCCTTCGGTGCCATATAGTTCCATGTTCGCATGGCGGTGCGCCCACACATCCCAACTCGCTGAAAGCGTTATTGTTGCGCCTTGCTCGAATTCCAGCAGTGCGTGAATGGTGGTTGGTGTCTCCACGGGAATCGTTTCGCCTTTGCGCGGTTCCGAACTGATCGTCCGCGTCGGTGTCGCCATGGAAGTCAAAGCCGCGACACGCTTCACAGGCCCGATGAGATTGACGAGATTTGCGATGTAATAAGGCCCGAGATCGAGTATGGGGCCGCCGCCATGCTTGAAGAAGAAGTCCGGGTTCGGATGCCAATGCTCCATACCGTGGCTCATGACGTGGCATGTGCCTGAAGTGATACGGCCGACATTTCCACTATCGATTTCGCGCCGCGCCAACTGGTGCGCACCGCCGAGAAACGTGTCCGGAGCGCACCCCACTTTGAGACCTCGGCCGTCGGCAAGTGCCTTCAGTTCCAGCCCCTGCTCCATTGAAAGAACCAGCGGCTTTTCCGAATAGGCGTGTTTGCCTGCCGCCAGTATCTGCTTGGTTACGGCATAGTGGGCATCTGGAATTGTCAGGTTGACGATGATGTCTATGTCATCATTCCGAAGCAGTTCCTCAATAGTCTGTGCCTTTACGCCGAACTCTTCTGCCCGCGCATTTGCCGCCGCCAGATTGATATCTGCGCAAGCCCTCATTTCGATGTTTCGAAACATAGGCGACAGCCGCAGATATGCAGCCGATATATTACCGCAGCCGATAATCCCGACACCAAGTGTCCTGGTCATTTCTTTCTCCAACTTAGAAAGTTCTTACGGTTTCGATGGAACGGCTCGCAAACCGGGTATCGTCCGACGGGTTATCGTGTTCCATGATGAAATAGCGGGCAGGCGTCTTGCGCAAAGCCGTAAACAAGGCAGGCCAGTCGACGGTCCCGTGACCAACATCTTCCCAACCGTCTTCGTCGGCCTTTTCTCCATTCACCGCGATGTCCTTCACATGAACTGCCAGTATCCGGTTGCCGTAACGCTCGATCCATTCAAGCGGGTCAGCTCCCCCTTTGATGATCCAGGCAATATCGGCCTCCCATACCAGATCGGGCGAAGCATTCAGGATGTGTTCCTGCGGCACGGAACCGTCAGCCAAGGGCCGGAACTCGAAATCGTGATTGTGCCAGCCAAAGGCATAGCCTTCCTTGCGATAAGGCTCACCAGCCGCGACCAGGCGTTTACCAAACTCCTGCCAACCAGCGACACTTTCCGGGCGGCGATCTGCATCGAGATAAGGACAGAAGATCGCCTTCATATCGGCAACCCTGGCAATCTCCAGAACGCGGCTCACTTCATTTTCCAGCATATCCAGACCAAAATGGCCGGTAGGCATGGAAAGCCCCAAAGCATCGAGATCCTTCTTTAATCGAACGGGATCACCATAAATCCCCCCGTAACCTTCTACACGACGATAGCCGAGGTCGCGCAACATTGTGAGTGTGCGCTCCAGCGGCTGGAAATTACGAGAGCTGTAAAGCTGATAGGAATATCCGTTCATGTCCTTATCCTTTGAACTCGTTCCAGAACTACGTTGGTTTTTCTGAGCAAAATGCACCCGTGCGGATCGACGCGGTGTCCGATCCGTCAGCAAAAACAATGGTCGCCTCTTGCTGAAGGCTGTTAAGGGGAGCGTTGTTCTCTGTTCATCTAAAGCCTCTCCTCCGTTTGAGCATCGAAAAGCGACAGAGTATCGGGTTTGAAGCCGATCCTGACCTTGTCTCCTGCCCGATAACGCTTTCCGGCTTCCACGCGCGCGGAAAGCGGATGCCCGTTCAGCCGAAGCCAGACCAGACTATCGGCGCCCATCGGTTCATCCAGATCGACCGTCGCCTCGAATCCGTCCTCGACCTCAAGCCTGACATGTTCCGGACGAACACCGAGTGTTGCCTTCCGACCCGGCTGTAGCGCTCCGTCATATCCGTCCAGCCCTACGGCTGTCTGTCCGATGTGGAATACGGCCTTTCCTTCTGCGACCGCAATTTCACCAGCGAAGAAATTCATCGATGGCGACCCCAGGAAACCCGCGACAAACCGGTTCTTCGGGCGGTTGTAGATCGTCAGCGGGTCGGCCAGTTGCTGAACCACGCCACCTTTCATCACGGCAATGCGATCCGCCAGTGTCAGCGCTTCAATCTGGTCGTGGGTAACGTAGATCATCGTGTTGCCGAGTTTCTGATGAAGACGTTTGATCTCGACGCGCAGCTCGGAGCGCAATTTTGCATCGAGATTGGAAAGCGGTTCATCGAACAGGAACACATCGACGTCGCGCACCAATGCACGACCGATCGCAACACGCTGACGCTGACCACCAGACAATGCCGAGGGTTTGCGTTGCAGCAAGGGTTCGATCTGGAGAATTTCGGCAGCACGCTTGATGCGTTTGTCGATCTCCCCCTTCGGCAGACCGGCCACGCGCAATCCGAAAGAAAGGTTCTTTTCGACAGTCATCTGCGGGTAAAGCGCGTAGGATTGAAACACCATGCCGATGCCCCGGTCCTTTGGCTCATCCCAGGTGACATTTCGGCCCTTGATGAAGATGCTGCCTTCGGAAATATCGAGAAGACCAGCCACGCAATTGAGCAGCGTCGACTTTCCGCAACCGGATGGCCCCAGAAGCACGAGAAACTCGCCTTCCCCGATTTCCAGATTGAGATTTTGCAGCACATTGACCGTGCCGAAGCCAAGCGACAGGTCCTGGATGGAAACGCTTGAATTCATGAACTCATCCTTTCACTGCGCCAGCGGCAATACCGCGAACGAAATAACGGCCGGAGAGGAAGTAAACGAGCAGTGGCACGGCACCGGTCAGGATCGTGGCTGCCATATTGACGTTGTATTCCTTCACGCCCTGCATGGAATTGACGATATTGTTCAACTGCACGGTCATCGGAAAATTCTTCGTTCCGGCGAACACCACGCCAAACAGAAAGTCGTTCCAGATACCGGTCACCTGCAAAATGATCGCAACTACGAAAATTGGCAGTGACATCGGCAGCATGATCTGAAAGAAAATTCGCCAGAAACCTGCACCGTCCACACGCGCCGCCTTGAACAATTCCGGCGGCAGACCGGCGAAATAATTGCGGAACAGCAGCGTGAGGATTGGCATGCCGAAAATCGTATGGATGAAGACAACGCCGGTCAGCGTGCCGAAAATTCCCAGTTCGCGTGTAATGATAACGAGCGGATAGAGCATGACCTGATACGGAATAAACGCCCCGAACAGCAGCACCGCGAAGAAGATTTCCGATCCCTTGAACTTCCAGTTTGCCAGCGCGTAACCATTCACCGATGCGATCGCGATGGAAACGATCACGCTCGGCACGGTGATCTTGATGGAATTCCAGAAACCTGCGCTGATTCCTTCGCAATAAAGGCCGGTGCAAGCCTGGCTCCATGCCTTGACCCAAGGTTCGAACGTGATTTCGACCGGCGGCGCAAAGATGTTACCGAGCCGGATTTCAGGCATACCCTTCAGGGATGTGACAACCATCACATAAAGCGGCAGCAGGTAATAGACGGCAGAAACAAACAGCACGCTGTAGAGCATGATGGTTGCTGGGGCAAAGCGCCGTTTCGGTTTGCGCCCCCAGGGCTGAGAGACCTGCTTCGCCGCAGGACGCGTCTGGTCCGTCGCAGCTTCGGTTCCGGCTCGTACCCTCCCGTTCAGAACAGCTTCCGTCATCGCGTTTTTCTCCGGCTATGCTCAAACATCGTCCACGGAACGAGGATGATCAAAACTGTAGTCAACATGACCGTAGATGCAGCAAGCCCCTGCCCCAGATTGGCCCAGCCGAACATGAAGTCGTAGACGTATTTTGCCGGCACTTCCGATGCGATGCCGGGACCGCCATTGGTCATGGCGACAACCAGATCGTAGAGTTTGACGATGCCGGTCGCGATCAACACGATGGTCGTCACCAGGACGGGACGCATCATCGGCAGGATGATGAACAGATAGGTTTTCCATTTCGGAATGCCGTCAACTCGTGCGGCCTTCCAGATTTCCTCATCGACACTGCGGAGCCCCGCCAGCATCAGGACCATGACGAGCCCTGTCATCTGCCAAAGCCCGGCAATGACAATCGCATAAATGACGTAGGTCCGGCTCGACAGGATCGCGATATGGAAATTTTCAAAACCTACATCGCGGACCACTTTCTCCAGTCCGAGTTGTGGATTGAATATCCACTGCCAGACGAGACCCGTCACGATACACGACAAGGCATAGGGATAGAGAAAGATTGTGCGGAACGTATTTTCGAAACGAATCTTCTGGTCCATCAACGCCGCAAGCACAAAGCCCGTCACGAGCGAAAAGCCCATGCACAAGACACCATAGATCGCAAGATTGCGGACCGACACATGCCAGCGGGTGGCAGAGAACAGGCGCGTGTATTGATCGAAGCCGACAAAGTTCAACATCGGCAGCGATTTGGAAGACGTGAAGGAATAAAGGACTGTCCAGAGCGTGCAGCCAATGAAGACCACGAGAACCGTCGCGATCATCGGAAGGGCTGCAACTTTCGCATTCAGATTGCGAAATATTCCCGGCGGCTTTCGACGATTGCCCTCTTCGATGACGGCCATGATATTCCTCCCTATCCCGGTTTTCGGGGTCCTGCACCGCCATCCTCAGGGACGGCGCAAGACCAGACCGAGACTATTGTGCCTGCTCGATAATCTCGGCAAAACGTTCCTGAATGTCGTCAACGGTCATATCGGGATTGGAGAAAAACTCAGCCGCCAGACTTTCGATCTGTCCTTGCGTGTCCGGTGCGCGCAATTGCTCCACTGATGGAACGATGTTATCCGGGTTCTTCAAAATCTCGATGCCCGCACGCATGCAAGTCGATGCTGCCTCAAGGTCGACATCGCCCCGGATCGGCAGAGAACCCTTGGCAAGATTGAACGCGACCTGCGTATCCTTGGAAACAAGCATGCTAGCCAGCTTTAGCTGCGCTTTCGTAACTTCCGGGTCCTTGTTCTTCGGGAAGTAGATCGCGTCGCCGCCAGTATCCAGATACGGATGGACACCGAGTCCCGGCAAGCAATCATAATCCTTGCCTGCAACCTTTCCGGCTGTACCAAACTCACCCTGCGCCCAGTCCCCCATGATCTGTGTTCCTGCGCGGCCGGTCAGCACCATATTGGTTGCCTCGTTCCATGAGCGGCCAACATAACCCTTATCAGCCAGTTCGCGTGCCTGCGCCAGCGCTTCAAAGACCCTCTTCATTTCAGGCCCTCGCGCCGCATCGGCATCCTTGTCCTTGTTGACCTTCAGGTAAAGGTCCTTGCCGCCAATCGCAGTCGTCAGGACGGTCAGTATGCCGTTCACCTGCCACCCGTCACCGGTTGCGAGAGGAACGATGTTCTTTTCCTTCAGCTTGGGAGCCGCAGCGACAAGATCATTCCAATTCTTGGGCGGTTCTGTTCCGGCATCACGAAATGCTTGCGGATTGACCCACATCCATTCCCAGGAATGAATATTCAGCGGAACGCAGTAAAGACGTCCTTCAAAGGTGCAGGATTCCAGGAGGCTCTTAGGGCGAATGAAATCAGCCCAGCCTTCCTTTTCAGCAAGCTCGGTCAGGTCCATCATCAGGCCGCCTTGCACCAGCTCTTCAGCCTGCCGTCCATGATTGAGCTGCGTCGCCCCCATCGGATTGCCGCCCAGAATTCGGCTGATAATGATCGGGCGTGCGGTAGAGCCGCTACCGGCTATCGCTCCATCGACCCATTTGTCGCCGCCGAGCGCATCAAATTTTTCAGCAAGAACCTTGACCGCCGCAGCTTCACCGCCGGATGTCCACCAATGGGTGACTTCAAGATTGGCCGCCGAGGCCGAACCTACCATTGTCAACGCTGTCATAGCCAGACAAACGGATGCGGTGAGCGTCTTTGCTCTTTGAAGCAACATTCCATCTCCTCCCAAATCTGAAACGTTACAGATATGGTATTCAAAAAGGTCTCACTTGCAACCCCTCTTCTGCGTATCTTCAGAGATTCCGCATCTGTAGGAAAATTAAGTTGTTGTTTTAACGATATTTTTCCGATGGCGTTTTTCTCGGAGCAAAGCATTCCAGTATGTGCCATTTCCGAACGAACGGCTGTCGAAGTGTCAGAAGCCGAAGAATCTGTAACGTTACAGTTACAAGCAATTGCAATAGAAAAAGCGCCCGTTTGGGCGCCTTCTCATATTTTTTCAAAACCAGATTGAATCAGGCGGCTTTTGTCACCAAGCCGTGCGGATCGAGAACAAACTTCTTGGCAGCGCCCTGATCAAAGCTCTCATAGCCCTTTGCCGCATCTTCAAGCGATATCACCTGAGCGTTGACAATATCGGCTATGTTGAGACGTCCATGAAGGATAGCCTGCATCAGCTGCCGATTGTACTTCAGCACGGGCGTCTGTCCCGTATGGAACGACTGCGCCTTGGCCCAACCGAGACCGAAGCGCAGGGACAAGCTACCTTGCTTTGCGGCATTATCGACGGCTCCCGGATCTTCAGTGACATAGAGCCCTGGAATACCGATGGCCCCCGCCGGGCGGGTGATCTCCATCATCTGGTTAAGCACAATTGCGGGTTGTTCGCCTCCGCTGTGGCCCCGTGCTTCGAAACCAACGGCGTCGATAGCACTATCGACTTCGTTACTGCCGGTGACCTCTGCAATCATGTCGCCGAGACGGTCGCTGGCTGAAAGATCGATCGGTTCAAACCCGACCTTCCGTGCGTGATCCAGACGTTCCTTGTTGAAGTCGCCGATCATGACGACCGCAGCTCCCAGAATGCGTGCGGATGCGGCGGCGGCAAGACCGACTGGCCCCGCGCCCGCGACATAGACAATCGAGCCGACTCCGACGCCAGCCTTGACGGCACCGTGAAAACCGGTTGGCAAGATATCGGAAAGCATCGTCAGGTCGCGGATTTTTTCCATCGCCTGTTCGCGATCAGGAAATTTGAGCAGATTGAAATCCGCATAGGGAACCATGACATAGCGGGCCTGTCCGCCGATCCAGCCTCCCATATCAACATAACCATAGGCGCCGCCGGCACGCGACGGGTTGACCGTCAGGCAAACGCCAGTGTCCTGGGATTTACAGCAGCGGCAACGTCCGCAAGCGACGTTGAATGGCACCGAAACGATGTCGCCCACGTCAAGCATTTCAACATCGCTGCCCTTCTCGATAATTTCACCGGTAATTTCATGGCCAAGCACAAGACCGGGCATGGCAGTGGTGCGCCCCCGGACCATATGTTGATCTGAGCCGCAAATATTGGTGGAAATTACCTTCAGTATAACGGCGTGGTCCAGCTTCCTCCCATCCGGTGCCGCCAACACTGGGTCTTCAATATCGCGTACTTCGACTGTCCCGGGCCGCAAATAAACGACGCCACGGTTCTTGCTCATGTCTACCTCCTCCAGGTCGAACAACACTGACAGATTTCAAACAATGCAATGATCGATAGTTTTCCGGGCATACGTTGGAACGCCCGTTTCTCGGAGGTTACAGACAGAACGCGTGTGGTTCAGTCCCAATCGCGACACGTCTCATTCAAATTGACCGTCAGAAGACTGGCTGCGGGCAGTCAGTAGGTAGCGGACTTTGCCTGCGCCGCATCTTCGTCGAAAATGAATGCAGGACCAATCACACGTACATTGCGGTCACTCATGGGAGCAAAAGACGTTGCCGAAATCGCGACCTCATCATTGCGTGTCGGTCGGGTGTCCGGCATGGGCACGACCACGTTTTTGAATGCACGACTGCCTTTGCTATTGGCTCGCAATTCGCTGATCTTGTTGACATAACCAGCCCAATCGCACTTCTTGAAATCGCTGCCGCCTTGATAGGCGTAGGCAGTTGGAAGCTCGATGTAGGACTTGCCGTTGGAAACGGAAATCATGTCCGCTGTTTCGCCATTCGGATCGGTCAAAATATAAAGATCGACATTCTCCCCCTGACAGATAAAGCGGCATTGCGCCAATGTCTCCGTCACATTGTCGGATTTCTGAAACTGCGAATGCGGAGCCGGGAAAAGATAACCGTCCGACAAGCGCACGCAATAGGTCAAGGCGCCCTTCACACCGCTGGGAACCCACGGCTTGCCGGGCGTGTTGACCGAAGACGTTTTCGGCCGATCGAGTTTTACTTTTGCAGTTTGCGGTGCAGTCGGCTGTTCGGCACACGCCCTAGAAGAAAGCGAACTGGACGCGAGTTGCCGCTGGATTTCAGCAACACGCTGGGCAAGATCACGACACGGATTGAAGAAACCTCCACGTTCGTCGCCCCCCTTGCAGCCACGGCTCCGCTCCATTGCGCGCAGGGCTGAAAGCTGGCGTTGCGTCATCAAATCCGCGGCGCCGGCTGCTCGCGTGCAGGACGCGGCAGCCAATTGCGGATAACAAATCAGTCCGATCATAAGCAGCAAGGCGAAAGATTTTGTCACAACAACACCGTTGAACCCCAAGACTTCTGACAATTATCCTGCCGACAAGAGGTGAAGCGGCCTTTCCATTTCCGAATTCCCGCGCTTGGGGTTCAGCACTTCATCCGGGTCCATCTCCGAGACCAGAGCAGCCAACGCCAATCGCAGATAAAGAGGCGCATCAGTCCGATCTATCGCCTTGAGGGCAACTCGCGAAATACCGAGAGAATGAGCCAGTTCCTGCTCGGATGTGTTCAGGGATGCACAGATTCTCGCGAGCTTTTCGTATGCACGTCTACCCATTGCCGTCGTTCCCTCCTCCAATTTTCTGGCGATCCGTTTCGGTCGCCATTGTTTTTCATCGTTCTGTTTCAACCCGAGACGGCCTTACCCTTAACCGGTGATCGCCCCCGACTTGATGAGGGCTGCAATTTGATCCGGGGCGAGCTTTGTCTCGGTCGGAGATGAAGCCGCAGGAGCCCAGATTACGGTCACGCATCATCTCAACTATTGGTCATATCTTGCCCGCAACAATAGAAGGACATTTTCTTACATTAAGCAACGTGAAATATCAGACAGAAAATGAAACTACTTCAACCAAACAAGGATAACCAAACAACCCTTATTCATGCTCCAATATGGCACATGCCGAATTTGAGTATACCGACTCCTTGTATACTTTTTATGCTAAATATTTGATTTCTATATCAAATAAGTCAAAATCCCCTTGAATAGGGGGATGCCAACACCCGCAAATTTTACTATCTTTAATTGAAATACAACAATCACATCAAATCTAAATTGCAGAGATTCCAAACGAAACAAAGGTTACCTTTATCTGGAAGAATGGAGCCCCAATGCGCTTTCGGGTCGGGTGCAGTAGCAGCGCATGGATTGAATCAAAAAACTGGCGAAGAATCGACACCAGGGCGACGCAAGTGCGCGCGACCTTCTGCTCGCCAAGTCGGACGCAAACGGGGATGTGAGTCCCTAGAAGTCATCCCGGTGGCGAATGGATTGCAGATAGGCGTAGGCCGTACCCAAAAGCACGGGCACGATTACCAGAGCGGTCCAGAATAGAATGTTGCTCATCTCTGCCCTCTCCCATAGTGCGTAGCGATGTGCGTTCTGCATCTCTGCAGGCACTATTCTAACACGGAAATGGCCGTCCTGTTTCAAATTCTTAATGGGAGGTTAATGCGCTTCGACGCCCTGACGGGCAAATATCGTCACCAACCAGTCGATAAATACTCTGACCCGCGGAGAAAGCTGACGGTCACGGGGGTATATGACAGAGACTGGTGATGGAGTTGGAGGATAAGCGGTGAGTATCTGCACCAGTTTACCATCAACGATGTGCTTCAACGCATGATAGCGGGGAATCTGTATGATCCCCAGCCCCTCACAGGCAGCAGCGGTATAGCTCTCGGCGGCATTGACCGTGACCGACGCAGGGATCGTGACGGTTCGCAATTTTCCGTCGATCATGAATTCCAGCGGCATGCGCGTAATACTACCGCTCGCCCTGAAACCGATCATCCGGTGACCTTCGCCCAACTCATCGGGGTGTTGGGGGTGTCCAAATCGCGAGATATAAGAAGGGGATGCGACGGTGATCTCATCCAGCATCGTAACCCGCCGGGCAATCATGTCGCTGTCTTGCAGCGAACCAACGCGCAGAACGCAATCGATACCTTCCCGAACCAGATCGACGAACCGGTCTCCCTCGGTCATATAGAATTCGATCTCGTTATATTTTTCCAGAAAGGCGGGCAGTTCGGGAAAAAGAAAATGACGGGCCAATGTTCCTTGAACTTCAACCCGAAGCAGACCTTTGGGCGCAACTCCGGAAAACCCGCCTTCGGCATCCTCCACATCAGCCAGAATTGCTGTGCAACGCTGATAATAAGCCTGACCGTCAAGCGTTGGGTTGACGTGTCGGGTGGTGCGTAGAAACAGCTGCGTACCCAGTCGTCTTTCAAGCTGCTTGATCGCGTCGGTAACGGTGGAACGCGGAATTCCGAGATCTTCGGCAGCCAGGGTAAAACTGCGGCGTTCCAATACGCGGGTGAAGACCCGCATCGCGTCGAACCTGTCCATCTGATTGTTCGCTCTTCTCGGATAGTGATAACAAATAATGCCCGATTAAACGGTTAGAGAAAAGTGCGATCTTGTTGGTGCTTACAAAACGGACCTAAGTGATCGGAGCACAGAATGTCAGATATGAAAAACAGGGTTGCCATCGTCACCGGAGCATCGCGAGGCATCGGTGCCGCCATTGCCGAACGTCTGGGGCGCGATGGTTTTACGGTTATCGTCAACTATGCCGGCAACGCTGCGATGGCCAACGCCGTAGTGACCAGGATCGAGGCTACGGGTGGCGTCGCGCTATCAGCACAGGCCGATGTTGCCGATCCCGTCGCAGTAAAGAAAATGTTCGATGCCGCCGAAACCGCATTCGGAGGAGTTGACGTCCTCATCAATAATGCCGGTATCATGGCCCTATCACCTCTCGCTGCTACCGAAGATTTGGATTTCGACAAGACTGTATCGGTCAATCTAAAAGGGACATTCAATACTATGCGGGAGGCAGGCAGGCGTCTGCGCGACAATGGACGCATTATCAATTTTTCGACCAGTGTGGTTGGCCTGAAACTGGAAAATTACGGTATTTACGCAGCGACCAAGGCCGCCGTCGAAACGCTGACGGCTATCATGGCCAAGGAAATGCGCGGTCGAAACATCACCGTCAATGCCGTCGCCCCCGGCCCCACCGCGACTGACCTCTTTTTGGATGGAAAATCCGAGGAAGTCGTTGCTCGCATGGCGAAGATGAGCCCGCTCGAACGGCTCGGCACACCGGAGGACATCGCAGGCGTAGTTGCGTTTCTCGCGGGACCCGACGGCGCTTGGGTGAACGGCCAGACCTTACGCGCCAATGGTGGGATCATCTGAAATACGGACATGCTCTGCGAGGCAGGTATCTCGCAGAACGTATTTCCCCTAAAACTATCCTAATAGTTGTAGATAATCCCTATTCGCCTTGACAGTTTGTCGCGGTGAGGCTTCACATGAGCCGGATTCTTTTCGCCTTTTCCAGATAAATTGGAATTGGCATCGGTCGTTGTGAGGGGATGCAAATGCTTATTGGTTACAACCGGCTTTTACGGGCCTTTGCAGTCGCAGCTTGCCTTTTGGCAGCTCCACACAGCACGCAAGCCGCCGAAAGTCGGCAGATAGAGATAACCAAAGACAGCGATTATTTCGGCTTCGACCTGCGAACGGAGAAAAATGTCTCCCTTGACCAGTGCAAAAGCATTTGTCTGGGCGACAACGCCTGCCTCGCCTTCACCTACAATCCGAAGGTCAAATGGTGCTTTCTGAAGTCTGATTTCAACAAGCTCAATCAGTCCGTTGGTTCCATCGCAGGCAAGGTTGTAACCCAATCCACAGCAGCCCGCGAAGTTGAAGATATTGGAGCTCCGCCAACTATCTCCTTTTTTGCCGCCAATCTGATTGACGAAGCCCGTCGCTTGAAGCGCGAACTGACTGGTCTCGAAAGCCCCGACAGCCTTCGCTCGTTGAAGAGCGAAGGCGCGTCTGCGGCGTTGAATGGCGACCCTCGCACAGCGATGGAAAAGTTCCGCCTGGCTGTCAGCATGTCCCCCGATGAAAGCGAAATCTGGGCCGGATATGTGCTGTCGGCGCTTGCGACCGAGCCATCCAACGGGCAGGAACGTTCAAAATTCCAACGCGATGCGACGTCCGCCTCCTGGTTTGCCTACCAGACTTCGCGCACCAAGGAGGAGCGCGCGCAAGCGCTTGCCATCATGGCCCAGGCGCTCGAAAAGCGCGATGCATCGCGCCCGGCCTTGCAGGCTTATGAAGCGAGCCTTGATCTCGTCAATTCCGCATCCGTTCGTGCGGCCTATGAAGACCTGAAAGCCCGTAAAGGCTTCCGTATCGTCAACAACACGGTCGATAATGACAATGCCGCGCCGCGCATCTGCGCGCAGTTCTCTGAAGAACTGGTGAAAAGCGGAGTCGACTATTCGAGTTTCGTCACGCTCGACAATGGCGCACCGCAGGCAGTTGAAGCCAAAGATCGCCAGATTTGCGTCGAGGGACTGGAGCATGGCCGCAATTATACGGTGACGTTCCGCCAGGGTCTGCCGTCGACTGTCGGCGAAGTGTTGCCGGCGCCGGTCAATCTTTCGATCTATGTGCAGGACCGTGCCCCATCGGTGCGTTTTACCGGCGACAGCTTCGTGCTGCCTGCCAAGGCGCGTCGCGGCATTCCGTTAGTTAGCGTCAATCTGGATGCAGCCAAGGTCAAGCTCTACCGCGTCGGCGACCGTTCGCTCGCTCAGCTTCTTTCAGGTTATCAATTCCTGCGCCAGCTCGACAGCTACGACATCAGCACGGTATCCGACCAGTTGGGCGCACCCGTCTGGGAGGGCGAGATCGAGGTTGCAGGCAATCAGCTGAACAAGGAAGCCACAACCAGCTTCCCGGTTGATGAGGCGCTGCCCGAACGCAAGCCTGGCGTCTATGTACTGACTGCCGAACCGCTGGTTCAGAAGTCCGATGATGCATATGGCACCAAGGCAACCCAGTGGTTCGTCGTCTCCGACATCGGCCTTTCGACCTATACCGGACAGGACGGCATCAATGTATTTGCCCGTTCGCTGGAAAGCGCAGAACCGCTTAAAGGCGTGAAGCTGACGCTGCTTGCACGCAACAATGAAGTGCTGGGCGAAGCGACCACCGACAGCGATGGCCGTGCGACGTTTACGCCTGGCCTGACACGCGGCATCAACGGCATGGTGCCAGCGGTTCTGATGGCCAGTCAGAATGACGACGATTTCACATTCCTCGATATGGCGCGCGCTGGTTTCGATCTTTCCGATCGTGGTGTGACGGGCCGTGCAGTGCCGAAAGCGCTTGATCTTTATGCATGGACGGAGCGCGGCATCTATCGCGCGGGCGAAGTCGTGCATGTGGGTGCGCTTGCGCGTGACGATACCGCAACGGCGATTGACGATCTGCCGCTCACCTTCATCTTCACGCGTCCCGATGGTGTGGAAGATCGCCGTCTCGTTTCCGACAGCAAACTCGCCGGTGGTCATGCCATCGACCTGACCTTGCCGTCGAACGCCATGCGCGGCACCTGGAACGTCTCAATCTATACCGATCCCAAGCAGCCCGCCATCGCAACGCAGATGTTTCTGGTTGAAGATTTCGTGCCGGACCGGATCGAGTTCGATCTGACGTCCGACAAGCCGGAAATTGCAGTAGGCGAAGCCGCCCATATCACCGTGGATGGTCGTTTCCTCTATGGCGCTCCCGCCGCGGGCCTTGCACTCGAAGGCGAAGTCACGCTTTCCACCAAGCGCCAATGGGACCGCTTCAAGGGCTATTATTTCGGCCTCGCTGACGAAGAACAGGGCGAAGCCACCCGCCTTCCGCTCGATGGTCTGTCGAAGGTCGATGAAAACGGCAAGGCGACTTTCCCGGTTGCGGTCGACGAAATGCCGTCAACGACGCGTCTCGTAAACGCGGCCGTGACAGTTCGCATGCGCGAAACCGGTGGTCGTGCTGTGGAACGCAACATCGACATCGCCATTCAGCCGGAAACCGATCTCATCGGCATTCGCCCGAATTTCGCTGGCGACGAAGTCCCGCAGGGTGGAACCGCGAAGTTCAGCCTGATCGCCTCTGACAGCAAGGGGGATCGCAAGGCGCTTGACGGCGCGCAATGGTCGCTGGTCAAGATCGAGCGTAATTATCAGTGGTATCGCAATGGCAACAGCTGGAACTATGAGCCGGTCACTTTCACCAAGGCGATTGCCAACGGCAAGATCGATCTGAAAACCGATAGTGAGGCTGAAATCAGCCTGCCGGTCGATTGGGGTCGTTACCGCCTGGAAGTCGAAACTGCCGACGCCTCAGGCCCGGCTACGAGCTACGAATTCGATGCGGGTTGGTATGTAAGTTCGACCTCGACCGAAACGCCGGATGGGCTGGAAATTGCGCTCGACAAGGAACATTATGCGGCGGGTGACACTGCAGAACTGAAAGTTTCGCCTCGTTTTGCCGGTGAATTGCTCATCACCATCGGTGCAGAAAAGCTGCTCAAGACCATCACGGCCAGCGTTCCGGAAGGTGGCACGACCATCGATATTCCGGTCGGTGAGGATTGGGGTGCGGGCGCCTATGTCACGGCCACCCTGTTCCGTCCGGGTGAGGCCGCTGAAAGCCACATGCCTGCGCGAGCGATTGGTCTTAAATGGCTGAAGGTCGATCCTGCCGACAAGCAGCTTGCGGTCAAGCTGACCCCGCCTGAAAAGATCGCTCCGCGTTCCACATTTTCCATTCCGGTTTCGGTTGAAAATGCGGGTGGCGAGCAGGCCTATGTCATGGTTGCGGCAGTCGATGTGGGCATTCTCAACCTGACACGCTACCAGCCGCCGAACCCTGAAAACTGGTTCTTCGGCCAGCGTCAGCTGGGTCTTGAAATGCGGGATATGTATGGTCGCCTGATCGATGGTTCGCTCGGCGTAACCGGCAAGCTGCGCACGGGTGGCGATGGTGGCAATATGGCAGCCGAAGGCAGCCCACCCACCGAAAAGCTGCTTGCGCTGTTCTCCGGTCCGGTTGAGCTCGACAGCGATGGCAAGGCGACGATCAGCTTCGACGTACCGCAGTTCAACGGCACTGCGCGTGTCATGGCTGTCGCATGGTCGAAGAAGGCCGTCGGTCACGCGGTTACCGATGTCATCATTCGCGATCCGGTAGTTATCACTGCTGGCCTTCCGCGCTTCATGGCGCCCGGCGATCAGGCAAATATCCGCTTCGATATTGCCAACACGGATGCGCCGGACGGCGATTATCGTGTGAGCCTCGAGACCACCGATAATCTCGGGGTTCAAGTTGGCTCCTATCCTGAAAGCATCGCGCTTACAGGTGGCAAGCGGCAATCGATCACCGTTCCGCTCAGTGCTGTGGCCACGGGTGCCGGTGGTGTGACGATCCGGCTTTCCAACGATGCGGGTCTCAATGTTGAACAGGCTTTGGCATTGCCGGTGCGTCCGGTCGATCTGCCGGTCACGAGCCGCCATGTCGTCAATCTCGCAGCCAATGGCGGAAACCTGAAAGTCGACGGCGGCCTTCTGTCTGAAAGCCTGCTTGATGGTGCCTTTGTCAGCGTCGGTGTCACGCGTAGCGCGGCCTTTGATGTCCCAGCCCTGTTGATGGCGCTCGACCGCTATCCTTATGGCTGCACCGAGCAGACCACCAGCCGTGCCCTCCCGCTGCTTTACTTGAGCGAAATGGCGGCAGGTACCGAAGCGGCGGCGGGTCTGGAAAGTCAGGAAGAACTGAAGAAACGCGTACAGGATTCCATCTTCCGCGTGCTGAACAACCAGTCTTCAAGCGGTTCGTTCGGCCTGTGGTCGCCAGGTTCGGGGGATCTCTGGATGGACGCCTATGTGACCGACTTCCTCACGCGTGCTCGTGAAAAGGGCTATGACGTGCCGCAGCAGGCAATGCTCTCTGCGCTCGCCAATCTGCAAAACGCTCTCGGTTATACAACCGACGTGAAAGAACGCGGTAACGACATTGCCTATGCGCTTTACGTTCTGGCGCGCAACAAGAAGGCATCCGTCGGCGATCTGCGTTATTATGCCGATACCCAGCTTGAAAACTTCGCGAGCCCCATGGCAGTCGCACAGCTTGGCGCAGCACTCGCCCTTTATGGCGATCAGCAGCGTTCCGAACGCGTCTTCGATGCGTCGCTCCAGCTTGCAACCAGCCAATCCAGTTTCGACTATAATCGCTCCGATTACGGTTCGCCGCTGCGTGACGGTGCTGCAATGCTTGCGCTTGCTTCGGAAACCAAGCCTGCGCCGAAAGTGCTGCCGTCGCTCATCACACTGGTCGAGTTCCAGCGTGAAAAGGCGCGTTATCTCAGCACACAGGATCAGGCATGGATGCTGCTTGCCGCACGCGGCCTGCAGGAAGACAATGGCGCAATCAGCCTCGACATCAATGGCACCGCGCATCAAGGCGCATTCTCGGAACGCCTCAATGGTGCAACTCTGGAAGAGCAGCCGCTGATTGTTACGAACAAAGGACAAGGCTCGGTCGACGCAGTCGTGACCGCCGTGGCGCCGCCGGCCCAATCTCTTCCTGCGGGTGGCGAAGGTTTCAATATCGAGCGCACCTATTATACGCTTGACGGTGAACCAGCCAATGTCACCGGGGTCAACCAGAATGAGCGCTATGTGGTTGTCCTGAAAATTGACGATTTGCAGGAATGGCAGTCGCGTCTGCTCGTGACAGACCTGCTGCCAGCTGGTTTCGAGATCGATAATCCGGGCCTCGTTTCCAGTGCCAATCTCGGCAATCTTCCATGGCTTGAAAGCACGCAGGCAGCGCATCTCGAATTCCGCAATGATCGCTTTGTGGCGGCTTTCGACCGCTCTGCAGGCACGAAGAGGCCGATCACACTGGCCTATGTGGTGCGCGCGGTAACGCCGGGTCTTTATACCCATCCGGCGGCCACGGTTGAGGACATGTATCGTCCGCAATTTGCAGCGCGCACGGCAACCGGCATGATGGAGGTGGCTGCGCCGTAAGCAATCCCAAAAGTGGGACCGGCTTTCGGACAAGATCATGGCTAGACATAAATCATGGCCAAAGAGATGAAAAGGCGATGGAAAATAGCCGTTAGCGGTGCCGTGTTCCTCTGCATCGCCGCTTTTGGAACCGTGGTCGGGCTGGACTGGCTCGACCGCGCATATCCACCGCCTTTGCCGGAACGGCTGACCAATTCCACCGAGGTCATGGATCGCGACGGCTCGTTGCTGCGCGCCTATGCGACGCCGGACGGATACTGGCGGCTTAACACCCGGATTGAGGACGTTGATCCAAAGTTCCTGAAAATGCTCATCGCTTATGAAGACAAACGTTTTTACGATCACGGCGGCATTGATTTCCGGGCTCTTGCACGGGCTGCGATGCAGCTTGCGGGCAGCGGCCGCATTGTATCCGGTGGATCGACGCTTTCCATGCAGCTTGCCCGGCTGATCGAGCCGCGCGAAAGCCGCAGCTTCGGTTCCAAATTCAGGCAGTTGGCCCGCGCTATCCAGATCGAACGGCGGCTGAGCAAATCCGAAATCCTCGAACGCTATCTGACACTTGCGCCCTATGGCGGCAATCTGGAAGGTGTGCGCTCGGCGTCATTAGCCTATTTTGGCAAGGAGCCCTTGCGCCTCACCATATCGGAAGCAGCTTTGCTCGTTGCCTTGCCGCAACTGCCAGAACGTCGCCGCCCGGATCGGGAGATGCAGAATGCAGTTGCAGCACGTGATCGTGTATTGAAACGCATGGTTTCGGCGGAGGTGTTTACGGAAGAGGAAGCCGACCGCGCAACGCGTGAGCGCATATACCCTACTCGTCATCCCTTGCCTTCATTGGCCGCCCACTTTGCCGATCTGGCGCTGAAGCAGGCTCCCACCGAAGCACGCCATCACCTCACGCTCAAAAAATCCGTGCAGGCAGGACTGGAAGCCGTTGCGCGGGAAGCCGCAGCGAAACTTGGGCCGAGAGTCTCGGTTGCCATGGTGCTGGCTGACAGCCGCAATGGCAACATTCTGGGCGAAGTCGGTTCCGCTGACTATTTCGATGGCAACCGGCAGGGCTGGATCGACATGACCCGCGCCGTGCGCTCGCCCGGCTCAACGCTTAAACCCTTCATTTATGGACTGGCTTTCGAGCAGGGATTGATTGCCCAGGAAACCATCATCGAAGACCGCCCGCAGGATTTCGCAGGCTATCGTCCGCGCAATTTCGATATGAGCTATCAGGGCGATGTCAGTGTCCGTCAGGCGCTGCAAATGTCCCTCAATGTGCCGACTATCAGCCTGCTCGATGCGGTCGGCCCTGCACGGCTGACGACGCGCATTCGTCAGGCAGGTGTCAGTCTGCAATTGCCGAAAGGTGAAGCGCCGGGACTTGCTATCGGCCTTGGCGGCGCAGGCATCAGCCTGCGCGATCTGGTGCAGCTTTATACTGGCCTTGCCAATGGCGGTCGCGGCACGGCCTTGCGTGATGGCACCGAAAGCTCGGAGCCTGTGCAGCCCTCCGCCCCCATTCTCACCGAGCAGGCGTCCTGGCAGATTGGCGATATTCTGGCCGGTGTCGTGCCGCCGCAAGGGGCGAAACGTATAGGCATCGCTTACAAAACCGGCACATCCTATGGTTATCGCGATGCTTGGTCGGTCGGCTATGACGGCCGTTATGTGCTGGGGGTCTGGGTCGGCCGGGCCGATGGCGGCTCGGTGCCGGGCCTTGCAGGCTATGTTTCGGCGGCGCCCATCCTGTTTGATGCCTTTGTGCGCTCCGGCATCGCTTCCGTACCGCTTCCGCGTGCGCCTGCCGGCGCTTTTCGCACTGCGCGTGCCGATCTTCCGGTGACGCAAATACGCTTTTCATCGGCAAGCGATCCCCTGCCGGTTTTCAAAGCCTCGATTGAGCCTGCGCCGCGCATAGTGTTTCCACCGGATGGCGCGCATGTTGAGCTGAAAGCGCTTACCGACAATGCATCGCCGCTGGTGCTAAAATTGCAGGGCGGGCGCGCACCATTTCGCTGGCTCGCCAATGGCAAACCGATCGCCGAGATCGAACGGAGAAGGACGACAAACTGGCAACCGGATGGAACCGGATATTCGACACTGACCGTAGTCGATGCAGCGGGGCGGGCCGCTAGCGTCAATATTTTTGTTGAATAACGACCTACTGGGCGGCTTCTGATAGCACTGGGTTCTCGGGAGCCTGCTTCTCAAGCGACATGACTTTTAAATTGCCGGAAAACAGGATGCCGGTGATCGGAAGTACCGGTTGCTCGGGCAGTTCCTCATGATGCGTGCTGTCTTTCGGAACATGCAGCTTATGTTCCACGCCCTCTTCAGCACCCGACAGGGTGAGCGCAACATTTCCCCGTGCTTCCAGCAGTTTCGCGCCGTAAAGAAACTCGAAGCTCAGCATCGAAACGAGGAATTTGTAGGTTCCGTCGCGCACGCCTCCCTTCATCATTGCAGCACGATGAACCTCCCCGCCCGTCACCACGTCAAGCGGCGGAATGCGGGGATCGCAGACGTAACCCAACGCAAGCAGCTGTCCGCCCTCAACCTCGAAGCGCATTTTATCCCCGCCAAGATCGAGCGCCGAGATCGAGAAACGGCGATTGCTGTATTGAACAGGAACACGCCCCAGCCGCTTGCACAATTGTTCGCCGCTCAAGGCGCGCGCATTCGCGAAATGGTCTGGATCAATAGCGAATGGCAGTGCTTTTGCGCGATGCGGAACAGAAAGGGCCGGTTCAAGAACATCCGCAATCAAATTCGCAACGATAGTCGTCGAAACCGGTCGCGCGTAATGGCCCTGATCGAGATAGAACGCCGGATTGCCCACGACATCGCGGCCATATTGCTGCATCAGCATTCGGGACACATCGACCGAGATCGTTCCATACCATTGCGAAATATAATTGATGCCCGCGTCGATCGACGGAACTGAATTCAGAAACGAGCCATTGCGAGCGCCAAATACAAGCGTTGCAATTCGCAAATTCGGATTTCGGTCAAGCGCGTAGCGAATGATCCCTTCGTAAAACCGGGCCCAATGGCGGAATGGCCGCCGCTCATCGCCATATACAAAGGCATCGTTGATTGCATATTCAATCAACAGCAGTTCGCAATCTTCGAGTTGTTCGAACTGCTTGAGTTGATAAAGGCCGAGCGCACTCGTCGTGCCCCCCACCGCAAGATCGGCAACAATATCAAGTTCCACACCGCGCCGTGCCATCGTCGACAGAAGAGTGGGCAGATAGCCGGGAAGCATGACGGTGTTCGAACCGCCGATAATTACAGTCTTGAGTTTCATTTCGTCACCGTTGCAGCTTTACCGGCTGGCGTCAGCGCACCGCAACGCCACACACCGTAAGTGCTTGCATCCCAATCAAAATAATAAGCAGCGGCGATCTGGCCGCTATCCATCATCTGTCGAAAGCGGTCGCGCGTCTTTTCGACCAGTTGCTCGCGATTATTGTCATTGGCAGGACAGGCTTTTGAAGTATTGGCAAAACCCCATTCCGTGATCCAGCAAGGCTTGCCGTCCACACCACCGCAAAAAGAAAGCGCATTGTTGATGTGTTTTGCCCGAGCAGCGCGCGTCCCGCTGCTGCCGGGATAGATATGAATACCATAGCCGTCAGCAACGTCGTCCAGACCATATTTCTTCAAAAGATCGGTAAAGGCCGCAGATTCGACAGTGTCTATCCCGCGCCGGTCCGCATCGATGAAAGGGATATCGGACAGGCCAGCAGATATGACTTTTGCCTTTGCGCTGTGCCTGGTTTTCGCCAATTCCGCCCGCACGATGCGCAAAAGTTCGACGTATTTTTCCGCCCCCCTTTCGACCAGAGGAAGCTCCTCCATCTCGGCCAAAGACCGCGCGGTCTTCATCTTCTCCTTGGGCAGAATGGCAAGGTCGCCATTATAGGCGCCCCAGTTGATCTCGTTTCCGGGTTCAACCGCCACAAGAGGCACCCCCAGCGCATCGATCTTCTGCAAGGCATCCGCCATCGCGTTCCGGAACCGCTCAGGAGATATGTCGGAAAGCCGATACATGTCCCATATACGCCCGCGCCCCGGCCGGGGTTTTGTTCCATCCGGATAAAAATCCGCATTGTTGAGCGAGATTTCGAGCAGGACCGCCAGACCCTTCTCGTGGGCAAGGCGTGCGGCATCGATGCTTTGATCGAGCGGTCGGGTGAGCGACAGCCGAACCGCCACTACCCCGTTTTCCACCATCTGATCGAATATCTGCTCGCGCTCGGCGGGCTTGAGCCAGGCCATATTCACCCGGTTGACGCCAAAGCGCGTATCCGCAAGAGCACCGTCGGGCGCAACCGCGAGTAGAACAGCGGCCAAGAAAGCCGCCATTACCCCTTTTCTGCCCCCGATGCTCTCGCGAAGTTTCATCATCGGATACCGATATCTTTCAGCGCGCCGTTAAAGTTGGCCTCGCATTCCGAATAACGGTTGATGGCCGCAGGCACGTCGATCTTGGAAAGGAAGTCGCGCAGGTAGGCTTTCTTCTGCGGCTCGCGGTTCCAGACGCTCGCTTCGATATGCGGAAAACCGACAAAGCCCAGCATCTCGCGCATACGGTCGTCGACTGCGATCATCAGGCCCGGAATACCCGACTGCATGCCGATGATCGTGCCATGGAATCTACGGCTCAGTCCGAAATCCTGGCTGGAGATCCAACTGCGCCATTTGTGCGTGTCGAAGAACACCAGCAGCTCGTTCTTGCGCTGCCATTTTTCCATATGCTTGTAATCGACGGGCGCAGTGATGCGGCTTGCCGCCTGATCATAGGCTTCGGCATGGTCTTCGCTTGCCATGTTCATGTTGTAGACGATCACCTCGTCCTGAATGACATAGCTTGCAACGCTATCCTTTTCGAGCAGCGCGTGGGCGTCCACAATCGTATCGGCAACGCTGCCGAGATAACCGCCAAAGGAGATTTTCTGCGCATCGGCAAGCGTTGGATCGGCGAGGCGGCTCAGCGAGCGTTTCATCTGGTCCGGCGCATAATAAAGCGACGGACAGCCGGTCGGGCGGACATATTTCATGCCCGCATCTTTCAGAAACTCCTCGGTGAAATGCCCGCGCGTGAGGAAGAAGCTTTCCTTGCGGCGCAGAATTTCGAGGAACCGACGCGTGCCTTCGGGCAACTCCGCCTTCAGGTTTTCCTTCTTTTGAATGCCGATGCCCATGACCACGATTGGCATGTTCAGCTTTTCAAAGACGAAGGATTCCGTCGTAGCTGCATAGCCGGGTCGCAAAAGATTGGCGGAGGCAAACAGGCACAGGTCGAAATTCTCATTGAGTTCTGCATAGGTGTCCGGCGAATTGAGGCTGTTGGCCAGATGCCAGAACGGAACGTAGGTCACATCGTGGCCGCGCACTGCGTTGGCCGCGCCCTCACCTATGAGATAATTGCCCGTATTGGCAATCTTCTTGACCTGATCGATCACATCCTTCTTGGTGCGGATGGGCTCGAAATAGGGGCGATGCTTCACTTTTGCCCCGGAAACGCTTTCGACGGTCCGCATCAGATATGACGGGATGCCGGTGATCATTATGCGCATGGTGATCCATCTTCGCTGGAATTAAGGAAACTGGTGAAGAGTGCCTGAGATCAGCCGATGCCGATTTCTGAAAGCACGCTCCGGAAATTGCGTTCTCGCGCCGAGTAAGTTTCGATGACTTCGGGAATGTTCATCGAAGCGATGTGGTCGCTGACGAAAGCCCGCCTGTCGTTGGCCGCGTTGAGATCGCGGGCATCGATCTTCGGCAGGCCGGAGAAATTCAGCATCTCGCGCATACGGTCATCGACAGCGACCATCAGGCTCGGCACGCCCGCCTGCATGGAGATGATATTGCCGTGGAAACGGCGACCGAAAGAAAAGTCCATGGTCGAGCACCAGGCGCGCCATTGATTGGTATCGAGGAAGGCGTGAACACTCACCTTCTTTTTCAGATCGCCCGAGCCCTTATAGGTCAACGGGCCGACAAGTTCGCCCGTGGTGGAGTCATAGGCGCGGCCATTCGCATCCGATTCAAGCTGCATGTCGAAATGCAAGAGCTCATCCTGAACCACGTAAGCTGAACGCCCGTCATCCGAACCGAGCGCGTTCATATCGCCGATGGTTTCGAGTTCCGCTCCCATATAGCCGGTGAAGACGGTACGGCCCTCACCCACCTTCACCTCTGGCAGGCGACTGATCGCTTTGCGCATATTGTCCGGACGGAAATAAAGCGACGGACAACCGACCGGGCGGACATAGGAAAAGCCCTGATCGCGGAGATAGCCGGCTGCATTTTCGCCCCGCGTGAGAAAATAGTGTTCGCGGCTTTTCAGCACTTCCAAAAGCTTCTTCGTACCCGCTGGCAGGCCGTCCTCGCCTTCAATATCGGGGCGGTTCTGGATGCCGATGCCGAGCATCACGACGGGCATATCCAGTTTCGACAGAACAAGCGCTTCTGCATCCGCCGACAAGCCCTTGCGGAGAAGGTTTGCGCAGGTGAAGACGCAGATATCAAACTCCTTGTTGACCTCCTCAAGCCCCGTTCCGTTGTTCACGCAATTGTAGAGGTGCCAGAACGGAATGTGCCTGGCAGACGGCAAAAGCGCTGTCATCGCACCTTCGCCGATCAGATAATTGCCGGTATTGCTGATATTCTTCAGCTCCTGGATAAAATTATCGCGGGCTTCGGAATCCCGCTGCTTTTCCGAATAATAGACCTGCGCCTTATCCGCACGCTGGATGAGGCGAGTGAGATGGCTCGGAATGCCCGTGACGAGGATTCTTGGGTTGGTTGGGCGGCTCATAGGTCGACCTTTCTGGTATAATCAGGCAACTGCACGGCCGGGGAGAACGGCGGTCGCGCTGGCATCGTCTGCAACATCCGGCTGGGAGAACCGGGATTTCGGATAAACGGGGCTTATTTCGTTCGCCCAATCGGTAAAGTCGGAGAACGCCGAGCTCCATGTGCGATGTGCTGCGGAAGCGAGAGCGCCTTCGGCGGTCCGCATCAAGGCTTCGCGATCTTGTGCAAGGATCGTCAGAATGCGTGTCATGTCTGAGACGATCTGCGCATCGTTGCCATTGCGGATGAGAATGCCATCGCGTCCGTGATTGACAAGCTCATCGACGGCGCCGACCGCCGTGGCGACCGGCACGCAGCCAAGCTGCTGCGCTTCGGCGATCATCAGCGGCGCGCCTTCCCAGCGCGACGGCATCAGGAGAACATCGGCCCAGGCCAGATGGTTGGCAATGTCCTTGCCGTCGAAAACCGGCGGCGAGACTTTCACGCCCGCATCCTTCAAACGTGTCATCCACGATGCGCTCGGATCGTCGGAGAGAATTTCTCCGCCGATGGCCTGCGCTTCAAAAGGAATGCCCTGCTCTTTCAGCTTGACGATTGCATCATGCCAACGGTCGATACCCTTCTGGCGGTCGAGGCGTCCCATGTAAAGGATACGCATGGGCTCGCCCTTGCGCCCCTGCTTGCGCGCGGCGGTGACTTGCGCCCGCTGTTTTGTATCGATTGAAAAACTGGCCCCGTTTGGCACCGAAAACACTTTTTCATACGGTACGCCAAAGCTGTGCAGATAAATTTTCAATTGATCCGAACACGTGAGAAAAGCGTCATAGGCATGTTCGAAGGCGATCGCCGCATAGGGTTGGCCTGCCTGACGGCGGAAGACCGTCTCGTCCACCACATGCAGATAGCAGGCGGTGCGGGTGCCTTCCGAGCGAAGCTTACCCATCAGGGGATGAGCGGCCATGACGTGGTTGTTCACGACAAGATCGAAACCGGAAAGCTGGCCGCGCAGGATACTCCAGTCGAGCGGATGATCTTCGGTGATAAAGTCCTGACCGAGGAAGCGGTTTGTGTCACCCCAGGCGGGAATGCCATCCTTCCAGAAATGCAGGTAGTCGAAGGACTGGTCGAACTCATCGAGCACGTCCATCCGCTCATTGCCGAGGACGAAGAGATGGGTTTCAAACCCCTGGTTCTTCAGCTCCCGCCCGGCGGCATAAGCGACCTTTTCCGCCCCGCCGAAAGAAGCATTCGGCACCAGAACGGCAGCGGTCTTTTTCCTTGCGGGGTTATGCGCAAGCGGCAAAACTGGTCCGCCGCCAAGTTCATTGCGCAGCACCTGATACATTTCGGAAAGAGCCGGTAGACGGCGCGGACGCCACGTCCAGCGTGTGGCCGCACTCTGCTTCAGCGGGCTTGTTGCAATCGACGTCACCAGATTGAGCATTGATTGTTCTGGCCGTGAGAGCGCGCGGCGCTGGCGAACACGCGGGAACGGAAAGCGCACCTTCATGCGCGCCGAGGTAGGCCATAGTTGCTGCGTACCCAACGAAGCGAACCAATCGAGCGCATCGTTTTCAATGATTTCCTTTATGAGCCGGGTCGAAACGAAAATCAGGTCGGCATGTGGCTGCCGCGTACCCGACGGCATGATTTCGGTGTCGATGCGCCGCTCGTCCTCGACATTGGTGAGTTCCACAAAGACGATGTTGGCCTGTTCCGCCAGCTTCTCAAGCCGCGACAGGATATTCGGCAACAGTCGCGAACGCGCCAGAAGTTTCAGCGTCTCTGTGTTGGACGAGGCAAGAAATGGCGGGAAATGGAAATTATCCGGCTCGGACACACTGCCCCAGAAGGCACGGATCGCATCATCGAACTTGAGATCGGCAGTGCCAAGGCTGAGATCGGTGAAAAGGCTGACCGTCCCCTCGCCCGCGCGGATCACGCCATAACGCGGGCATTCCTCATGCTCGAAACCTACGAGCGTCGGACGGCGAAACAGCGCCTTGTGCCGCTTGCGCAGAAAGCTGATCGAGCCGGAGCGGTCGCGATTGGCTTCCTTGAAACGGCTTTCCGCACGCAGGCGATATTCAAAGCCGGTATCGTGGCATGGCGTCCCGACAAACCCCGCCTCGATCGCCGAAAGCCAGAACTCCCAGTCTTCAAAACCATTCTGGCGATCATCATCAAAACGGACACCGCTACGGAAAACATCCGCAGAAATCATCGACCCCGTATCGCAGATATTGTCAGTGATGCAGTGGATCAGGCGCGAATAGCTGTTGCCATAGTGTGCGCGCCAATTGACGGAGAAAGTGTCGATATTGGTGTAGACCCATCCGGCGTTCGACGCCAGCAGCTGACGATAGAGCGTGTCGATGGTGTGCGGCTGCACGCGGTTGTCTGCATCGACAAAATATACAGCCTTCACGTCAGGCATTTCTTCAAGAATATAGTCGACAGCGCGATTTCGTGCGCCACCCGGGCCGGCGTTTTCGCCAAAGATGATATGGATGTTGGAATGCGCCGCAGCGTAGAGCGTCAGGCTGTCGAACACTTCGCGGCGCGGATCGCCATCTACCGACACCACGATCTGGGTACGGAAAACCGTTTCTGATGCAAGAATGGTTTCCAGTGCTTCAAGCGCCAGCGCCGCGTGGCCGTAAAGCGGCATGGCAACGACGATCAAATCCTTGGACCTATCGTACATTCGCGGCCTCTTTGGCTAATTCCTGAGCGGGCCGGGCCTCAATGTGCTTGACCAGCCGGAAGTTGAAGACCTTGAGCCAGGAAAAATCGACGGAATCCGCTGCGGCCTTGCTCAGCACAACGAGATCCATCGTCCGGTCGACCGGTCCCTCAAGCATGAAATTGATATCGATCGGGCGATTGGGCGCGACCTCCGACCAACCGCTGAACAAAACCTGCTGACGTCGCCGATCAAGATTGGAAATCGCGTCGATTTCCTCCTTCACGTCTGATGCCAGATTGACCAGCAACAGACCGACGGCACAGGGTTTGCCCTCTGGATGGTCAATCACAGCCCGCGCGGAGACGCGGACCGTACCCGGAGCAACCACACGGCGAATGGCAGCCGCAGTGACGCCCTCCTCGAGCGGATGACAGCCGATGGCATCCTCATGTTCCAGAAAACGCACAGTCGGAAAATCGGGAGTAATGGACGTAACGGACACGTTGGCCACGTTGCGCAGTAATTCGACCGGCAGACGGTAGTCGTCAACCTTTCGGCCATTGATCAACGCAGTCGGCACGATGGCGTTCGGCAACGATGCCGGGCGCACACCCGGCAAGCCGGTGAAAATCCTCAATGCCAGAGGGCGCATGTCGAGATCGGCGTGCGGAATACGGGCACGCGCCGCATAGCGTTCGTTGGCGATCACATTGCCCAGCGACAGTTCCGGCGGCACGCCGCCCGAGGCGGAGATGCGCAGGCGGAGCGTCCGATGGCTGCCATCACATGCCTTGGGAAGCGAGAAGAAATTCCATTCCGACTGCAGCGCGCTGTAGGGCACCAGCCACTCGGCAATTCCCTCACCGTTTTCCAGATAATCCAGCGTTACGATCAGCTGGCCGTTGCGATTGGCCGGCAGATCGCGGAAATGGAGGGCGAAACCGGAAACGGCATAGCTCGAAACCGGAAAAAGCTGTTCGATCTCCGATTCGCGCAGCAGACGCGCAAACCCCTCGTCCTTTGGATCGACCAGAGGGGCATGACTGAAAATCTCCGTCGAAGAATCCCAGTTGCGAGCGTGGAATGCGTCTTCAATCGCCCGATAATTCTCAAACATGGTCTCGCGCTCGCGGCGCAGCATGGCGAGCTCGGTGTGAACCTTGCTGACATGGCCGACAAGGCGATCCAGGCTGCTCTCAAGCAACTGCGTAACCAGCAGCGGAGCTGTTTCGGGGGATGCTTCATCGACCCGCACAACGGGTAGTTCCGGAATGGTGCTCAGACGATAAATCTGCTGCAGAACCGTTTTGAGTTCGTTCTCGCCCTCTTGCGACGCGGCGACGGCAATGAGTGGAAATGTATTCGCCAGACGAAGGCGTTTTCCGTCTCCTTCGACAAAGGTGGTCAGCTCGCCCAGAGACGTCGCTTCCAGCGCTTCACGATCACGCATCGAAGCAATGGCATATCGGCGGGATTTCCGCGCCGAGATCGCAGGAAGTGGTGTGCTCAACATAATCATCCATTGTGTGATGGCCGACTTGGGAGTCTCGGCCTGCACTTGCAATGAGAAAATACAGTCTATGTATTGTCAACAGTCTTATAGCATCAACTATATGATAATATTACGAATATTTGGAACGAGTTTAATTCAAAATTTGAAACAATGTTCATATATATTACAATAACAGCGTAAACACGCAGAAACACGGAGTTTTATATTTACGTTACAGGACTTGCACGCCCGATTGTCGCCACATACCAGCTACCGTCCGTTCAATACTGCCTCGATCAAGGTTTTTTGCTGCCGTAAACAATCCGACAACCTGAACCGGGTTTCCACGGTTCGTCGTGCTGCAGCTCTCATCTGGAGACATGCATCGGGGTCACGAAGCACGTTCATGATCACTTCCGCCAACACGTCCGGCTCAAAAAACGGTACAAGCAGCCCGTTTTGGCCCGAGCGGATCAACTCCCGAACGGGAGGCGTATCCGAACCGATGATGAGCGCGCCGCATGCCATCGCTTCCACGACCGACCAGGACAGGACAAACGGATAAGTCAGATAGATGTGGGCAGTCGATATCTGATAGAGTTTCCGCAACTGGGCGTGCGGGATCGTGCCGGGAAACACGATTCGATCCGGCGGCAGATCAAGATTCCGGACGAGATGCTCGCGCCATGAACCGCCGCCGGGTGGCGGCGTTCCATAGCTGACGCCATCGCCGCCAACAAAAACGAAGATCGCGTCATCGTTCTGCCGGATGACCTTGGCCGCTGCTTCCAGCGCTTGAGGAAAGCCGCGATAGGGTTCGAGATCGCGCGCGACAAACGTGATTACGCGCGATTCTCCTGCCTTCAGCGTCCGCCCATCCGGCAGTTGGATCGTTGCGTGACGATCCGGATAGAAGAGTTTGGTATCGACACCTTCGTGAACCACGGCAATGCGGTTCTGAACGGAACGCGGGTAAAGGCTCTTTTGCCAATGCGTCGGGCTGAATCCGCCGTCGATACCCTCAAGGGTTACCAACTGCGCCATGTTACGCAGGCGCAGGCGCTTGCGGGTTTCAATATCAGGCCGGTCGCCCGGTGCGAAACCGACATCGGCACCATTGGCGCGGTAGAAAAACTCGCAATAGCCAAGTGCGGGGACTGAGGGCAGCACGTCCTTGACGAACATCATGCTGCCCCAGCCAATATGACCGACGACGATATCGGGTGCCTGACCATGATGGGCCATGGATTCCAGGGTTTCGGCCACACGGTACCCGATCCTCGTGTGATGATCGGGTACTTCCAGATATCTGGCCATCGCACCGCCGGTGCGAGGACCAGATTCTACTCTGTGGCGAATGACGCGGACCGCTGGGAGGCGACGGTCCACTGTCTCGCAGATCAGGCTTACATCAAGTCCACTCGTAGCCAGATTCTCGGCTAACGCAGCGAACTGACCGAAACCGCGCCTGTGCACAAATGCTATACGCATGTTACGAAACGTGTTCGGCTGGCGGCCGAAAATAATCGCAACACATCAAATGCCAAACCGTGCGGCATTGCCCCACACGAGTTCCAGTCTGTGCAGTGTCTGATAGGCAATCTCCAGATTGCGAAGATCGTCATCATCGCGGGTGAGGATATGGTTGTAGGACCGGCTCGCATTCCGCAAGCTTGCACACAGCCTTTCACCCTTGTCCGTCAGGCGAATACGGGCAGACCGTTTATCTCTCTGCGAGGTTACACGGTCGACATATCCACCATCGGTAAGCTGTTTCAGATAATAGGAAATGTTGGACCCGACATAATGCCCGCGATCCAATAGTTCACCCACAGTGAGCTCGACATCGCCTATAGCCATCAAAACCAGGGTCTGGGCCGGACCGATATCTTCCACGCCTAACTTCGTCAGCTCGGTTTTCAGCAAGCTTACAAAGCGGCGGTTCACTCGTTCTATCATCCGGGCCAGCTCGAAATGCGTGATAACGACTGTATGAACCGGATGTCTGCGTTCCTGTTTTTCGGCGGTAACTTCAGGAAAATCAACGGCAGTAAAGCCATCGACTGATGTTTCGACTTCCACTCCCTCGTGTAGAAGTTTTTGCATCTCTTGCTCTCCATTTTCAATTTTACTTCAAATTTTGAAGAAATTTGCAGTTATATTTTCTTTGCTCCTTTCGCATTTCCCCGCCGTAAGAACCTTTTTTCTGTCACATTCTCTGCAGTATTACTTTACTGATCTTGAGAACTAGCACACAGTTTTTAGGGATATCCGCCACCTGTGACCATTCCAAGGCAGATAGCGTATGAATGATACTCGCGAAATCAACTCGATTGGCAAGAGCCCTGCACACAAAAAGGGGCAGGACGATTCGGTAACTACGCCGAAAGGCCTGATTTTCAAGGCCCGCCGCGTTTTCCTGTCGGGACTACTTTATGCAGTGCTGCTGAGCGCCTGTATCAATTTGCTACAACTCACTGTACCTCTCTACATGTTGCAGGTTCATGATAGGGTGCTGAACAGCCGAAGCATGGACACGCTCACCATGCTGACCGTGCTCGCCATCGGCGCCATGCTCGTATTCGGGGTGCTGGAATTCATCCGCTCCCTGTCGTTTCAGGCCATGGGCAGCGCACTTGTGCGCCGCCTGAATCTGGCGGTTTTGACGGCAGCGGTGCAGGCATCCGTAAATCAGGGCATGCCCAAAGCGACTCAGACGCTTCGCGACCTCAACGAGTTGCGCAGTTTCCTCACCTCACCGGCGATCAATGCTCCACTCGACGCCGCGTGGTCGCCGATCTTTCTCGGCGTCCTGTTCCTGCTCCACCCCATGCTGGGCGTGATCGGTCTCGTCGCCGTCATTATCCTGATTGCATGCGGTGTGCTGACCGACCTCCTTACCCGAAATCTCATTCAGGAGGCGAACCAGGCGAACATCGAAGCGGTGTCCAAGATCGGCAGCAGCCTGCGGCATGCCGAAGTCATCGAAGCCATGGGCATGCTCCCGGCCCTCGCTCGCCGCTGGCGCACGATGCAGGTTCAGGCGCTTCAAGTGCTCGATCTTGGCGGAACCCGCGCCCGTGCCCTCTCCTCGATTGCCCGCACGGCGCGTTTCATCATCCAGATCGGATCGCTCGGCATAGGCACGCTGCTTGCCATGCAGCAGGAAATCACGCCCGGCGCAATGATCGCGACCAGCATCATCATCGGCCGCCTGCTGATGCCGTTTGACCGAATCGTGGAAAACTGGCGCCAGTGGGTCAGTGCAATCGCCAGCTGGAAGCGCGTCCAGTCATTGCTTTCGGAAAACCTGGCTGTACGCCAGACCATGCCGACGCCACGCCCCAATGGCGACCTCGTGATCGACAAGCTCATCTATGCCGCACCCGGCGTGGATGTCCCGATCATCAAGGGCATCTCCTTTTCGATCTCGCCGGGTGAAGTCCTTGGGGTTGTCGGCCCATCTGCCGCAGGCAAATCCACGCTTGCCCGGCTGCTGATCGGCATCGTCAAACCCACCTCCGGCGGCGTTTTCCTTGACGGAAACAATGTCTATCTCTGGGAACGCGGTTCTTTCGGTGAGATTGCGGGATACCTCCCACAGTCCGTCTCGCTGCTGGATGGAACCATCAAGGACAATATCGCCCGCATGGGTGACAGCGATCCGCATCGCGTGCTGGAAGCCGCACGTCTGGCCGATGTGCATGAAATGATCGGCCGCATGCCGCTTGGCTACGATACCCCGGTGGGCGACGGCCGTCTGACTTTGTCCGGGGGGCAGCGCCAGAGAATCGGCCTTGCCCGCTGCCTCTACAACCGCCCGCGCCTGATTGTTCTCGATGAACCGAATTCGAATCTCGATGCGGTCGGCGAGCGCGCGCTCATCCGGGCGGTCGAACACGCGCGCGACGATGGCGCCATTGTCATCATGATCGCACATCGGCCATCTATCATGCAGGTCGCCGACAAGCTCCTGGTGCTCGAAAACGGACGTATCTCGCAGTTCGGGCCGCGCACGGATGTGGTCGCCTCACTGACACCTGCCAATAATGGCCCGCAAATGGGAGCAGCAAACGCATGATGGGCAAATCGATTATTCCTCGTCGTGTTTCCAGCCTGCTCGCGCCGCGCGCAGAATCGTCGGATCACCAGGCCCTTACCCGTTTTGGCAGCGTCAAACCTGAATGGGCGCTCGATCTGGAGCGCGAGGATTCAAGATCGCCCCTGCGTGGGCTGATCATTGCAGGCCTAGCAACAATCGGCGTCGCTTTCGGCGGGTTCTTCGCCTGGGCCTATTCTGCCAATCTTGGAAGTGCGGCGGTAGCAATGGGCACGGTCATCGTCGATTCCAAACGCAAGACTATCAGCCATCTCGAAGGCGGTATTCTTGATCGCCTGCTGGTGCAGGAAGGCGATATCGTCAAGGTCGGCCAACCGCTTCTGCGGTTGGACGACACAAAGGCACGTTCCGACCTCCAGTCCCTTGAAAGCAGGCGCATCGGCTTGATCGCAAAACTCGCTCGTCTGCGCGCCGAACAGGCGGGGGAGAAGGAGATAAGCTTTCCCGCCAGCTTTGCCGAGGGCGGTGAAAACGCGCAGAATGCCATTCGCGCCGAAAACATCTTCTTTCAGAAACGACTTGCCCAGAAACTGAGCAAGATCGACATACAGCAGAAAACTATCGAGCAATATACGGAGCAAGCCAAGGCATCGACCGCACAGATAGCCGCGACGGACCGGCAAATCGAACTCATCAGCGATCAGCGCAAGGCGATTGCCAGCCTCGTCGAAAAGGGTTTTGCCCAGAAATCGAAGCTTACGGAAATCGATACGCGTCTCAGCCAGCTCGCCGGCGACAGAGGCGAGTATGCCGGTGACAAGGCGAAAGCCGAGCAGGCGAAAGCCGGCGCGGAGTTTGCCCTGACTGGAATCGAAAGCGATCTCCAATCCGAAATCGCAGGAGAAATCACATCGAGCCAGGTCGAGCTTTCCGATGTGCAGGAACGTATCGTCGCGGCCAAGGATGTGATGCGGCGCGTGGAAGTCCGCTCGCCGCAAGACGGGATTGTAGCCAACATCCGGCTGCGTACGCCGGGCGGCGTCATCGCACCCGGCGAAGCGATCATGGATATCGTCCCTGAAAACGAACCCCTCGTCGTTGAAATGAAGATCAGTCCACGTGATATCGACAGCATTTCGGTTGGCGCAGGTGCACAAATCCGCCTGACCGCCTATAATCAGCGCTCAATGGCGCCGTTGGATGGCAAGCTGACCTATATCGCCGCCGATCAGTCACTTGACGAGAAGACCGATACCGCATTTTTCGTGGCACGCGCCGAAATCACTCCGGCATCGCTCGCCGCAAATCCGACCGCCCGGCTTTATCCCGGCATGCCCGCAGAAATCATCATCGTGCACAAGGAACGTCGTGCCATCGATTATCTGGTTTCTCCCATCACGGACAGCCTGAACCGGGCCTTCCGCGAAGATTAATATCCAGAGAATTTCAAAGTAAAACTCGATCATAGGTTGAAATTCCCGAAGGAAGTGTCGCCGCGCATGAAATGACATGTGCGGCGTCATCTTGTTGAAATATTTTCACATTCCCCTCTTCTTGGCCAGATAATTCAAATTTAGAATCAATTTCTGCGTAAACACAAAACAAATATAAATTATAATGACTGCAAATAGATTTCATACTTATGTTTACAGAACTGCAATATAAATTAATGGTAATAATTTGTTACTTACACATGCCGCAATTATACCAAATGACGATGTTGCAATTCCACATAATGCAGAGCAGACTACTAAGAGCATAATGGTCGGAGCATTCCGGCTTGTGGAAACCCCTACAGGAACACAAGGAGAAGCAGATGGCCACTCTAGAAGGCGGCGCCTACGACGACGTGTTGTTCGGCTCCCGCTTTGACGATTTCATCCGTGCCCATGGCGGTGATGATCTCGTATTCGGAGGCGATGGTAACGACACCGTCTTCGGCGGCAACGGGAATGACATCCTTTTCGGCGGCACGGGTAACGACACCCTGTTCGGCGAAAACGGCAACGACATTCTCTTCGGCAATGAAGGAAATGACGTCCTGAGCGGCGGCAATGGCAGCGACGTGCTGTATGGCGGCAATGGAGATGACATTCTCCAGGGCGGCAACGGCTCCGATTTGCTCTATGGCGGCGCACATAATGACATTCTCTACGGTGGGAACGGCAACGACATCCTTGATGGCGGAGCCGGAAACGACGTTCTCATCGGCGGAAATGGCAGCGATACATTCCTGTTCAATGGTGGCGGCGGAAACGACGTCATTCTCGACTTCAATCCCGGCGAAGACATTCTGCAGATTCAGAAGGGTATCAATGGTCTTGATATCTCTTCCGCAGACGATCTTGCCGACCGTGTCACGCAGGTTGGTGGCAATGTCGTTGTCGACCTCGGCAATGGCGACACCGTTACCCTCGTGAACACCAATGCAGACGATGTACAGGCTCATCCCGACCAGTACTTCACTGTTCACTGATTGAACAATTGAGAGCGTGCCCGGCAATCCTCCCGCCGGGCACGTTTCGACTTCGCCGGACACCCAACTTCCCCGTTGGGTGTCCGGACCTCCTGCAAGCTGAACTTTTCTGCAAGAATGAAAGGGCCACACATTGAACCTCGACCATTCGGCGGACATTGAAAGCAAAACCGAGAACCTCTCCATTTGCCGTCTTTGCGCCGATGTGGCTGTGGTCATCTGGGATATTCCAGGCCCGGCTCGCACGACCACCAAATGCACATTTGAAATGCCGGTTCAGCCGGTCCCCTTGCTGAGCGTCGGCATTCCGCTCGAAAATGGCGGCCTGCGCATGTTCTGGGCCATGCGTACAGGCAGTGAACCTGCGGAACTTTCGCTCTCGGCAGGGTCTCTTGGCCCGACGGCGCAAGCGGTCGTATATCCGGCCAAGGAACTCGCCCCTTTCGATGTTGAATATGTCGTAAGCGATCTGACGCTCCCCGGACATATCAAGCTTCTCACCAATATTCTGACCACGTGGCGCAGCACTTTCCGGCTTTCGCGAAACCAGACTTTCGCATCCCTCGTGCGGGACCTGACTTTCGCATTGACGCCGGAACCGCGCGAGGCCCAGCATTGCGGCGAGCCTGTTCAGGGACATCACCTCCTTGAAACAGCGGTCGACCCGATGCTGGGCGAGATTTCGGCTATCTATGGCATCACTTCCGGCAGCGTGATGGTCGTTCCACCACGCTTTGTGGTGGGCAGGCAGGCGCGCAACGCCTGGCAGCCATGCCATCTTCTGCTGGAAGCAGCGCAAGACCTGCCCTCATCGCTTCTGCTGGTGCTCACGGGTCAGAAAGGAGTCGCCGTTCGCAAGCTTGCGAGCGCTAGTGAACAAACGGATTTTGCCAAATGGTGGACCAAATGGCAGGGCAACGGCGCATTGCGGGAATTTCTTGTTCGCCAGCTCGGCAAGCTAAGCCCTGCGGGTGCGGCGGTCGCCATTGATTTGCAAACGCGCACGCCGCTGCCCGTCCGCCAGATTGCACAGTCTGCCACCCATCCGGCCGCTGAAATCGATCTCGCTCTGGCGCTCGATGGCGGGCTGATCGTGGGCGGATGGATGCATGATCCCGCCGCCATGCTTGCGGATATCGAATATCTCCCGGAGAACGGAAGCGCATTGTCGCTGAAGCCGCACTTCCACAAATTTCCCGGCAAGGTGGCCAAGCGCGAAGATGCACCCCAGCAGGATGTGACGGGTTTCGTCGCCTGGCTTCCTTCGGTGCAGAATCTTGGGCCTCTCCTGCAGCCACGCTTCCAGTTGCGCCTTGCTTCCGGCGCGACCGCGCCTCTGGTGCCCGCACCGCAGCCCTTCGAGCCATCAGCGCAGCGCAACCGCATTTTGCGATCCGTGCCGCCGCAACAGGCAAGGCCACACGTATTCTCCCATATTTTGGGACCGGCCCTCACCGAAGTCGAAAAGAAGCTCGCTGCAACGGTGCACATAGCCGAGGTGAAGGAATTCGGAACGACGCCTGCCTCCCCGCTCGCGTCCATCGTTATTCCGCTCTATCGCAACCTTGATTTCCTGCGTTTCCAGTTTTCATCCATGGCGACAGACCCGTGGCTGGTGGAGAATGCAGAGTTCATCTTCGTGCTGGATTCTCCTGAAATTCAGGACGACACCGAGCACATGCTGGGTGGGCTGCACATTCTGCACGATATGCCGTTCAAGCTGGCAATCATGAACCGCAATGGCGGCTATGCGCGGGCCTGCAATGCAGGTGCCAGCATTGCGACCGGAACAACCATCGTCATGTTGAATTCCGACGTCGTGCCTGCGGAACATGGCTGGTTGCAGCAACTGATCCAGCCTTTGTTCGATCAGCCAAAGCTTGGCGCAATCGGTCCTCGCCTCCTGTTCGAGGACGGCTCGCTTCAGCATGGCGGGCTTTATTTCGCCCGCGACCGTCAGGGCATCTGGCTCAACCATCACTATTACAAGGGCATGCCGGGTAACTATCCACCGGCACTCCGTCCGCGTGAAGTGCCGGGCGTTACCGGCGCCTGTCTCATAACGCGCAAGGATATCTTCGATCTCGTCGGTGGCTATACGGAAGACTATGTCATCGGCGACTATGAGGACAGCGATCTTTGCTTGAAGATCAGGCAGCTTGGCTTCCAGATATTCTACGAGCCTTCCGTGGCGCTCTACCACTTCGAGCGCCGCTCGATCCGCCGCAGCGCGGATTACATGCGGGGCCTCGCCAGCCAATACAATTCCTGGCTCCATACACAGCGCTGGGACGACGACATTACCGAATTGATGGCTCTGCCGCAGGAACAGGAGCGCACTGTCGACCTGTCGAATGTCATCATGACCAAATCTGAAAGGAGCGCCGCTTGACGGACGTGGTAGCGCTGAAACAGCCAGAACCTGAAGCCAAACCAGCAATACCGGATGCGCAGATCGACTGGCTGATGCAGTCGGTATTGAAAAACCGCTTCTTGCCCTCGCCCGATCCGAACAGCGTGTTCGTCGGCGATGGCGATTATCGCGCGGTCGGCGCAGAGTTTCTCGGGCATTTCATTCGCATAGGCGGCCTTCGGCCCGACGCGCGCGTGCTCGATATCGGTTCCGGCATCGGTCGCATGGCAGTGCCGCTGACGCAATATCTCGACCCGGCAAAAGCCCTTTATTCAGGTATTGATCCCGTGACAGGTGGCGTAAACTGGTGCCGCCAGAACATCACGTCGCGCTACCCGAACTTCGAGTTCCGCCACATCGATATCGCCCATGACCTCTATAATCCAAAAGGGGCGGTCAACGGGCTCAGTCTCGTCCTGCCTTTCGCTGACAGGAGTTTCGACTTCGTCATCATGACGTCGGTAGTCACCCATCTGCCGTCCGACGAGGTTAAAACCTATCTCGAACAGGTTTCCCGCGTTCTCGCTCCCGGCGGAAAATTGTTCATGACCGCATTCGTCGTGGACGATGTGGCCGCGCGAGACCGTCACGGCAAACGTGACAAGCGACTTGCATTCGAGCGCCATGGCAGCGGACCATGCTGGTTTGTGCCGGAACTGCCGCCGCTGGCGGCAGTCGGGTTTGAAAATGGCTTTCTGGACCGTGCGCTTGCCGGTGCAAAACTGTCGCTCGAAGCAAAATCCTTCGGTCACTGGCGCGGCATCGAGGCGGATCATTATCAGGATATTTTCATCGCTTCGCGAGGTGCTGCCTGATGGCGCAACGTATCCTCATCGCGGCTCATAATCACCCGTCGCTTCATCCCGGCGGAACGGAAATTTTTGCGCACGACCTGTTTCGTGCCTATCAGCGCGCCGGTTGCGAAGCCATGTTTATGGGCGCCACCAACAAGGTGCACCGCGAGGCCCGTCCTGGAACAAGCTTCCAGAGCATTGGCAATGGCGGCGATGAAATCCTGCTCTGGTCCGGTCATTTCGACCGCTTCTACATGAGCCAGATCGACCTTTACGGGATTGTTCCCGACATTGTCGAACTGCTGCAGGACTTCCGGCCCGACGTCGTGCATCTCCACCATCTGCTTTTGCTCGGCGCCGAATTCCCCCATATTGTGCGCCGCACTTTGCCGGATTGCCGTATCTTGCTGACTTTGCACGACTATTATCCCATCTGCCACCATGATGGATTAATGGTCCGCACCACGGGCAAGGAGCTTTGCCATGGTGCAAGTCCCGACCGCTGCCATGCCTGTTTCAAGGACATTGCGCTCGATAAATTCGTGCTGCGCGAACGGCATATCAAATCGCTCTTGAGCGCTGTCGATGCGTTCGTTTCACCCAGCGAGTTCCTCAAGCAACGCTATGTGGAATGGGGCCTCGCGGAAGGGTTGATCAGCGTCATTCCCAATGGTCAACCGCAGCGCCCTTCCCTCGAAACACGGCAAGTGGAGCGCGGGAAGCCGGTCTTCGGCTATTTCGGCAATCTCAATCCGTGGAAAGGCGCAACAGTGCTGCTGGAAGCAGCACGGCAGCTTATATCGGAAGGCTTCGATTTCGAACTGCGAGTCCATGGTGCAGCGCCATTTCAAAGCGAAAGCTTCGTCAGTGAAATCGAGCGCCTCTTTGCCGAGACATATCCTTTCGTCCAGCGTCGGGGTGCTTATCGGCGCGATGACATCGCCCAACTGATCCAGACCGTCGATTGCGCCATCATGCCGTCGATCTGGTGGGAAAACGCTCCGCTTGTCATTCAGGAAGCGCAGGGACAGAACCGTCCCGTCATATGCAGCAATATCGGTGGAATGGCCGAAATGATTGAACATGAGGTCAATGGCCTCACCGTTCCGCCGAACGATCCGCTCGCGCTCGCCCAGGCGATGCGTCGAATGGCGGAAAACCCGGATCTGCGCCACTCGCTTAGTGCGAATGCACGTCATCCGGACACCATCGACGCCACGGCAGCACGCTATCTCGATCTGATCGGGACATTGCGGATCGCGCGCGTCGAGGCAGCATGAGAGGTAAATCATGAACATCGCGACCAAAGTTCCAACCGAGGGGGAAGCAAAGCAGGCAGCGACACCCAACGCCGCCGCCGGACCTCAAAGGACCGAAGCCATGAAAGGACGCGTTGACGCCATCGAGGAAGGCCGCCTCTATGGCTGGGCCTTCGATCCTTCGGTCCCAACCGAACGGCTTCTGATCCGTGTTCTGCTGGATGACAAGCCTATCGCTGAAGCTCCGGCCGACAAGGATCGCCCCGACCTGAAGCGCAATGGTATCGGCGATGGCAAGCACGCTTTTGAAGTGATGCTGCCGCAATTCGCCGCTGCACGGGCAGGCGAACTTGTCGTCGTTGCCGCCAACGCCGCAGGCGGCGAGCAAAAACTGCGCGTGCCGAAGCCCGACGAACAGGCCGCCGAAGCGCTTATCGCAGCACCCATGACACGCATTCTGGACAAGCTCGACATGCTGATGGCCGCGCAACGCCAGTTGCAGGTCAACCAGCGTTCGTTGCAACGCGTCGCGCCGACGCTTGATGCATCCGGCAATGCAGCCCCCGCGGAATTGCTGGACATTGCCAGTTCCGTCGATGGCCTGCGCACCGATCTTCATCAGCGCATGACCGAGCTTGATGTGCATATCATGCGCATGGACGGTGTTGTCGCCGGATTGGAACAGCGCATGGAAGACGTACGCAAGCGCAGCAGCGGCGACATCAAGCTTCTGTTCATGCTGATGTTCGTGCTGGCTGGTTTCGTCGCCGGTGCCCTTCTGACCCTTGCAGTCATGCCCTGAGGGGACGTCCATGGCGCAAGACGAAAGACCTGTCGCACAGCAGCCGGCTGCAAGACCTTCCCGGTCTCCGGATCGTCCTCCCATGATGATGGAGGGCGAAATGGTCGTGGGCAGCGTGATCGAAGACACGCTGGTGCTGGTGCTTGGCATCGGCAGCGCCGCAAACGATCAGGTCACGGCCTTTCTCAACGGCGATCCTGCCATGAGCGTGAAAACAAGCCTGATCACATGGCCGCTCAAGGAACCTTCCCCTGCGGGAACGCATGGTTTCGTCGCCATCGTGCCAACGGCTGCTCTGCGCCGTGGCGTCTTGAAGACCATCATGTTCCAGCATCGGGCGAAGGTCGCTCGCTACAATTTCGCGTCGCGTTCTGCTTCTATCGCGGATTTTGTCGCCATGATTGGCGATTTGGCCGGACCGAGCCTGCCGGGCGTCATCGATGAACTGGTGGAAGGGCTGATCTCCGGCCCTATCAGCCGGAAGAAACTTTCGGCGATCACCGTTCTGTTGCAGGCCGGAGCCCGCTCCGACGGCTGTATCGAACTCATCGGCGGCAGCGACGAAGGCGAAATTTTTGTTCAGGGCTGGGCACAGGACCTGACGCCTGCTGTCACCCGGCTGCTGATCAGCGGCAAAAATCCATCCCTCGCGGAGTGCGCGATCAGCGTCTTTGCACGGCCCGACCTGAATGATGAAGCATCCGGATTTGCAGGGCTTCTGCTCGCCAATGAGCCGGTCGAACCGACCGATATCGAACGGCTTCTGTTTCGCGGGCGGCGGGGCTGGCGTTTTACCGAAGTCTATGACCGCAGGCTCTTGTCCGGCTCGCGTGAGACGCCGGGCCACATACGGGCGATCCTGCCACGGATACGCAGCTCGACCGACATTCTGCTGCGCATGCGGTCTGCCGCCAACCGCTTCGATGGCGCCGACACGGTATCCGGCCTCCCCTTTCCCGTCCGGATGGGAATAGACAATGTCTTCCGTGTGGAAGGAAGTGGCATGCTTGTTTCCGGCTGGCTGCTCGATCCCGACAGCCATGTGGAAAGTGTGAAACTGCGCCGCCATCGCGGTGAAATCCAGATCGACACAAGCTGGACCCGTATAGACAGGCCTGATGTAACCCGCGAATTCGATAATCAGCCGCCGTTCAATGCCGGGCTCGACCCCAGCCGCCATGCCCATGGTTTCGTCGCCTTCGCCCCGGAACTTGCCGGTGACAGCACCTCGCCGTTCTACCTTGAACTTTCGATCAGCGATGGGCGACGGGCCTTTTTTCCGTTGACGCCCACCCGCGTCACGTCCCGCGAAGCCATCGTCCGGCAAATCCGGGCAACCGATCCGAACGCATGGGCTCTGCGCCATATCGTGGACCAGCAACTCGTTCCATTGCTGCGCGGCGTCAGCCGCCCTGCGCCTGAAGTCTTCGGCGTTGTCGATCTCGGCCCCTTCGAGGATGCGATAGGGCCTGCGATCATCATCGGCATCGATGAACGCGTCGAGGAGATCGAAGCCTTGCTTGCACTGCTCGCGCTCGATCCGGAAACCCGGATCGCCCCGATCGTGATCGCGGCGGCAAGCGAGATCATCGACCGCATCGGCGTACAGATCAGACGCCTTGCGGATTTCTACCGCCTGCGCATACGGCTCGTTTCAGCCACCGGTTCCGAGGACCTCTACGATGCGTTGGAAGTCGGCGCCCGCACGGTTACAACGGATCAGGTCATATTCCTGGCCGGATCGCTGCTGCCGCGCCGCGCCGGATGGCTGAACAAGCTCGTCAGCGCCTATGAAGCGCACAAGGACTGCGTTCTGTCACCCACGCTTGCCTATGAGGATGATTCAATCCGTTGGGCTGGAACCTGGGTTGCGGGTCCGCCCTCCGGCATGTCGGCGGATCGGGCCCTGATCAGCCGCTATGCGGGTTATCCCATCGATGCCGTATCGGGAATGTCGTTGACGGAAGTCGCAACAGCGACGTTCGAGTGCTGCATCCTTCCCCGCGAAGCGCTGTTCTCGGTCGGCGGCTTCACGCGCGGCTATCTCGGCACTCACGAAAAGGGACTGGATCTCGGATTGAAACTGAAACAATCGGGCCTGCGCTCCTATTGGTTGCCTTCGGCCCATATGCTTGGAGCGGACGACACATCCGTTACCGACAGGGCATCGACCATTGCACTCATCGAGCGCATTGACCGGCAGGTCTTCGACGCGCGTTGGTCCTCCATTCTCGCTGGCAGGCGCAAGGCTCAGGCGGAGGAACTTGCATGAGCGATAAACTCCGGGTTCTCGTCATCTCGCACGCCCACCCTTCGATCTCTCTCGGGGGCGGTGAAATCGCTTCCTACAATCTGCACAAGGGGTTGAACAGCATTCCCGGGGTGCAGTCGGTCTATCTGGCGCGGGCGGCCCATCCGATCCCGCGACATGGCACGACGGCGCTCATGAGCATGCGGCGCGCCAGCGATGAAATCCTGTTTCATGCCGACGAATACGACCATTTTTATCTGTCGAACAAGAACACCGATGAAATCCGCCGCGACCTGCTGCGCTTCGTCCGAGACTACGACCCTGACATCGTGCATTTCCACCATGTCCTGGGCCTCGGGCTGGAGACCCTTTACGCCATCCGCGAAGCGTTGCCGGACCGGATCATTCTCGTGACTTTTCACGAGTTCCTGTCCATCTGCAACAATGATGGCCAGATGGTCAAAGCCGGCACATCGAAGCTGTGCAGCGAAGCGTCTCCCATCGATTGCCACGCCTGTTTTCCGCAGATACCGCCGGCGCGCTTTCTCAAGCGGGAACGCTTTGTGCGCGGCATGCTGGAACTTGCCGACGCCTTCGTTTCACCGAGCAAATTCCTCGCCAATCGCTATCTCGAATGGGGCCTCGATCCGGACAAGATGGAAGTCATTGAAAACGGCATAGCCATACGCGATGTCACCCCTCCACGTGAGCTGACCGGGCCGAACCCGCGCCGCAACCGCTTTGCCTTTTTCGGTCAGATCAATCCTTTCAAGGGCATAGACGTGCTGGTCGATGCGGTATCCCGTGTCCCGGAACAGGTCTGGGGTGAGGATTCCCGGCTGATGATCTTCGGAGGCAATCTGGAGAAGCAGCCACCCGCCTTTCAGGAGCGCATGCATAAACTGATCGAGGAGGCTGGTCCGCGCGTGCGCTTCTATGGCGCTTACCAGAATGCCGAAATGCCGCGCCTCATGCAGTCTGTGGACTGGGTGGTCATGCCTTCGATCTGGTGGGAAAACTCACCTATCGTCATTCAGGAGGCCTTGCATCATCGACGCCCCGTCATTTGCTCGAACATCGGCGGCATGGCGGAGAAGATTCGCGACGGCGAAGACGGCCTGCATTTCCGGGTGCGCAGCGCCGAGGATCTGGCCGACCGCTTTACGGAAGTGCTGAGCGAACCGGGCGTGTGGGACAGATTGCATCAATCCATCCGCAATCCGGTCCATTATATCGACTGCGCGAAGGAGCACCTCGATCTCTATAACCGGTTGCGGGAGTCAAAACCGCGCAGACAGAAACCGGCAGTTACGCAAACTGCTCTTTCACAGGCAAGCTGAGCCTGGCTTGACCTTATTGAAACAGAAGGAAAACCGTATGGCACGCGCCCTCGTCATGATCCCTGCGGGAGAAGTGTACGATCACGACAATGTCCGCTGGTATCGTCATACCGACGTTCAGGGCAGCATCAATCATTATCACAATATCGGCGACGCCTTCGTCTTCGAGTCATCGTTGAAGCTCATGGATTACGAGAAGGCTTCCGAACTCCCGATCACCAATTTTTCCCCGGAAAAGATTGATCAGCTGCGCGAAGAATATGATTATGTGATCCTGCGTGGCTCGAACTACATCAACAAGGATATGAACTGGCGCGACACGATCCCGGTTTTGCAGCGGCTGAAACTGCCGGTCATCGCATTCGGCGTTGGAGCGCAAGCGCCGGTCAGAGGGGAAATACAGCTTTCCGAAGAGACGAAGGCGGTCCTGCGCATCATCGCGGATTCCACAACGTCCATAGGTGTGCGCGGTGCTTATACGGCCCAGGTGCTCAACGATATTGGCATCCGCAATGTGCGGGTCATCGGTTGCCCGACCGCGTTTCGCCGCAACAACCAGCATCTGCGCATCAAACTGCCGCCGCTGGAAAACGTTGCCCAGGTCGGCGTTACGGTTCGCCGCGAGGTGTCGCCTGCCTATGCGCAGGACATCGAGCAATATCTGACCCGGCACCGCGACCTCATCAAATCCATGGCCCAACGCTTCGATGTAACCTTGATGGCGCAGGGCGAGATCGATGAAAAGAAAATGGTCTTCGGAACAGCGGAGCAGAAGGAAGAGGCCATTGCGGCCCTCAAGGCGCATCGCTGGACAGCAGACTGGTATTTCGACGAAACGATGGAAAACCTCTATCGCCATCGCATGTTCTACTCGGATGTCGTTGCAGATTACGAGGAACTGGTGCGCAAGCAGCAACTCGTCCTTGGTTATCGTCTGCACGGCAACCTGATGGCGCTGGCCAACGGCGTTCCGTCCATCTACTTCACCTATGACAGCCGCACGGCAGAATTTGCAGAAACCTTCAAGATACCGAGCTACGACGTCTTCAGCGACAAGCCCTTCCGGCTGGAAGACTACTGGGACCAGTCTCTTTTCGACAAATACAACCGGGCCTGGTTCGAGACCTATGCCGAAATGAAGCATTTTCTCGATGAAAACGGCGTCCAAAACAAGATGACCGAAACCGGGCTTCCCATCGCGGAACTGAAGGTCGCTTGAGTTCAGCTCTTCGGCAGTTGGGCAGGACCGTTGCCCTTCTGCTCTTCTGCCAGAAGCGACCATGCGGCGATGAACATCGCGGCAATCAGCGGGCCGACCACGAAACCGTTGATCCCGATCAGTGAAATTCCTCCGACCGTGGAGATCAGCACGACATAATCAGGCATGCGGGTGCCTTTTCCGACGAGCGGCGGGCGCAGGAGATTGTCGACCAGTCCGATCACGAATACGCCGACGAAGACCAGAACAGCGCCGCTGATCCACTCCCCGCTTGCAAAGAACCAGGCCGCCGCCGGTATCCAGACAAGGGCGGCGCCGACGGCCGGCAGCATGGAGAGGAACGTCATCATGACGCCCCAGAGCAAGGCTGCTTCCACGCCGAGAAGCCAGAAAGTCACCCCGCCTATCGTTCCCTGAATGATGGCGATGATGATATTTCCCTTCACGGTCGCCCGGATGACGGCTGTGAACTTTTCCAGAAACTGCCGGGTATAATCGTCGTTGAGCGGAATGGCCTGCCTGATCTTCCGCCCCAGCTCCGCACCATCGCGAAACAGGAAGAACAGCAGGTAAAGCATGATGCCGAAGCCGATGAAGAATTGCAGTGTATTCTGGCCGAAGCTCACCAGCCTTCCGGCGAAAAGCTGGCTGCCCTGCATGATGGCGGAGGAAATGCGTGAGCGCCATTCCGCGAAATCACCCAATTCAAACCGGGTCAGCCACTCCTCCAGCGAATCCGGCAAGGCACCCAGGATGCGGGAAATATAACTGTTCAGGTCAAACTCGCGGCTGCTCAGGCGTTGATAGAGGGAGTTACCCTCCTGAACCAGCGAACCGAAAATCGCCAGCATCGGAATGATGACCAGACAGATGCACATCAACACGGAAAGCAGGGCCGCAATGTTCTTCCTGCCCCCGAGCAAACGTTCCAGACGCTGTTGCACCGGCGAGAACACCACGGCAAGAATAACAGCCCACAAGACTGCCGAATAATAGGGCAGCAGCAACCACGCAAAGGCGATGGTGACCAGTGCCAGAAGAATATAGAAGCTCGCGCGCTGGACGGACATGAACACCTGCTGCAGATTTCCGGGTCGGCAAACCCTGCCCGGAAAACCGTTCCAATTCAATAGGGAAGCACGGGCCAGCCGATCATGCCGCTCTCAAAGGCACCAGCTTTTCATTGGGACGCGAACGCGCAAGCGTGCTCAGAAGATCGCTTTGCGATACGAGCCCGATGATGCGGCGCATTTCGTCGATGACCACGACGGCATGCGCCAGTCCATCGGTGAGGCTCGGCACGAGGCTCATCACCGGATCAGACTGTGATGCGGTGGGAGCCTCCACGATGTAGTTTCTGAAATCATCGCCTGGATGCATCAACTCGCGCAAACCGATCACGCCTTTCAGGCGCCCATCCGATGTGCGCACGGGCAGCGTCAGCAGATTGTGCCGCAGGATCAGCTCGCGCGCCTGGCTGGCGGTTGCACCTTCGTCGATACTGACGACATCCCGCGACATGATATCGGCGCATGTCAGGTCCCCGCGCGAGCGAGTGGACACTTCAAGCTCCACCTGCCGCAGCAGACGTCCGAGATCGTTGCGATCAATATCGAAGCTTTCATCCAACGCCAACAAGGCGCGGTCGATATCTTCCTCGCGGATGCCCATGCGGACCGAAGGCGGCAGGTCTTCCGTGCTGTGCTTGTTAACCGGCGCGGCAGCAACCACATGCGGATATTTCCGGCGCGACAGTTTGTGAAACAGGATCCCCAGTCCGACAAGAAGGCAGGAATTCAGCGCAACCGGCACCAACGGGAACAGCAAGCCCCATTTGGCGACCGCCGATCCCCCCAGAACCGCGGTCAGCGCCGCTGCGCCGCCGGGCGGATGAAGGCTGCGGGTGACGGACATGGCAGCGATGGCCAGAGCCACGCCAAGGCCGATTGCCAGCGCCGGATCATCGACAAACTGCGTGACGGCCAAACCGACGAAGGCCGAAATCGTGTTGCCGCCGATGATCGACCAGGGCTGGGCCAGCGGGCTGGTCGGAACGGCAAAGAGCAGAACTGCCGAAGCGCCGATCGGTGCTACGATCAAAGGCAGATGCGGCCCGTTTCCCAGCAACATGCTCGATATGAACCCGGTCAGCGTAATACCGATCAGGGCGCCGAGGCAGGCAATGGATCGTTCCCGCAGCGTAGCGCCGGCAAGAACCGGCTTGAACAGCCGGAAAGCGCGCGACTGGTTTGGTTCGGTATCTCTTTGGGTCATTCCGTCAATCAGGCCGATGATAGGGAGGCTTCAGCAAAAACCGTTGAAGCTGAAGGCTATTCTCTTGGGGGTGAGACAATATCCTGCCCTTGCCGGATTCGAACAAGAAAGCAAATCCGTATCAGCTTGCAGGAACGGAAAAATCCTTCTCCGTTCATCAACTTAACGAGAACAATGGTCTCAATGCCATTTCAAGTCCGAGGACCATGAGGCCTATCAGAAACCAACGACGAAAGCTTTCCGGCCGGATTTTGCGGCGAAAGAATTGCCCGAGGAACATCCCGGCCAGTGCGGGAACGATGGCCAGGACGGAGATCAACAGGAGATCGCCCGAATAGGCCTGCCTGCTTGAAAGCCCAACGCCCAGTGCGGCAGTCGAAACAGTGAAGGAAAGCCCCAGCGACTGCACCAGATCTTCTTTTCTGAGCCCCAGAGAACTCAGATAGGGCACTGCCGGAATGACAAATATTCCCGTGGCACCTGCAATCAATCCCGTCAGGAGGCCGATGACAGGGGATAGCAAACGCTCGAGCTTTTCCGGCACCTGTAGCTGGCGGGCCAATAACGTATAGGCTGCATAGACGACGAGCGAGAAACCCAGCATCGATGTGGTGATTGCAATATTTCCGCCGACCAGAACCGCGGTTCCTGCGATGGTCCCCACCACAATTGCCAGCATCATGCTCCAAAGGCGAAGCATGAGCGCGCCGAAACTCGGCCCCGCCACCAACTGCCACAGATTGGTGACGAAGGAGGGAATAATCAGCAGGCTCGCGGCTGCGAGCGGAGATATGAGCGCGCCCAATATGCCCATCGCGACGGTTGGCAGTCCCATTCCGGTCACGCCTTTGACGAAGCCGGCGCAGAGAAACGTAATCGCAATCGTGAGGATCAGGGAGAAGGAATAAGTCATGTCCCTGCTATAGCGACCTGGCCAGCGGGCGGAATGCGGAAGTTCCTCATCCAGCCTTCGGCTTTCCCATAGGCAGGATTCGCGCTAGTATCGCGCATGCGCTTTGATCTTACCGACCTTCGCCTCTTCCTTGCGGTAGCCGACACCGGCAGCATCACCCATGGCGCGGCGGAAGTAGGCCTCTCGCTTCCAGCGGCAAGCGAGCGTCTGCGCGATATGGAAGCGGCGGGACAGGTTATGCTTCTGGAGCGCGGGCGGCGGGGCGTAACCTTGACTGAAGCGGGCGAAGCCCTTGTCCATCATGCCAGAACAGTGATGCGGCAGATGGCGGATATGCATAGCGAATTGGGTTTGCATGCCAAAGCCATGCGTACAGCAATCCGTGTTGCGGCCAATACGGCGGCGATTACGGAGTATCTTCCGGCAAAACTCGCCGTCTGGATGGCAGAAAATCCGCGCATCGATGTGGAGTTGAAGGAACGGCAGAGCACCGATATTGCCCGGGCCGTCCTGCGCGGATTTGTCGAGATCGGGATATTATCGGACGCGGCAGACGCAACCGGTCTGGAAAGGATTCCGTTTGCTAAAGATCAACTGGTGCTGATCACGGCCAAGCACCATCTTCTCGCCAGCTATAGGCGGGTGAGTTTTCCGGATATCCTGCAGGAGCAATTCATCGGCCTTTCAGCCGGTGCCTTGCAGGAGCACATCGAGAGCCAGGCGAGCCGTCTGGGCGGCAGGCTCAAAATCAGGACGAGGCTTCGCACGTTTGAAGGAGTCGGCCACATGGTGGCTGCCGGTGCCGGGATTGCAATCATTCCGCAGACAGCCGCCCAACGTCTCAGAAAGACGCTGCCAATCGCGACTGTTGCGATCTCCGATGCCTGGGCCAGAAGAAATCTTGTAATCGCCGTGCGGTCCCGTGAGGAACTGACCGCCGCCGCCAGATCCCTCGTCGACCATCTGGCCGAAGAGCGAGCTACCCAGACTTTGGTAGTATAAGCGCTTTCGTTGAAGCTCAGGCATTGGCAAGCCGCCGGGTTGCATCTACATTCTGTTTGAAGCGCGCCGGAAATCATTGCCGATTCAAGAGCAAGTCCGGTGCGGAAGCGATTACTGCAGTGACCTGATAATATCGCATCTGATTGCCCGAAGCGCCCAAAGAGGCGTGGGGAACTGAATTCAGAATACGGGCTCGCCCGCCGCAACATAGTCTGGGAGGACGCTATGATGAAGACTATCGCCGCTCTGGCGACGACACTTGCCATTTCCGCTGCAACTTTCACCGCACAGGCACAAAACTATCCTGAACGGACGATTACCATGGTCGTGCCTTTTGCGGCAGGCGGGCCTACCGACACCGTGACGCGTCTTGTCGCGGAATCCATGTCCAAGGACCTTGGCCAGCAGGTCATCGTCGAAAATGTGGGCGGCGCGGGCGGAACACTTGGCGCCGGGCGCGTCGCAACCGCGGACCCGGATGGCTATACGCTCCTGCTTCACCATATCGGCATGGCCACAAGCGCCACTCTCTATCGCAAGCTTGCCTATGACACATTGAACGGCTTCGAATATGTCGGGCTGGTTACGGAAGTTCCGATGACCATCGTTGCGCGCAAGGACCTTGAGCCGACCGATCTGAAGGGGCTGGTCGAATATGCCAAGGCCAACAAGGATACCGTAACCGTCGCCAATGCGGGCATCGGGGCTGCCTCGCATCTTTGCGGCATGCTGTTCATGAGCGCTATTGAAACTCCGCTCGTCACGGTTCCATACAAGGGAACCGGCCCCGCCATGACTGACCTGCTCGGCGGACAGGTCGATATCATGTGTGACCAGACCACAAACACGACCAAGCAGATTCAGGCAGGCACGATCAAGGCCTATGCCGTCACCTCGCCCGAACGTCTGGACGTGCTGAAAGACCTTCCCACGACCAAGGAAGCCGGGCTTGACGGCATGGAAGTGGGCATCTGGCACGGCATTTACGCCCCCAAGGGAACCCCGGCAGCAATCACCGAGCGGCTGTCGAAATCGCTCCAACTGGCCCTGAAAGACCCGAATGTGGTTGCCCGCTTCGCCGAACTCGGCACAAAGCCGTCATCGGAATCCGACGCGACGCCTGCCGCGCTGAAGGCAAAGCTGGAATCCGAAGTCGCACGCTGGAAGCCCATCATCGAGGCTGCCGGACAATACGCGGACTGACGTCGCGGCCCTCAATCAAGGTGCGCAATCTGGCGCGCCTTGATTGTCATGTCCTGAGGCCGCCTCGCAACCGCAGCCTCGGGATAGCTGATCCCATTCACATGCCGAGCCCCCGGCATAGCCCTTTCAACGGCAAATCCGAAAGATGATTAGCCCATGAATGAGCCCTCAAGGAAATTTTCTATCGATCCGACCAACGGATTATGCGGTGCCCTTCTCACACTGACCGGCGCCTTTTTCGCCTATCAGGCGCTGGGTCTGGACTTGGGCACATCGCTGCGCATGGGACCGGGATATTTCCCGCTTGTTCTCTCAGGCGTACTAGTCCTTCTTGGACTGGTCATACTTATCCAGGCGACGCGCGTCTCCGGTGAGCCAATGGGTCCGATCGCATGGCGCGGTCTGTTCTTCATTCTGCCTGCACCCATATTCTTCGGCCTCACGGTACGCGGCCTCGGTTTCATACCGTCATTGTTCCTGACCTGCCTCATTGCCTCTTTCGCCTCGATGCGCATGAAGCCGCTAGCAGCACTGGTTCTTGCGGCTGCAATCACTGTCTTCTCCGTCATCGTGTTCAGCTACGCCCTCGCGCTGCCGTACCAGCGTTTCGGGCCGTGGTGGCCGTTCTAGGAGGCCGACATGGAACTTTTCAGCAATCTTGCGCTTGGTTTCTCCACCGCATCGACGCTTGCAAATCTCGGCTTCTGCCTGATCGGCGTATTGCTCGGCACCTTGATCGGCGTATTGCCCGGTATCGGGGCGACAGCGACAATTGCCATGCTTCTCCCGGTCACGTTCCAGATCGGCGATCCGGTTTCGGCATTGATCATGCTCGCCGGTATTTATTACGGCGCCCAATATGGCGGGTCGACGACCGCTATCCTCATCAACATGCCGGGTGAATCTTCATCCGCCGTCACGGCCATTGACGGCTACCAGATGGCGCGACGCGGACGGGCTGGCGCCGCACTTGCCATCGCGGCAATCGGTTCATTCTTTGCGGGCACTGTCTCGACATTTCTGGTAGCGGTGTTCGCTCCGCCACTGACTGAAATCGCGCTTAAATTCGGCTCGGCTGAATATTTTTCGCTCATGGTTGTGGGTCTGGTATCGTCCGTGGCACTGGCGCATGGCTCCATTGTCAAGGCACTGGCGATGGTCGTCCTGGGCCTCCTGCTCGGTCTTGTCGGCACCGACATCTACACGGGAGCGCCGCGTTTCACGCTCGGTATCACGGAATATGCAGACGGGCTTAATTTCGTTGCCGTTGCCGTAGGCGTGTTCGGCATTGCCGAAATCCTGCGCAATCTCGAAAGCGAACATACGCGCGAAGTGCTGATGGCAAAGGTCACAGGACTGATGCCAACACGCGACGATTTCAAACGCATGACGGCACCAATCCTGCGCGGAACCGTCATCGGCTCGGCGCTTGGCATTCTGCCCGGAGGCGGTGCCATTCTCGCGTCCTTTGCTTCCTATACGGTCGAAAAACGCATTTCCAGCACGCCCGAAGAATTCGGAAAAGGTGCTATCGCAGGCGTTGCGGGACCGGAATCCGCCAACAATGCCGGGGCGCAGACATCGTTCATTCCCATGTTGACGCTGGGCATTCCTGCCAATCCGGTGATGGCACTTATGATAGGCGCCATGATTATCCAGGGCATTGTGCCGGGGCCGAATGTCGCGACGGAACAGCCTGCCCTGTTCTGGGGCGTGATTGCGTCCATGTGGATCGGCAACCTTATGCTCATCGTCCTGAATTTGCCGCTGATCGGCCTCTGGGTAAAGCTTCTGACCGTTCCTTATTATGTGCTTTTCCCGATTATCATGACGTTCTGTTCAATCGGGGTTTATAGTGTGAATTCGAATGTCTACGACCTCTATGCGGTCGCATTCTTCGGATTCATCGGCTACCTGCTGGCCAAGCTGCGTTGCGAACCGGCTCCCCTGCTGCTCGGTTTCGTTCTCGGCCCATTGCTGGAGGAACATCTGCGGCGCGCCATGATCCTGTCTCGCGGAGACCCGGCAACTTTCTTCACCCGACCGATCAGCGCCATTCTGCTTGCCATAGCGGCAGCCGTTCTCGTGGTCGTGCTGCTTCCATCGGTACGCAAGAAGCGCGACGAAGTATTCGTGGAGGAAGGTTAGAGCATTTCCAGCAAAAATGTGAAACGGTTTTGCGTTGGATAATGCGATAAAACAAATAGTTAGAGCGGTTCTGGCCATTCTGTTAGGACTGGAACCGCTCAAGCGCGGTTAGCGCATTTCCTGTTCAGGCAAAAATTGTTGTTTCAGGCGCATCAAATCATGATGCGCCTGAATTCATCCGCGCCGCGCGCCTGAGGATACGATGTCGAGATAGACAGCCAGAACAAGAATGCTGCCCTTGATGATCTGCTGCCAGAACGTATCGACGCCGAGCATGGACATGCCATTGTCGAGGCTCGACATGATGAGCGCGCCGACCAATGCGCCGAGCACGGAGCCTACGCCGCCGCGCATGGACGTGCCGCCGATGAAGCAGGAAGCGATGGCGTCGAGTTCGCCGCCCATGCCCGCCGATGGCGTACCCGCTGCAAGGCGGGAGGTCGTCGTCAGGCCGGCCACCGCCGCCATCAGCCCCATCAGCGCGAAGACGGCCATCTTGACGAAATTGACATTCACGCCGGAAAAGCGCGTCGCTTCTGTGTTGGAGCCGACCGCATAGATGTGGCGACCGAACACGGTCTGTTTTGCGATCACGGTGAAGACACCGAGGATCACCAGCAGGATCAAGACCGGAACCGGCACACCCTGATAGCTGTTGAGGATCAGGATGAAGCCAAGGATCAGGACGCCGATGCCAAGAAGCCTCGCGACTTCCATGCCGGATGAAAGCAACTGAAGATTATGCTTGCGTTTGCTGGCTCGCGTGCGCAGCGTCATCAGGATAAGCACGCCAAACAGCGCAATGGCGCAGAGATTGCCAAGCCAGCCCGGCAGATAGCCTTGCCCGATATATTTGAATCCCGGCGAGATCGGCGCGATGGTGACGCCGCCCATGATGCCCAGCACGATGCCGCGAAAGACAAGCTGGCCACCAAGCGTGACGATGAAGGACGGTATGCCGAGATAGGCAGTCAGCCAGCCATTGAACGCGCCGAGCGCCACGCCGAGCACCAATACCGTAATGATCGTCGCCCATAACGGCCATCCAAGGAGCACATCGAGGACGGCGGCAATGCCGCCAAGGAGCCCCAGAAGCGCCCCGACCGAAAGATCGATTTCCCCGGCAACGATGACGAACACCATCGCGGATGCGAGCATTCCGGTGATCGCCATCTGGCGCAGAAGGTTGGAGAAATTGCGTGCGGTCAGGAACTGCGATCGCCCCATTTCGGGATCATAGGTGAGGATCGCGAAAAATGCCCATATGAGCGCAACCACGATCAACAGAGCGACGATCTTGTATTCCGCCAGAAACTTTCGAAGGCTTTTGCCCGTCATCGTCATATCATGCACCGGTCATATTTTGAGCATTTCCAGCGAAGACGAGACAGGTTCTTGCGCCCGGAAATGCGTGAAAACAAAGAGTTGATCGCGGATCAGGCCGCATTGCTTGTCGGCTTGCCGATTGCAGCGGCAAGCACCTTCTCCTGGGTCAGATTTTCATTGGGGAAATCCCCGCGCAGCCGGCCCTCGCCGATCACGAGCACACGGTCGCTGATGCCGAGAACTTCCGGCATTTCGGATGACACCATCAGCACCGCAACGCCCTGCTTCGCAAGGGCGAAGATCAGTTTGTAGATTTCATATTTCGCGCCCACATCGACGCCCCGCGTCGGCTCGTCCAGAATGAGCACCTTGGGGTCCGGCAGCATCATTTTCGACAGCACGGCCTTCTGCTGGTTGCCGCCCGACAGCGAGGCGATTTCCAGCATTGGGTCGGCAGTCTTTACCTTGAGACGCAGAATTTCACGCTGGATCGTTGCCAGTTCCGCTTCCTTGTCGAGCAGTCCGCGCAAGGAAAACCGATCCAGCACCGAGATCGTCATATTGTAGCCCACCGGCATGATGGGCAGGATGCCATCCTTCTTGCGGTCTTCCGGCACCATGCAGATGCCTTGTCGAACCGCATCGCGCGGGGTGCGGATCTTCAGTGCCCGGCCCTCCAGGAACACCTGCCCGTCATGAGCGCCTGGCCAGACGCCGAACAGGCTGGACACCAGTTCCGTCCGCCCCGCGCCAACCAGCCCGGCAATGCCGAGGATTTCCCCGCGCCGAAGAGCGAACGAAACATTATCGACCACCTTGCGGTCGGGGTTCGTCACATCCCAGCAATTGATATTGCGCGCTTCGAAAATGACCTCGCCAATATCATGCGGCTCGCGCGGAAACAGGTTTTTCATTTCGCGCCCCACCATCATGGTGATGATGGCTGGCGTCGTGAGTTCCGCCATCGGCTTCGTGCCGATATGCGTCCCGTCGCGGATGACCGTCACCGTATCGGAAATTTCTGCCACTTCGTCCAGCTTATGGGAGATATAGACGCAGGCCATGCCTTGCGCCTTGAAGTCCTTGATGAGATCGAGAAGGACGCGCGTTTCGGATGCCGTCAACGCCGATGTCGGCTCGTCGAGAATGAGCAGCTTCGCATTCTTGTTGATGGCCTTGGCGATCTCGATCAATTGCTGCTTGCCGCCCGGATAGTGGTAGACCGGAAGCGCGACATTGATGTCGTGAATATTGAGCCGCGCCAGAAGTTCCGTCGCACGCGCATTCATCTGGTCGTAATCGATAAAGCCTCCGCTTGTCGGCTCTGATCCCAGAAAGATGTTTTCCGCAACCGACAGATGCGGCACCATCATGAGTTCCTGATGGATGATGACGATGCCCGCCGCCTCCGTGTCGCGGATGCCCGTCGCCTTCAATTCCTGGCCTTCCCAGAGAATTTCCCCGCTCCAGGTGCTATGGGGATAAACGCCGGAAAGCACTTTCATCAGCGTGGATTTGCCTGCGCCGTTCTCACCGCAAAGGCCGACACACTCGCCCGCGCGCACTTTCAGGTAAATTCCGTCCAGCGCTTTCACGCCGTTGAAGTCCTTACCGATATTGCGCATCTCTAGAAGATATTCGGACATCGCATATGACCTTGCAGTAACGTAGAGAATGGACCGCCGGGTTCGAGACATTCCGGCGGAACTCCTCCCAGACAACGCTGTCACCGACAGCATCGACAAGTCGGCGAGGCCAGAAGCTGGATCATGATTTCCAGACTTCCGGCCCCACTGTTTCACATCGGGCTGGCTCACCGGAGCAACTCCGGCGACACCCGCCGGAAAGGCTTACTTTCCGTAGATCTGCTCCTTGGTATAGAAGCCGTCCTGAACGTAGATGTCGATATTGTCCTTGGTCACGGCGGTCGGCGTCAGCAGAAGCGTGTCGACCTGCTTGCCGCCATTGTCGAGCTTGGAATTGAATTCAGGCGTTTCGCCCTTGACCATCTGGACTGTCAGCTTGGCGGCTTCCGAAGCAATGAGCTTCAGCGGCTTGTAGACCGTTACGGTCTGCGTGCCGTCGATCAGGCGCTTGACGGCAGCAAGGTCGCTGTCCTGCCCGGAAACGGCGGTCTTTCCGGCCAGTCCCTGCGCAGCAAGCGCCTGGATGGCGCCACCGGCGGTGCCGTCGTTCGAAGCGACGACCGCATCGATCTTGTTCTGCGCAGCCGTCAGCGCGTTTTCCATGATGGAGAGCGCTTCCGTCGGGCTCCATTCCTTGACCCACTGCGAGCCAATGACCTTCACCTTGCCGGAATCGATGGCTTCCTTGAGGGCCTTTTCCTGACCGGCGCGGAGAAGCTTGGCGTTGTTATCCGTCGGCGAGCCGCCGAGGAGATAATAATTGCCTTCCGGCTTGGCCTTCAGGACCGCTTCCGCCTGCATGAAACCGACGCGTTCATTGTCGAACGAAATATAGGCATCGATATCGGCATTGAGGATCAGGCGATCATAGGAAAGAACCTTGATGCCGGAAGCCTTGGCGTCAGCCACGACGGCGTCGAAAACCTTGGAGTTCATCGGCACGATGACGATGGCGTCAACGCCCTGCGCAATCAGGTTTTCAACCTGCTTGACCTGCTTTTCCTCATTGCCGTCAGCCGACTGCACATTGACCTTGGCGCCCAGCTTTTCGGCAGCTTCGATGAAATAGTCGCGGTCGCGCGCCCAGCGCTCGACACGCAGGTCGTCGATGGAAAAGCCGATAACCGGATTTTCCGGCGAAGCATAGACCGGCGTCGCCGCCATGGCGCCGATGCCCAAAGCCGCAGCAACCAACGCGCCGGTCAGAAAATTACGACGTTTCATGCAAATCTCCTCCAAACAACACCGGCTTGCTGCCGGCTGATACCAATCCGCGCCCCCGAACGTATTCCGCCCCCGGAGTTCGGCACGACAAAACAGCCCACTTTGGAGCTGCTTATTTCTTGAATGGCTGATCCTCCCGAAGGCGCCCCGCGCCAAGATCACTCCATCGGACAGCATTGCAAAAGCGACACTGCCCCATCCTCGAACACCATTGATACGTGAAGAAAAATGAATAGCAAGCATTTTTTGATTTACGTACCTCATTTTTGATCTTATGGTCCGCGTCGAGGAGCGAGGATGAAACCTACAGTCCATGATATAGCCAGAACAGCGGGCGTCAGCCTCGCCACGGTAGACCGTGTGCTGAACGAACGTCCGGGCGTGAGAGCGAAGACGCGCGACCGGGTCATGGCCGCGATGAACACGCTTGGCTATGTCCGCGATGTGGGTGCTGCCAACCTTGCTCGCGGACGGCTTTATCAGTTCGATTTTATTCTGCCGGACAATGAAAACACTTTCATGCTGAGCCTGCGCGCGGAACTGCAATCCGCGACCGAACGGGCCTTGGCCGAGCGTGTGCTGATCAATCTCGTCCTTGTCCCCGCCTTCGATGAAGCGGCGCTCGTGGCGGCGCTGGATGATTGCGCCACGCGCAAGCCTGACGGCGTAGCATTCGTCGCGGTCGATACTGACCCCGTGCGTGCAGCCTGCGACCGATTGGGAGAGCAAGGCGTCCACGCCGTCACGCTCGTATCCGATCTCGGGCATTCCACGCGGACGCATTATGTCGGCGTCGACAACGGTGCGGCGGGACGCACGGCGGCGCGGCTTCTGGGACTTTTCGCCAACGGAACCGAAGGCGCGCTTGCAGTCGTCGCCGGTTCGTTGAAGGTCCGCGACCATCAGGAACGTTTCGAAGGTTTTACCGCTGCCATGAAAGCGGACTTTCCTGGCCGCGAGATATTGCCCGTTCTGGAAGGCTTCGATGAGGGCCCGCGCGTGGAGAAACTCGTAGCCGAGTTGCTTGACGAGCGCAGCGATATCGCCGGAATTTACAGCCTCGGAGCAGGCAATAGCGGTCTGGTGAAGGCGCTGGCAAGGCACAACGCCAATCGGCCGCTCGTCATCGCCCATGAGCGCGATAGCGTGACGTCCAAGGCGCTGACGGATGGCATCATCCACGCTGTGCTGGCGCAGGATGCGGGCCATGAAATCCGCAGCGCCATCAGGGTTCTGAAGGCGTCTGCCGATCGTCTGGCTATCGTGCCCGGACAGGAGCACATCCGTATTGAAATTTTCCTCAAAGACAACCTGCCGCATCTCGACTGAAGCGCAGGCGACAAGGCCTTTCCAACAGGAGCAAATATGTATCTCGGGATCGATCTAGGAACATCCGGTGTCAAGGCGCTGTTGATCGATGACGCACAGACCGTCATCGGGTCGGCCCATGGCGAACTGGATGTTTCGCGACCCCATCCGGGCTGGAGCGAACAGGACCCCGCACATTGGATCGACGCCTGCCGGACAGCGATTGACGGCCTGCGCACGGCCCATCCGAAGGAGTTTTCGGCGATTGCCGGCATCGGTCTTTCCGGTCAGATGCATGGCGCTACCTTGCTGGACGAACGGGACCAGGTACTGCGTCCCTGCATCCTATGGAACGACACGCGCAGCTATCGCGAAGCAGCCGCACTCGATGCCAACCCGGCTTTTCGCGCCATCACCGGCAATATTGTCTTTCCGGGATTTACCGCGCCCAAAATCGTCTGGGTTGCCAATAACGAACCCGATATTTTCGCACGCACCCGCAAGGTGCTGCTGCCGAAGGATTACCTTCGCCTCTGGCTGACCGGCGAGTATGTCTCCGACATGTCGGATTCGGCGGGCACAAGCTGGCTCGACATCGGCGCACGCCGTTGGTCGCGCGAACTTCTGGACAAGACCGGCCTCGATGAAAGCCGGATGCCGCGTCTTGCCGAAGGCACGGACGCAACCGGACGGCTGCGGGCGGAACTGGCCGCCGAATGGGGCATTGCCGGACTACCGGTTGTCGCAGGCGGTGCAGGCGATAATGCGGCATCGGCCTGCGGCATGGGCACGGTCAAACCCGGTCACGCCTTCGTTTCGCTCGGCACATCAGGCGTGCTGTTTGCTGCAAACGGCGCCTATCAGCCGAAGCCAGAAAGCGCGGTTCATGCCTTCTGCCATGCCCTGCCCGATACGTGGCACCAGATGGGTGTCATCCTGTCCGCAGCAAGCGCGCTCGACTGGTATGCGCGGCTTGTCGGAAAGACGGCGCATGAGCTTGTTAGGGAACTCGGCGACAGGCTCAATGCGCCGGGCAGCACGACCTTCCTGCCCTATCTGTCGGGTGAACGCACCCCGTATAACGATGCGAAGATACGCGGCGTGTTTTCAGGTCTGGAACATGAATCCGATCAGCGCGCCCTGACGCAAGCCGTGCTGGAAGGCGTTGCCTTCGCGATCCGCGACAATCTCGCCGCGCTTCAGTCTGCCGGTACCGAGATCAGTTCCCTTACAGCGGTCGGTGGCGGCTCCCGCTCCACCTATTGGCTGAAGGCAATCGCAACCGCGTTGAATGTGCCGATCGCCTTGCCGGAAGAAGGCGATTTCGGCGCAGCCTTCGGCGCTGCCCGGCTGGGTCTCATCGCCGCTACCGGCGTAGACCCGCTGGCTGTCTGCACGCCGCCGCGCACCGAGCGAACCATAGAGCCGGAAGCCGCCCTCATCCCGGCCTATGAGGAAGCCTATCAGCGCTATCGCGCCCTTTATCCGGCACTTCACGCCCTCGCCGGTCAGTGACGTTGCCTCAACCAATCAGACATGACGACATTCGAACGGGAGGACACAATGAGCACCGGATTTTTCGGCGACATTCAGAAGATCAAGTATGAGGGGCCGGACAGCGACAACCCGCTGGCATTCCGTCACTATGATCCGAATGAGATCGTGCTGGGCAAGCGTATGGAAGATCATCTGCGCTTCGCGGTCGCCTACTGGCACAGCTTTGCCTGGGAGGGTGGCGATCCGTTCGGTGGTCGCACCTTCGACCGCCCGTGGTATTCCAACGAGTTGGATGCGGCAAAACTCAAGGCCGACGTGGCTTTCGAGTTCTTTTCCCTGCTTGGCGCGCCCTATTACTGCTTCCACGATGCAGATGTGCGGCCCGAGGGGCGCAACTTTGCGGAAAACACCCGATATCTCAACGAGATCGTCGATATCTTCGAGAAGAAGCAGGCCGAAACCGGCGTAAAGCTTCTCTGGGGCACGGCCAACCTGTTCTCCAACCGCCGCTATATGAGCGGGGCCGCAACCAATCCTGACCCGGACGTCTTCGCCTTTGCCGCGGCGACCGTGAAAAGCTGCATCGATGCCACCAAGCAGCTCGGCGGCGAGAACTATGTGCTGTGGGGCGGTCGCGAAGGTTATGAAACGCTGCTCAACACCGATCTTGGACGTGAACTCGACCAGATGGGGCGGTTCCTCAATCTGGTGGTCGAGTACAAGCACAAGATCGGCTTCAAGGGTACGATCCTGATCGAACCGAAGCCCCAGGAGCCGACCAAGCATCAATATGATTACGACGTCGCGACGGTCTATGGCTTCCTGAAGCGCTATGGCCTCGAAAACGAGGTGAAGCTCAATATCGAGCAGGGCCACGCCATTCTGGCTGGTCACTCCTTCGAGCATGAACTGGCACTTGCCCGCACACTTGGCATTTTCGGCTCCATCGATATGAACCGAAATGACTACCAGTCCGGCTGGGACACGGACCAGTTCCCAAACAATGTGCCGGAAATGGCGCTCGCCTATTATCAGGTCCTGCTCGCAGGCGGCTTCACGACCGGCGGCACGAATTTCGACGCCAAGCTGCGCCGCCAGTCGCTCGATCCGCAGGATCTGCTGATCGGCCATATCGGGGGCATGGATTGCTGTGCACGCGGGCTGAAGGCAGCCGCCGGAATGCTGGAGGACGGCGCGTTGTCCAAGCCGCTCGATGAGCGTTATGCGGGCTGGAACGGCGATTTCGGCAAGAAACTTCTGACCGGCCTCTCGCTGGACCAGATCACGGCGGAAGTCGAAGCGAAGGACATCAATCCGCAGCCGAAATCTGGCCGTCAGGAATATCTCGAAAACGTCGTCAATCGGTATGTCTGAACCGGCAAGGCGGTGAAAACAAAAAAGGGCGCCACTGGCGCCCTTTCTTTATTCCCCTATCAATTTCTAAAGCTTGACCCACCCACCGTTTTTCTGCGACGAGCGCACACAGGCATCGATGAAAGCAACGCCCTTCAAACCGTCATCGACGGTCGGATAGATCACGGCGCTATCCGGCTTCTTGCCATTGCGATGGGCCTCGATGGCATTGGCCGCTTCCGAATAAATGGTGGCGAAAGCCTCCAGATAGCCTTCCGGATGGCCGCCCGGCACACGGGTCACGCGGGTCGCAGCATTACCAACGCCTGCACCGCCCCGCGTGATAAGCCGCTTCTGTTCCCCAAAAGGCGTGAACCAGAGATAGTTTGGGTCTTCCTGCGCCCATTCAATGCCGCCCTTTGTGCCATAGACACGCAAGCGCAGAGCGTTTTCATTGCCCGGCGCAACCTGGCTGCACCAGAGCATGCCCTTGGCCCCGCCTGCAAAACGCAGCATCACATGGGCATTGTCGTCCAGACGACGCCCCTCGACAAAACTGTCGAGATCAGCAGCGAGACTATCGACCGTGAGGCCGGTCACGAAGGAGGCGAGATTGAAGGCGTGTGTGCCGATATCGCCCGTTGCGCCGCCAAGACCGGATTGCGCCGGATCGGTGCGCCAGACAGCCCCCTTGGCTCCGGTTGCCTCAACCGCTTCGGTGAGCCAGTCCTGCGCATATTCCACCTGTACGACGCGAAGATCGCCAAGTTCGCCATTGGCGATCATCTCACGCGCCTGCCGCACCATCGGATAGCCGGTATAATTATGCGTCAGGACGAACAATGCGCCGCTTTCGTCGGCGACCTTCTTCAGTTTCTTCGCATCGGCAAGGGTCGAGGTCAGCGGCTTGTCGCAGATGACATGGATGCCGCGTCGCAAAAACTCCTTGGCAGCTTCGTAATGAATGTGGTTCGGCGTCACGATAGAAACGGCTTCGATGCCGTTTTTCAGGCGCGCCTCGCGAATGGCCATGTCCTTGTAGCTGGAATAGATGCGGTCTTCGGCCAGCCCCAGTTCACGCCCCGAGGCCTGCGCCTTTTCCGCTGACGACGACAAGGCGCCTGCCACCAGTTCAAACCGGTTGTCGAGCCGCGCCGCCATGCGGTGAACGCCGCCGATGAACGCGCCCGCGCCGCCGCCCACCATGCCGAGACGAATACGTGAAACGGCGGTTTCCTTGGTTTTAGCTTCGATGGTCATTGCGTCCTCATAATCCAAGCATGCGTCGGTTGGCGGCGTCGTCGGTGCCACCGGATGCGAAATCGTCAAATGCCTTGTCGGTCACGCGGATGATGTGCGCCTTGACGAACTCCGCGCCTTCGCGTGCCCCGTCTTCCGGGTGCTTCAGCGCGCATTCCCACTCGACGACGGCCCAGCCGTCAAAATCGTTCGCGGCCATCTTGGAGAACACCGCGCCGAAATCAACCTGCCCGTCACCGAGCGACCGGAAGCGACCAGCCCGGTTGACCCAGCCCTGATAGCCGCCATAGACGCCCTGCCGTCCGGTCGGATTGAACTCCGCATCCTTGACGTGGAACATCTTGATGCGGTCCTTGTAGATGTCGATATTGTCGAGATAATCGAGGCATTGCAGGACATAATGGGACGGGTCATAGAGCATATTGGCCCGCGGGTGGTTTTTGACCTGCTCCAGAAACATCTCGAAGGTCACGCCGTCGTGCAGGTCTTCGCCCGGATGGATTTCATAGCAGATATCGACGCCGTGTTCATCGGCATGATCAAGGATCGGCTTCCAGCGGCGGGCGAGTTCCTCAAATGCCGTTTCCACCAGACCGGCAGGACGCTGCGGCCATGGATAGATGAAGGGCCATGCCAGCGCACCGGAAAAGGTCGCATGCGCGCCGATGCCGAGGTTGCGCGATGCACGGATCGCCATCTTCACCTGCTCAACCGCCCATTGCTGGCGCGCCTTGGGATTGCCGCGCACTTCGGGCACCGCGAAGCCATCGAAAGCTTCGTCATAGGCCGGGTGCACCGCGACGAGCTGGCCCTGCAAGTGGGTCGAAAGCTCCGTGACTTCGACACCGTTCTGACGCGCCACACCGGCGAATTCGTCACAATAATCCTTCGATTCAGAAGCCTTTTTCAGATCGATCAGCTGGCTCGCCCATGTGGGAACCTGCACCCCGGCATAGCCTTTTTCGGCGGCCCATTTGGTGATGCCATCCCATGTGTTGAACGGCGCTTCATCGCCTGCGAACTGCCCGAGAAAAATGCCCGGCCCCTTGATCGTCTTCATCAAACTTCTCCTGAATATGCTCGGACCCCGCCATCGACCGGCATCGAGCAATTTGAGAGCGCGCTTCGCGCTGCATTTCGGGATTGAAAAAGAAAAGCGTGCGCCCGCACATGCAGGCGCACGATATCTGTTCACCTTAGAACGGCGAATCCGGGAAATAGAAGTCCTTGGCGTTATCCTTCGTCACGAGCGTCGCATCGAGGATGTAATTGCCGCTCACCGGAATCTGGTCGTAGAAATGACCGGCGGCAAGCTGCATCGCCGTCGAAACCATCGCTGGCGGATAGAGGACATCGACCGGCACGAGCTTGTCGCCGTCCATGACCTTCTTGATCATATCCTTGGAGCCTGCGCCGCCTACCACATACTGAATGTCGGAGCGGTTCGCCTGCTTGATGGCTTCGAGAACGCCGACAAGCATGTCGTCATCCTGTGCCCAGACCACATCGATCTTCGGATATTTGGTCAGGAAATCCTGCATGACGCGGAAGGCATCGTCACGGTTCCAGTTGCCATACTGGCGATCCAGAACCTTCACGTTGGAGCCTTCAATGCCCTTGTCGAAACCGTCCTGACGCTGCTGATCGATCGGGATCGGCAGACCGCGAATGACGACGACCTGTGCGTCGGGCGTGGTCTTCTTGATATATTCGCCAGCCACCTGTCCGAGCGCCGGGTTGTTGCCGGCGACGTAGAGATCGCGGATGGTGTTGTCGTTGCTGCTCGGCGCGCGGTCGACCAGAGCGACAAAGGTTCCCTTGTCCTTGATCTCCTTGATGGCGTTGACGAGCGGATCGGGATCGGTCGGCAGAACGACCAGCCCGTCGAGGCCCTGTACGGCCAGATCCTGCAACGCATTGGCCTGCGATGCCGCATCGGGCGATGTCTTGACGATGACATTGAGGCCCGGATGTTCTTCCATCAGGAGCTTCGCCACGCGTTCGGCGTGATAGACGACGCCCGCCGTCCAGCCGTGGTCGGCAGCCGGGATCGACACGCCGATCGTCACTTTCTTGTCCTGAGCGCTTGCCGCGCCGCCAAAGGCCAGCGCCCCCGCCGTCAGAGCGGCGAAAGCAAGCTTCATCAAATTCCCTCGCATAGTCTTCCTCCCAGTAAACGCGGGGCTCTCATTCCTCTCTGGCTGGAATCGCCCCACCAATCCCGCCAATCTCCAAAACCTATCTCCGCGCCAGCGAACGCTGCACCAGCATGGCGATGATGATAATCGCGCCCTGAATGGCTCCCAGCAGATACTCGCTGATGAAATTCGACAGGATCATGATGTTGCCGATGAACTCCAGTATGAACGCACCACAGATCGTCCCCCAGATACGGCCTACGCCACCGCGCATCAGCGTACCGCCGACGACGACAGCGGTAATGGCATGCAGTTCCCACATCATGCCGGTCTGGGCCGAGGTGGAGCCGAGACGCGGTACATAAAGCAGCACCGCAACAGCCACGCACAACCCTTGCACCACATAAGCAATAGTGCGCACCTTCTTGACCGAGATACCGGAATAGCGCGCCACATCTTCGTTGGAACCTGCCGCCAGCAAATGACGGCCATAGCGTGTGCGATAAAGCACAAAAGCTGCTAGCGCCGCCGTCGCAAAGATGAAGATAACGGGGACCGGAACGCCAGCTATGTATCCAGAGTAAACCGGGCGATACATGGCCTGAACTTCGGAATTGCGAAGGGTGATCGCGCCGCCCTGCGACAGCCAGGTCGTCAAACCTCTGTAGATCCCCATGGTTCCAAGCGTAGCAATGAAAGGCTCAATTCCGCCAACGGTAGTAATGAGTCCGTTCAGAAGTCCGCAGGCTGCTCCAAGTACCAGAGCCAGCAGGACGGCAACCAGCAGCAGCAGGACCGGGTCGGCAATGACGCCGGAATTGATGAAAAGGATCATCAAACTCGCCACAAAGGCCACCATTGATCCTACTGACAGGTCCAGACAACCTGAAGAGATAACATAGGTCGCGCCCACTGCAATAATCGCGATAAATGCAGCGCGTGTCATGACATTGAGCAAATTGTCTAGGCCAATGAAATTCGGACTAACAATAGCACCAAGTACAAGCAGCAAAGCGAGCGCTACAAAAGGCGCAATTGCGCGCAAGTCCCAATCCTTGGACGTCCTCGGCACTCTGCTTTTATCGGTCGCAACCTGTGTCATCTATTTCCCACTTTATTGTTTTTATGCGGCGTCTTCGGCTTCAACGCCGGTTGCAAGCACGACGATGCCATGTTCCGTCATGCGGTCGCCGGATACCTCGCCGGCGACCCGCCCTTCCCGCATCACGACGATGCGGTCGCAGATGCCGATCAGTTCCGGCATTTCCGACGAAACGACGATGATCGATTTCCCCTCATCGGCCAGATTGGCGATGAATTGATAAATCTGCTCCTTCGTGCCGACATCGATGCCGCGCGTCGGTTCATCGATGATGACGATGGACGGTTCGAGCATCATCATCTTGGCGAGCAGCAGCTTCTGCTGGTTTCCGCCCGAGAGCTGGCCTGCAAGAATGTCCTTGCGGCCCGTACGAATATCGAACTCGCGGATCGCATCATCAAGCGCGGTGCGTTCCCTGTTGCGATCGATCTGCAAACCGCGCACGAATTTCTTCAGCGACGCAAGCGTCAGATTGACACCCAGGTCCTTGGTCAGCAGCAGCCCTTTGCCCTTGCGGTCCTCGCTGAGATAAACGATCCCCGCCTTCTGGCTTTCATGCGCATTGCGAAAATGAACCGGATTTCCATTGTGGCGCGCATCGCCCTTGCCGGGCCGCAGACCGACGATGCCTTCCATCAGTTCCGTGCGCCCTGCGCCAACCAGCCCGGCAAAGCCGAGTATTTCGCCCCGGTTCAGGTGAAAGCTCGCATTGTGGACGTAACCCGGCACGCTGAAGTTCTCGATTTCCAGAATGGCAGCGTTGTCATGCTGGCTTGCGCGGTCAGGGTAGAGTTTTGCGACATCGCGGCCAACCATCAGGCGGGCCATATCGGATGGCTGCAATTCGGAAGCCAGATGCGCGGAAACGAGCTTCCCGTCACGAAGCACGGTCACACGATCGGATATTTCCTTAACTTCCGGCAGGCGATGCGAAATATAGAGGACAGCTACGCCCTTGGCGCGAATATCGCGAATGACTTTCAGCAGCGCTTCCGTCTCGAAAGGCGTCAGCGAAGCGGTCGGCTCATCGAAGATCACAACACGATGCGGCACCAGAAGCACGCGGGCGATCTGGACCAACTGGCGCTGTGCAATCGACAGAGAGCCGACGACCGTATCGGGGTCGATATCGGCGCCAAGATCACGGATGGCCTTGCGCGCGCCCTCGCGCATCGACTTGTCGTCGACGACGACGCCCCGGTTCAGTTCACGGCCCAGATAAATGTTCTGCGCGACTGTCAGATCGGGTGCGAGCAGGATTTCCTGATGCACGAGCACGATGCCCTGCGCTTCGGCCTCGACCGGCCCCGAGAAGGACACCGGCTTGCCGTCAATGCGGATTTCTCCGCCCGTCGGACGCTCATTGCCCGCCAGCAGCTTCATCAGCGTCGATTTTCCGGCACCGTTCTCACCGATGATCGCGTGGACTTCGCCGCCGAAAATGCGCAGATCAATGTTTTTCAGAACCTGAACGGGACCGAACGACTTGGAAAGCGACACGGCCTCCAGCAGCGCTGGCCTGCCATCTTCTCCCGGCGCGCTCATAGGCAGCCGCCCACGGCGAATCGCCGCTTCTGGCGCTTTTTCAGCCCAGTCTTTTCCAAAGCTTTCGCCGCTGTTTGTGGCTGCACGTGAACTCCTCCCAAAGCATCACGATTAAAAGATTAGCTTTCGTTTTGAGGTACGTAAAGCAAAATATACGCGTTCTCTCACATGATCCGTCTTTGGGCAAAAGTCCGTCAGTCGTCCTGATGGATGGGCTCATCGACAAATGCGCCGCCCTGGTAGACCGCGAGCGCGGAATCCGGCGCGGGCCGCGGGATCGTGTTCTCCAGTCCGGCGCGGAAGCGTTCGGCATTGTCCTTCGGATGCCAGCCGAGGAAACGGGCGTGGCTGTTATCCCACCACATCGAATCATTGTTGGAAACGCCCCAGATGACGGGGCATCCCAGCATCGGTGCCCGGAAAACGCATTCGATCAGGCTGGCAAAATCGTCATACGACATCCAGGTGGAGAGCATGCGATGGTTGCGCGGCTCCTCAAAACAGGAACCGATGCGAACGATTGCCGTCTCCTGTCCGAACTTGTCGTGATAGAGGCTGGCGATGGACTCGCCAAAGCATTTTGAAACGCCGTAAAGGCCATCCGGTCGCGTGGGCGCCTTTGCGTCGATATATTCGTCCTGTCGATAGAAACCGATCGTGTGATTGGAACTGGCGAAGATGATGCGCGGACGGCCATGCGCCCGCGCTGCCTCGTAGAGATTGTACATCCCGACGATATTCGCGTTCAGTATCTTGCTGAAAGACGCCTCGGTGGAAATCCCGCCAAGATGCAGAATGCCGTCACAGCCCTCGACAAGGCGCATGACCGCATCCAGATCGCCAAGGTCGCATTGCACAAGCTCTTCATGGGGCCCGGCCTCGCCCATATCGACAACATCGGAAAGGCGCAACAGTTCGGCCTGTCCGACCAGCTTTTCGCGCATCACGCGCCCCAGTCCACCCGCAGCACCGGTAATCAGAAGTCGTTTCACGAAAATCTCCATTCGGACGGGATAGGGCATAATTCGACCGTTCGGCTTGCGGCCACCGGCCCTCGCCTACGGTAATCCTATGGATGGAAAAGCAGCGTCCCCTCCCAGGCATCTCGCCGCTCTGGCCATCATACATGCCAGATGGTGACGGTCAACGCCGCCCGGACTCCACTCTGCTCAGTCCGAACCATGGGGATCATTGATCCGGCAACAGGCTTATCAGATTGTCGATCAGCGGAGACCGGTTATTCTTCATCGAAACCAGGCCCAGCCGTGCCAGAAGCGGCTCCCCCTTGATCGGCCTGTAAGTGACACCGGCCAGTTTGATCTGCGCAATGGCGGCGGGAACGATCGAGACGCCGAGATCGGCTGCGACCAGATTGACGACGGACGGCATCTGTGGCGCTTCCTGCGCCACGATCATTTCAAAGCCTGCCTTCCGGCAGGCCTCGACCACATCGTCATAAAGGCTTAGCCCCACTATGCGTGGGAAAAGCACGAATGCCTCGTTTGCCAGGGCTGAAATCGGGAGCTCAGGATGAACCGCAAGCGGATGATGGCTTGGCAGGGCGATCATCATCGGCTCGTCGGCCAGCCGCTTCACGCGCACATCCTTGGGGTTTTCGAGACCGGGTCGGATAAAAGCTGCGTCTACCTCGCCCCGCATCAGGCTCTGCATCAGGAGATGGCTGTTCATCTCGGTCAGGGTCAGCCGGACTTCGGGCCATCTGGCACGAAACTTTCGGATCGTACCGCTCACCACCGGATTGAACGCGGATGATGCGGTGAAGCCCAATGCAAGCCTTCCTGTCTCTCCGCGCGCGGCACCTTGCGCCGCAAGCCTCGCCTTCTCGGCGGCGGCAAGGGAAGCCTTGGCTTCGTCCAGAAACGCCGTACCTGCCGCCGTCAATTCTGCGCCGTGCGGTACGCGGTGAAACAGCGCCACGCCAATCTCGTTTTCGAGATCACGTATCTGCTGGCTGAGCGGCGGCTGGCCGATCCCGAGCTTGGCAGCCGCTCGGGTAAAATTACCCTCTTCGGCCACCGCCAGAAAATACCGTAGATGACGCAGTTCCATCGCCATATCCAAAAGCTATTAAAATCGTCACTTCCATATATTGGACAAATGGAACGGCTTTGACTAGATCGAAAAGCGGGAGGATTTGAAAAGGCAAAGTCATGTCACGCCTCGCAGAACGCAGCCTCGACAGCGTAAGAACACCGGAAAGCCAGCTCAAGCTCGTTTCAGCTCCCGCTGCGTCCGAACAAAGACATTATCTCACCAAGGGAACCCCAGCGTTTCGCAATGCGAGCATCGCGCTGTTCCTGTCAGGATTTGCAACCTTCTCGCTGCTCTACTGCGTCCAGCCGCTGATGCCGCTTTTCGCGCATGATTTCAATATCACGCCTGCGGCCAGTTCGCTGTCGCTTTCCGTTTCGACAGGCTTTCTCGCCTTCGCAATTTTCTGTGCCGCCGCCATATCCGAGCGCTTCGGACGCAGGACGCTGATGTTCGTCTCGCTTCTCGGCTCCGCGCTCTGCACGATAGCCAGCGCGATTGTGCCGGACTGGCATATGCTGCTCGCCATTCGCGCATTGCAGGGCTTGTTGCTGGGCGGCGTTCCGGCAGTCGCCATGACCTATCTTGCGGAAGAAATCGACCCTCGCGGCCTTGGCGCATCGATGGGGCTCTATATTGCCGGAAATGCTTTCGGGGGCATGGCAGGCCGCGTCATTGCCGGAACGCTTGCCGAATATTTCTCCTGGCGTGTCGGGCTCGCGGGCATGGGCCTGCTTGGACTGGCTGCATCGATCGGTTTTCTCTTCCTTCTGCCCCCATCGCAGAACTTCATTGCGCGTCCCGGCTTCAACGCACGATTCCACCTCGGCGCATGGCTCGGCCACATCCGCAACCCGGCGCTGCCGCTGCTCTTCGCCATCGGGTTTCTGGTGATGGGTTCGTTCGTCACCATCTATAACTATATCGGTTTCCGCCTCGTTGCCGCGCCCTATAGCCTTAGCCAGACGGCGCTTGGCGCTATTTTCACGGTCTATCTCTTCGGCATCGCAGCCTCCTGGCTTGCTGGCAGAATGGGTGACAGGCTTGGCTATTTCACGGTTCTTCCCATCGGCCTTGCCATCCAGGCCGCGGGCTGTCTTCTGACCCTGTTTGCGCCGCTCCCCGTCATCGTCGCCGGTATCATCCTTGTCACCGTCGGCTTCTTCGTCAGCCATTCGGTCGCCAGTGCGCTGGTTGGAAGGCTGGCGCTCCAGACCAAGGGTCATGCCTCATCGCTCTATCTGCTGGCCTATTATCTGGGTTCCAGCGTTGCCGGGGCAGCGGGCGGCTATTTCTGGACTGCCGACGGATGGTCCGCGGTCGCTGAGTTCACCTTCGTCATGCTCGCCCTTGCCTTTGCAGCGGCGTTGGGTGCAGCCCGTCTCTCCCGGCGGAAATGACGGCAGGCAAAAAGATAAAATTTTATGGAACCATATCCTCCACGGCGCGTTCATGCGGCTCGGAAGGAGAATTATTGCATGCAAATCGTCGATGCTCTGGTCAAAAGATGCGGCAAGGAAAATTCCTATCAGGTCGAATTCATCGGTGAAGATGGTGAGACTGTCTGCGTTTCCTTCCGCCACGATTCCGAGGAAGAATTGAGCCACCACGACGCCATTGCGAGCGCACTTGCAAAGATGGCGCCGCTCACGGCCTACGGGGCTGCGTTTATCAGCATCCTGTCGGCCAACAAGTTGAACACAGCAGCAACCGCTGCCTGATATTGTCCAGACAGAGCCCCTGCGATCCAGCCGGACCGCAGGGCATTTGTGTCTGCCTGGATGGCCTTTCGTAACCGGTTCGGGATTGATATCCTTCTGGAAATTGCCTAGCTGCTTGACAGGAGCAAGGCGATCGACGGAGGTGCGGACATGAGCGAACTGGCCGATTGGCTATCGGACACCCATCCGGTTACGCGCAAGAATGCGGCAGAAGTCGTATTCGACGATATTCGTTCCGCCATTACATCCGGCCGTCTTGCGGTCGGCACCCGCCTCCCCTCCGAAACGCAACTGGCTGGCCGGTTCGGCGTCAGCCGCCCCATCGTGCGAGAAGCGTTGCGGTCCCTGCAGACGCTCGGCCTTACCCATACGCGGACAGGCAGCGGCACCTATGTCCTGAATGCTTCTCCCGCAAGCGAACTGAATTACGGCAGCTATTCGGCCCGCGATCTGATCGAAGCGCGCCCCTTCATCGAAGTCCCTGCGGCTGGCTGGGCAGCAAAGCGCCGCGACGCCGGGCAGCTCGCCCGTCTGCTCGAACTCTGCGACAAGATGGACCGCCAGACCGACCTCCAGAAGTGGGAGCTGCTCGATTCCGAATTTCATTGCGCCATTGCCGAAGCCTCCGGAAATTCGGTCTTTACCAAGATCGTGGCGGATGCGCGTGAAGCGCTGATCCAGCAATCCGAACTCGTCAACTTCATGACGGGCCGCCGCGAAGCATCGAATGTCGAGCATCGCCGTATCGCGGAAGCCATCGAGGCGGGATCGGAAGCTGAAGCCCGCACCGCCATGGAAGCGCATCTGAGCAAGGTCAAGACGGCGGTAACCACCATCATCGGCAGGGATGAGGTCAGCTGATATTTCCACAGGGTCGCCACCTGCCTTGGTGCCGAACCGGACCGGAACGCTGCTTTCGTGCCATTTTAGCAAATGCCGATAAAGCGTTCTTCCGGCTGAATTTTTCACCGCCAACATAGTTCAAGCGACACAAGCGAAGCTCGTCAGTTGGCGCGCGATACTTGACGCGCGTTCTGCGATATGCGTTAAAACCGCCCAAAACCTGTCATGCAGCTTTACAGAATACCCCATCAAACGGGATGAAATCCGTCCCTCATTGAATGGCTGGCGGCGTGCCCTAAGTGGCCTTGCACGCCCCATGGCCGTCCCCGCAAACCGCGCTCTCAGGGAGGAGCAATGCCGACTGAAACCATGAAAGCCGTCCCGGCCCCACGCGAAGTGTTCGTCGAAGAGGAACGCGGCTATCACAAGGCCCTGCGACCGAGGCAGATCCAGATGATCGCCATCGGCGGCGCAATCGGAACCGGGCTGTTTCTCGGCGCTGGCGGACGTCTGGCGCTGGCGGGCCCGGCTCTCGTCTTCGTCTATGCCCTGTGCGGGTTCTTTGCGTTTCTGGTGCTGCGCGCCCTGGGCGAACTCATCATGCATCGCCCCAGCTCCGGCTCCTTCGTCTCCTATGCCCGCGAGTTCTACGGCGAGAAGCTGGCTTTCGTGGCAGGCTGGATGTACTGGCTCAACTGGGCCATGACCTCGGTCGCCGACGTGACGGCGGTTGCGCTCTACATGAATTTCTTCAAGCACTATGTGCCTTGGCTGCAAGGCATCGACCAATGGATATTCGCGCTGACGGCGCTTGTCATCGTGCTGTCGATGAACCTCATGTCGGTCAAGGTGTTTGGCGAACTGGAATTCTGGTTCAGCCTCGTCAAGGTCATCGCGCTCGTGACGTTTCTGGTGGTCGGCATTTATTTCGTCGTGACCGGAACGCCGATTGATGGCCATCCGGCGGGTTTCAGCATCATCCCGAACAGCGGAGGCCTGTTCCCGAACGGCATATTGCCGGCCTTCATCATCATACAGGGCGTCGTTTTCGCCTATGCGTCCATCGAGTTGCTGGGCACCACGGCTGGAGAAACCGAAGACCCGCGCAAGGTCATGCCCCGCGCAATCCGCACCGTCGTGTTCCGCCTGCTGGTCTTTTATGTGGGTTCGGTCCTGCTGCTGTCGCTGCTTCTCCCCTATACGGCCTATTCCGCAGGCGAGAGCCCCTTCGTCACCTTCTTCGGCAAGATCGGCGTCGAGGGGGCGGATATCATCATGAACCTCGTGGTCCTGACAGCGGTTCTGTCGTCGCTGAATGCCGGTCTCTATTCCACGGGCCGCATCCTGCATTCCATGGCGATATCCGGCTCTGCACCGGCGTCTTTGGCCAGAATGAACAAGAACGGCGTTCCCTATATGGGCATTGCCGTCACCGCCGTCGTCACCGTGATCGGCGTCATTCTCAATGCTGTCGTGCCTGCGGAAGCGTTTGAAATCGCGCTCAATCTTTCCGCGCTCGGCATCATCACGGCATGGGGCGTCATCATCCTTTGCCAGCTCAAGCTTTGGCATCTCGCGCGCCTTGGTGAAATCGCGCGTCCGGATTTCCGCATGTTCGGAGCGCCCTATACCGGTATCCTCACGCTGGCATTTCTGCTGGGCGTGCTCGTCCTGATGGCGCTCGATTATCCGGTGGGCACCTGGACGATCGCTTCGCTGGCTATTATCGGCCCGGCCCTCATCGTCGGCTGGTATATGATGCGGGAACGCATCCATCGACTTGCCGCCGAACGTGCTGTAGACGCCAGCGTTCCTGATAAATAAGAGGATTCGGAAATATGACGCTTGCAACGCCGTCCATAGCGCTGATTACCACTGGCGGGACCATCGCCAGCAAGCGTGGGGAAAATGGAGCAAGCACGCCGGTCCTGTCGGGTGGAGACCTCATGGGACTGGTGCCGGGTGCGGAAGCAAAGCTTCGCGCCGTCAATCTGATGACCAAGGATTCCGCGAGCCTCACCCTTTCAGACATGCAACGTATCAGCAGTGCCGTCGAAGCCGAACTCGAGGATGGCGCGGTCGATGGCATCATCGTCCTGCACGGAACCGACGCGATGGAAGAAACCGCGCTGCTGGTGCAGTTGCAGTGTCGCATCGGCAAGCCGGTGATTTTTACCGGCGCGCAATTTACCGCCGACCACCCCGACGCGGACGGCCCGGAAAACATCGCCGCCGCCATTCGCCTTGCCAGCGATCCGTCCAATGCGGAAAAAGGCGTCCAGATCGCCTTCGGCGGACGCATCATCCCGGCGTGGGGAGCCTATAAATTCAGCAGCGACAATGGCGATGCCTTCCGCTCCGCCCGTCCGCTCATCGTCCAGAGCCCGGTGTTCCCTGCCCCGGTCGGCGATCGCCGCGTCGACCTGATTGCCATCTATCCGGGCTGCGACGCCCTCCATATTGAAGCGAGCATTGCAGCCGGTGCAAGCGGCGTCGTGCTTGCGGCGCTCGGTTCGGGCAACGCCACGCCTTGCATTGTCGAAGCCGTCCGCGAGTGTACCCGCCGCAATATCCCGGTCGTGGTTTCAAGCCGCGTGCCGGAAGGCCTGCTGGTCCCCGGCTATGGCGGCGGCGGCGGCGGATATGATCTTGGCGAAGCGGGCGCCATCCATGCGAGCACGCTTCGTCCCGGTCAGGCCCGCATACTGCTTGCCGCGCTGATCGCCAGCGGCAGCACCAGAGAGGCGATGGTGCAGGCTTTCAGCGACTATCGATAAAGGCGGTTTAGCTCGGAAACTGGCGATAGCATTCTTCCGCCACCTGCCGCAGCCGGTCCCGCGATATCTCGCCGCTCACCGCATAACCGAGATCTTTGTCGATCCAGTAGAAGGTTTCGACGCCGTCGCTCGAAGCGAAGCGAAAACTCGTATCGCGGTTATCCGGATTGCGCCCGACGATCACCGAAAGCCGCTTTCCCGTCTCGTCTTCATACAAGAAGAAAGCGCCAGCCTTGCCCCCGACCGGCAAGAGGCGTCCGCCGACAAGCTGAAAGCCGAGGGAGCGGAGATCGGGTAGCCGAAGGTCGGCTATGTCGAGCCTTTTGCCAAGCCATGCCGCCAGATGTGCTTCTTCGTTGGAAAAGACCTCGACCGGATGCCGCACTTCGCTGGCATAGATGAGATAGGCCGCCTGAGCCTGCTCCGGCAGGGTCTGCACGCTGGCGAGTTGCGGCGCATTTTCCGAAAGCAGGCGCGAACCTGCAAAGCCGCCCGCACCGCCGATCAGCAAGGCCGCCAGAACGGCAGCAGCAACGGCTCCGTGATAGGTTCGCGACTGGCGCGTTTCCGCCTGCCGGATCATTCCGGCGTCTTCGTTCCGGGGCTCGGCATAGCGGGAAAATAAGTGCCTGATCCCCTCGTTCTGCCTGCGCCATTCGTCGGCCAGCGCCGCCTGTTCGGGGTTTTCATCAAGAAGCCCGGCAATGCGCATATGCTCTTCTTCGGACAATTGTCCGTCGACAAAGGCAAGCAGTTCCGCTTCGGTTATGGGAGAATTGGAGGCTGTCATCGGTTTCTCCGAAGCGTTACGATATTTGAGCCGTTCATATGTTCGGCAAGGCGATTGCGCGCTCGCGACAGCCGGGACATGACGGTTCCTACTGGTATGCCCAGCATTTCCGCCGCCTCGCCATAGCTGTAGCCTTCGACGACGATGAGCATCAGCACCGCGCGGTTATCTTCCAGCAGGGTGTTTATCGCCTCTTCCAGCTGCTGCAACTGGAACGGATCGGTTTCGGAAGCCGCAACGCTGACATTCTCGGCGGCGTCCAGCGTTTCGTGCCGGGTGCGCGCGCGGCTTTTATAGCCGTTGCGATAGAGGTTGGTCATCATCGTGAGTATCCACCCACGCAGGTTGAGGCCGCGCCACTGGCCGCGACGGGCCAGTGCCTTGGCCACACAGTCCTGCAGCAGGTCCTCGCCTTCCGCATCGGACTTTGCAAGGCTGCGCGAATAGCGCCGCATGACCGGCAGGAGGGCCAGAAGCTGGCCCTCGAAAGTTTCCGGAGCGGGATGGCTCACATCAGCCTCATGGCTTTGCGACGTGCCAGACCCCATTAACGCCGTCTCCGGTCACATCGCCGGGCTTCTTGTCCTTCACCCAGTAATAGAGCGGCATTCCATCCTTTGCCCATTGCTCGCTGCCATCCTTGCGCTTGACCAGCGTATATGCGCCTGAAGCCTTCGCCCCCTTCATCGCCTTGAAGGGCGGCCAGTTTTTCGCACAGGTATCATAGCAGCTGGATTCGCCCTTGCTATCCTTGTCGAAAGTATAAAGCGTCATGTCCTTGGCGCCTGCCAGGACCTGCCCCTTCGAGCTTTCCATCGTCTTGACGGATGGCGCTGCGACAGCAGCGGACGCCGCGACTGCTGCAATTGCCAGTACGGACATAAAACCAAACGTTTTCATGATTTGCCTCACAGGGTTCCAATCGCGACATGCGATATGGAGGTAAGACAATCGGCAACCGCGATTTATTCCCGCAGGCGCAGATTTTTTTCAGTTCCGTGCTTTGCAGGGGCACACGCGGCATTGATTAGCAGGCAATAAATTATTATGTATAGCTACACATATAATAGATAGCTATACAATGTCTCAATCAAAACTCGATCTCGAAGCGGCCTTCACCATGGAGCTGTCCACGGCCGCGCGCAAAATGCGCAACCTGTTCGATTCCCGTGTTCGCGAACGCGGGCTGACGCTGGCGCGCGCCCGCGTGCTCCTGCTTCTGGCCCAGGAGCGCGACTGGAACCAGCGCGAGCTGGCGGATGCGCTGGAAATCGAGCACCCATCGGTGGTGCGCCTTCTGGATGGCCTTGAGAAGCAGGGTTTGATCTATCGTGCCGCAGTCGAAGGCGACCGCCGCGCGAAACGGATCGAACTGACCGACGAAGCGCAGGCACAGGTGCGCGAGTTGCAGGAAATCACCCGCAGCATCCGGTCGGAGCTTTTGCAGCGCATCGACAGGCCCACGCTGGAAGCCGCGTTATCGGTGCTTCGGGAAATCAGCCAGACGGTAGAGACGACGCTCGCGGATAAAGACCGCTAGAACCATGTCGGAAGAAAACAAAGCCAATCAATCAGACCAGACACCCCCGGCAGCGCAACCGGCTGCGGCACCGCCCGCTCCGCATATGCCGGTTTACATTTCGGCCATCTATATTGCAGCGTCCATCCTCATGTGGTCGACACGCGGTCTCAGCATGTATTTCATTTCTGCCAATACGCAGCAGATACAGGGGTCACTCGGCGCAACGCTGACGGAAACTTCATGGCTGATCGCGGCCTATATGGCTCCCTATGCCAGCCTGACGATCCTTCTCGTCAAGATCCGCACGCAGTTCGGCCTGCGCCGCTTCGCGGAAATCGCCATCGCCGTCTTTCTGGTGTCCTCGCTCTTGCATCTGCTCGTCTATGACATCTGGTCGGCGATCCCGATCCGCTTCATCGCGGGTGCGGCTGCGGCACCGGTTTCGACGATCGGCTTTCTCTACATGCTCGAAGCCTTTCCTCCGCCCAAGAAGATGACGTGGGGCCTCAGCCTCGCGCTCACCTGTTCGGCTGCGGCAGGCCCGCTGGCGCGCGTCATCTCGCCGTTGCTGTTCGACATCGGGCAATGGCAGCAGCTCTATATGGTCGAGATCGGCCTGTCGCTCGCCGCCTTCGCCGTGGTCTATATTCTGCCGATGACACAGGCCCCGCGCGCCAAGGTGCTGCACTGGCTGGATTTCGTCGCCTATGGGCTGATTGCCATCGGCTTCGGCCTTCTCGCGGTGGTTCTGGTTCAGGGAAAGAATTACTGGTGGTTTGAAGCGCCGTGGATCGGCATATGCCTTGCGATCTCGATAGCGGCGCTGGCCTGCGCCGCCGCGCTCGAGCTCAACCGCGAGCAGCCGCTGATGAACCTGCACTGGCTGTTCTCGCCGGAAATCCTGCGCTTCACGCTGATCCTCTTCATATTCCGCATCGTGCTTGCCGAGCAGACGACGGGCGCGGTCGGTCTCTTTCAGGCATTCGGCCTGCAGGACGGCCAGAGCCGCGGGCTTTATCTCGTCATTCTCGCCGCTTCGCTGGCGGGCGGCATTGCCTGCGGCATTTGGATGAAGCTGGAACGTGTATCGTTCATCTTCGGGCTGGCATTGGTTTTCATCGCGGTCGGCGCCTTTCTGGACAGCCATGCGACCAACCTTACCCGCCCGCACAACGCCTATCTCAGCCAGGGCCTGATCGCCTTCGGCGGCGCCCTGTTCCTGCCTCCGGCCATGCTTGCGGGCATTACCAAGGCCCTCAAACAGGGACCGACCTACATGACGAGTTTCATCGTCATCTTCCTTTTCACGCAGAATATCGGCGGGCTTATCGGTTCTGCCGTATTCAGCACGTTCATCACGATCCGGGAGAAATACCATTCCGCCTATCTGGTGGAGCAACTGGTCATGTCCAACCCGATAGTCGCCCAGCGCGTTCAGGCGCTATCCGGCACCTATGCGAAGGTTCTGGCCGATCAGGGACTGACCAGGGCCGAAGGGCTGGCGCTTCTCGGGCAACAGGTCACCAAGGAGGCGACGGTGCTGTCCTATAACGATGCCTTTCTCGCGATCTCCGTCATTGCGGTCCTCTCGCTCGCATGCCTGATCGCCTATCGCCTCTATGAAAACATGCAGGCCCGCCGCCATAGTGCGACGATGGCTGGTTAAATCGACGAGTAATGAAGATGTTAGTTGGAAAACAGTATATTCGCGGCGGTCTCGCCCTCATCATCGGCCTTGCAGGTGTCCTGATGGTACTGTGGGCGTGGCAGTTGCCGCCGTTCAAGCACAGCGTCGAGACGACCGACAATGCCTATGTCCGCGGTCAGGTGACCGTTATCAGCCCGCAGGTCGCCGGCTATGTCACCAAGGTCAATGTGAACGACTATCAGTCCGTGAAGCAGGGCGACCTCCTTTTCGAGATCGACAGCCGCAGCTATCAGCAGAAGCTGGATCAGGCGCTGGCCGCGCTCAACAGCAAGAAGGCAGCGCTCGCCAATTCGGAACAGAGCCAGCGCTCGGCGGAAGCGACGATCCAGTCGCGGCAGGCGCAGATTTCCGGCGCCAAGGCAGCACTTGAGGTTGCCGAAGCCAATGCCAAGCGCGTCGAGGCATTGCTGCCGCGCGGCGTGACCACGCAAAGCTCCGCCGACACGGCGCATGGCAGTCTGCTTCAGGCACAGGCCGCAGTGGAGGAAGCGGAAGCCGCGCTGGCCGTCGCGCAACAGGACCTGCAATCCATCATCGTCAATCGCGACAGCCTCAATGCCGATATCGCCAATGCGGAAGCAACTGTCGAGCTGGCGCGGATCGACCTTCAGAACACTCATATCATCGCCCCGCGTGACGGCACGCTCGGCGAAGTGGGCGTGCGGCTTGGGCAATATGTGACAGCGGGAACGCAGCTCGTCTCCGTCGTGCCGAAGTCCAAATGGGTGATGGCCAATTTCAAGGAAACACAGCTCTACGGCATGAAGGTCGGCCAGCCGGTCACGTTCACCGTCGATGCGCTGCGCCATGCGAAGCTGACCGGGCGTATCGAAGCCTTCGCGCCTGCCGCCGGTTCAGAGTTCAGCGTGATCAAATCCGATAACGCCACCGGCAACTTCACAAAGATCACGCAACGCCTTTCCGTTCGCATCGCCATCGACGAAGATCAGCCGGATGCAGCACGTCTGGCGCCGGGCATGTCGGTGGTCGTCCGTGTCGACACCAATGCGGAGCCGATTGCAAACTAGAACAACCGCAGCTTTCTGGCATGAAAAGCCTCGGCATAAGTCTCGGGCGCACGGCATTCCATGCCGCGCAGCCGCGCCAGACCGCGAAATGTTTCGGAGTCGAACCAATCCTTGGAGCGCTGGGTGCCGAAGTGCTTCATCAACAGTTCGATCTTGCGATCCATGATTGCGACCGGTAGCGCCGAATAGGCGTTGGGCTGGCCCAGATCGCCATCCCATTTCGGAATTTCATATTCGAGGATCACCTGATCCCGAAACAGGTTCCATGTCAGTTCATTGACCGTCCGGTGATCCTGATGAGCGTCGCCATGGCGATGGGTGAACACCATGTCCGGCACCCTTCGCCCGCGCTGTTCGATCAGCCATTGCTTGATTTCGCGGCCCTGCGCGGGAAAGTAGCTATCCTCGAAAGAGGCGAGATGAATGTTGAAACTGTCTATCCCACGCAGAAAATCGCGGGCTGAAGCTTCCGCCTCCGCCCGCCTTTCCTCATTTCCCGAAAGCACGCACCATTCCACATGCAGCGGCGCGCCGCTCTCGATCAGGCTGAGAAGCGTGCCGCCGCAGCCGATCTCGATATCGTCCGAATGCGCGCCCAGACAAAGCAATTGCAGCGGGCGGCTGTGATTTGCGAGCGAACGCAGGTCGATCATAGCGCTATCGCGACATTGGTGGCGCGGCGCCTGGCCTCTTCCGCCTTGTGCCTCTTCCAGGGCATGTCGCCCTTCTCCACCATATCCTCAAGCGTCTGCCAGTCGCGCAGCGTATCCATGGAGCGCCAGAAGCCCTCATATTTATAGGCCATCAGCTGGTTTTCCGCGATCAGGCGGCCAAACGGCTCCAGCACCAGTTCCTCACCCTCGCGCATATAGTCGAAGATCTCCTTGCGGAAGAGGAAGTAGCCGCCATTGATCCAGATGTCCGAAGTGTTCGACGTCCGGAAAGCACGCACGTCGCCGCCTTCGGCAATATCGGCAAGGTGATAGGTCAGCGGCGGACGGACGGCGAGAAAACAGGCGATCTTGCCGCTGGCACGGAAGCGTTCCGTCATGTCGTCGAGGTCTACATCGCTGAGACCATCGCTGTAATTGGCGAGGAACATGTCCTCGTTCGCCACATGCGACCGGGCGCTCCACAGTCTTTCGCCGATATTGCGCCATATGCCGGTATCGAGCAGCGTGACACTCCAGTCGCGATCCACTTCCTCAAGCAGTTGCACATTGCGCCCGCCATCGGAAACCACACAGTCCGCAAAGGTCTGTGGGCGGATGGTCAGGAAGAAATCCTTCACGACATTGGCCTTGTAGCCGAGGCACAGAACGAATTCGTTGTGCCCGTAATCGCCGTAATATTCCATGACGTGATGCAGGATCGGCTGATGGCCGAGCGGGATCATCGGCTTCGGTATATTCTCCGAATATTCGCGAATTCTGGTTCCAAGACCGCCGCAGAACAGAACGACTTTCATGATTACCGCTCCTCAGTGAGTAGTGCCGGATCAATCAACGTGACGTGCGGAATGGGAATGATGAACTTCGCCCCCCATTCGACCACGTGCTGCATTTGCCGGATGATCTCATCCTTGAAGTTCCACGGCAGGATGAGGATGTAATCGGGCCGGTACTTGTCGATTGCCGATACATCATAGATCGGAATGTGCATGCCGGGCGTGAAACGGCCATGCTTGTACGGGTTTCGATCCACCGTGAAATCCAGGAAATCCGTGCCGATGCCGCAATAGTTCAACAGCGTGTTGCCCTTGCCCGGCGCGCCATAGCCGCAGATGCGCTTGCCCGCATTCTTGGCGGCGATCAGGAAGGACAGGAGATCGCGCTTGGTACGCCGGGTCTTTTCGGCGAACTGCTCATAGGTCGAAATCTCGTTGAGGCCGAAACTCTCTTCGCGCTTCAGGAGTGCCGCGACACGCGGTCCCGCCTTCCGCTTGCTGCTGTTATGCGCAAGATACACCCGCAGCGACCCGCCATGGGTCGGCAGTTCCTCCACGTCGATGACCTTGAGGTGGTGGCGATGCGCCATGAAGCGGATCGTCAGCAGCGAGAAATACGAGAAATGCTCGTGATAGATGGTGTCGAACTGGTTCTGCTCGATCAGGTTGGCGAGATGCGGAAACTCCAGCGTGATCACACCTTCCGGCTTCAACAGCAGTTGCAGGCCACGAACAAAGTCATTGAGATCAGGCACTTGCGCCAGAACATTGTTACCGATCAGGAGGTCGGCCTTGCGTCCTGCGCCGACCAGTTCGGCGGCAAGCGTCGAGCCGAAGAAATCCACGCGCGTCGGCACGCCCTTGGCGATTGCCGTTTCGGCCACATTGGCCGCCGGTTCGATGCCAAGGATCGGGATGCCCTTCGGCAGAAAATGCTGCAGCAGATAGCCGTCATTGCTGGCGATCTCGACCACGAAGCTGTTTTCATTCAACCCCAGCCGCTCGGTGATCTCGTCGCAATAGGTCTTCGCATGGCTGACCCAGCTTGTGGCAAAGGATGAGAAATAGGCATATTCGGTGAATATCTCGGCAGGCGAGAAATACTCCTTCAGCTGCACCAGATAGCAATGATCGCAGACGAGCGCATAGAGCGGGTAGTATGGCTCCATACGGTCCAGGCGATCCGCGGTGATGAAGCTTTCACAAGGCGGCGACATACCGAGGTCGACAAAGCTATGCTTGAGTAGTTTACCGCACAGCCGACAGCCGGTCTGCTCTTGCGCCATGCTCGTGCTCCGCGAAATATCCGGCGTCTGGATGGTCATACGTCATTCCTCGCCTTTTAAACCTATATGGCCGGGTCTTCTGTAGGGTTGAATTCCGATCCGCGTCGGATAGCCAAAACTACTAAGCGGTCTAAAAATTGCCGAGACTGTCATCAGGGGCGAGCCGTACATACGATCGGGCGCAACATTCACCGGATGGACTATGAAGCGTAGATACCCGATCTTCGCCCAATGGCGATGGGGGCGTAGGCGCGTACCTCTTTCGGGCAGGGTCGGCTCATCCGCAAGCCTGCCAAATGCGTCGAAGAAGGTCCTATCGCCCGAAATACCCGCTGGCAGAATGACGCTTGCACAAATCGGGGCACGACATGCGTTTCACTTCGCTCAATATTGACGGCGCCTGGTCCATCGAGCCTGAAAGGCTTGAGGACGAGCGCGGCTGGTTTGCACGCGTCTTTTGCGAAGGCGCCTTCGCCGAGCGCCAGATGGAAACGCATTTTCCGCAGCACAGCCTCTCCTTTTCCCGCGAGGAAGGAACGTTGCGCGGCCTGCATTATCAGAGCGAGCCGCACTCGGAGACAAAGCTCGTCACCTGCCTGCAAGGCGTGATCTGGGACGTTCTTGTCGATCTGCGTCCGCATTCGCCAACCTATCGGCGCTGGACCGGCGTGGAGCTTTCAGCGGAAAACGGCGTGCAGCTCTATATTCCGGAAGGCTGCGCGCACGGTTTCCAGACCCTGACGCCTGATGTGCTCGTGCGATACATGATCTCGAAGCCCTATGCGCCTGATTATGCAACAGGTTTGCGCTATGATGATCCTTCATTGGGCATTCCCTGGCCCAACAGGCCGAGCGTCATTTCCGACAAGGATCTGGCGTGGCCGCTGCTTTAGGTCGCCGCCAGCAAACCCGCATCGCGGAGCCGGTCGGCCGCATCGGCAAGGGTTGCGAAGGGCAATTTCGCCCGCTCTGCCATATCGAGGATGGAATGCTCGCCATCCGCCAGATTGAGCACCCATAACAGCGCCATTGCGTTTTGTGCGGCACGGCTGTCGCCGCCCGTGCTTCCATAAAGCCCGCGCCTTCCAAGCTGCGGTTCTCCCTTTGGAGAAAGGTTTACTGGACGCCAGTTTCGTTCAGCGATTTCAATGGCCTGCATGACCAAGTTGAAAGATTGATCGAGATATTCGGGTTTGATGAAATCGAGATTGTCGGCCGATGTGTGGTATTCGGGAAAAGTGCCATAAAGGCTGCGCTGGAACATGCCGACCGGTAGATCGAATCCCGGCGAACAGAACTGGCGCTCGTCATAGCCATAGGGCCAGAAATCATGGAGCGCCGCATCGGCGCGGCCGGCAAGCACATGGCCCATGATCCGATCGATCTCGGCATCGCCGCGACGGCTGCGCTTGTAGTTCGGCCCGCCCGCATCGCCGACGCAGGACAGGACCAGCCCATGCCGCACCAATCCCAGATGCGCCTCGTTCTGTTGAAGCCATGCAAGCGCGCCGAAAGTCGCCGGACCGAAAAGCAGGCGATAGGTCAGGCGCGTGCGCCTTGATTGCAGCACTTCGCCGAGGTGGGCCAGCAGCGCCAGTCCGGAGCAATTGTCATTGGCGAGCGACGGATGGCAGAGATGGGCTGACAGGATAAACGTCTCGTCGGTCTCTCCCCGGTGAATGAACTCGCCGAAGGTCAGAAAGCCGTCGCGCCGCTCCGCGTCGATCACAACGTCATAATCGCCATCCTGCATCACCAGAAATTCAATATGCGCCATGCAGAAACCCCATCCCTCCGCATGATAACAGGTACGGTAGGGAATGAGGTCCGGCTGGTCGGGCAGCGTATGAATATGCGCCTTCAGCGCACCGAGCGGCATTCGCGCCCGCACGCCCACGCTGAAATTCACCACATGCAGATTGTGCCGGGCGAAATCGACGATGCGATTGCCGCTCGTATCCGCGATATAGGCCTCACGAATGATCCATTCCTGCGGCGCTTTCCAGTCGTAAAGCGGCGTGCCGCTCGGCACCTGATGGACCGTCAGCGGCAGATTTTCGCCGATGATGGCGAGCGTCTCGCGCACGCCGTCGCCCGCCAGACTGCGGCAAAGCGGATAAAGGCGGGCAGCAAGTTCGTATATGGCCGTTCCGTCCGTTGGCGGTGGAACGGCCCATTCGGTGCTTCTGCCCGCCCCCGTATCCATCATGCCGTGGCCCGCAGAGGTTGCGACTGTTCTTCGACACGCCGCAGATCGGCATCCAGCACGCCTTCGGCTATCAGCTTGCGGATATGGGCGATGCGCTGGAACCGTGGCCCCTCGAACTCCTCAAGCGTGAGGGTCGAGCGGCTATAGGCTGCAAGCAGTTCACGCGTGCCGGCAACGGCATCCCATTCCGGCTTGGCTTCCGGCAGCACCCGCGCCAACTTTTCAAAACTGACGCGATAGGAGCGCGTATCCGGCCCCGCATCATCCGCATATTCGATGCGGCAATCGGGGACATTCTCGGCAACGATCCCCGCAATATCGCGGATGCGGTAATTGTGCTCGGTCGAGCCGACATTGAAAGCCTCATTCCAGACTTTCTCGCGCGGGGCTTCCATCGCCACCATGAAGGCGCGGGAAATATCGCGAATATGGACGATGGGACGCCAGGGCGTGCCGTCGGACTTGAGATAGATCAGTCCCTTCGTCACCGCCCATGCCACCAGATTGTTGAGCACGATATCGAAGCGCAGGAAGGGCGAAACGCCGTAGGCGGTCGCGGGCCGCAGATAGACCGGGCAGAAGCTTGCATCGGCGAGTTCCCGGATTTCCTGTTCCGCCCGCACCTTGGACCGGCCATAGGCCGTTACCGGCTTCAGGTCGCCGGTTTCATCGATCAGGTCGGCATCGCTGATGCCGTAATTGCTGCAGGATGAGGCAAACAGAAAACGCCCCACACCGGCGCGCTTGGCAGCTTTGGCCATGGCGACGCTCGCCCGGTGATTGATGTCGTAGGTCAGTTCCTCATTGAGATTGCCGAGCGGATCGTTGGAAAGTGCTGCAAGATGAATGACCGCATCGAACCCCTCGAGATCGCGCGGCGACACATCGCGCACGTCCTTGCGAATGGTCGGCACATTCATCACCGCGCCGCCTTCTTCAAAATGGCAATGTTCGTAAAGGCCAATGTCATAGCCAGACACTTCATGCCCCGCATTTATCAGGACCGGCACCATGACCGACCCGATATAGCCCTGATTGCCCGTAACCAGTACCTTCATGTCCGACTCCTCAAGCTTTGATAAATGCATGTTAGCGATGGAGGGCGGGAGCGACGACTTGACCGAAGGCATGTCCGGTTAGGACAAGCGTTTATGAAAGGGGGAAAAGGGCGTATCGCCTACTCCTTTCGGATGCAGCGCAGGCGCTCGGTGCTGCCGATCAGCAAAAGCCAGTCGGTTCCCCCGCCCGCGTTTTTTGCCTGCGCGGGCATATAGGTCGCAACCGTTCCCTCGATCTTCGGCGGGCCCGCATCCGCGAACATGCCGGAAACCGGATCGAACCAGATTGCCTTCCTGCCTTGCCCGACCGCTTGCTTTGCCACCGCAAAGCCGTCGGCGTCGCCATAGATGACCGACAGCGTGCCATCAGGCAGGGACGAGGCGTAGCTTTCCGGCTTCAATGCGATCCGCTTTTCACGATCAGGTTGCAAATGCGGCCATGGCAGCCTGTCGAACAGTTTCTTCATCACGGTCATCGATCGCGCGCCGGGGCTGCCGAGCGCTTCCTGCCAGCTGCGGTCAGCGTTGAAGATACCGGGGCCGGTGAAATGCCAGATCGGGTTATTGCCGAAGAACTGTCCGGCGGCACCGGCCAGAAGCGCGCCATAGGCATTGCGGCGGATCATGCGCGCCGTGGCTTCGCGCTCGAACTCATAGGCGCCTTCCAGCAGGATGACGGGCATCCTGCCCGCTTGCCGCCGGGCAGAAATCGCCGCATGAACATCGTCATAGGTATAAACCGTATCGAGGCTCAGCCATGGCTGGTCGGCCCAGAGTTCCGCCGTATCGGTGTTGCGGCCGGAATGTATCGTCTGGAGCGCATTGGGGGAAACCAGCGCTATGCCCTCGGCCAGATCAGAGACGAGCTGGCGATCCGGCGCATTGAAATCACCGCCCAGAACCCAGACGATATTGTGAAATCCGGCAAATCGCCGGGCAATCGCTTCGCCATAGCCCCGCATTTTCGCCGGTCCCGCAGCCTGAACCTTGGAAAACCAGCCCTGACTGTTGCCGTTGACGCCCAGATAGGCGGGCGCCAGAAAGACAGCCATTCCCAGTTGCTCCGCCCGCCCGATCACCCAGGCGGCATGGTCGAAATATCTCGGATTGAGCTCACCGAACGCATCGCCCTCGAAGGGCTTCTCTCCATAGGCATTGGCAGGCGGATGGCTGGAAAACCGGTGTTCGAGAAGATTGACCAGAATGGCGTTGAAGCCGCGCTTCCTGCGATCCTGAAGATAGATTTCGACGTCTTCCCGTTTCAATTCGGCGATCAGCGACCATGCCGTATCGCCCTGCAACAGGAAGGGCTTGCCCATCGCATCCTCGAAAATACGTCCGTCCTCAGCGACCCTGATCGGAAACTGGCCAGCCGCATGGGACGACCCTGCCGCCATAGACAGCAGGATCGTGGCGATCAGAACCGCCGCGAGGCGCTTCATCGCATCGCGGGCGGATAGGTCGGCGCTTCGTTGAAGCGGCGATAGACCACCTGCGAGGGACGCCCGGTCAGATAGGAACCTACCCCGTCATTGAGGGCGCGAACATAAATGCCGAGCGCACCGTCGATTGCATCCACCGTGCGCGCAATGTCGGTGTCGCTATGGGTGTAGCTGACGACCAGCGACGGCATCAGCACGCCGCGCCGGATCGTCTCCTGAAGGAACAGCGTGCGGAAAGCCTGCGACGACTGGCCCGCTTCATCGAGCGTTCCATAGGCAAGGCAGCACGGACGCCCGAACAGGCGAACATGGTTCTGAAGTCCGTGGGCGGCAATCGCCGCATTCACGCCCGCCGCCAGTTTGGAACCCTGCTCATAGAGCCTTTCGATCACCGGTTCGTCGCGATAGATCGTCATCGTGGCAATCGCCGCCGCCATTGCATGGGTTTCCGCGCCATGGGTGGTGGAAAGCAGGAACACACGGGGGTGATCCGTCTGGATCAGACCGCCAAGCTGCATATATTCCGCCTTGCCCGCGAGCGCCGAAATGGCAAACCCGTTACCCAGCGCCTTGCCGAAACAGGAAAGATCGGGTTCGACATCGTAAAGCTTCTGCGCCCCGCGCATATGCCAGCGAAAGCCGGTAATCATCTCGTCCAGAATGAACAGGGCCCCGTTTTCATGGGCGATGCGCCTTGCTTCGTGCAGGAAATTGTCCTGCGGCTCATCGGCCTTGGCGGGCTCCAGGATAATGGCGGCGATCCGCCCCGGATAATCGTCGAACACGGCCTGCACGCTTGCGATGTCGTTGTAGCGGAAAGTCGCCGTCAGGGCCGAGACCGATGCGGGAATGCCCGCATTCATTTTCGTGGTTCCGATAAACCAGTCATCGGTCGAGAGGAATGGATGATCGGCGCAGCAGGCAACCATGTCGCGCCCGGTATAGGCGCGCGCCAACCGCACCGCGCCTGAAGTCGCATCGGACCCGTCCTTGCAGAATTTCACCATGTCCGCGCTGTCGATCAGCTCGAGAAAGCTTTCCGCGCATTCGACCTCGATAGCGCTCGGGCGTGTGAAATTGCATCCATCCTGCAAGGCATCGCGCACCGCGCGGACGACTGGCGGATAGGCATGACCGAGCCCGACGGCGCGATTGCCCATGCCGTATTCGATATATTCATGGCCGTCGACATCGAAGACATGCGAGCCGGAGCCGCGCTGGATGAAGCCGGGCGCCAGAACCGGATACTGGTCGTCGCCCTTGGCATAGGTGTGACAGCCGCCGGGAATAAGCGCATGCGCCTTGCTGGCGAGCAATTGCGAATTGCGGAACTGCGGTGTGAAAAGGTTCATGCCCTTCTCCTTTCTATTCACAGGTCATGCTGCCGACCATCCCGCATGCAGGCGCTCGCGCATCTGGCGCAGCCAGTTCTTCACGGGCTTCGGCAGGCGGCTGCGCAGGCTGGAATGAAGCGCGTTCGGCATCGCCCATTGCGAAAGCGCCAGCGGCGGGGCGATGGCAGGGCGTTCCGCCGCCAGATGTTCGAGCAGGCCCGCATAGGCGCGCCCGACAACATCATTGTCGAACACCGTTTCCACCTTCTGCCGGGCGGCGGTGGCCATGCCCGCAAGCAGTTTCCGGTCACTGGCAAGCCGTTCGATATGGCGTGCCGCCTGGCGAAAATCGCCGACGCGGAACAAGAGCCCGTCCTCGCCATCGGTGACGATGGTATCCGTCACGCCGGCGATCCTCGATACAACCGCAGGGCAACCCTGGCTCATCGCCTCGATGAGCGTGAGGCCGAACCCTTCGAAGCGCGAGGGCATGACCAGCACGTCATGCTGGCTGACCCGCCACGGAACATCGGAAGGCGCAACCCAGCCGGTAAAGCTGACGTTATCGCCAAACGGCGCCAGACGGCGGCGCAGTTCCGCCAGATCGGGGCCGTCACCGGCGACTGTCAGGTGATAGGGGCAGTTGAGCTCGCGCAATATGTTCGGCAGCCAGAAAATGCCCTTGGAGTTGTCCTCGATGCGCCCGAGATAAAGCAGGCGCAGCGGCCCGCTTTCGTCCTGCTTCGTCACATTGCGCGCCAGATGAATATCCCGGTTCAAACCGTGCGGGATGACCAGAGTCCGGGCGGCATCGAAGCCGTGCTGGCGGACGAGGTCATCGCGGCAGCGCTTTGAAACGCCAACCGTCGCATGGACATGATCGCGGATCGCCCTTGCCGCCGCATAGGTGCCGGGCGTGATGTTGTGCACGATCATGACGCGCAGGATATCGGCAGGCAGATAGCGCACCAGATTGGTTTCAAAACGGTTCGCGAGAACATTGACGAAAACGGCGTCGAAGCGATTGTCGCGCAGAAAGCCGATCATGTGCCGGGCGCGGGTTTCTTCATCCAGCAGCCCCATGCGGTCGATCGCATCGCCCTTGCGCAGCGCATCCTCAAGCCCCTGCCCGCTTGGCACGTTGACCGTATCGCCAGCAGCGCCCGCCGCAAGCCAGCGAAGCTCGATCCCGGACTGGCCGAGCGACGAACGCAGCCGCGTGAAGACCGAATAGGTCCCGCCGATGTGAGGACGGACAAAGTAAGCACATTTCATGGCCAGAACCTTGTTGCCCACCTTGCAAGGGAGAGAAGACTTCGAGGGAACAACTCCCTCGAAGCCTTACTCCGGTATATCGGGGGGCAATGGATATACCGCAGGCCAGTGTATCGAAATCGCAACGCTGCGCATTTCGGCTATGAGGGGTACATGCCCTCCTACAATAGAGGATGGTGTTCACCCTTCTGCCAGTTTTCCCGACAGCGCGTCCGGCATTAGCTTCTAGCTGTAGCGGGAGACACGCGTATGAGAATTGGACTTTTCGGGCAGTTTGGTTCCGGCAATACCGGCAATGACGGTTCGCTGGAGGCCATGTTGCAGCTTTTGAAACGCAATTGCCCCGGCGCTCAACTTGTCTGTATCTGTTCCAGACCCGACATCGTTGCGCAGAAGTTCGATCTTACGGCCCGTCCGGTCTCTCAGCCCTACCCGTCCAACTGGCTGCTGCGCGCCGTCAACAAGGCCATGCTGCATGTTCCGCGCAGAGCAGTCGGCTTCTGCTGCGCGCTGCTACTCGCTTCCCAGCTCGACCTCATCGTCGTGCCGGGAACGGGCATTCTGGACGACTTCAACGAGAACCCGTTCGGCTGGCCTTTCGCGGTGCTGCGGTGGTCTCTCGCAGCGAGGCTCACCGGCACGCGCATGATTTTTGTGTCGATCGGCGCCGGGCCCGTCAGTCATCCATTGAGCCGGCGCTTCGTTCGCTGGGCCTCGACGCTTGCCGCTTTCCGCTCCTACCGGGATCAGGTTTCGCACGACTTCATGAAGCAGCTCGGCGTTGCCCCTTCCGGCGATTTCGTCAGTGCTGATATCGCCTTCGCGCTGCCGACGGCTCCCGATGGACGACAGGACGAAAGGGATCAATGTGTCGGCATCGGTGTAATGTCCTATCGCGGGTGGAAGAAGAAGAGCAGTGACGGGGATGCCGTTTACGCCGATTACCTCGCCAAAATGACCACACTTGCAAAAAGACTTCTTGGTGACGGACGGCAGGTCCGGCTGCTGATCGGCGACAAGGGCGACATGGAAGCGGCGCGCGATATACTGGAGCAGCTTGGCCCGGCGGAAGCGGGCAAGGTGATATTTGAACCCTCCGCATCCCTGCACGACCTCATGCAGCAGATCGCAAGGACCGACATCGTGGTCGCCAGCCGCTACCACAATATCGTCTCAGCCCTTGCCATGGGGCGTCCGGCAATTTCACTCGCTTATGCGAGCAAGAACGATGCCTTGCTGCACGATACCGGGCTTTCGGCATTCTGCCACCGGATCGATAGTTTCGACCCCGAAACCATTCTCTCCCAGATCGATTTTGCCTTTGCGGAGCGAACGGCATTGACCAGACAAGTCGAGGCGGGCGTGGAGCGCTATCGAAGCCGGCTGGCCGGACAGGAAGAAATCCTTCGCGCCCTTTTTCTCGATCCGACAACGCAGAAGGCTGATTGCGCGGCCCAGTCATGCACCCCGTCCGTTTCGCCAGGCGGATCGTTTCAACAGGTAGTCGAACGGGGGCATGACTGCCAGTAAGGGCTCCCGCTTCAGCGCGAACGCCATCAGCGAACCCGCCACTTTCGGCTGCCGCGCCAGACTGGAGATCGCAGACCAGTAGGCGCGCTTGGTCAGGCAATCCCGCACCATCGCGAACAACCGGTCCCGTTGCGGCAGGCTGGCACCTTCGTGCTCGAAAAAGGACCGGAAGCCGGCCTCGAATTCCCGATTCCAGTTCAGGATGCCATTCACCGCCGCCGACTGGTTCTGCGGATGCGAACGCGCGAAAGCCTGTATCCGGTTCGTCGATGCAACGCATCCACGCATGGCGATGCGCAGCCACATCTCCAGATCGTCCGTATGGGATAGCGACGTGCGGTAATATCCAGCCTGTTTTTGGATCGCGGTCCGCACCACCGCCGTCGGACCGATCACCGGGTTAATCGCATACCGGCATGCAAATTCTATGAATTCTTCCCCGGACCGTATTCGCCATTCATCCGGCACGGTGTCTGCAACGGCCAGAGGTGGCTCGCCGTCATCGGCCTTCATCCTTCCGGTCGCACCGTGCGCCAGATGAACGTCCTCCTGTTGCGAAAGCAAACCTGCCGCCCTTTCCAGCGCACCGCCTGCCAGCAGGTCATCCGAACACAGGATCAGGAAATAGTCCGATGCGGCCCAGTCTATGCCTTCGTTGAACGAAGCATGCGGCCCCCGGTTCTTCCGGCGCAGAAGCAATTCCACACGGCTGTCCCCGGCAGCAAGGCCCTTCGCCACGTCGACGCTGTTGTCGGTCGAGGCATTGTCAATAATGAGCAGGCGGACATTGACGCCTGTCTGTCCCAGAACGCTGTTGGCGCAGAGGGAAAGATAGCGGCCATAGTTGAAATTGGGGATGACAACGTCGATCGTCGGCAGTCTGTTTTCGCCCATGACCCGCCGCCCTATTCCGCAAGCCTGGAAGCTGGCGGATGCACGCTCCGCGTCCGGATCTTACCGGCAAGCCAGCCCAGTATCGGTTCAACCTCGATGATGAAGGGATGCCGCACCACGAACAGCGCGCCAAGCCAGCTGAATGCCGCGATGAGGCCCATCACAACGCCGCGCGACCAGTGAACTTCGAGCGAAAAGCCGTTCGCCGCCACCATGGCAAGCGGTATGGCGAGCGTGATCAGGGTTACGAGCCCGCTTCTCAGCAAGGCCCGGCCAAGCACCGCATAGGAAAAGGCCACATGCCTGCGCACGAACACGATGGCGATGACCATCTGGATCGGCAGGCTGATGAACTGGCCGAGCGCAACGGCAAGCAGCCCGTAGAAAGCGGCGGCGCTGATGACGGTGACCGCCACCAGCCGCGAAATCAGGTTGGACAGGAATGCCTCGCGGTTCTGGCCCAATGCCATCAGCAGCGGATAGGTCAGGATGGATGGAAACCAGAAAAGGCAGGCCAGGCTGAGGATCGCGACGATGGGTGCCGCTTCGGACCAGCCGGGACCGAGAACGATATGCACCGCCGGATAGGCAAGGAGCGCAAGCAAAGCCTGCGCAGGCCAGTAGACCACGGTGATATAGGACAAGGCCCGTATGTAGGATTGGCTGATATCGGCTCCTTCACGGACCTGTGCCGAAAGCATCGGAAACGCAACCGTGAAAACGGCGGAAAGGATGATGCGATCCGGCAGGCCGCTCAGCGTGTCGGCACGATTGTAGATTCCGACCGCCGATATCGGCATGAAGCGCCCGAGGAGGAGCTGCGGAAGCGTCATGCAGATCTTGTTCAGCCCGGCATTGCCGCCAAGAAAAATCCCGAACCGCCAGGCCGTATCGAAACTGGCCAGCGATGGGCGCAGCAAGGTGCCCAAAGGATGGATCGCAACCGCCAGCCCCGTCGTCATCAGCGCGCTTGCCAGCAGGCCGAAGGCAAAACACATATGCCCGAACCCGCAGAAGGCCATGGCAATGGTTACAAGTGCGCCGAGCCCGGAGCCTGCGGTCCGAATGCGCGCCAGTCTTCCAAAGGCCATTTCGCGCCTCAACAGCGCAACGATCGGCAAGGACAGGCTTTCGACCAGCGCAGCCACAATCGTGATGCTGAGGAAAAGCTTCAGTTGCGGATCATTGTAGGTTTCGGCGAAGTAGCCCAGCGAGAGATAGAGAGCGGCGGACAGCAGGACCGTCACGCTCATCAGGAACGTAAGCGAAGTCCGGATGTCCTGATCGCGCACCTTGTCGATCTTGATCAAGAACTCCGGACTGGCGAATTCACGCAGTGAAAACACGATTGCCGTAAGGCTGAGGCCAATCACACCCATTCCGGTTTCCGCTGGCCCCAGAAAGCGCGATACCGCAGCAACCGTCACGAAGTTGAAGAGCAGCCCCGCATACTGCTCCAGCGCCGCCATGAGAAAGCCTCTGCGACCGCCATTCATGATGCGCTCCAACAAGTGGTATTCCCCGGCGCGGCCGGCGGTTTTCGTGTCACCTTTTCGTCCCCCATCCATTTCAATCCGGCAGCAGCGCCCGCAGGCGCAATCTTCCCGTTTCCGCCCAGAATAGTCTTTTGCGACAGGCACGAAATGTCGCCCTTGGTGTTAGCACCCGACCTGAAAGGAGTATGCGGCACGCTCTAAAGCCAAGTCGTGGACCCGGGTCGCAATGCGTAAAAATTTGCCGAGTTCTATCTTTTGCACGCGCCCTTTTGCACACGCCTTGGAGGAGACATGGCGAGTCTTTCCTGGATCCCGCTTCTGGCCTTTGTCCTTTCCGTGGCCTTTTGCCTCGGCTTTCGCGGGCTGGCACGCGAATGGTATCTCATCGACGTCCCGGACGCCCGCAAGACGCATGACGGAAATGTCCCGCTTTGCGGAGGCATCGCCATTTTTCTGTCGTTTTCCGTTGCCGCGCTGCTGGCGCTCGGCGTTTCCGGTCATGCCAATGCCGTGACCCTGCTGCCGGGGCTGGTGCTGATCCTCGTTACCGGCGTTCTCGATGACCGCTTCAATCTGCCCGTAGCGCCACGCCTTGCGATTCAGCTGCTGGCAGCCTTCCTGATGCTGGGCATGGCCGGGGTTTGGCAGATCTATCTGGGCCTTGCCCCGGACGGGATCGCAACGCCCGCCGCTGACATGCTGATCCAGCTTCTTACCGGACCGCTTTTCCTCTTCATCGCGCTTGCTTTCATTGTCGGCCTCGTCAACGCGGTCAATATGAGCGATGGCGTCGACGGACTGGCGGGATCCGCGAGCGCCGCCGCCTTCTTCTGGCTGGCCGTCATCGGCTTCGGCGTGGGCGAGCATCGCCTCGGCCTGCAGGCCCTCGCCATTGCCGCCGCCTGCCTCGGCTTTCTGGTCTTCAACATGCGGCACCGCTGGCGCGCGAAGGCAAGCCTTTTCCTCGGCGATGGCGGCAGCACCTTTCTGGGCGCAGCCCTTGCCGGATTTATCCTCATCCTCGCAAGCCGAACAGCCGCCGTCCCCTTTCCCGTCCTGATCTGGATCGTCATCGTGCCAGTCATCGATACGCTGAGCCTGATCGTGCGCCGCATGTCGGCGCGCCGGAGCCCCTTCTCGCCAGACCGGCAGCATCTGCATCATCTGCTGATGGATGCAGGGCTTTCCTGTGGGCAAACAGCCGTCGCCATCATGGGGCTCAACCTCATCGCCGGTGCCGTCGCCTATGTCGCCGTCCGGTTCGACATGCCTGTCTGGCCGATGCTTCTGGCGCTGGCGATCCCCGCTGCGACGCACACGCTTTTCGTACTGCACATGACCAGAGGTCCGCGTCAGGCCGTCGCCGCCTCAATGGCCGAGGCCAATCCGGCCACCAAACCGAAAATCACTTATCCCGGGGCAACTTCATGAATGTTTCCGTACTCATCATGACGCTGAACGAAGAGGTCAACCTGCCGGCCTGCCTGGCATCGCTGGACTGGTGCGACGATATCGTCGTGCTCGATTCCTTCAGCAGCGACCGCACGGTCGAAATCGCCAGGGCAGCAGGCGCCCGCGTTTTCCAGCGCGCCTACAACACCGAGGACCGCCAGCGCATGTATGGCCTGACGGAAATCAAATTCAAGCATGACTGGGTATACACGCCTGACGCGGACGAGATCACCCCGCCGGATCTGCGTGACGAAATGCTGGCAATCGCCGCCGACCCCGACCGGCCGGAGGTGTTCTTCAAGGCGCGTTACAAGAACATGTTCATGGGGCGCTGGATTCGTCATGCCAGCCTCTATCCCACCTGGATCACACGGCTGGTGAGGCCGGACCGCGTGCGGTTCGAACGTTCGGTGCATTCGCGCGCCAGCGGCGGGCCGGAAGGTGCCTTGCAGGCCCATTTCATCCATTACAGCTTCAACAAGGGCCTCGAAGCCTGGTACGACAAACATAATCGCTATTCTTCCGCCGAGGCTGATCTGTCCGCCTCGCGCCAGCTCGAACGCAAGATCGACTGGGGCGGCATGCTTTCGGCAGTGCCGGAACGGCGGCGGCGGGCGCTGAAATCGCTTTCCTATCACATGCCGTTCAGGCCGGGCCTGCGCTTTCTCTACATGTACCTGCTGCGCGGCGGCTTTCTCGACGGCAAGCCCGGCTATCTCTATTGCCGCCTGCTTTCGGCTTACGAGTTCATGATCGTGGTCAAGATGGAAGAGCAACGCCAGCGCCGGTTGGCCACCCTCGCGGAAACAACTCCGGCGAGGCAACCGCTGGAAACCGAAGCACCAGAACGGCGTATGGTATGATGCTTCTCGTCGTTCTGCCCTGCGCCATCCTGTTCGGGATTGCCGCGATGTTCTTCTCGCAACCGGTCCTGACCTTGCAGGACGATGGCGGCAGGGCGGATGTCATCGTCGTGCCGGGAGGAGACGGCCCGCCCCGCGCGGCGCAGGCCGCACGCCTTTGGAAGGAAGGCCGCTCGCCGGTGATCCTCGTTACCGGCGATGGCGACTGCCTCTATAACAAGCGGATCATGGTGCGCAACGGCGTGAACCCGTCGGCGATCTTCGTCGAATGCCAGTCGGGCAGCACCTGGCAGAACGCGCAATTTTCCGCTCCCGTCCTGCGCGAAATCCGGGCCAGAAGCGCACTGGTCGTAACCAACTGGTATCACTCGCGCCGGGCCATAGCGAGCTTTCGCGCCGCCTGCCCGCAGATGCGCTTCATCTCGTCACCCATCGGCGGCGATGACGGACGCCCCGGCTTTCCGGCAACGCCCGCAGACATGGAACTCGTCGCCAAGGAATATGTGAAGCTCGGCTGGTATCTGGTTTCGGGCCGCATTTTCCCGCACGATCTTTCCGCGGGCGAACCCGCGCCCGACCTTTCAGACACATGCGCTGCGGCGGGGGTCACGCAATGAACCTGTCGCTCACCTGGATCTTTGTCGGCTTCGTCCTCTACCTTCTGGCTGGCGGCCTCTTCTCCCGGCCGGAGCGCATGTATCAGTTTCCCTTCCTTGCCGGGGTGATGACCTTCGGTTTCCTGCTGCCGCAGCTCCCGGCTCTCGTCTATGACCAGTTCCTGCCTTCCGGCGCTTATGCCAAGACGATGATCATGGGCATCCTGTCATTCGCAATGCTTGTGATCGGGTGGCGGATGACGAAAAAGCCGATCCGGTTTCTCCGCATGAGTTTCAGCGAGCGGCGCCTGATCTGGGCCGCAGCAGGGCTGTCGGCTTTCGGCGCCGTATTCTATTTTCTCCTGAGCCGTCTTCCCGGAGATGTCTCCATCGGCATGCAGATGACCGGAATGCCTGTTGTCTACCTCTTCTTCGCGCAGCTCATGCCCTATGGTCTTGCCATCGCCGTCCTGTGTTTTGCGCGGCGTCCCTCATGGTCGGCGCTGGCGATCATCCTGTTCGATCTGGTTTTCTATCTGGACCGGATTCTGGTGACGGGAAAACGGGCAGAGACAATTCAGCTCGTCCTCATGTTCCTTCTCGCCTTCTGGTTCTACCGGCGGATCGTCGTGCCTCGAACCGTCATGGCGATCGGCATCCTCGCCGGCACTTTCCTGATGACCAGCATGGGCGATTATCGACAGGTCACCCGCACGGATGCTAGTTTCGTTCTCGATGAGATTCTGGAAATCGACTATGCCGCCAATTTCCGCAGCACCCTTGAGCGCGGCGGCCCCGAAATGCGCAATGCCGTGCAGCGCATCGATGAAATCGACCGTCGGCTGGAATTCGACTACGGCAAATATCACTGGAACCGGATCATCTTCACATTCGTTCCGGCGCAGCTCGTCGGCGGCGACGTCAAGGAAGCGCTCTATCTCAACGTCCCCGAACCCAGCCGCGATTACAATCCGCTGACCGGCACCACCGAGACCGGGCTGGTCGACGCATTTTCGTCGTTCTGGTATTTCGGCGCGCTGAAATTCCTGGTGCTCGCCTGGGCGATGCGCAGGCTCTGGGAAACCGCGATGGCGGGCGAAATGCTCGGCCAGCTGGTTTACATGCTTTCCATCGTCCCGGCCATGCATTCCATTTCCCACCACACGGATTGGGTCGTGCCGGTCTGGATTCACATGTCATTGTTCCTCATTCCCGTTCTTTCGTTCTGCGTGATCCGCAATCGATCGATCCACCTGCCGCTTCCGGCATCGCCCAGCGGCAAGCTTCAGGAAGGATGGTCATCATGACCGTAACGTCGAACCACAATGCACTCGGAGAAGGCATCAGGGGCAGAATGAATGCGTCGCGTCCGCTTGAGGGCGGGGCGACCTTCACGCTCGGGCATCGCGTCCAGCGCCTGTGCTGGCAGGCAAGCTGGCTGCTGCTCGCCGCATGGACGCCGTCCTTCCTGTGGCGCTGGCGCGGCGCGGTGCTGCGCGCCTTCGGTGCGAGGCTGCACAAGACGGCCATCGTGCGCGGCAGCGCCCGCATCTGGTGGCCGGGCAACCTGACCATGGGCGCGCATTCATCGCTTGGTCCCGGCGCGCTATGCTACAACGTGGCCCATGTGACGCTTGCGCCTTTCGCCATCGTCTCGCAGCGCGCGCATCTGTGCACGGCCGGACATAATATCGATCAGGCCGACTTTCCGCTGACGGCGGCGCCCATTCATGTAGGCGCTTATGGCTGGGTTGCGGCGGAAGCCTTCGTCGGACCGGGGGTGAATATCGGTGAAGGGGCGGTTCTGGGCGCACGCGGGGTCAGTTTCCGCGACATGGAACCTTGGATGGTCTATGCGGGCAATCCGGCCAAGCCGGTGCGGCCAAGGCGAAAGCCCTGACCCTCAGCTTGCAGTAACGGACCGGAGCGCCTTGCGGCTTGCAACCGCGTCCGGCTTTTGTGACTGAAAATCCTGATAGGCCGCAATCGTCTGGACCGCGATGCGCGGCCAGGTGTAATTGTCGCGCACCAGTTTTGCACCGGCGACACCCATCCGCGCCGCGCGATCCGGGTCTTCCAGAATCCGCTCAAGCGCCACAGCGACCGCCATCGGATCAAGCGGGGAAACAATACCGGCCCCCGCCTCGCCCACCTCCGGAAAATGGCAGGCATCGGTAATCGCCACCGGCACGCCGCAGGCAAGCGCCTCGGTAATGGCGACGCTGAACCCCTCCTGACGGCTGGGCAGGCAGAAACAGGCCGCTCGCTTGAGGGCGGCGATCTTGGCCGGGCCGTAAAGCCCGCCGGTCATGTGCACGCGCTCTTGCAGCCCGTATTGACGGATACGCTCGCGAAATTCGTCTTCCGCCCCGCCATCGGGACCAGCCACCACCAGATCGACATCGGGAAACAGGGGTGCAACCCGGCGAAAGGCATCGGCAAGAATGTCGAGACCCTTCTTGTAGTGAAGCCGCGACAGAAACAGCACATAGGGCCGTCCGGGCAAGCCGCCCACATCGGCCTCTCCCCCCTCCACCTCGTTCAGAAAAATCCCGTTCGGGATAATCACCGGCGGAGCCTTCAGGCCCAGGGGCCGCATCAGCTCGATCTCATCCGCATTCAGCGCATGAATAAAGGCCGCGCCGTCGAGCATCCGGCGAAACCCCAGCCTCATCGCGAGTTTCTTCTTCCACGCGCTTTGCTGCATGCTCCACACGTCGAGCATCCCGCAGCAGCACACGCAATAGGGCACGGAAAAGCGGCGGCAGAGCATCGATGCGCGCAACAGATTGGTTTCCCACACGCCATGCAGATGCACGAAATCCGTGGCCCGCAACAGTGCCTCCATCGCCTTCGCTGCGGCGCTTCCAGACAGCGTCTCGCGCAGATCGGGCATCGGCAGCAACAGGGTGCGCACCCTGTCGAACCCGGGAATTGCAGCAGTCGCCGCGACAGCGCGACTGCTCACCTCATCGTCACTGTAGCTTACGATTGTCACCTCATGGCCGAGCGCCGCCTGTGCCGCTGCCAGCCGCACCACGACCGCCTGCGGCCCGCCCTTCGCAGGATCGTAGGAGCCGATGACATGGACGATGTTCATGCCGCCCTCTCCCCGAATATCGCCGCAGCAAGCCTTTCGCCATAGCGTGACAGGGTATAATCGGCCGCACGCTCGCGTGCATTTTCCCCCATCCGTTCCAGTGCCGCCGGATTGCCCGCCAGTTCCCGCAAGATTTCGGACGTCTCCCTGACGTCGCGGATCGGCACGATGTAGCCATCGACACCGTTGCGAACCACGCTGCCAGTGTTCTCGGTACAGATCACGGGCAGTCCTGCGGCCAATGCTTCATAAACGGAAATCGCCGACCCTTCGCACAAGGACGGAAGCAGGAAAGCATCGGCCCATTCAAACTGCTTGCGCATTTCGCTGCGCGGAATGGGGCCGGTCAGTTCAACTGTTGCAGCCAGCTTTGCCTGCGCGTCGGGCAGGAGTTCCAGCGGCCCCACCATCCGGAACTCCGCCTGCTCCGCCAGCAGTTTTGAAACCGCGCCGACATAGGGCGAGCCCTTGCGCAACCCCACCGCGCCCACCGTCAACACGCGCAATTTACCCGGCGCCCGCGCCTTTCGTTCGATCTGGAAGCGTGTATCGACCCCGGTCGGAACCACCACGATCTTTTCGGGCGCGCAGCCTTCCTCGGCAACATGACGGGCAACGAAAGGCGACGGACACACGACCAGATCGGCGAGCTGCCATTCGGTTCGCTCACGTTCCGCGAAAGCCTCGCAATAGCCATCGTCTTCGACTGGCAATTGCCAGCCCGGATTCAGCAATTCCTCTTCCTGCCCCAGCCGATCGACAATCGCGCGCGGCGCGATGACCTGATCGACAGCGGTCCACAGCCCCGCTTTCCGCGCAGCAGACAGCACTTCCACGGCTTCGCCGCTGAACGCATAGACCCCGCCCGCGCCGTGGAAACCGCTTTCGGCCACCAACCTGCCGAATGTTTCGCCCGCCCAGATCGCATTGGCGGTGGATTTCGGCCCGGTCTGGTTCGCCAGCCTGCGGATAGCGGAATGCAGTCCGAAAACCGGAAAGGTCGTCATCTGCTTCAGTGGGATTCCCTGCGGCTTGCGCCCGACCAGCCGGCGCACCGAGGATGGGAGCGCATTGGGCGGAACGTTACCGAGCAGACGCGGCCATCCCTGAAAGGCGCAGATATCCGTATAGAAATGCGCCAGCCTCTGATTGTTTGCGAAAATGCGCGGGACCGCATAATGCCGGCGCGCGCCAAGCTGGCTGACAACGACCGAGCCTTCCATCACAGTTCCCTCGGCTGGAACTGGCGGTCGAGAACCGGCATGGCCTGCGGCACCACCTTTTCCTCAAGCCGCGAGATGGCGGACTGCCAGACGGCTGCGCCATATTCCCGCGAATAGGCGGTTTCCATCAGATAGCGGGCATTGTTGCCCATCGACATGCGTCCGACCGGCGAGTGGCGCAGATGAAGGATCGCATCGACCAGCGCATCGACATCGCCCGGCCTCAGCGCCATGCCGCACTGGAAATCGCGGACAATCGTGCCGATCTCGCCTTCCGTGTCGCCGATGAAGATTGTCGGGCGGGCGGCGGCAAGGACGCCGTAAAACTTGCTGGGGACGATGCAATGTTCCAGTTCCGGCTTCAGCGAAACCAGATGCACATTGGCCGCGCCAAGGCTTTCGGAAAGCTTTTCCACGGGCTGGAACGGCTTCATCATCACATTGGTGAGGCCCCGCCGCCTGACCTCGCTTTCGACGAAACCGCGCTGCTGCCCTTCACCGATCATCAAAAACACTATGCTTTTCATGTGCTTGAGCCGCTCGGCTGCATCAAGCACCGTCTGAAACTCATGCGCGCGCCCGAAATTGCCCGAATAGCCGATGACGAATTTGCGCCCGAGGCCCCAGGCGCGACGGAGCGGATTTTGCGCGGGTTCCACCGGAACGATCTCGTTTCGGTCAGCCCAGTGGTGAACCACGCTCAGGCTTTCCGCCGGAATGTCCCGCGTCGAAAGATAATGCGCCATGCGCTCGATCGGACAGATGGTCAGCGCCGACTGGCGCATCGACCAGTTGCGCAGGATCAGCGCAAGCTTGCCGGAAACCGTATTGGACCTGATGAGCCCCAGTTCCATCGCCGTTTCGGGAAAAAGGTCCATCACCCAGTTGACGAGCTTTGCCCGGCGAAGACGGACGGGCAGCGCAGCCGAAACCGACAGAAGCGGCGGATCGGTGCAGACGACGCAGACATCGTCCTTTTTGGCATTGGACGCGAACCATACGGCAGCGGACAGATGGAAGGTCGCATAATCGACCGCACGCCCCACGAGCCTGCCCCGACCGAAGCCGGAGGTCCATATGCGGTGCACATCCACGCCGCCGATGGTCTCGCGCGCCGGGAGCACGTCCTTTCGCCGGTCGTGATAGCTGCGGCTTGCCAGCACCGTCGTTTCGATGCCTTCGCGCACCAGCGTGTGGGCAAGGCTCGTCACCATCCGGCTCGTCGCCGACTGGTCCGGATAGTAGTAACGATTGGCAAGCACCACACGCATGATTTCGCTTCCTGTGCATGTTTCTCTTGAACAGAGGATCGCAACAGCGCAGCCGAACCCGCAAGAAACACAAAGGCATGGCAGGCACCGACAGCGGGCGAACCGCCTACCTCTTTGGGTGAAACAGGCCATGCCGGGCGCGCCGCCAGCCTCATCCTAAGAGGGAGGTTACCGCCCGCGATTGCCGTTTTGGAGCCGTTCTGCCCGCGCCGGAAATCGCTAACATGGCTTCATCGAGTTTCTGATCGGAGGCAGGGTCTTGCAGGAGAAAACAGCTCTCATCGTCGGTGTGACCGGACAGGACGGCGCTTATCTAAGCGAGCTTCTGCTCAAGAAAGGCTATCGCGTGCATGGTCTGAAACGGCGGTCTTCCTCGTTCAACACGGCCCGCATCGACCATCTCTATCAGGACCCGCACGAAGACGACATTCGCTTTCGCCTGCATTTCGGCGACCTGACGGATGCGACCAATCTGTGCCGGGTCATTCAGGAAGTGCGGCCCGACGAGATTTACAATCTCGGCGCCCAGAGCCATGTGCAGGTGAGCTTTGAAACGCCTGAATACACGGCAAATGCCGATGCGCTCGGCACGCTTCGCCTGCTTGAATCCATGCGGATTCTGGGGCTCGGCAAGACATGCCGCTTCTACCAGGCTTCCACATCGGAGCTTTTCGGCAACAGCTCGCCCACGGCCCAGAACGAACAGACGCCTTTTGCGCCGCGCAGCCCTTATGCGACCGCGAAGCTCTATGCCTACTGGACAACGGTCAATTATCGGGACGCCTATGGCTTCCATGCCTCCAACGGCATTTTGTTCAATCACGAAAGCCCGCTACGCGGCGAGACCTTCGTCACCCGCAAGATCACGCGGGCCGTCGCGGCAATCGAACGCGGCCTTCAGGACAGGCTTCGCCTCGGCAATCTCGATGCCCGCCGCGACTGGGGCCATGCCCGTGATTATGTCGAGGGCATGTGGCGCATCCTGCAGGAAGATGTTCCCGACGATTATGTGCTTGCCACCGGCGAAACGCATACGGTGCGTGAATTTGTCGAACACGCCTTCAAGGCGGTCGACAAGGAGATCGAATGGCAGGGCGACGGCGTGGAGGAGATTGGCCGCGACCGCAAATCCGGCAATTGCCTGATCGAGATCGATCCGCGCTATTTCCGCCCGAACGAAGTCGATTTCCTGCTCGGCGATGCCTCCAAGGCGAGAAACCGCCTCGGCTGGCAGCATACGACCGGCTTCGACAATCTCGTCGCCGAAATGGTCGACTGGGATTTGCGCAACATCATGCGGGAGGTCGGACGCAATGACTTCTACGGCTGAGATCGCCCCTCTCTATTCGCTCGAAGGCAAGAAAATCTTCGTTGCCGGGCATACGGGCATGGTCGGTTCGGCCATCCTTCGCCGCCTGCAAGACACGGATTGCGACATCATCACTGCCGCGCATAACACGCTCGACCTGACCCGGCAGGGACCGACGGAAAATTTCATCAGCGGTCGCAAGCCGGATGTCATCATCATCGCCGCCGCCCGCGTCGGCGGTATTCTTGCCAATTCGCAATATCCGGCGGATTTTCTATACGACAATCTCGCCATCGGCATGAACCTCATCCGCGCCGCCCACCAGAACGGCGTCGAGCGCCTCTTGTGGCTCGGCTCAAGCTGCATCTATCCCCGCGACGCGGCGCAGCCGCTCACCGAGGACGCGCTGCTGACCGGCCCTCTGGAGCCGACAAATGAAGCCTATGCCATCGCCAAGATCGCCGGACTGAAATATGCCGAGGCCTGCGCGCGGCAATATGGCAACCGCTTCATGACGGCGATGCCGACCAATCTCTACGGCCCGAACGACAATTTCGATCCCGAAAGCTCGCATGTGCTGCCAGCGCTAATCCGGCGGATTCATGAGGCCAAGGTGCGCGGCATCGATCACGTCACGCTGTGGGGCAGCGGCAAGCCCTTGCGGGAATTTTTGCATGTGGACGACCTTGCCGATGCCTGCCTGCACATGCTGCGCTTCTATGACGGCATCGAGCCGATGAATATCGGAACGGGCGACGAGATTTCGATCAGGGACCTGGCGCTCACCGTCGCCCGCGCCGTCGGCTACGAGGGCCGCTTCGAGCATGATCTCAGCAAGCCCGACGGCACGCCGCGCAAGCTTCTCGACACGTCGCGCATGCGGGCGCTTGGCTGGAAACCGCGCATCCGTCTGGAAGACGGCCTGCGCGACGTCTATCGCGATTGGGCGCGGGAAACCGCCGATCCTGTCGCGGCCTGAAAACCGGCGCTGAAAAATTCCTAATCCTGACTGAATCTTGGCTGAAGAAAAAGCTCGCCCTATGAGGGCGAGCCGCCGACCCTGCTCATGTCGAGCTCGACGCGCAGGATATCGCCGGGCCTGATCTCCGTGCGCTCATCGGCAACGATATCCTGGAAACTTCCATCAACGATGCGGCTGATCGAGAAGATCAGCTTCTGGCGCAGCGTGGACGAGGCGATATTGCCGGAGGACTTGGCGATTTCGGCCATGGTCTGAAGCTGCGCATTGCTGCGGCGCTCCATCCGGGCAATGTTGAGGTCTATGTCCTGCAAGGCCGTCGCAGCCTCGCTCTTGCGGATTTCGTCCAGATTGGCGATGCGCTGCTGCATGGCAAGCTGGTTCTGCCTCGCCCGCGCGAGGAAGGAGGCAAGCTCCAGCGCGGCGCGCCGGGTCGCCGACAGATCGCGCTCCATGTCGCGCAGGTTGGACTTGGCGGCCAGCCCACGATCCACCAGCGACTTGCTGGAATCCACATTCTCCTGCAACAGCCCGATTTCCGTGTCGTGCAGCTTGATGCTCTGCTGCAAGGTCTCTATTTCGTCGCCATAGCTCGCGGCCTGCGCTTCCAGCGCCTGACGTTCAGCGGCGAGATTGTTGCGGCGGACATTGAAGACGGTCTTTTCCCCGTCCAGCATCTGCTGCGTCAGCGCCGCCGTTTCCTTGCTGGCGGCAGGCTGTTCCGGAAGGACATAGTTGAATTCCGTGCCGTTCAGTTCCGCCTCGAAGCGGGCGCGCCGTATCGTCATGGCGGTGATCTGCATCTGCAGATCCACATATTCCTGCTGGACGGTGATAAGCTGCATCCCGGCGGTCAGCGCCGGCGTCTCCGCTTTGCCGGCCCCGCCGCCCAGCGCCATCAGTTCAAGCGCCACCATGCCGGGCCGGAACTGGTATTTTCCCGGCGCCTTCACGTCGCCGACGACAAACACCGGCGCGTACTGGTTGATGGTTGCGGTAACCGTCAGGCCGGGAATGTGCTGCGACAGCGACCCGGCGATTTTCTCGCCGATCTCGTTGATGGTGAGCCCGCTCACCGGAATATTGCCCACGATCGGATAGCCGATATTGCCGTCCACATCGACCGGGTAAAGCCCCGTCAGGGACGGCTGGCCATAAACTGTCACCTGCAACACGTCGTTGGCCCCGACCCGGTAGGCCTGCCCTTCGCCAAGCGCGGCGAGGCTTCCGCCAACCAGAATGAGCCCCGCGAGCATGGTGGCCCGCAGATGGGCGGCGATGCGGTTTTTCATGATCCTGTGTGCCATTGGCTTGCCCTCACGCCTGTTCCTGAACGCTGCCTGCGACCGGTTTTCGCCGTCGCGTGAAAATGCCGCCTATAGCCTGCCCCGTCTTGCGCAGGCCCAGCCCGCACAGCGCGACGGGAAGCGAGATCCAGCTTCGATAGGAGGCAATGTTCTGATTCACCACCGCCAGCGCCGGCTTGCGCCCGAAGGAGGCCATCGTCTGTATCAGCGCATTGGTTGCAAGCTGGTCCTGGCGGTCTGACTGGACCACGAGCAGCGCCGTATCGGTTGCCCGTGAAAGGAGAACCGAGCGCTTGTCTTCCATGACCGCCGGAAGATCGACGAGAATGATCTTGTGATCGGCGCGAAGCTGGGCAATCAGTTCGGCCAGCCAGTCTCCCTCGCGCATCAGGCTGTTCGGCTTGATGATATCGATACCGGAGCCATGGTCGTGCACGAGCGTCGCGCCGGTGAGCTGCCGACCGGTGGACACACCGCCAAAATCATTGTGCGGCAACCCGAAGGCCTCCGCCAGCCCCGACCGCCTGTTGGTCGCGTCGATGACTGCAACCGTCAGTCCGGTGGCGGCGATCTGTTGTGCGAGCGCGGTGATCAGCAGTGTCTTTCCTTCGCCGCTGGACAGGGAAACCACCGAAAGCGCCAGCGAATCCCGACCGCGCGTCAGCGCCCGAACACGATCATGCACGGACTTGATGGCGCGACCGAACGGGCTTGCCGGATCGAGACCGCGATTGACCAGAAGCGGCACGGTCATCTGCGGCGAGACCGGCAGCAGCGTCGCCGCCGGAATGCCGGGCAGCACCAGCGATGCCGTCTGTGCGGGCCTGATCTTGTCGAATGTTTCCTTCAGCATCGTGCCTGCAAGCGCAACCAGCCCGCCAAGCCCCAGCCCCAGCAACAGCCAGTTGGGCAGGTTCGGGCTGGCCTTGGCCATTGCCGGTTCCGCCGGAGAAATCATCTGCGCTTCCGGCGCAGCCATGCCGTCCTGCTCGATCAGTTGCTTGTAACGCGTCAGATAGCTTTCATAGACCGTGCGGCTGGCATTGGCTTCACGGTCAAGCTGCACGGCTTTCACCTGCGCCTGATTGGCCTCGGCAAGGTCGGCCTCCGCCTTCTTCAACGCTTCTTCCAGTCCACTGCGCCGCTGGCGCGCTATCTGGATTTCGTTGCCAAGGCTCTTGATGATATCGCCGACCTGGCTGGAAATCTGCTGTTTCAACGCTTCCTGTTCGGCTTTCAGCACGGGGATTTCGGCGCTCTTCAGCGCACCGTTCGACTGCAATTCGCCAAGCTGCCGCTCGACGCGCGCCTGCTCGCTGCGCAAGGTCTGGATCGCGGGCGACGCCAAAACTTCAGCCAGCGCGGGCGCTTCATCCTTATCCTTCAATTCTTCCGCCGTGCGCAGCCGCGCCTCGGCAAGCGAAACGGCGCCCGTTGCGGCGACGATCTCGCTGTTCAGCGCCGCCACGCGCTGGGCCTGAAAGCTGATCTGCCCCTGATCGCCCGCAAGCCGCGACTTCTGGCGGAATTCTTCCGCGGCACGCTCCGCGCTTTCAAGGTCGCTGCGCAAGTTCCCAAGCTTGTCGCCAAGCCACTCGCTGATGCGCCGCGTTGCCGATTGCTGCACGTCGATCTGGTGGTCGAGATAGGCCGTGGCGAACGCATTGGCGACCTGTGCCGCATAGACCCGGTCGGATGCGCGATAGGAAATGAAGATCGTGTAGGACCGTCCGTCATTGGTGACGCGCAACCGCGAAAGAAGCAGGTCTATCTGCTGGCGCTCACGCAGGGCCGGATCGACCTCGCGCGCGCCCTTGGCCTGCGACGCCGCATCCGAGGCGGACGACAAGACCGTGCGCGAGCGGAATTGCGTCGGCACGGTTATGTTCTCCGCTTGCAATATGTCGATGACCTTGCGCGCCATCATGCGGGAATTGATGATATCGAGTTCCGAACGCAGAACGGGACTGTCCTGCGGCAGCGGCGTGATGGCGCTTTCATTGGGAAGCGCCTGCAACCGCCGCATATCCAGCACCAGCACGGACTCCGACACATAACTGACCGGCGCTGTGAGATAGCCTGCAAAACCGACGCCAATGCCCGCGACCACCGGCACGATCAGCATCATTTTTCTGCGTTTTATAATGTCGAGCAGGTCAGCCACCGGCTGCCGCCCGTTTCCTGCCGAAACGTCGGAGATAATCACCCAAATTCTCCTTCACGGAATAGTTCAGTCCGCTGAATGTCCCCTTGCCCCTAAAGCGGGCGTCGGGTCGCGCCCTATTGCAGGTCGGAAAACGATGTTTCCGACGGGAACAGCTCGTTGATGATGCAAGCCACCTCGGTGCGGTTGGATGCCTTCAGCTTCTTCATGATGTTGCGGATATGAACCTTCACGGTGCTTTCCCGCAGTTTCAGTTCATAGGCGATGATCTTGTTCGCCTTGCCGCGGCGCAGCGCATTGACCACTTCGGCCTGGCGCTGGGTGAACATTCCGCCGAGAGGCTGCAGGCGCTGCGAATTCGGATCGGTGGCGTGCCGCAGGGCGAGCACGCTGCTGGCCGGCACGAAGGTTCCTCCCGCCATGGCAAGCCGCAATGCTTCGACGCAGACATTCACATTGACCGAGGTGGGGATATAACCCTTCACTCCATGGTCGAGCGCCTTGAGGACCTGCGAGATTTCTTCCTTGTCGGCCAGAAGAATGACGGGCGCCGGGGCGCAGTCCGTAACGATGCGATTGAGATAATTGCCGACCGCCGGGTCGGAAACCTTCTGGCCGCCGATATTGAAAAGCACCGCGCCCGCCGTGCGGCCCCGACGCTGATGCTGCCACTGCTCGAACGAGCTGAATGTGGCAATCGACATTTCGATACTGTGATTGGTCAATCCGTGTGCCAGGCACTCGCGATCCAGCGCACGGTTATCTATGATAACCAGCAACGGCAACACGCTGTCACTGGGCAGTTCAGGCTTGAAGGAAGCATCTCTTGTCGCTCCAAAGCCGTTATTCTTTATTTCAGTGGTTCTGTTGCTGAATTTTGGTGAAATGTTCATTTGTTCGCCCTCTAACCCAATTTAATTACACGCCTCCGTTTCTTGCGCATGACAATCAAGCATGCGCATCGGTTACCCTGTTTTATTGATCTTTGTGATATATAGACAACCAACGGGGGAAACTAGTCTGGAAAGTTGCCTGAAATTTTCTACAGTGTCATTAACCTAGATTAAGGGCTTCGGCAAAATATGGTTTAGAAGAAGCGCGGATATATACCCAATTAGTGGTAGAAATTACTACCTTGCCAAAACAACCGCCCTCGATAAAACTCTTGCGATGCCCCGCTTCCGGGCGAGAGCGGGGAAAAAACGAATGCGGGGACACCTGACTTAAAATTTATATTTCCTTTGCTGGGCGAAACGGCAGGTAGGCTCAATGGTGGTAAATGCCGACGAAGCAAAATCGCTGCGCCATTTTCTGGAAAGCGCGCCCATAGGCGCGGTTTTTGAAGAAAGCGATCTCAGCGTGCTCGCCGCCCTGCCCATGGCTTCCAAAACCTATGCCGCCCACACCGTGGTAAGCAGCCAGGGAGACTGGGCCAATTCGGTCCATATCATAAAGAGCGGCTGGGGCTGCATCTATCGCGATCTTCCCGATGGTGACCGCCAGATACTCGACTTTCCCATGAAAGGCGATTTTCTCGGTTTCCGCACCGGGCTCGGTTTCAACTATTACACGCTCATTTCGGTTACGGAGCTTTCCGTCCTCGAAATCTCGCTGGACCATCTCACCGAAAGCCTGCTCAAGTCGCCCCGCCTCGCCATGACGTTCATGGAACTGATGGCCCGGCAGCGTGCTATCCTGATCGAACATCTCATCAGCATCGGCCGCCGCAGCGCACTTGTTCGCATCGCGCATCTTCTGCTGGAACTCGGCCACCGGGCGCGCATCAACGGCACGGGCGACGAGAACAGCTTCTTTTGCCCGCTGACCCAGAGCGAACTTGCCGATGCGCTCGGGCTGACGCCGATCCATATCAACCGCATGCTGCGCGAACTTCGCGAAGACGAACTTCTTGTGTTCCGCAACAATGAGGTGGAGTTCTTCAACCGGTCCGCCCTCGTCCATATTTCCAGTTTCGACGAGCACTACCTGACCATGGAAATTTTTCCACGCGTCCGGATCAGCCGGTAGGTCCGGGTTTCCGGTTTTGCGGTTCTTCAACAGTTCGTCATTTGCGGCGGGCTGGAATAGTTGCTCTCGTCGTCCTAGATTCTGGAGACATATCAAGGGAGCGCACATCATGACCTACAGCAAGAACCCGGAAGCGATTGCCAGGCTGACGCCGGAGCAATATCGCGTCACGCAGGAAAGCGGCACCGAGCGCCCTGGAACCGGCGAATATCTCTATAACAAGGAGCCGGGAATCTATGTCGACATCGTTTCGGGCGAACCGCTTTTCGCCTCTGCCGACAAATATGAGTCCCATTGCGGCTGGCCCAGCTTCACAAAGCCCATCGAACCCGCCAATGTCGCGGAACTGACCGATGTTTCGCATGGCATGGTGCGGACGGAAGTGCGTTCGGCCCATGGCGACAGCCATCTGGGGCATGTCTTTCCTGACGGCCCGGTCGATCGCGGCGGGCTTCGCTACTGCATCAATTCCGCATCGCTGCGCTTCATTCCGAAGGACCGGATGGAAGCCGAAGGATATGGCCAGTATCTCGACCAGGTCGAAGATATCGGCTGAACGGAAGTCAAATCAAAGGCATGGCCGTGCGAAGTATTTGAAATAAAATTTGTGCGATTTGAAATTAATCCGGGTCCGGATTAATTGATCCACAGCCATTCCTTGCCCCTACGAAGTAAGACTTCTTTCTGTCGCAATGATCACTAATCTGATTTCGCGCACCGCTTCGGCGGAATCAGGCAAATGCGCAGCCTCGGTATGATTATGCTATCACCACACATACCGAGGCTTTTTGGGGCTATCGACCGGCTTTCCGCCATCCCCTCGCCAATTTCGTCCCCTTACCACCGGACGAGCCGCCAGTAACATCGGTTGTATTGGCCGCGTGAATTCCATTGCAAATAGCGGGCAATTATATTCAATATACTGTCTTGCTATTACTGGATGACGGATTTCGATCACGCGACATTTTGGGAGGCGGCTTGGATAGTGCGGTTGGGGCCTATCGGATCTATTCCGAAACGGAGTGCGCGGAGGCGCCGGCACTCGACTGGCCCTATGTCTGCGCATTGCATCTGCTTCGGAAACCTGTCGGAAACGCCATTTCGGAATTTCTCGCCGCCGTCGGCAATGCTTCGCGGGCGGACCGGGCATGGATGATCGAATATACGCCCGATCTCCTGCGGTTTCGCAATTCGCATGAATGGTGCAAGGGCAGTACGACGCCCTATATCGCCGAGCTTCAGGAAATTCCGACTACGCTGATCGCATGGCTGCACCGCTATCTGACCAGGGGACAGGCCGTCGCGGTTCACGACGTCCGAGGGCTGCCACGCACCGCCCGCGCCCTTCAGGCGGAGTTTCTGCGGCAGGGAAACCAGAGCATTCTCAGCATTCCCCTCTTTCATCACGATCGGCTGCGCGGGATCATCGGCTTCGATACGACAGTGGAAGCCAGACGATGGTCGCGGGCCGAGATCAAGGCCATGTTCCAATGCGCAAGCCTGATCGCCCAGGCGAAATATGCGACGCCTGAAGACGAGCCCGTCAGGCATGAGGAAACCGACCCGACCTCGGTGATCTATGTCAGCAAACGCGGCGTAATGCGCGGTGTTTCACCGGAAGAAATCATAGGGGTCCGCTCGGCAGGCAATTACAGCGAGATATGGTTTGGCGACGGTTCCAAGGTTCTCGATTCCCGACCGCTCGGCATATGGGCGGGCATTCTTCCGCCAAGTCTCTTTTTGCGCATTCACCGCACGACATTCATCAATGTTCTGCATGTTTCGGACATAGACAGAAGCATGATCGACAAATGGCTGATCAGGATGCGCGGCGTTGATCAGTCATGGCCGGTTTCGCGATCCTATCGGAAGCCCCTGCGGGAGCGAATGGGCTTCTAGCCTTGATTTCGCCATGATTTAGTCGGTTCTTCGCCACAAAAATCGATGCGAAAAGGGCACACTTTCGTTCCCCAAGCAGCGTTTCGCTGCCGGTTTTGCGGAATTCGCGGTTCTGCCTCAATTTGAAATCGCTGCTCAAGACAGGTCGAGATGCGCCTTGAGCGGCATGTCGTCATGCACCGGAACCGTCTGCCTTTCGATCATGCGATGGACCAGCGGCGGCTTGTCTCCCTTGTGCAAGGCGAGCAGCCTTTCCGACACTTCGGCATCGGCCTTGGTCCGGCGCTGGTTATGGCGGACATATTCCACCCAGGTCGGCACGTGATAGCTTTCCGTCCAGGTTTCCGGGTTCTCAAGATCGCGCAGCAGCACCCATTGCCGGGCGCCGTCGCGGATACGCATGCGCCGCCGCAAGGCCATGGCGGAAAGGAATGCGGGAACGTCTTCCTGCGCGATCTTGTAGTCGACCATGATCATGATCGGGCCGCTGCGTGAGCGAAGATCAAGCCGAAGCTGCGGCTCGCTGAAACGGTTGAGCGGATCGAGATTGAGGGATTCGAACTCGGGCTGCGGCAGGAGAAGACCGATCAGAGCGCCGAAAACGAGCACGACAGCGGCAGCAAGAAGCGCACCCGGCACGTTATATTCATCCGCCACGGCACCCCAGAGCCAGCTGCCCGCAGCCATTCCGCCGAAGGTCGCCGTCTGGTAAAGCGCCAGCGCGCGCCCCACCACCCAGCGCGGCGTGGAAAGCTGCACGGTGACGTTGAACAGAGACAGCGCCAGGACCCACGACACACCGGCAGGCAGCAGGAAAATGCAGCTGAGCCACATGTTCCGGCTGATCGACAGCAGGCCGCAGCTGACCGCAAAGGCCACGAAAGCTCCGCGCACCAGCCATTCATTGCCGAGAAGCTCGCGCAGCCGGGCGCTGAGCAAGGCACCGCCAATGGCGCCAAGCCCGAAGAAACCCAGCATGATGCCGTAGGTCAGCGCCGTTCCGTGGACGAGATCGCGGGCGACCAGCGGAAGAAGCGCCAGGATGACGATCGCGGACAGGCCGAACAGAAAGCCCCTGAACATCACTTTCAGCAGGTTCGGCGACATGGCCACATAACGCAGCCCCGCCATCATGGCCGGTCCCAGCGTTTCGCGCGGCAAGGTGGATTTGACCGTTTCGGGCTTCCACTGCCAGAGCGCCAGAATGAGCGCGCAATAGCTGAACGCATTGAAAATAAAGGCAAAAGCAGCACCAGCCGCCGCAACGATGATACCGCCGATGGCCGGACCGATGCTGCGCATGAGATTGAAGCTCATGCTGTTGAGCGCCACGGCGGCAGGCAGGTCGGTGCGGGGCACGATGTCGCCCATCGACGCCTGCCATGAAGGATTGTGCAAGGCCCCGCCGCAGCCGATGAGGAACGTGAAGCTCAGCAGCATCCAGGGCGTCAATATGCCAAGATAGGCGAAAGCCGCCAGCGCGACCGAAATGACCAGCAGCAGAACCTGCGCGGTGAGCATGATGCGGCGGCGGTCGAAATTGTCGGCCAGGGCACCGGCGGCGACCGAAAAGATCATCACGGGCAAGGTTGTCGAAGCCTGCACCAGAGCAACCATATCGTCCGAATGGGCGATGGTTGCCATCATCCAGCCAGCGCCGACGGTCTGCACCAGACCGCCAAGGTTGGAAACCAGTGTAGCTGACCAAAGCGCCCGGAATGTCTTGTATTGGAAAGGCGCGAGGGGGGAAATTCTCTGCGGCACCGGACGACCTCCCGTTCCATCTGCCTCACATAGGCGATACGTGAATCTCTCCCGGGGGACAAGGGGGATAGTGCCAAACTTGTCACGACATCCCATCAACGTTTATATGTGCTGTAAATATTGAGCCAAGCCTTTATTCCTGATTATTATTTTTCCTGTTGGAGTGCAGTTGCCCATGGGCTTGCGAACAGCACAAATTTCTGACGCTTCTGTTCTCGCAGCCATCTCGATTGAGGTTTGGCTGGGCACCTACATCCGCCGGGGCGTGAACGCATTTTTTGCCGATTATGCTCTAAGCGAGTTCACGGAGGAAAAATTCCGGAACCTCATCGAAGACGCCGATGAACATATTGTCGTTTCGGAGAATAAAGACGGTCTGGATGGCTTCACCCGGATCAGTTCCAAAAGCTCCGCTCCGATAGATAATTGTTCGACAATGGAAATTTCGACGCTTTACGTCCAGCCGCGACATCACGGAAACGGGATCGGGCGAGCACTGTTGCAGGAAGCCTTGCGCCACGCGCGCGATGCGAGGGCTCCTTCCGTATGGCTGACCACGAACTCGGAAAATACCTCCGCAATCAACTTCTACACGTCCCAAGGCTTTGAACGAATTGGAACGACGCACTTCCGATTCAGAATGAGGCCTATTTGAACGACGTGTTTCGATATGCCTTTCCCTGACAACTGACAGGTCTGTTCGGGTCAGACGTCAAGGCTGACCCCGGATTGACTCCATCCTTCGATTAGGTAGACTGGTCTACCTAATCATCTAGGCATGTATTATGAGCGATTCCGTCACACCAACTTCAAAACCGGCGCGGGAGCGGCTTCTGCAAGCGGCAGCAGAACTGTTTTACGACGAGGGCATTTCGGCCACCGGGATCGACGCGATCATCCAGCGCGCAGGCGTGGCGAAGCAGAGCCTCTACAACAACTTCACCTCCAAGGCGGAGCTGGTGGCAACCTATCTGGAGCATCGCCACGCCGAATGGCTGAACCTCTATGAAAAGCGGCTGGAGAAGGCAGCAGGCCCGATGGGCGGGCTGCTGGCGGTGTTCGACGCCTATCGCGATCACGCGGAATTTGCCTATGAACACGGGTTTCGCGGCTGCGGCCTCCTGAATGCGGCGGCGGAACTGCCCGCTGGCGATCCGGGCCGCGAGGCGGTGAGAAAGCACAAGGAAGAGGTCGAGGGCCTGCTCGTGACCCACCTCACCGGCCTGATCCCCGACGATCCGCCACGCGTCCGCCAGCTGGCCGTGCAGCTCTCCTTCATACTCGAAGGAGCGATCATGCGGGCCGGGCTGGAGGGCAACAGTGCGCGTCTTGGCGAAGCCAGGGCGATGGTCGCAACGATTTTGAAACCCGTGTAAAAATGCAATCATCGAAAAGCTATTTTCTGGGCGTGGCCGCCATCATCGCCGCTTCCACGATCTGGGGGACAACCGGCACCGCGGCGACTTTCGCGCCCGAAGTCGGCGCGGCTGCAATCGGCGCCGCCGCCATGGGCCTTGGCGGGCTTGCACAGGCGGCAATCGCCTGGCGCGGCATCATCGCCTCGCGAAAGGCGCTCGCCGATCAATGGCGCATCCTAATGCTAGGCGCGATCTGCGTCGCCATCTATCCCCTCGCCTTCTATGCCTCCATGCGGATGGCGGGCGTAACCATCGGGACGGTCATTTCGCTCGGCTCCGCCCCGCTGCTTTCCGCCGGGATCGAATACAGGCAAAGCGGCTTTCGCCCATCGCTCCGCTGGCTGGCGGGGGCCACGATAGGCATCATCGGCATGGTCCTGCTCAGCATATCGGAGGATGGCGGCAGTCACGCCGTCTCCGCTGACGGCTCACCACTCATCGGCTCGCTGCTCGGCCTCGTGGCAGGCTTTACCTATGCGCTTTATTCCTCCTGCGCGCGCCAGCTGATGCAGGGCGGCATATCGTCGACGACCGCCATGGGCGCAACCTTCGGCATAGGCGGCATTCTGCTGATGCCGGTTCTGATCGCGACCGGCGGACCGTTTCTCGCCTCCTGGAACAATGCGGCAGTCGGGCTTTACATGGCTTTCGTGCCGATGTTCCTCGGCTATGTCTGCTTCGGCTACGGCTTGAGCCGCGTGGAAACAAGCGTGGCGACCACGATCACCCTGTTCGAGCCGGTCGTCGCCGCGTTCTTCGCGGTGGTGATCGTCGGCGAGCGACTGTCCGCCCTCGGCTGGTTTGGCGTCCTTCTGGTCGTCATCTGCCTCGTCTGCATCACCATGCCGGCCCGCAGCCGCAAAAATCCGCTGGAAGTGCCTGAGCCATCAACCTGATGGGCTCGCGCTTTATCTGCATTGCGCGCATCTTTTCCAAAAACCGTTTCACACTTTTCGGGATGCGCTTTTCAGCCAGCCCTTCACGGCCTCAACGGATTCAGGATGGCGCGGTTTTCGCAGCGAAACCGCATAGAAATCCGCGCCCACCCGCAATTCGGTGGCCAGCGCCTGAACGAGACTGCCCGCGGCAATTTCCTTTTCCACGAAGAAGCGGCTTGCCAGCGCCAGCCCGTGCCCGGCGATTGCCGCATCGATGGCGAGCGAGGTCTGGTTGAAGCGCGTATTTTTCGGTGAAGCCGACACGCCGCCGGGAAACGCCTTTTCCAGATATCGCGGCCAGAAATTATGCGCATCGTGCAGCAGCGGATAGCGCTGCAGATTTTCCGGCAGGCCCGGATCACCCAGCCTCTCAACCAGAACCGGACTTGCGACGGCAACGATCACGTGCTCGAAAAGCAGCTCCGCATTCAGCCCCGGGCCGAAAGGCGGCTCGCCATAACGCACCGCAAGATCGACGGCATCTGTCTGGAAATTGGCGACCTTGTCGCTGGCGACAATGCGCAATTCTATATCGGGATGCGCTTGCGTAAATTCGGCCAGACGCGGGATCAGCCATTTCGACGCGAAGGTCGGCGTCACGCTCACGGTCAGGTGCTGCGGCTCGGGTCGCAGCATTTCGGTCGCTTCCGAAAGCAGGTCGAAGGCCCGCCGCACACTGGCGATATAGGCGCGGGCCGCCTCGGTCATGACCAGCGTGCGGGGTTGGCGTTCAAAGAGTTTCAGTCCAAGCTCCGCCTCAAGGCCGCGTATCTGCTGGGCCACCGCCGCCTGCGTCACGCCAAGTTCTTCCGCCGCCAGACGGAAGTTCAGATGGCGCGTGACGACTTCGAACACACGCAGACCATTGAGCGAAGGAAGCCTTTTCATGAACTGAACCCGATAGGTTTTCTACTGCCTGACGTTACGCATTTTCGTTCGTCAGGATAGTGGCTCTCGGCTATAACTGCAAAGAATGGTTATCGGCGGCTGACCGCTCGTGCAACATTTTTCCCGAAAGGAAAGCATCATGACAGTAGAAAAAGTAGCGATTGTGACGGCTGGCGGAAGCGGCATGGGCGCCGCCGCCGCACGCAGGCTTGCGCAGGACGGTTTCAAGGTTGCAATCCTTTCGTCCTCCGGCAAGGGCGAGGCATTGGCGCAGGAACTGGGCGGCGTCGGCGTCACGGGCTCCAACCAGTCGAACGATGATCTGAAGCGCCTTGTTGACCTTGTTCTGGAAAAATGGGGCCGTATCGACGTGCTGGTCAACAGCGCAGGCCACGGCCCGCGCGCGCCGATCCTCGAAATCACCGATGAAGACTGGCACAAGGGAATGGACACCTATTTCCTCAATGCGGTTCGCCCGGCCCGTCTTGTCGTGCCGACGATGCAGAAGCAGAAATCCGGCGTCATCATCAATATCTCGACCGCATGGGCCTTCGAGCCGAGCGCCATGTTCCCGACTTCGGCTGTGTTCCGTGCCGGGCTTGCCTCCTTCACCAAGATTTTCGCCGACACCTATGCCGCCGACAATATCCGCATGAACAATGTTCTTCCGGGATGGATCGACAGCCTGCCGAAGACGGAAGAGCGGCGCGCCAGCGTTCCGTTGCAGCGCTATGGCAAGAGCGAGGAAATCGCCGCGACGATCTCCTTCCTCGCATCGGATGGCGCCGCCTATATCACCGGGCAGAACCTGCGCGTGGATGGCGGCTTGAGCCGTTCAGTGTGATTGGTGTTTGAAACGGTCGTCCGCCGCATGGGGGCGACCGTTGTGCGCACCGGCGAAGCTGCAAGACTGGAGATACAGCCTTGCTCCTTTTTCGGTTTAAAGCACGATCTTTTGTAACATCAATAGAAATACAACTTGTCACGCCAGATCGTAACCGCAGCAAAAATACCTGCAAAGAGCGCGACAATCATAATAGCACCACCGGCTAAAGCGGCTCCAAACACTTCTACAAAGACGCTGAGAATGTCTACGACAATTTTCATAATCCCGTGATATCCGCCATCGGAGATATTCACGCCCGCCTGAATCGTGTATCCAACAAGAAATATAAAGCCGAAGACAGCAGAGGTAAGAGCGATGTAAAACAACTTCCTTAATCGTATCATTAGTGCCTTCCATTATTCATTTCATTCTACATTACAATATTATTGGACCGCTATTCAGCGCCATCCATCCAGCTCATCGAACTTGATTACGTCCGGACACTCGCCCAGCTTGATGCCGGGGCTTCCTTACGGTGAAAACGAGGGGCTTTTCAATCGCCTCTGTCGTCTCGGGTCGCTTGATCTTCACGCCCTGGATTTTTTCCGCGTCTTTTTTGCTTGATTATGCGCGATGGCAGCGTGAACGAGCGCGATGAAGGCGTCTTCATCCACCGTTTCACCCTCGCTGATATCCAGCGCGCGGCGCGTATTGCCTTCGAGACTGGAATTGAAGATGCGGGCGGGGTCGTCCAGCGCCGCGCCATTGGCGAAAGTCAGCTTCACGACTTTCTTGTAGGTCTCGCCGGTGCAGATGATGCCGTCATGCGACCAGACCGGAACGCCGCGCCATTTCCATTCCTCGACCACTTCCGGGTCGGCCTGCCTTATGAGTGCGCGCATTCTGGCCAGCGTCTCGCCGCGCCAGTCGCCAAGCTCCGCAATGCGCCCGTCAATCAGCCTGGACGCCTCGTTATCGTCTGCCATGAAGGCCTCCCGTAGTCTAAACTGCAAATTCCTCCGGCCGTGGCGCATCACGAATCTGCGCCTACATTTTCTCGCCCGGCAGGCGGCTCGCCTGTCCGATCCAGTCCGCAAGCTGGGCTTCGTCCACCGCGTCATGCTCGTGGATGTGGAAGTAGCGCGTGTCCTTGCTCTTCGATCCGACGGGCGGCATCGGCTTCAGCCCTGCACCGCGAAAGAACGCAACCTTTATATATTTCTCGAAGCAATGATAGCTGAGGAACCAGCCCTCTCCCTTCATGCCGTAAAACGGTGAGTTCCATTTGACCGCCTTATGCACGTCCGGCACCGTGCGCACGATCAGGGCATCGAGGCGGCGGCCTGCCTCGCTCTTCCAGCCCGGCATGGCCGCGATATAGGCCTGCACCGGCCCGTCCCCTTCCCCCTTGGCGATCTGCGGGTTGCCGCCCGATAAAAGTACCGGGCCGTCAGGTTTCTTGTCGGCCATGATGCTTCCTCCACCTTTTCCAACGCGGACCATAACATCTGGCCCGGCTTGCGCCCAAGCCCCGGATGACTGGAAAGAACGACTCCCGTTTCTGCCCGGCCTCATGTAAGCCAGACGCACGATATCAAACGAGAAAATTGCGATGAGACGATTTTTCTACCTTTCGGCCCTCGGATTTGCGCTGGCCTTTCTGTCGCCGGGCCAGATGAACCGCGCTTTCGCGGAAGAGGATCTTCCGCGCCTCCTGCCGGAACCGGGCGTGAGCGCGCATATCGAAAGGCGCGAAGAGGGTTATGTTCTGATCCAGCCCGACGGATCGAAACTGGTCTTGCTGGATTCCGACTGGCTCACCGGGCTCGACGGACCTGTCGGCTTTGACACCGCCGACTATGATTTCGATGGCTATACGGACCTAGCCTTGCGTGCCCGCGAGGCGGGAAGCCTCGACGTCGGCGTCGCCCTTTATCTCTACGATCCGAAATCCAGATCTTTTTCTCCCCTGATCATCGAGGACGAACTCGGCGGAAAACTGAACTGCGGCGAACTGTGGAACGTCGAGCGCCTGGCGGAGCGAAAGCTGATCAAAAGCAGTTGCAGCCGCGACGGGCATTACACCCGGGTCGATATCCTGTCGATCGGCCCTGACAGGTCGCCACGGCTTGTGGAACAGTCGCGCCCGGAGGAACAGATGTCCGGCTGGCCCTATATGGAAAAACCCATGCGCATGGTCACTTACGACCCGCAGGGGAATATCGTCCTCGAACTGCCGCTGGCGCCCGATGAAACGGAACAGGGCTGGGAAGTTCCGATAGAAAAGCTGGCGCTTTACAGCAATCCCGACCGGGAAAGCGCCACAAATTCCCATCTGGTCCGGGGCGACAAGGCGCGCAAGCTCGCTTTTGCCGGTGGCGACTGGATGAAGATCGCTTATCAGGACAAAACCGGGCCGCTTGAACGCTGGATATCCCTGAGCGAAGCCTATGACCTTGCAGAATGGCAGGCCGAAAACGGGCAGAAGCCGCAATCCCTGCAGCTTGGTCTCGCGGATTACAGCGATGTCGACAAGGACCGGGATTACTACAGGCACCTGTTCACCCTGACGCTGGCGAACAAGGGGAGCGAAGCGGTGGAACTGAGCTATGCCGAGTTGCATCTGCTTTTCACCTCCGCCGACGGCCAGCAGACCACCCACAAGCTCTACGACCTTTTCAACAAGACCATTGAGCCGGGAAAAAGCGAAACGCTCGACGACAATCCCGTCCAGAAGCGCGACGGCCAATATGTCATCTACCATCCGGTTGGCGATGAAGACGCCTATTCGCCGTTCTTTCCGCAAGGACTTCCCGCCGGGAAATACAGAATCCGCCCTGTCGTGACCGGCCCCAACCTCACGGCCCCCATTTACGGCCGGGACGAGATCGAGATGGACTATCCGCCCCGGCTACCGGACAGCCTGATCGACCCTTGAACCGGCGCTCGACCGGGCAAGGGCTGCGAGCGCCATGCCCATCGGCAGGGCGGGGGCGAACAGGAAGCCCTGCCCGCTGCTGCAGCCAAGCGCGCACAGCATGTCCCGGTCTTCCTCCGTCTCGATGCCTTCGGCGGTCACCTTGACGCCAAGGGCGTCGGCCAAAGCGACCATCGCCCGCACGATGTGCTGGTCGCCCTCCGATTCCGCGATGCCGCGCACAAACACCTGATCGATCTTGATCTTGTCGACGAGACCTTTCTTCAACGAAGCAAAGGTCGCAAAGCCGGTGCCGAAATCGTCGAGCGCGATGGAAACACCGGCATTCGACAGCGCATCCAGACTGTCATTCATCCCGCGCTGGTCGAAGGGCGCTTCCTCCGTGATCTCGATTTCCAGCATGGAAACAGGCAGGTCGCGTCGTTCCATCTGGGACAGGATTTCGTGCGGAATGCGGCCTCCCGCCATTTCGCGCGGCGACAGGTTCATGGCAACCGTCAGATCGCAGCGACCGCTTTCGGTGAGCTTGTCGATCATCTCGCAGCAATTGAAGAAGACATTCTTCGTAAGCTGCCGCACCACGCCCACTTCGCAGGCAACATCAATGATTTCAGGCGGGGCGATGGTGCCGTGCTGCGGATGGTCCCAGCGCAGCAGCGCCTCGAATCCCACCATCTTCCCGCTGGAAAGTTCCACCACCGGCTGGAAATAGGTCTGTATCTGCCCGGTCTCGATGGCGATGCGCAGATCGCGCTCGATGCTCTGCTTGCGCTCCCACTCGTGATGCAGGCGCTTTTCAAAAAAGAAATATTCGTTGCGGCCACGCCTCTTGGCGGCATAAAGCGCGAAATCGGCGCGCAGCAGCATTTCAACCGGGTCGAGCCGCTCCAGCCGGCAGATGCCGACGCAGGCACCGATCTCGACCGACAGGATGCCTTCGTAATGCGCGCTCAGGCTGCCGATGATGCGCGCTGCCACCAGCCCCGCCTCGATGGTCGCCGATGGTTCGGGATAGACGAGCACGAACTCGTCGCCACCGATGCGCGCCAGCACGGAGCGCTCGGGTGAAATCTGCCGGATACGCTGCGCGATGGCGACGAGGAGATCGTCCCCGACCTTGTGTCCGTAGGTATCGTTGACGGACTTGAACCCGTCGAGGTCAATCAGCATGACGATGAAGGGACCTTCCGCGACGGGAAAAAGCCGGATGGAATTTTCCAGCCCGCGCCGGTTGAAGAGGCCGGTCAGCGGGTCTTCCTGCGACTTGAGCGCCATTTCGTCGGCGAGTTGCTTGGCCTCGTGCTTCAGCCTGCTTGTCTGGATGAAGCGGTTTTGCCCCAGTAGCGCGCCGCGCGTAAGCCCGCACCAGAACAGCACGACTGAAACGGCGATCACGCCGCGTTGCAGGTCGGCTTGCACGGCCAGACATATCACCGTGACGACGAGCGGCGGGGTTATGAAATTGATCGCAATCGAAGCATAGGACGAACCGTAGGTGACGGCGCCTGCGCAAATTCCGGCAAGGATGACGAGATAGACCGGCGATTGCGGGTCGGTGAACCCACTGGAAAGGACGGCGACGCCGGACCAGAAAAAGCCCGACAGGGCGGCAAGAAACTGGAACCGCCTGATCTGGCGCTGCAAATCCGCGACATTTTCAATGGGCGCCTGACGGCGGCTATAGGCAATTGCCTCGAAGAAGCGCAGCGCATTAACGATATTGACGAGCGCGAACCAGACAATCGACTCCCAGAAATGCCCGGCGGCGCTCTGCACCAGCACGATGAGCACCGAGAGAATCGTGCTTATGGGCATCGAGAAGCGAGCGCCCTCGCAAATCTCGCCAAGCTGGTCCGCCAGTATCTTGTCGGCTATCGGACTGTCGTGGCTGCCATATGCCGACCTGACCAGTTGAAGCCAATATGCAGTTTTCGACCCCATCGATACGCAACCACCGGCCAGAGCACGTTCAGCTTTTCCCGATCGGGACGCCCCCGAGTTTCCGACCAGAAAGGAATGCAGAAAACCTGCCCCCAACTGCCAAGTATAACATGCACTTTATCTAAAATGCCAATGGTCCAGCGGTTCAATCGATACAATTACTTCGGTGGATGGGGCATACCACCCGGCAAGCCCCATCCAGCGTGGTTTCAAGAAAGCAGGGTCACTCGGTCGCGGGTTCTTCCGCCGTCAGCAGCAGCTTGTCGATACGGCGGCCGTCAAGGTCGACGATCTCGAACACCCATCCGTTCTTGACGAAGGTTTCGCCCACGTCCGGCAGGTGTTTCATTTCCTCGAGCGCCAGTCCGGCAACAGTGTTGTATTCCGCGTCCTCGTCGATCGGGAAACGCAGGAATTCCGAGAATTCGTCAATCGGCATCCAGCCGGAGACAAGATAGGAACCATCCGCACGGCGAACGATCGCCTTTTCCTCGATATGGTCCTCTTCCTGCATGGCGCCGATGATTGCCTCGATCACGTCGCCCGCAGTAATCACCCCTTCAAAATGGCCGTATTCGTCATAGACGAGCACCATATGTGTCGGCGTACCGCGAATGGCCTCCACCACGTCCAGCGCATCGGAAAAATCCGACACGACCGGAACGTCCCGGACGATCTCGCGCAGATTGACGCTGCCCGTGGAGGAAAGCTGGTTGAAGAAATCACGCACTTGCAGGACGCCGATCACTTCATCGGAATTCTCGCCGCGTACCGGCAGCCGTGAACGGCTCGTATTGTGAAGCTGTTGGCGGATTTCATCGAAACTGTCTTCAATATCGACCATTTCGACGTCCATGCGCGGCGTCATCAGCCCGCGCGCCGTCCGGTCCGCAAGGCGCATCACGCCTGCGATCATGCGGGATTCTTCCGTCTCGATCACGCCCGCGCTATGCGCTTCGGCGAGAACGGACTTGATCTCTTCATCGGTCACGCTGTCGCTCGACTTGCCGGACTGACCGAGCAGCTTGAGGACCAGACGGCCCGACGTATCGAGAAGCCAGACGAGCGGCGCAGCCATTTTCGACAGGAGCGTCATGGTCGGGGCGACGCGGCTTGCTACCGCCTCCGGCTCGCGCAGCGCGATCTGCTTCGGCACGAGTTCGCCGACGATCAGCGACAGATAGGTGATGACCACCACGACCGAACCGACGCCGAGCGCATCGGCAAGGGCTGGCGATATGCCCTGCGCCAGAAGCCAGCCGGAGAGACGGGCGCCCAATGTCGCGCCCGAAAACGCACCTGACAGAATGCCGACCAGCGTAATGCCGATCTGGACGGTGGACAGGAAACGGCCTGGATTATCGGCAAGTTCGATGGCCATGCGGGCGCCGCGGCTGCCCTTGTCCGCCATTACCCTCAGTCGTGCCGGGCGGGATGAAACCACTGCGAGTTCCGACATGGCGAGAACACCATTGAGGATCGTCAGCAGCACGACCGTAATTATTTCAAAATACAAAACTGCCCCTCGGGATCAGATGATCGGAATATAGAGCGTTTCCAGTTAAAACGGGTTCGCAGAACCGCTCCATCTCTTTTTGTCTACGCATTATCCTATGCAAAACCGCTTCGCGCTTTTGCTGGAAATGCTCTAATAATAGAAAGGAACGCCCCCTCTTTCCAGAGGCGGCCCGCATAAAATACTGCGATACTGTCACAATAACAGTCATGATGCGCTTTCTTCTGGCTCGCTTCTGATCGACAGCAGCGGCCATTTGTCGTCCTCATAATAAATGATTCACAATTCAGGCAAAACGAGAAAAGAGAAGTTTGGTCAGGCCAATTGGGTCTAACAATAGCAATTAGGGGCCGAGCCAACCGATCATAACGAGTTTGTTGCTGCCTGCACAAAATTGGCTTGACCAGAAACCGCGTGCCTTCTACTTCTTCTGTCAATAGTTGACGAAACTTTGCGCGAGGAGGAAGCGCGATGGGAGGATTACCGTCAGCATCAGCGCGCGCGGATGCTGCGCCTGTATTGCTGAATCTGGATTCCGTTTCCAAGGAATTTCCGGGCGTCAAAGCCCTGTCGAACGTCAGCTTTGAATTGCGGGCGGGCGAGGTTCATGCCGTCTGCGGCGAAAATGGTGCGGGCAAATCAACCCTGATGAAGATCGTCAGCGGCGTCTATCAGCCCGATGGCGGGACGATCCATTATCGCGGCCAGCCGGTTCGCTTCGGCTCCACGCTTGAATCGGAAGCGGCAGGCATCGCCATCATCCATCAGGAACTGAACCTCATTCCGCACCTGAGCGTTGCGGAGAATATCTATCTTGCCCGCGAGCCGAAACGCGGTTTCTTTGTCGACCGCCGCAAGCTGAAGGAAGACGCGCAGCACTGCCTCGACCGGCTTGGCGTGAAGATCGATCCGTCCACGCAGGTGCTGAACCTTTCCGTTGCCCAATGCCAGATGGTCGAGATCGCCAAGGCGCTTTCGCTCAATGCCTCCGTCCTCATCATGGACGAGCCTACCTCCTCGCTGACCGAGCAGGAAGCGCAGCTTCTGTTCAGGGTCATCCGCGAGCTGAAGGCGCAGGGCACCGGCATCGTCTATATTTCGCATCGTCTCGATGAAATGGCGGAGATTGTCGACCGCGTCACCATCCTGCGCGACGGGCGCTATGTCTGGACCAAGGATTTCCACGATGTCACCGTCGATGAGATCGTGGCCGGGATGGTCGGGCGCTCGCTGGACGAGAAATTTCCCGAACCGACGCGAAAGCCGACGCAGGAAGTGATGTTCTCCGTCGCCGGGCTGACGCGGGGCGGTGTCTTCGAGAATATCGGCTTTGAACTCAGGCGCGGCGAAATCCTTGGCTTTGCCGGGCTGATGGGCGCGGGACGAACCGAAGTTGCGCGCGCTATCTTCGGCGCCGATCCGCATGACGCCGGAACCATCGTGCTCGAAGGCGAAACGCTTTCCATCACCAGCCCGCGCGACGCCATCGAGGCAGGCATCGCCTACCTGTCGGAAGACCGCAAGGCGCAGGGACTGGCCGTCAAGATGCCGGTCGATGCCAATCTGACCCTCGCCAATATGGAAGCCGTCAGCAGCGCCTATGGCGTTATCGATTTCGAGCGCCACCGGCAGGCAAGCCAGCGCTATGTCGATCTTCTCAACATCAAGACGCCGGGGCTGGCCCAGCCCGTTCGCCTGCTGTCAGGCGGCAACCAGCAGAAGATCATCATCGGCAAGTGGCTCTTCCGCGAGCCGCGCATCATGTTCTTCGACGAACCGACGCGCGGCATCGACGTGGGAGCGAAATTCGCCATCTACCAGATCATGGACGAACTGGCCGCAAGAGGCATTGGCATCGTGCTGATCAGCTCGGAACTGCCGGAAATTCTGGGGCTTTCGGACCGCGTGGCGGTCTTTCACGAGGGGCGCATCACCGCGGTCCTCGATACGGCTGCGACAACGCAGGAAGAAATCATGACCTATGCCTCCGGTCGGGGCCGGCAGGATAAATGAGGACGCAGTAATGGCCGAAATCACCACGGACAAGCCCCAGCAGACGGCAAAATCCAAAGGGCTCAGCGACCGCCAGAAGGATATCATCCAGAAGTTTGCGGCCGTCGGCAGCCTGATCATTCTGGCGGCGATCTTTTCCGTCACCAGCAGCGCTTTCATGACCGTCAACAATGCGATGACCATCGCCTTGCAAGTGACGTCCATCGCGCTGCTCGGCATCGGCGCGACCTATGTCATCATCACCGGCGGTATCGATCTTTCGGTCGGCTCCGTGCTGGCGCTTGCCGGTGTGGTGGCGGCGCTTGCGGTCAAGGAACTTTCACTGCCGATCCCGCTCGCCATGCTGCTCGGCATCCTGATGGGATCGCTCTGCGGTCTCATCAACGGCTTTGTCATCACCAGGCTCAAGCTGCCGCCCTTCATCGCCACGCTTGGCATGATGCTGATCGCGCGCGGCGTCGCGCTCCAGATCACCGGCGCGCGCGCCGTCTCCGGCCTTGGTGAATCCTTCGGCGTGCTCGGCAACGGATCGCTGTTCCGCATCGAGAGCATCGACGAACAGGGCTTTCCGGTCGTCACCTTCCCCGGCATCCCCTATCCGGTGGTGCTGATGATCGTGATCGCGATCGCGGCTGCACTCGTATTGAACCGCACGGTGCTTGGCCGCCACATCTATGCCATCGGGTCGAACGCCGAGGCAGCGCGGCTTTCCGGCGTCAATGTCGCCCGCGTGACAGCCTTCACCTATATCGTTTCGGGAACGCTTGCCGGGCTTACGGGCTGCGTTCTCATGTCCCGCCTCGTGACCGCACAGCCCAATGAGGGCGTCGCCTACGAACTCGACGCCATTGCGAGCGCGGTCATCGGCGGCACGTCGCTCATCGGCGGCGTCGGCACCATTTCGGGCACGTTCATCGGCTCGTTCGTCATCGGAATCCTGCGGAACGGCCTCAACATGAACGGCATTTCCGCTTTCACGCAGCAGATCATCATCGGCCTCGTCATTCTGGTCACCGTTTGGATCGACCAGATGCGCAACCGTCGATGAGAGGGGAGACGGAATGCGAGGCATTCCGGCAAGGGTAGAGCCAAGAGCTCGATAACAGGAGGAAAACATGCGTAAACTGGTGTCTGCATTGATGGCTTCGGCCTTCGTCCTTGCCGGGGCGGCAAGCGCTTCGGCTGGCGAAATCGCCGTTATCGTGAAGACCGTGAATTCGACTTTCTGGCAGAACGTCCAGAAGGGCGCCGAAGCCGCGATCAAGGATTCCAAGGACCACACCATGACCTTCCAGGGTCCGGCGGCTGAATCGGCCATCGCCGACCAGGTGAACATGGTGGAAAATGCCGTGAACCGCAAAGTGGACGCAATCCTGCTTGCACCTTCCGACCCGGACGCGCTGACGCCCGCCGTGAAGAAGGCATGGGAAGCTCGCATTCCGGTCGTCATCATCGACTCGCAGCTCGCCGATGGCGGCGACAAATATTACCAGTCCTTCCTCGCCACCGATAACCGCAAGGCCGGTGAAGCCGCGGCCAAGGCCCTGATCGACAAGGCTGGCACCACCGGCAAGATCGCCGTCATGTCCTATGTCGCGGGCGCAGGGTCCGAGATCGGCCGCGTCGGCGGCTTCGTGGACTACATCAAGGCCAATTCCAAGCTGGAAATCGTCGGTCCCTATTACTCGCAGTCGCAGATGGCGACCGCGCTCAACCAGACCACCGACGTTCTGGCGGCCAATGGCGATCTCGTCGGCATCTTCGGCGCCAACGAACCGACCGCCATCGGCATGGGCCGCGCGATCAAGCAGGCAGGCAAGTCCGGCAAGCTGACCGCCATCGGCTTCGACGGCAATCAGGACCTGCAGGAATTCGTCAAGGACGGCACGCTGAACGCCATCGTCGTTCAGGGTTCCTACCAGATGGGCGAAAAGGGCATCGAAACCCTGCTGAAGGTGCTGAACAAGGAAAAGGTCGAGAAGTTCGTCGATACGGGCGCCGTTGTCGTCACCAAGGACAATATCGACAAGCCGGAAGCCAAGAACGTGCTTTATTAAACCACGGCAGTCCCAAATGTTCGAAAGGGAGGCGCAACGCCTCCCTTTTTTGTTGGAGCGCATCCCGAAAATTGTGAAATGATGCGCGTTCCAATCGGACCGAAACTGCTCTAACGGCCCTTCCTTTCGCGCCAGTTCTGGAACTTGCGCTCGTTCTCTTCCTTCGTGCACGGATAAAGGCCCACAATGGCTGCGCCGTTCAGCACCTCTTCCAGCACGAAATCCTCATAGGTTTCCATGGCCGTGCATTCGGCGGCAATCTCATCGGCAAGATGCGCGGGAACGACCATGACGCCATCGGCATCGCCGACCAGCACATCGCCGGGAAACACCGCCGCATCGCCGCAGGCGATCGGCACGTTGATGTCCACCGCCTCATGCAGCGTCAGATTGGTCGGCGCGGAGGGCTTTGCGCAATAGGCGGGCATGTCCAGCTCGCCGATGCCGCTCACATCGCGAAAGCCGCCGTCCGAAACGATGCCCGCCGCGCCGCGCAAGGCGAGCCTCGTCACCAGAATCGATCCGGCGGTCGCCGCGCGCGCATCCTTGCGCGCGTCCATCACCAGCACGCAACCGGGCGGGCAGGTTTCTATCGCAACGCGCTGCTTGTGGTCCGGATTGCGGAAAACCGTGATGGGATTGCGATCCTCGCGCGCCGGGATATAGCGCAGCGTGAAGGCCTGCCCGACCATGTTCTCGCGCTTGCGCGCTACCGGCAGCACGCCCTGGATGAACTGGTTGCGCAGGCCACGCTTGTAAAGCGCGGTCGCGACGGAAGCCGTCGAAACCGCCTTCAGCTTCGCCCGCGTTTCGTCGGAAAGCACATAATCTGACATCGAAGCTGCCTCTCAATAGATGACCGGTTCGTCGACGGGACGGCCGAAATCGGTTTTCAGGAAGTCGAAATCGCAGCCCTTGTCGGCCTGTTCGACATGCTTGGAGAACACAAACCCGTAGCCGCGCTCATATTTGGGCGGCGGCGCCTGCCAGGCTGCGCGCCGTGCCGCCAGTTCCGCCTCCGAAACCAGCGTGTTGAGGCTGCGTGCCGGAATGTCGAGTTCCACCATGTCGCCGGTCTTCAACAGGGCGAGCGGCCCGCCGATGAAGGATTCAGGGGCGACATGCAGGACGCAGGCGCCGAAACTGGTTCCCGACATGCGCGCATCCGAAATGCGCACCATATCGCGCAGCCCAAGCTTCAAAAGCGCCTTCGGCATAGGGATCATCCCCCATTCCGGCATCCCCGGCCCGCCCTGCGGACCGGCATTGCGCAGCACCAGAACCGTGTCCGGCGTCATCGGATAGTCGGGATCGTCGATGATCTTCTTCAGGTCGGGATAGCTGTCGGCCACAAGCGCCGGTCCCGTGTGGCGGTGAAAGCGCGGATCGCAGGCCGCAGGCTTTATCACCGCGCCATCGGGACAGAGATTGCCTTTCAGCACCGCAAGCGACCCCTCGTGATAGACCGGATTGGAAAGCGGGCGGATCACGTCCTCATTCCAGATTTTGACGTCCTCCAGCCCATCGGTGAGCGGCTTGCCGGTCACGGTTATCGCAGACGGATCGAGCTTGCCGCCAAGCTGCTTCATCAATGCCCGCAGCCCGCCCGCATAAAAGAAATCCTCCATCAGATAGGTGGTGCCGGACGGCCTGATATTGGCGATCACCGGCGTCGTGCGGCCGATGCGGTCGAGATCGTCCAGCTCCAGCGGCACGCCCGCCCGGCGCGCCATCGCGATCAGATGAATGATGGCGTTTGTCGAGCATCCGGTGGCCATCGCAACCGTGACCGCATTGGTGATCGCGGCAGGCGTCATGATCTTTTCCGGCGTCAGGTCTTCCCAGACCATTTCCACGATGCGGCGGCCGCACTGCGTGGACATGCGCTGGTGATTGGCGTCGGCGGCCGGGATGGACGACGCGCCGGGAAGCGTCAGCCCCATGGCTTCGGCAATCGCGGTCATGGTCGATGCGGTTCCCATGGTCATGCAATGGCCGTAGGACCTTGCGATGCCGCCCTCGATCCCCTGCCATTCCTCCTTCGAGATGGTGCCTGCGCGGCGCTCGTCCCAATATTTGAAGCCGTCGGTGCCGGAGCCCAGAAATTTACCGGCATAATTGCCGCGCAACATCGGCCCGGCAGGAAGGAAGATGAACGGCAGGCCCATGCTGACCGCGCCCATGACGAGGCCCGGCGTGGTCTTGTCGCAGCCGCCCATCAGCACCGCGCCGTCGATCGGATGCGAGCGCAGCAGTTCCTCGGTCTCCATCGCCAGCATGTTGCGGTAGAGCATGGTGGTCGGCTTCACGAAATTTTCCGACAGCGACAATGCAGGCAACTCCATCGGGAAGCCGCCCGCCTGCAGGATGCCGCGCTTGACCCACTCCACCCGGTCCTTGAAATGCATGTGGCACGGCTGCGCATCGGACCATGTATTTATGACGGCGATGATCGGACGGCCTTCCCAGTCGACCGGATCATACCCCATCTGCATGGTGCGCGAGCGATGCCCGAATGAACGTTGGTCGTCCGGCAGCATCCAGCGCGCCGAACGCAGATCACCATAGGTCTTTCTGGTCATTTCCTACCTTCCCGATCAGAGCGCGTCCCGAAAGGCAAAAGCGGCTTCCGGGAGAAATAAATGGTTTGGGAGCATCCGGGCGGTCACGTCACACGCCCCTCATCCGGTGCACCGCGGCTCCGGCAACCGAAGCTGCGGCCAGAAACACGCCGCCCGACAGGGGTGCTGCGTCCAGTGCCGCGCCCGGCACCTGCCGGTGCGAAGTGATGGCCAGAAGTGTGAGGTCCGGTCCGCAAAAACAGGGCATTGTCGGGGCTGGAACCGGGACCGACACCTTTTCCAGCAGATTGCCGTCACGGTCGAAGCGGTTCAGGACACCCGCCGATACGCCCGCGCTCCAATAAGCGCCCCCGGCATCGCAAGCCCCGCCATCCGGCCTGCCGCCCTGCTCATCAAGATCGCGAATGCGCTTGCGCCCGCTGACGCCGCCTGTCTCCGGGTCGAAGTCATAGCGGTCGATCCACGGCCCGCGTGAATCCGTATGGAACATGGTTCTGCCATCCGCCGTCCAGGCGAGGCCGTTTGAAATCCTGAAGCCCTCGGCCTTCACGGAGGCATCGCCATCCCCCGTCACCCGATAAAGCCGCGATATGGGTTCGCGCTCGGGACGGCCATCCATGCTGCCGACCCAGAACGCGCCGTCGGGACCGACCTTGCCGTCATTGAGGCGGGACGTTGCAGGCTCATCAAAGGCGGACCATAACGCTTCCTGACTGCCGGTTTCAGGATCGAACAGCACCACCTCGCGCGAAAGCGCCACGACAAGCCGTCCGCTTTCGGTCAATCCGAGGCTTGCCACCTTGCTGTCGAAAGACCATTCGCGAAGCGGGCCCCGGTCAAGGTCGATTTCATATATGCGTCGCCCCTCGATATCGCAGGCAAAGAGTGTCTGCCTGCGGTCATCCCAGACCGGGCTTTCCATCAATTCCCCGCGCAGATCGGCTATGCAGCGAAACGGCCCCATCATTCAGCCTCCGTCTTTCTCCTGACGACGTCAGGGTGATCGAGCACGAAACCGGAGAGTTCCAGTCCAAGGCCCGCGCCTTCGAATGGATAGATCACGCCTTTTTCGATGCGCGGCATCACCGTCACCAGATCGCGATACCAGGACGTGTAATAGGCGCGGACCGACTCCTGATAGATCGCGTTCGGCGCATTGAGCGACAGGTGGATGGAAGCGGCAAACACCACCGGGCCGGTGCAGTCATGCGGCGCGATGGGTCGCTGGAAGGCCTCGGCCATGGTGGCGATCTTCTTGGCTTCGGAAAGCCCGCCGCACCATGAAATGTCGAGCATCACATAGTCGGACGCATCGGCGCGCAGCACATCGAGAAACTGCGCGCGCGTCGCCATGGTTTCGCTGGCGCAGACCGGAATGCCGGACTGGCGCGCATAAACGGCAAGCGCCTGCGAGTTCATCATCTTGATCGGATCTTCCGACCAGAATGGCCGGAAGGCCTTCAGCTCGCGCGCGATGGCGAGCGCCGATGTGAGGTCCCACATGGAGTGGAACTCGACCATGATTTCCATCCGGTCGCCAACCGCATCGCGTATCTGGCGGAACGGTTGCAGCGCCTTGTCGAGATCACCGGCATGGATGAAGTTCCCGCCGGAAGCGACGGCAAACGGATCGAAGGGCCAGATTTTCATGGCCGTTATGCCTTCCGACAGAAGGCTTTCGGCAAGCGCGCCCGCATCCCTGTGAAAGGCGACCTGGTCCTCGTATGGCCCTTCCTTCGCTTCGTCCGCATCGCCGATATAGCGGCGCGCCCCGCTCTTGTTATAGGTGTAACCGGCGCAGGTATTGTAGGTCCGGATCGATTGGCGCGACAGGCCGCCCAGCAGCTGGTGGATCGGCTGGCCGGTCAGCTTGCCGAAAATATCCCAAAGCGCGATGTCGATTGCCGATGCGGCGCGGATTTCCACGCCCGAGGAGCGAAAGCCGACATAGGGTTCCAGCAGCAGTTTTGAAATGCGGTCGATCTCCAGCGGGTTCTGGCCAAGGAGCAGCGGCGCAACATCGCTGTGGATATAGGCTGCAACCGCATTTGCCCCACGAAATGTTTCGCCAAGCCCGACGATACCTTCGTCGGTGTGAACCTGCACCCACAAGATGTTGTTGAGGTGCGGAAGCTGCACCGTTTCGATTGCGGTGATTTTCATCCCATAGCCTCAATGCGCGGACGGTTGACGGTTGCGTGCCACGATCTGCGTCGGATTGACGAAACGCAGCGCCAGAAGCAGCCAGACCAGCGAAGTGACCATGTAGATGACCGCCATGGCATCGATGGACTGCACCGAGCGGACCCCGGCGGCGAACACCGAATAATAGAGCGCGACCACCAAAGTTTGCGACGTCGGCCCGGCGGTGAGGAAGGTCAGTTCGAACATCGCCACCGTGCGCACCAGAACCAGAAGCATGGCCGCGAGAACGCCCGGCATCAGCATGGGCAGAAGCACATGGATGAAGAGCTTGAAAGTGCCTGCGCCGAACACGCGCGCCGCCGCTTCCACCTTCGGGTCGATCTGCTCGATGAAGGGGATCATCACCAGAATGACGAAGGGAACCGTCGGCACGAGATTGGCGAGCACCACGCCCCAGAAAGTGCCGCCCACGCCGAACTTGTAGAGCACGGTCGCCAGCGGAATGCCGAAGGTTATCGGCGGCACCAGAAGCGGCAGCAGGAAGACCAGGAGCACCAGCTTCTTGCCGGGAAAATCGCGGCGCGCCATGGCATAGGCTGCCGTCACGCCCAGAATGCCCGACAGGATCACCACGGCAAAGACCACCTGAAACGTGACCAGCAGCACCTGATCGAGCTGGAATTCGGCCCAGGCCGCCGCATACCAGCGCGTGGTGAACGCTTCCGGCAGCCAGGTGCCGAGCCAGCGCGTGCCGAAGCTCGAAACCACCACAGCCGTGATGACCGCAAGGACATTGAACACGAAGAAGCCGGTCACGAGCCAGACGAGGGTGATCCAGAGTTTGGAAAGGACGGAAGTATCGCGGATCATGGCCTATCCCTTTCCGCCGGCGGTGGAACCGCGATAGAAGAGCGAACGCACGCCGAGCAGCGCGCCGACGACAAGCAACTGCACGCCCGCCATGATCATCGCGATGGATGAAGCCATGGAGTCGTCATATTGCTCGAACGCCGCCTGTGCCGCGGCAATCGAGATCACCCGCGTCGGACCCGACGGCGCACCCAGAAGGACGGCGGAGGGAAACACGGCGAATGCCTGCACGAAGGTGAGACAGGCCGCGACGACCAGCCCCGGCACCAGCAATGGCAGCATGACATGGCGAAAGCGCTGCCAGCTGTTTGCGCCATGGGTGGCGGCGGCGCGTTCCAGCGCGGGATCGATGCCGGTGATATAGGAAAGCGTCAGCAGGAAGGTGAACGGAAACACCGTGATGACCAGCGATGCGAAGACGCCCCAGTAATTGTTGGTGAGCTTCAACGGGCTGTCGATAAGGCCGATGGTGATCAGCGTGCGGCTGAACCAGCCTTGCGGTCCCAGATAGTTCAGCAGCCCCTCCGCGATCAGGACGGTGCCGAGCGTTACCGGCAGGACGAGGATCGTGGTCAGCAGCCGCTGGCGGCGCATCAGCCGCACGCGCATGGCAATGGGAACCGCGAAAAGGACGCTGATGAGGGTAACGGGAACCGCCAGCCACAGCGTCGCGCCGATGGTCTTGTAGAGGTAGGGATCGGAGAAGAACTTGCTGTAATTGGCAAGCGCCCCCCCACCGTCGAGCGGGTTGAAGGACAGGACCAGCCCGTAAAGAAACGGATAGATAAACACGCCCACCACAAAAAGCAGCGCGGGCAGGATCAGAAGCGTGACGCCATCGAAGCCGCGATTGGCGAGGCGTTGCCGCAGGCCGGGCCGCAAGGCGGGATTGAGCGGTGCGTCTACATAGGTTTCAACTGCCATCGCTCAGCCCTCCGCCGGAAAGACCAGCGCATGGCCGGCATCGATGCCGAGCACGATGCGGCTGCCGGGTTCAACGCCGTGCGGCCCGTGAAAGATCAGTTCCATCCCGGTTTCGGTGCGGGCAGTGCCGACATATTCGCGCCCGCGATATTCGATGGTCTCGACGGTGGCCTGCAAGTCGTTGCGATGGCCCGAGCCAGACACGACATCATCGCCGCGCGCCATCAGCACGGCATCATCGCCCGGCCGAAGCTCGTCCATGGCGCGCCCGATGAGTTCGCTTCCGGCCACGGCAATGACCGCCTGCCCGTTTTCGACGCGCAGGACCTTGCCCGGCAAGGCGTTGCGGAAGCCCATGAAGGCGGCAACGTCGCGATAGCGCGGCTCTTCGTAAAGTTCGTGCGGCTTGCCGACCTGACGGATTTCGCCATCGCGCAGGACCACGATGCGGTCGGCAAGCGACAGGGCCTCGTCCTGGTCATGGGTCACATAGATCGTCGTCGAGCCGAGCTGGTTATGGATGCGGCGGATTTCGGCGCGCATCTCAAGGCGCAGCTTGGCATCGAGATTGGAAAGCGGCTCGTCCATCAGAACCAGCGGCGGCTCGATGACGATGGCGCGGGCAATCGCCACGCGCTGCTGCTGGCCGCCGGAAAGCTGCCCGGGCAGTTTTTCTTCCTGCCCTTGCAGGCGCACCAGAGCCAATGCGGCTCGCGCGCGCTTTTCGATCTCGCTTTTCGCCAGACCGCGCATCTTGAGGCCGAAGCCGACATTCTGCAAAACGTTCATATGCGGAAACAGCGCATAATTCTGGAACACCATGCCGAAGCCGCGATCCTCGGGCTTCAGCTGGTCCACCCGCCGCTCGTCGATATAGATGCCGCCGCCCGTCGTGCCGAGAAGTCCGGCGATGCAGTTGAGAGCCGTCGATTTTCCGCAGCCCGAGGGCCCCAGAAGCGCGATGAACTCGCCCTTGCGGATGGTGAGGTTGATATCCCTCAGGGCAGCGAAAGTCCCGAATGAACGGCTCATGCGGTCGAGCCGGAGTTCTTGAAATGACATTGACGCAAGCACCATGGTTTGGAATTGGCGAGTATCGGCGCCCCGCGACGGGCCGTTTGAGCCCGTCACGCAGCCGTCGGTTCATCAGCCCCCGGCGACCTCTTCGTCCCAGCGGCGGAACGCGGCGACCAGCGCCTCCGGCTCAAGCGGCAGCTCGATCGGATTGTTGGCGATCCAGTCAGCATATTCCGGACGGCCGAACTCCGCGATGATGTTCTGGCTTTCCTTCGGCGCCATCTCGATGGTGACATCCTTCACCGCCGGGCCCGGATAGAAATATCCGGCGTCATAGGAATAGGCCTGCTGGTCGGGCTTGAGCGCGAACTTGATGAACTCCATCAGCACCGCCACCTTTTCCTCCGGCACGCCCTTGGGGATCGCGAAATAATGCGCGTCGCAAACCCAGTGGAAGCCGTCGAGCTTGCTGACGCCCATCTCCTTCGGCACCACGCCCAGCGCACGCGGGTTGATGTCCCAGCCGGTTGTCGTCACCGTCATGTCGCGCGTGCCTTCGCCCAGTTCCTTCATGAGCGCGCCCGTGCCTGCCGGGTAATATTCGATGTTCTTGTGCAGTTCCTTCAGATAAGCCCAGGTCTTGTCCCAGCCCTTGACCGGGTCTTTCGGGTCGCTGTCCTTCAGAAGATAGGGAAGCCCCATCAGGAAGGTGCGCCCCGGACCGGAATTGGCCGGGCGGGCATAGATGAACTTGTTCGGATTTTCCTTTGCCCAGGCGAGCAGTTCTTCCGCGGTCTTCGGCGGCGTCTTCACCTTGTCGGGATGATATTCAAGCAGGGGGCCGGAAGGATAATAGGAAACGACGACGCCCTTGCCCTTCGACATTTCCTGCATGCGCCAGGCGGGTTCCAGATATATATCCTGCAACTTCGGCAGGCCGTTGTCCGGCAGCGCAATGATGTCGGTCCATATGTCGTCGGCAAGCCCGGCGGAAAGCGCGTCCGGTCCGACGATCACCATGTCGATGTCGATGCGGTTGGCGCGCTGCTGCGCCTTGATCTTTCCCGGCAGTTCCGGCGCCGGTGCCTTGTTGAAGGTGAAGCGCGAGACGAGCGCCTTCTGCCCGGCTGCGAAATTATCGAAGATCGGCTGTGTCAGCGCCAGATTGCCAGCGGCATCGATGACGTTGAGCGCCACCGGCGAGGACGGCAGCTTCGCCGACTGCGCCCATGCGCCCTTCGGCAGCATGATGCCCATGCCGGTCGCAATCCCGGCCCCCGCCATGAATGTGCGGCGTGAAATTCCCTTGTTCATGTTCTCCTCCACTTTCTGGTTATCCGGTGCGCCCCTCTTCTCCCTGTCAGGACGCCCGGGTTCATTTGTCAGACAATGCCATCGGTCTCCCAGCCGGAGACGATCTTGCGAAGCGTCTCGCGATCATTCGCTTCAAGCTGCGGCAATCCGGGAAGCCGCACCTTGCCCACATCGAGCCCCTGAATCTGCAAGGCTTCCTTCACAACAGTCACATTGGCGCCGTTGCGGTATTTGGTGCGCATGGTCTCGAAATCGGCAATGCTTTCGGCCACTGCCCGCGCCCTTGCGAAATCTCCCGCCTCCAGCGCGTTCCACACGGCGAGCGAGCGCTTCGGCGCGACATTGACGAGGCCGGAGGTGAAACCGCGCCCGCCAAGGGCATAGAACGGCAAGGCCCAGCTTTCCGCCAGACCGCAGATCCAGGTCGCTTCCATGCCCTTCGTCGCCCGGCAGCACTCGAAGAAAAGCATCGTGTTCTGCGATGCGAACTTGACGCCTGCGACCTTCGGATGGGTGGCAAGGCGCACCATTTCTTCGAGCGGGATCAGGTCCGAGCGGATATAGGCGACGATGGGCAGATCGATGGCTTCGGCAATGGCGATGAAGTAATCCACCTGCGCGTGGGGTGCGGCGAAGGGATCGAGCGGATGATGGATCATCACGCCATCGGCTCCCGCCTTTCCTGCCGCGCTCGCGACCCGGATCGCCTCACGCACCGAACGCCCGGCGGCAGCCGTTACAGCCGCCTTTCCGTCAACCGCGGCAATGGCAATCGCCTGAAGCCGGATGACTTCATCCTCGGTAAGACTGTAGAATTCGCCGGTATTCCCCCCGGTGACGATGTTATGAACACCTGCCTGCGCGATGCGCCCGACGATTTCACCCGTCAGTCCGGCATCGATCTCGCCCCTTGCGTCATAGGCAGTCGCATGCACGCCCGAAATGCCGCGAAGCACCCGGCGGTAGCCCGCTAAATCCATTATTTCCTCCCAATGTACCGGTCAGAAGACCAGTTCGATATGCGTATCCCCCGCTTTCACGATGTGCTCACGCATCAGCCGCTCGGCCAGATCGCCGTTGCGCGCCGTGATTGCCTGCATGATAGCCTCATGCTCCTTGAACGACTGGCGGCGCACATCCTCGCGCGACAGGACTGTCACCCTTGCGGCGTGGTCGTACATGCGCTGCGCATTCTGCAACCGGCGCAGATATTCGCAGCCCGATGCCTCGTGGATGCCGTCGTGGAACTTCTCGTTCAACTCGATCAGCAGATCGACATTGCCCGCTTCCACCGCCGCGCGCATTTCCTCGATCACCGCGCGAAGAAAGCCGAACGCCTCCTCGCCGCCGTGTTTGGCCGCCTGCCGCGCAATGATGCTTTCCAGCGCGGCGCGGGCGAGCGTCATTTCCTCGGCCTGCCGCGCATTGAACGATACGAACGTCCCGCGCCGCGCCTCGGTCCTGACCAGCCCTTCCCCTTCGAGCTGGCGCAGCGCCTCTTTCAACGGGCTCGTGCTGATGCCCAGATCGGAAGCCAACTGCCTCTCGTTCAGCTTCTCGCCAGACTTGATGCGTCCGGAAATGATCGCCTCCCGCAGATTGTCATGCACATGGTCTCTGAGGCTCTTCACCTTGATCGGAGAAAGGGGGGAAACGTTATCACCCAAGGCAGCACCTGTTTGTCACGAACTTTCGGCCACGATCCTGAAACAGCGAATCTGATATGTCAATATCTGATACATCAGATATCAAATGAAACTGACTCACAGACTGACGGACGGCAAAAAGACGGCGAAACGCCGTCTTTCCCGGATAGGTTCATAAAGAATATGGGAATGGGCCGTGCCTGAAACCGGCAGCAAAATGGGAGCGGTTGTTCGGGTGGGCCTGATGCGCCGCCAGAGCATTTTCAGCAAAAGTGTGCAACGTCCACGCGGGGAAATCAGTTCACTGGACTGATTTCTATCCCGCTTTGATGCGTTGGATAATGCGATAAAACAAATAGTTAGAGCGGTTCCGGCGTTTCTGCCAGAACAGGAACCGCTCTAGAACTGATCCAGCCCGGCCTGCGCGACATGCAGGCGCCTGTAGCGCCCATCCTTCATTTCCAGAAGCGCCGCATGACTGCCCTGCTCGGCGATGCGCCCGCCCTCCACCACCAGAATGCGGTCGGCATTGACGATGGTTGCGAGGCGATGCGCGATCACCAGCGTGGTGCGGCCTTGCGAAAGCTCGGCCAGCGACTGCTGGATGGCGCGTTCGGTTTCCGTATCGAGCGCCGACGTCGCTTCATCGAGGATAAGGATGGGCGGGTTTTTGAGGAATATGCGCGCAATGGCCAGGCGCTGCTTCTGCCCGCCGGAAAGCTTCACGCCACGCTCGCCGATAATCGTGTCATAGCCGTCCGGCAGGCTGGCGATCACGCCATCGAGCCGCGCGCGGCGCGCGGCCTCGGCGATTTCCGCGTCGGTCGCATCAAGACGGCCATAGGCTATGTTTTCCCGGATCGTTCCGGCGAACAGGAAAACATCCTGGCTGACGATACCAATGTTGGAGCGCAGGGATTTCAGCGTCATATCGCGAATGTCGATGCCATCGGCAAGGATCGCGCCCTTCGTCACGTCATAAAAGCGCGGCAGCAGCGAGCAGATCGTGGTCTTGCCCGCACCCGATGGACCCACGAAGGCAATGGTTTCGCCGGCGCGGATAGAAATATCGAGGCCGTCGACAATAGGACGCGCGGCGCTGTAGCCGAAGCTCACATCGCGATATTCGATATCACCGGTCAGGCGCGTAACCGTCTGCGCACCGGGGCGGTCCGCAATATCCGGGCGCGTGTCGAGAAACTCCGTATAGCGCTGGAAACCGGCAATGCCCTTGGGATAGGTCTCGATGACCGAATTGATCTTTTCGATCGGGCGGAAGAACACGTTGACCAGCAGCAGGAAGCCGACAAACCCGCCAGCCGTCAGTTCGCCGCGCACCACGAACCACGCGCCCGCCAGCATCACCACGACCTGCACGAAACGCATTGACAGATAGGAGAGCGACATGGACGCCGCCATGATCTTGTAGGCAGCAAGCTTGGTGGTCAGGTATTTGTCGTTGCTTTCGGCGAAAAGCTGCCGCTCATGGTCCTCGTTCGTAAAGGCCTGAACGACGCGGATGCCGCCGACATTCTCCTCGATGCGGGCGTTGAAATCGCCGACGCGCCGGTAAAGCGCGTGCCATGTGTTGGTCATGCGCCCGCCGTAACGGGTGGTGACATAGGCCGACAGCGGAACGATGACGGCGGTAATCAGCGCCAACGGCGGATGCACCCACAGCATAAGGATGAAGGCGCCGATAAGCGTCATGATCGCGATGAAGACATCCTCGGGGCCGTGATGCGCCACCTCGCCGATTTCTTCCAGATCCTTGGTCAGCCGCGCGACCAGATGGCCGGTCTTCTGGTTGTCGAAGAAGCCGAAGGAGAGCTTCTGCAAATGATCGAAAGCCTTGCGCCGCATCTCTGTCTCGATCTTGATGCCGAGCATATGCCCCCAATAGGTAACGATGACCTGCAAGAAGGCATTGAGAACATAGATGGCAAGCAGGCCAACCGCAGCGATGGCGATCACGCCGAGCTGCCCGGTGGGCAGCAGCTTGTCGATGAAAAGCGTGACGGCGACCGGAAAGGCAAGCTCAAGCAGGCCGGATGCCACCGCACTGGAAAAATCCAGAGCGAACAGCCCACGATGCGGACGGTAATATCCGGCAAAGCGTTTCAGCAACCCAGCCATGATGCGGCTCCCTCGAAATCAATCACAGGGTGCCTAACTCATTCATCTCCCTATTAAAAGGGTAATCTGACCCCATAGTTCAAGATTGAGGCGCCACCGTTGCCCTCCGGTTGAGAAAGCGGTCGTGGAAAAGCATTCCCAGACACATCATCGCGACGAAGAGCCAGACCTGCGGCAGGCCCATCGAGAGCGCCGATACGACAGGGCCGGGACAGAATCCGGCGAGCCCCCAGCCCGCGCCGAATATCGCGGAACCGGCAATCAGCCGCCGGTCGATTTCGGTCTTTTCCGGCAGATGGAAGGATTGGCCGAGCACGGGCCGCGCCATGCGCCGCTGCAATAGGACGCCGGGGATTGCCACCAGCAGAGCACCGCCCAGCACGAAGGCAAGGCTCGGGTCCCAATGGCCGCTGGCAATATTCAGGAATCCCGTCACGCGGGCGGGATCGATCATGCCCGACAGCGACAGGCCGAAACCGAAGATCGCACCGGCAAGCAAGGTCACGGAGAGACGCGCGAATACCGACTGTTTCATAGGAACGCTCCCGAAATGGTGGCAACCACGATGCCGGTTATGAGGAAAGTGAGCGTCGCCGCTATCGAGCGCCCGGAAAACCGCGCCATGCCGAGAATGCCGTGGCCTGACGTACAGCCCGACCCCATGCGGGTTCCGATGCCGACCAGAAGCCCGGCCACGACGATGACGGGCCATGACATGGCCATGGTGACGGGGGGAAAGGAGCCATAGATTGCGGCATAGATAATCGGTCCCAGAACGAGGCCGACGACGAAGACCGCATTGGCCGGAATCTGCTGGCCACCCAGAAGCCGCCCGACGATGCCGCTGATACCGGCGATGCGCCCGTTCACGACAAGAAGCAGGATAGCGGAAAGGCCAAGCAGCATTCCGCCTGCCAGCGATTGCAGATAGGTGGCGATCATGACCGGGCCTCCGATACACAGAAAATGCCGTAGAGAGCCTCGATCAGCTGCGCGGCCCTCGCTTCCGTCAGCCGGTAAAAAATCTGCTTCGCTTCGCGGCGGGTTTCGACCACGCCCGCCTCCCGCAGCACGCCCAGTTGCTGCGACAGCGTCGGCTGATGGATGCCTAGCGCTTCCTCCAGCTCGCCGACCGAATATTCACCTTCTGCAAGCGTGCAGGCCAGCATGAGCCGCGCCGGATGCGACAACGTCCTGAGGAGTTCGGCAACCTCTGTTGCCCGCCCTTCCATTTCCGCGCGCGTCATCCTCTTTTCATCGGCGGGCGCACGGCCCGAAATCGCATCCATCTCGTCACCTCATAATCAATATACAATTAAATATAATATATAATGAGTTTTGCAAGAGGAAGCCGGAACAATGATGCCGCCGTTCATTTCCGAACGGCGGCACCAAAGTCAGTATGCGAGAAGCGACTGGACTGCGGCCAGTTCCGTCTGGCGCAATTCGTGCCCGCCCGGATGCCAGACAAGCTCGACATCGGCTTTCTGGCGCTCGAAATATTGCGCCAGCGCTTCCGTCAGGTCCGGCGGACAGATGGGGTCCATCCGCCCGGCGGTCACGAGGATTTTCGCTCCTTCAAGCGCCGGATTGTCCTTCGGCCTGAACGGAACCAGCGGATGCAGAAGCGCTGCCTTGTCGAAGACCCTGCCTTTCTCGATCAGCAGGTTCGCCATGATGTTGGCCCCGTTGGAATAGCCGAGCCCGATCACTTCGGACGGCTTGTATTCAGCCGCAAGGGCGGCAATGAACCCGGCCATCTTGTCCGTGGCGCGGGCAAGGTCTTCCATGTCATAGACGCCCTCGCCCGTGCGGCGGAAGAAGCGTGCGGCGCCATATTCCGACACGTCGCCGCGCGGCGACACGATGGTCGCGTCCGGCAAAAGCTGTTCCGCCAGTCCGAAGAACTGGTTTTCGTCGCCGCCTGTGCCGTGAAACACGATGAAGAGCGGCGCACCCTTTGCACCGGCCTTCAGCCGGTGCTCATAGGTTTGAGTGGTCATGTTCGTTTCCTCCCTGCGCCTCATATCTTGTCGAGATGTTCTTCAAGATAGCTGCGCAGATGCTGGTGCTGCGTCGGCAGCTTCAAAGCTTCGCCAAGATGCGCCGTGTCCTCGTCGCGGTCGAAACCGGGTTCGTTGGTCGCCACCTCGAACAATACGCCGCCCGGCGTGCGGAAATAGATCGCCCAGAAATAATCGCGGTCGATGACCGGCGTGACGTGATAGCCCGTATCCATCAGCGCCTTGCGCACTTCCAATTGCTTCTCGCGATTTTCGACGGCGAAAGCCACATGATGCACGGAACCCGCGCCCTGCTGGTTGCGGCCGAGTGCCGGAAGTGTCTCCAGATCGACGACGCCCGCGCCATTGCCCCCCGGCATGATGAAGCGGCTGACGCCGTCCTTCGCGTCGAGCTTCTGGTATCCCATATATTTCAGCAGTTCGGCTGTAGCGCCCTCGTCGCGAAGCCGCATCGAGACCGAATGAAAGCCACGGATGGCATTGTCGGGATCGATCCCTTCATGCGCCCATGGCGCACGCGGATCGTCCTTCACTTCGACCAGCGCAAAGCTGTCGCCGTCCGGCCCACGAAAATGGACACGCTTTTCGCCGAACGCCTCGCCTTCCGATTCCACGTTGACGGCAGACTGATCGAACCGGTCCTTCCAGAAACCGAGCGAGCCCTGCGGCACCGCAAAGACGGTCGTTCCCACCTCGCCCGTGCCGTCGCGTCCGCGCGGTATGCCGGGGAACGGGAAATAGGTCATGACAGTACCGGGCGTGCCAACTTCGTCACCATAGTAAAGGTGGTACACGCTCGGATCGTCAAAATTGACGGTTTTCTTGACGCGGCGCAGCCCCAGGACATCGGTAAAGAACCGGTTGTTGGAGCGCGCATCGGCGGCAAGCGAGGTGACGTGGTGGAGGCCCTTGATCTGGTTAAGCATGGCGATCTCTCCTATTGTGTTGCCGCTAATATAACCATCGTCATGGGACTTGAAATATTGACGATGCTACACAGATTGTATCTGTTTCAGATACAGTTGCGGGCAATCGCGATTTCCATCTGGACGCAGCACCCTTTGAACGTTTAGCTACCGCTAACCCAACACAGAAAGGTTTCCCATGGCATCCGGCTTGTTCGCACTTCTCGATGATGTCGCGGCCATTGCGAAAATGGCGGCAGCCTCGCTCGACGATGTCGCAGGACAGACGGCAAAGGCCAGCGCCAAGGCGGCGGGCATCGTCATCGACGACACGGCCGTCACCCCGAAATATGTCGTGGGGCTGAAGCCTGAACGCGAATTGCCGGTCATCTGGAAGATCACCAAGGGATCGCTGCGCAACAAGCTCGTCTTCCTGCTGCCGCTGGCGCTCATCCTCGGCTATTTCGCGCCGTCCTTCATCATGCCGCTTCTCATGATCGGCGGTGTCTATCTGGCTTTTGAAGGAACGGAAAAGCTGGTGGAATTCTTCATTCCGCACAGCGAAGATGCACATGAGGAAACCAAGGCCGGCACGCCACAGGAGATCGAGGAAACGACCGTCAATGGCGCGATCCGCACCGATTTCATCCTGTCAGCGGAAATCATGGCGCTGACGCTTGCGGGGCTCGCCCCTTCAAGCATCTATACGCAGGCGGCTATCCTCGCCAGCGTCGCCATACTGATCACCTTCGTCGTTTACGGCGTGGTCGGCATCATCGTGAAGCTCGATGACGTGGGCGTCTCGCTGGTGCGCAACAGCCATACCGCTTTCGGCAGGCAGCTCGGCAAGGGGCTGGTCGCGGGCATGCCCATCATTCTCAAGGTCCTGAGCACCGTCGGCACCGTCGCCATGCTCTGGGTCGGCGGCAGCATCATCGTTCACGGGCTGGATTCCATCGGCATCCACAGTGTCGAAGCCTTCATCCATTCCCTCGTTTCGCACCTGCCGACCGAAGGCACCCGTTTTGCAGCCGTCTTCGAATGGATCGCAACGTCCTTCCTGCAGGCAGTGCTCGCCGTCCTGATCGGCATTGTCGTGGTTATCGTCGTCAAGGGCTACAAGTCCCTGAAGGCGAAGGCCTGAATGAGAAAGCCCGGCAAAGGCCGGGCTTTTCAATGAATTATATCGTGAAGCTCAGATATTGGGCTCGATCTTGCCCTTCCCCTTGGCTCCGCCCTTGTCCTTGGCGGTGAGCCTGTCGATATAGGCGAGGAACAGCGCCGAGAATACGAATGCCAGATGGATGATGGTGAACCACATCAGCTGGCCCGACGTATAGCTGGTCGCGTTGAGGAATATCTGCAGCAGGTGGATCGACGAGATCGCAACGATGGTCGAGGCGACCTTGATCTTGAGCGAACCGGCATCGATGGTGCCGAGCCAGTGCACCTCGTCGCCCGCCTGATCGAAGCGGCTGACGAAATTCTCATAGCCCGAAATGATGACCATCACCACGAGGCTCGCAATCAGCGCCGCGTCGATGAGCCCGAGGACTTTCAGGATCGTGTCGGTGTCGTTGAGCGCGGTGACTTTCGTGGCAAAATCGAACAGCTTGCCCACGAAGGATACGGCATAGATCGCCAGCGCCACGGCAAGGCCGAGATAAAAGACCACCAGCAGCCAGCGCGACGCCAGAATGATGTTTTCGATCAGGAGTTCAATTCGTTTCATCGATCCGTTTCCAGGTAATCATGCGGATACCCTCTTAAAAAACATCGCGCCTTTGACAAGCGCGCGAGATATTGAATGATGTGCAAAAGTAGGAACGCGACCGCTTTCCTGCAATATCAGCCTGCCTCTGTCGCCTCGAGCAATTCCAGCGCGAGCCTTCGTGCGCCTGCGGAAATATCCGGATTGAAGATCAGCCAGTAGCCCTTGTCGCTCGTCTGCGACACCTCGCAGGCGTGGACAAGCTGACCGCGCTGCACGGCGCCGTCGATCAGCCCTGCCCAGCCGAGCGCCACGCCCTGATCGGCAATCGCTGCCTCGATCACCAGGTTATAGGTGTTGAAGACCAGCCCGTAATTGCCGTCCTCAATATCTTCACCGATAGCATCGAGCCATGACTGCCATGTGAACCAGCGGTCGCCCTGCAAGGTGTCGAGATGCAGGAGCGAGGCCGCGCCGAGCCGTTTTCCGTCCGGAAACGGACCATGCGCGGCAAGATAGGCCGGAGAGCAGACCGGCACGACCTTTTCGCCGATGAAGGCTATGGCGTCCTTCGGGAAGTCCCCGCGTCCGCCGAAGAGGATTGAAATGTCCGCGTCGCGCCGGTCGAGCGGCTGAAGCATGGACGATGCCGTGATGCGCACATCCACTTCCGGATGTTTCGGGCGGAATTGCGCGACACGCGGCATCAGCCAGAAGGTTGCGAAGCCGTAATCGGTCGCGATGCGCAATCCCGGCGCACGCTGGCGACGTCTGATCTGCTGCACCGCCTCATCGATTCCATCCAGACCGCTGCGCACCGCATCGTAAAGAATGCGGCCTTCGGGCAGAATTTCGACCCCGCGGGCGCGCCGGGCGAACAGCGCGACACCCAGACGCTCCTCGATGCGTTTTATCTGATAACTCACTGCCGGTTGTGTCATGCCCAGTTCACGCGCTGCGAGGGTCAGATTTTCCAATCGTCCCACCGCTTCGAAAACGCCAAGGCTGCCTAGATCCCAGGATGGAGAAACCATAAAAACTTTCTATAGCTTCGATAAAAAATGAATGGGTTTCTCCTTAGCCTAAATGATGTTTTCCTTAAAGTAGGAATGCGAGACATAACCGGTTTTAATCTATAAGAGGGGTCATCAAATGCGCTACTTCAAGATTGCGGCACTGGCGTTCACGGCACTGGCGGGGCTTTCGGGAACGGCTTCCGCTGCCGATCCGGCGGCTTGCGAAACCATCCGCCTGTCCGATCCGGGCTGGACCGACATTACCTCCACCAACTCCATCGCCAGCGTCTTGCTGGAAGACCTCGGCTATAAGCCGGATGTAAAGACCATGTCCGTGCCGATCGGCTATGAGGCGCTGAAAACCGGCAATCTGGACGTCTTCCTTGGCAACTGGATGCCCGCGCAGCAGAAATTCCGCGACGATCTCGACAAGGCCAAGGCTGCCGAAGTCATCGTGAAAAACCTCGAAGGTGCGAAGTTCACGCTGGCCGTGCCGGACTATGTGGCAAGCGAAGGCGTAAAGAATTTCACCGACCTTGCCGCCCATGCCGACAAGTTCGGCAAGGAAATCTACGGCATCGAACCGGGCGCGCCCGCCAACCAGAACATCCAGAAGATCATCGAGGACCAGAAATTCAAGCTCGACGGTTGGAAGCTGGTGGAATCGAGCGAGCAGGCGATGCTCGCGCAGGTGGACCGCAAGAACAAGGACAAGAACTGGGTCGTATTCCTCGCCTGGGCACCGCACCCGATGAACACAAGGCTGAACATCGAATATCTGGCGGGCGGCGATGACTATTTCGGCCCGAATTTCGGTGGCGCGGAAGTCTACACGCTTGGCCGCACCGGATGGGCCGCACAGTGCCCGAATGCGGCAAGCTTCTTCAAGAACCTCGTCTTCACCGTCGACATCGAGAACGAACTGATGGGCAAGATTCTCGATGGCGGTGCGGAAGGTCCCGCAGCCGCGAAGGAATGGCTGAAGGCGCATCCCGACCAGATCGACAAGTGGCTTGCAGGCGTCACCACCTTCAAGGGCGAACCGGGCGCGGAAGCCGTCAAGGCAAGCCTCGGCCTCTGATCCTGACAAGCACGACGAGCAAGGCGGGCGTTTCGGCGCCCGCCATTTCGCGTTTCCACACCTGCCAACGGTTCCGCACAATGAAAAAGCCGAATATCCTCATCCTCATGGTCGACCAGCTGAACGGCACCTTCTTTCCGGACGGCCCGGCCAAATTTCTCCACGTTCCACATTTGAGAAAGCTTGCCGAACGCTCTGCCCGTTTTGCCAATTGCTACACGGCCAGCCCGCTTTGTGCTCCCGCGCGCGCATCGTTCATGTCAGGCCAGTTGCCGTTCCGCACCGGCGTCTACGACAATGCGGCGGAATTTTCGTCGGAAATCCCGACCTATGCGCATCATCTGCGCAACGCCGGCTACCAGACGGCGCTTTCCGGCAAGATGCATTTCGTCGGGCCGGACCAACTCCACGGTTTTGAACAGCGGCTTACGACCGACATCTACCCGGCGGATTTCGGCTGGACGCCCGATTATCGCAAGCCCGGCGAGCGCATCGACTGGTGGTATCACAATCTCGGCTCCATCACCGGAGCAGGTTCCGCCGAAATAACCAACCAGCTCGAATATGACGATGAGGTGGCCTATCAGGCCGAAGCAAAGCTCTATGATCTGGCTCGCGGCCACGACCAGCGGCCATGGTGCCTGACGGTCAGTTTCACCCATCCGCACGATCCCTATGTGGCGCGCAAGCGCTTCTTCGATCTCTATGCGGATATTCCCGAACTCGATCCGAAAATCGGACCGCTTGATGAAAGCGGGATCGACCCGCATACCGAGCGGCTGCTGCGGGCCTGCAAGGCGGAGGACTACGACCTCACCCGCGAACAGGTTCGCGCGGCGCGGCAGGCATATTTCGCCAATATTTCCTATGTGGACGAGAAGATCGGCGCGCTGCTCGATGTAATCGAGCGCTGCGGCATGGCTGACGACACGATTGTGGTCTTCACTTCCGACCATGGCGACATGCTGGGCGAACGCGGCCTGTGGTTCAAGATGAGCTTCTTTGAAGGTTCCGCCCGCGTTCCTTTGATGATTGCCGCGCCGCAATTGCAGGCTGGCCGCGTGGACGCGCCGGTCTCCACGCTCGACGTCCTGCCGACACTGGCAGACCTTGCCGGCATAGACCTCAAGGGCATCATGCCATGGACCGATGGCGTTGCGCTGGCAGGCGTTGCTTCGGGCTCCGCCGAACGCGGCGCGGTGCCTGTCGAATATGCCGCCGAGGGCACGGTCGCGCCGATGGTTTCGCTGCGTGACGGAGACTGGAAGCTCAACCTGTGCCGGGCCGACCCGCCGCAACTTTTCAATCTTGCCGACGATCCGGACGAGATGCGCAATCTGGCGGAAGATCCGGAGTTCAAGGCAGTTCTGGACAATCTTCTGGCCAAGGCGGAACAGCGCTGGAATCTGGATCGCTACGATGCCGACGTTCGCGCCAGCCAGGCGCGCCGCCATGTCGTCTACCCGGCGCTGCGTAACGGCGCCTATTATCCGTGGGATTACCAGCCGCTGCAAAAGGCGTCCGAGCGCTATATGCGCAACCATATGGACCTGAACGTGCTGGAAGAAAACCAGCGCTTTCCACGCTGAGTGAGAAAGCGGGGCCTCGCGGCCCCGCTTGATCAAGTTCTTACTGTTCCGAGAACTCCAGAACCGTGCCGCTGGCATTTTCCGGCAGCACGGCGATGCCTGCCGATGTCGTCACGTGGGAAACGCCGTTGGCATCGAGAACGCCACGCGCCTTGTCCAGCGACCCAACGCGAATGCGCAGGGCGGCAAAAGCCTTGCCCGGCGTCTGGCCGAAATCCACACCGGGATAGAGTGCGGCGGCTTTCTCGGCGGTCACAACCCATATGTCAGCCGAACGCGTGCCGGTCGAAACCTTCCATCCGCCATCCTGCGCACCGGCCTTGCCGTCCGCGAAAAGGCGGGCAAACCCCTTGGCGGCTGTTTGCGGGTCGGACGAAATGGCAATAATGGCGGAAAGGCCATTCGCGCCATTTGCATGTTCGATCAGCTCCGGCAGCCAGACAGTCTCGCGGGTCTTGTGCTGGCACATGAACACCATGCCTTGCGGAACTTCGCTTTCCGCGAAGGATACGGTTTCAAAGGCCGCCACACCCTCGCCGCCGCCCGGCAGTTGAACCGGACGCTGGAACGCGCCGACCTCACCCGTCTCTATGCCGAGCGCGCCCAGTTCCGCCTTGGCGTCGCGCGCATTGTCGATCCGGCAGGCAATGGCATGGAGGCCTTCGCCTTGCGCCGCCAGTTTCTCGCGCTGGTGCAGATTGCCCGGCGTCTCCGCGACGATGCCAAGCAGCTCGAAATAATCCTCCGGGAACATGATCGTGTAGTTGCCGGTTCCCTTCTCCTTGCTGTGCAGCCCGCGCGGGCTCAGCGTGAAACCGAAACGGCGATATTGCGCGGCACTTTTCTCCAGGTCGCCGACCAGCAGGAAAATATGATCGACGCCTTTGACCGGATGAGACATGCAAAACTTCCTTTTACTTCTTGGTCGGAGCCAGAACGATCTCGTGGATCGTAACCTTGGGATTCATATTGGCAACATAAAGTGCCGTTTCAGCCATATCCTCGGGCTGGATGACCTCATCCATGCGGGAAAGATCGAAACCCGGACGGCGTGCCAGAAGCGGCGTCGCCACCTCGCCGGGGCAAAGCACGGTCGACCGGATGCCGTTCTGCCCTTCCTGCGCATTGAGGCTGGCGCTCAGATCGTTGAGCGCATGTTTGGACGCACCATAGGGAACGCCGCCGCCGGGCGACGAAAACCGCCCTGCCCATGACGATGTGTGGATCATCAACCCGCCCCCTTGCGCGCGCATGGGCGTCAGGGCGGCAGCAATCACGTTGATCGCCCCCTTGATGTTGATATCGATGACATCGTCCCAGGAATCGAAATCGATATCCGCCCAGCTGCGGCGCGGAATATTGAGACCGGCATTGTTGCAGAGCACGTCCAGACGGCCCGCCCATTCGACGATAGCTCCGGCAGTAGCGGCGATTGCCTCCCGGTCGAGAACATCTGCCGGAAAAATCCGCGCCTCGCCGCCATTGGCAGCAATTTCCCCGGCAATTGCTGCCAGCGCATCCGCCTTGCGGCCCGTAAGCGCCACCCGCCAGCCTTCACGAGCGAAGCGGCGCGCCATGGCAGCGCCGATGCCCGACCCGGCGCCGGTAATCCACACCGTACCGGGTACGATTTTGCCCGAATTGGCGTTCAGCTCGGGAGAATTTTGGCTCATCAACAAACTCCGTCGTAAAAAATCGACATTTAATAACGCAGGCTGGTCGAGAATTTTTACCAATTTTGCGACGCATATTAGTTTATCTTGACAATATCGCCACGGAATCTAGCATATCAATGCTTGCATACAATAACGACCCTCTGAAGCGGCATTTCGTTGCAATTTCAGGGGCTTGCACAATATTGGGACGTGCGGGAAAAGAGGCTGGAAAGCCCTCCCTCAACGTCCTTCAGGGGAACAGAGAATGCATATCAGAAAAGCTGGCCTTGGCCTGTTTGTTGCGGCGTTTTCGCTTGCGGCGGTGTCTTCGCACGCCGAAGAAGTCAAGCGCGGCGGCACTGTCATCGTCCATATGAACACCGAACAGGGTGTACTCAACCCTGCGCTGCGCGCCTCCACCGGCGTCTATCAGATTACCGGCCGCATCATGGAGCCGCTGATTGACCGCACCTATGAGGGCTATGTGCCGGTTCTGGCCACAAGCTGGTCGTCCTCGGAAGACGGCAAGGCCATCACCTTCAAGCTGCGCGAGAATGTGCGCTGGCATGACGGTCAGCCCTTCACCTGCGATGACGTTTCGTACAGCGCGATGAACCTCTGGAAGAAGCTGCTCAACTATTCGACGACGCTTCAGGCCAATCTCGAAGCCGTGGATTGCACCGATCCGCACACGGCGGTGTTCCGCTATTCCAAGCCGATGCCGCTCGACCTTCTGGTCGCCGCCATGCCAGATCTCGGCCACCCCGTGCCGAAGCATCTTTATGAAGGCACGGATGTTCTGAAGAACAAGTACAACGCCGCGCCGGTTGGCACGGGGCCGTTCAAGTTCGTCGAATATGAACGCGGCCAGCACATCATTGCCGAGCGCAACGAAGATTACTGGCGCGGCAAGGAATATCCTTACCTCGACCGCATCATCTGGCGCTTCATGCCGGACAAGGCAGCGGCTGCGGCGGCGCTCGAGGCCGGTGAAATGATGGAAACCGCCTTCAACGGCATTTCCATGTCGGATACCGAGCGTCTCCAGAAGGATGGCCGCTTCGATACCGGCACCAAGGGTTTTGAAAACAACGTCGCCCACTCGACAATCGAGTTCAACCTGCGCAATCCGATCCTTTCCAATCTGAAGGTTCGTCAGGCGATCTACCACGCGCTCGATATCGATTTCGCGATCAAGACGATCATGCGCGGCTATGCCAAGCCGGGTCGTGGCCCGATCCCGAGCACCGGCGGTGCCAACTATACGGATCAGGTTCAGACTTACCCGTATGATGTTGAAAAGGCAAAGAAACTGCTTGACGAAGCCGGATACCCCGTCAAGGAAAACGGCATCCGCTTCAAGCTGCGCCATCGCCCGGCACCATGGGGCGAATATACGCAGCTCTGGGCTGAATATTACGCTCAGGCGATGAAGGAAGTCGGCATCGATGTCGAAATCCTCACCAATGACGCACCGGGCTTCCTCAACGGCGTTTATCGCGATCATGACTTCGACACCGCCAATGGCTGGCACCAGTTCCGCTCCGACCCGGCGGTTTCCACCACGGTGTGGCTGCGCTCCGGCGCTCCGGTCGGCACGGCATGGTCCAACCAGTTCGGCTACCAGTCCGACGAAATGGACAGCCTGATCGACAAGGCCGCGTCGGAACTCGATCCGACCAAGCGCGCCGATCTCTATCATCAGATCCAGCAGCTTGAGATGAAGGACCTGCCGGTCATCTTCGCCATCGAACATCCGTTCGTCGGCGTGACCAACAAGGTGTTGAAGAACCACCACAACACGCCGCGCTGGGATTCTTCCAGCTGGTATGACCTGTGGATCGACCAATAAGCCAAAGGCAGTCGCTGCCGGTCATCCGGCAGCGGCTTCTCTCTTAAATCAATGCCGAAATGAATATCTTGCAGGATAATCCGCAATGCCCCTGCCCCCGATCCTGACCTTTGCGCTGCGACGTATCTTGCAGGCGATCCCCGTCATTCTCCTCATCATGATCGGGTCATTCCTGCTGATCAAGCTTGCCCCCGGCGACACGGTGGACGCGCTTGTCGGCGATATGGGCGGCGCCGACCCGCAATTCGTCGCCAATCTGCGCACCGAATATGGCCTCGACCAGCCGGTCTGGACGCAGCTCTGGATCTACATGACCAAGCTGGCGCAGTTCGATTTCGGCTGGTCCTATGTCTACGAGCAGCCGGTGCTGGACGTGCTGATGGCCCGCCTCGTGCCGACCCTCCTGCTGATGGTTTCCTCGCTTTCGGTGGCTTTCATTTTCGGCATCGCGCTCGGCGCTTTTGCGGCGCGACGCGCCTATTCGCTCACCGACAATGCGATCTCCACGCTCGGCCTCGTCTTCTATGCCATGCCAAGCTTCTTCCTCAGCCTCATCCTGATGTTCATCTTTTCCGTCAAGCTCGGCTGGCTGCCGGTCGGCGGCTACAAGACGCTGGGCGGGTTCTATACCGGGTGGAAGAATGTCTGGGATATTGCCGTCCACCTCGTCATGCCGACAACGGCGCTGTCACTCATCTATCTTGCCTTCTACATGCGCCTGATGCGCACCAGCGTGCTGGAAGTGGCCGACCTCGACTATGTGCGCACAGCGCGCGCCAAGGGCGCCAGCGGCGCAAGGCTGATGTTCCATCACATCATGCGCAACGCATTCCTGCCCGTCGTCACGCTGCTCGGCCTGCAATTTTCCACCGTTCTCGGCGGCTCGGTCGTGATCGAGACGATCTTCTCGCTGCCCGGCCTCGGCCAGCTTGCCTACACCTCCGTGATCAAGCGCGACCTCAACACGCTGATGGGCATCATCTTCCTGTGCTCGGTGCTGGTGGTGATCGTGAATTTCATCACCGATCTCATCTATGCGCGGCTTGATTCCAGGATCGAACTGTCATGACTTCCCAGGACCTCTCCCTCACTCGCCCGCAGGTCTCCCGCACGAAAATTCTGTGGCAGCGCTTCAGCCGCAACCGCGCCGCCGTGCTTGGCCTTGTCCTCTTCATCGCCGTGGTCCTGATCGCACTGCTGGCGGATATCATTGCGCTCGGCGATCCGCTGCGGCGCGCTGGCGATCCGCTCGTCTGGCCGTTCCTCAACGCGGCAACGCCGCTCGGCACCGACCAGCTTGGCCGCGATATCATGGCGGGCATCTTCCATGGCGCACGCATCTCGCTGCTGATCGGCGTGGTGGCCACCCTGATTTCCATCGTGATCGGCATCATCATCGGCGCGCTTGCCGGATATTACGGCGGCTGGGTGGACGACGTTCTGATGCGCATCACCGAAGCCTTCCAGACCGTGCCGAGCTTCGTGCTGCTTTTGACACTGGTGGCGATCTTCGGCTCGTCCATCGAGAACATCATCATCTGCATCGGCATCGTTTCGTGGACAGCGCCTGCCCGCATGGTGCGCGCCGAATTTCTGGCGCTGCGCAAGCGCGAATTCATCGACGCCGCACGCAATCTGGGCGTCGGCAATGTCTCGATCATCTTCCGCGAAATCCTGCCGAATGCCCTGCCGCCGGTGATCGTCTTCGCATCCGTAGTGATGGCAACCTCCATCCTGATGGAAAGCGCGCTCGCCTTTCTTGGTCTCGGCGATCCGAACTATGCAAGCTGGGGCAACATGATCGGCCAGGGCCGCGCCGTGCTGCGCACCGACTGGTTCTGCTCGGTCATTCCCGGCATCGCCATTCTGCTTACCGTCCTGTCCTTCAGCCTGCTCGGCGAGGGCCTCAACGACGCGCTTAATCCGAGGCAGAAGAAATAATGACGGCCGCACCTGTTCTTGAAATCAAAAACCTGCAAATCGCGCTGCCGAAAGGCGCCGACCGGCCTTTTGCCTTGCAGGACCTTTCGCTAACCATCAATCCCGGCGAGATCGTCTGCCTCGTCGGTGAAAGCGGCTCCGGCAAATCGCTTTCGGCGGGTGCGATTATGCGCCTTCTGCCGGAACCGCATGTGCACGTGACCCATGGCACGATCAGGCTCGAAGGCACCGATCTTTATTCGCTCAGCGAAGCGGATATGAAGAAGCTGCGCGGCAACCGCATCGGCATGATCTTTCAGGAGCCGATGACCGCGCTCAATCCCCAGAAGACGGTCGGCTGGCAGATCGATGAGGTGCTGCGCCTGCACACGAAACTCGGCCGCAAGGAGCGCCGCGCCGCCGTGCTGGACATGCTAGCAGAAGTGAAGATTCCGGACCCGGAATCCGCCTATAACGCCTATCCGCACCAGATTTCCGGCGGGCAGCGCCAGCGTGTCATGATCGCCATGGCGCTGATCCTGAAACCGCGCCTCATAATCGCCGACGAGCCGACAACCGCGCTCGACGTGACCACGCAGGCGCAAATCCTGAAACTGATCCGCGACCTGCAACGCGAGCACAATACCGGCATTCTGTTCATCACGCACGACTTCGGCGTGGTGGCGGAAATCGCCGACCGCGTGGCCGTGCTGCGGCTTGGCGAACTGGTGGAGGAAGGTCCGGCCAACGAAGTGCTGAACCACCCGCAGCACCCTTACACCAGGGCGCTGATCGCATCGGTTCCGGCGCTCACCCCGCCGCCAGTCAAACCGTCTCTTGAACAGCCGATCATTCTGAGGGCGACCGCCCTGCGCAAGACCTTCAAGGCGCGCGGCGGCTTGCTCACCGGCAAACGCAGCGCCGTGTCCGCCGTGAAGGACCTTTCGTTCGAGTTGCGCCAGGGGGAAACGCTGGGCGTCGTCGGTGAAAGCGGCTCCGGCAAGACGACCGTCTCGCGCATCGTCACCCGCCTGCTGGAAGCCGATAGCGGCAAGGTCGATGTGAATGGCAGGGATTTTCTGAGCGCCAGCCCGCGGGAAGTCCGCGCCATGCGCAAGGACATCCAGATGGTCTTTCAGGACCCTATGGCCTCGCTCAACCCGCGCCGCCGTGTCGTGGACCTCATTGCGCAGGGACCGATCGTCCATGGCGTGCCGAAGGAACAGGCACACGCGAAAGCCCGCGAATTGCTGGAGCTGGTCGAGCTTTCGCCCGCTGCCGCCGACCGTTTCCCGCATGAGTTTTCAGGCGGACAGCGCCAGCGCATCGGCATCGCCCGCGCTTTGGCGCTTGAACCCCGCATCATCGTCGCGGATGAACCGGTCTCCGCGCTCGATGTTTCGGTGCAGGCACAGGTGCTGCGTCTTCTGGCCGACCTGCGCGAAAGGCTCAACCTGTCGCTGCTTTTCGTAACGCACGACCTGCGCGTTGCAGCACAGCTTTGCGACCGCATCATCGTCATGTCGAAGGGCGAGATCGCCGAAGCCGGGTCAACGGCGCAAGTCTTCGCCAATCCGCAACATGAATATACACAGCGCCTGCTTGCCTCCATTCCCGGCAAGGGCTGGACACCGCCTCGTTTGGAACATGCGTGAAGCCATGCAAAAAGTAGAATTTCCACCCTCCATATGGGCTGCAACCGCCCCGGCTCGCACCCCGGCCACGCCGCTGACAACGGACGCGGAAGCCGATGTCGTCATCGTCGGCGGCGGTTTTACGGGGCTTTCGGCTGCACTCCATCTTGCAAAGCGCGGGAAGCGCGTCATCCTGCTGGAAGGCAATGCCGTCGGCTGGGGCGCATCGGGCCGCAATAATGGCCAGGTGATCCCCACCATGACCTCGGCGGAACCTGATGCAATCGCCAAACGCTACGGCGCGTCGGGCGAACGCTTCGCCAGACTGATCGGCAACAGCGCCGATATTCTTTTCTCCATCGTGCGCGATGAGAATATCGATGCCGAAGCCGAACAGAACGGCTGGTTCCAGCCCGCTCATTCGCCGGGCCGGGTGAAGCTGTCGCAAACCCGCGTGGAAGCATGGAAACGTTTCGGCTTCCCGGCAGAATTTCTCGACCGCGCCGCGACATCGCGTCTGCTGGGCAGCGATTTCTGGTATGGCGGCATGTTCAACCCGACCGGCGGTCATATCAATCCGCTGGCATTTGCTCGCGGGCTTGCAGCCGCCGCCGAGCGCCACGGCGCAATCATCCGCGAGCAAAGCCCGGTCATTTCCTATGCCCGAGCGGGCGACCACTGGGAGGTGAAGACCGCAAGCGCCACCGTGCGCGCCAAGGGCTTCCTGCTCGCCACCAACGCCTATACCGGCGAGTTGCGCGAGGGGCTGGCCCCGCGCCTTGCCCGCACCATCGTGCCGGTTCTCTCGTGGCAGATGGCGACAGCGCCCGTCAGCGACAATCTGCGCGCAACCATCCTGCCCGGACGGCAGGCGGTTTCCGATACACGCGGGGACCTGCGCTTCTTCCGCTACGATGCCCGCAACCGGCTCATTACCGGCGGCGTGGTGATGGGCGATTTCAACGTGGCGGAGCGCGTCAGGCGCAAGACGGCGCGCAACATGGCGGAAGCCTTTCCAGCGCTGGGCGAGCCGGAAATCACCCATGTGTGGAGCGGCTATATCGGCATGACGTGGGATCGTTTCCCGCGTGTCCATCAGCTCGGACCCAATGGCTGGGCGTGGATCGGCTGCAACGGTCGCGGCGTGGCGCTTGGCACATCGCTTGGCCGGGAGTTTGCGCGCGCGCTGGATGGCGAGCCTGTGCAGGAGCTTGCGCTTCCCGTCTCGGAACCTGCGCCGTTGCCTTTTCACAAGGTCGCACGGAAGATTGCGCCGTTCTATCTCGCATGGCTTCGGCGCAAGGATCTCTCGGAACCGAACCTGTAAATCCGCTTCTTCAATGTTCATGTGAAAGGTCAGGTCCATGAATCAAATGTCAATTCTCGAACGTCGCCGCATCGAAGCGCTGGTTCTCAAGAACGTCTACGAAGTCATTCGCGAGCGTTCCGGTGAGGACGAAGCGCAGGCCGCAATCGGCGAGGCAGTCAGCCGCTCGGCAATCGAACAGGGCAAGAGCTTTGCCGATGAGCTGGGCCGCACGCCGACGATACAGGATTTCGCCGATATCCAGCCGCTGTGGACGAAGGAAAACGCGCTGGAAATCGATGTTATTTCGCAGGGCGAAGATCATTTCGATTTCAACGTCACGCGCTGCCGCTATTCGGAAATGTATCGCGACATGGGGCTTGGCCATATCGGTCACCTGCTGTCATGCAATCGCGATGGCGATTTCTGCATCGGCTACAACCCGGCCATGAAGCTGGAGCGCACGCAGACCATCATGAAGGGCGCCAGCCACTGCGATTTCCGCTATCGCCTTGAACAGAACGACACGAAAGACGGGGAAGCCTGACATGCCGGTTGAAAACTGGACTTCAAACCAGATCGAGGAACTGGTCGCATTCCGCCGCGACCTGCACCAGAATCCGGAATTGCTCTATGACGTCAACCGTACCGCCGAAAAGGTGGCCGAAGCGCTGCGCGCCGCAGGCGTCGACGAGGTGGTGACAGGCATCGGGCGCACCGGCGTCGTCGGCGTCATTCGCGGCCAGTCGAACCGCTCCGGCCGCGCCATCGGCCTGCGCGCCGACATGGATGCGCTGCCGATCCTCGAAGAAACCGGGGCTGAATGGTCGTCGAAAGTGCCGGGCAAGATGCATGCCTGCGGTCATGACGGCCACACGACCATGCTTCTGGGCGCTGCCCGCGAACTGGCGCAAAGCCGCGCCTTTGACGGCACGGTCATCGTGATCTTCCAGCCTGCCGAAGAAGGCGGCGCGGGCGCAAAGGCGATGATCGATGACGGCCTGTTCAAGCGCTGGCCGGTCAATGAAGTCTATGGCATGCATAACCGTCCGAACCTCGCAGTGGGCCATTTCACCATCAATTCCGGCCCGATCATGGGATCGGTCGATGTTCTCGACATCACCATAGAGGGCGTCGGCGGCCATGCCGCTTCGCCCCACCAGACGATTGACCCCATCCCGGTGACCGCAGCGCTTATTCAGGCGATCCAGACGCTGACGGCGCGCACCATCGACCCGCTCGATTCCGCCGTGATTTCCATCACCACCATTCAGGGCGGCGACGCGTTCAACGTCATTCCGCAGAAAATCCGCCTCACCGGCACTGTCCGCACGTTGCGCGAGGAAGTGCGCAACCATATCGAGGAAAAGCTGACCCGCGCCGTGCAGGGCATTGCCGATGCTTTCGGCGCAAAGGCGACGCTCGACTACCAGCGCAACTATCCGGTGACGGTCAATCACGAGCAGGAAACGGAACTTGCAGCGATTGCCGCCGAGGCGGTGGCCGGCGCGGAACGCGTCACCCGCGACATGCCGGCGACGCTTGGCGGCGAGGACTTCGCCTTCATGCTCAATGAAGTGCCGGGCGCGATGATCAATATCGGCAACGGCCCCAGCGCCAATCTGCATCATCCGAAATATGACTTTAACGATGATGTGATCGCCTGGGGTTGCTCCTACTGGACGACGCTCGTCCGTCACCGGCTGCCGATCAGCAACTGAATAATCGAGTTTGACGCTTTATGACGGGCGGTCCAGCGGGCCGCCCGTTCTTTTTTCAAGCTCAGGAAGCCGCCAGTGCGGTGGCTTTGAAACCGAAATTCCTTAGCAACACTGCTCCAAAGTTGTACGAAATTCGGATTTGCCGCACTAGTCTATCCAAGATAACCGTAATATAAGGCCCTCCCAATAACCATCGCGGCTTTTCCCGATGGGACGGACAACGCATCCCGGACATTGTGAGACGGCTTTCCATCTGGACACGTGTTTCGGCAAAAAGTTGGAACGGAATCCATGAATATCGAGTCTGCCCTGAGCGACAGCGCCAATATTTTTGACCTCGCCCCAATCTCCCTGTGGCTTGAGGACTATAGCGGCCTGCGCAAGCAGTTCGAGGAATGGCGTGCGCTTGGCGTTACCGATCTCAGGGCCTTCCTGCATGAGGACACGACCCGGCTGCGCATCTGCACCAGCCATATCCGCGTTCTCAAGGTCAATCGCAAGACGCTTTCGCTCTTCGAGGCCGATAGCGTCGACCATCTGGTGACCAATCTTGAACGCGTGTTCCGCGACGACATGCTGGACCCGCATATCGAAGAGATGGTGCAGCTCTGGGAGGGCGGCAACGCCTTTTCCAGCGATACCATCAACTATACGCTCAAGGGCAAGCGGCTTGATATCCAGCTCAAGGGCGTCGTGCTGCCCGGCTATGAACACACCTGGGAGCGCGTCCTGCTTGCCATCGAGGACGTGACCGCCCGCGAGGATGCCCGCCGCGAACAGGACCGCCACAAGCAGCATGCGCAGGGGCTTTTCGAGCATTCGCCGGTTTCGCTCTGGGTCGAGGATTTCAGCCGCATCAAGCATTTGATGGACGATGTGCGCCAGCGCGGGATCGTCGATTTTCGCGTGTTCACCGACGTGCATCCAGAATTCGTGCGTCAGTGCATGAGCGAGATCCGCGTGCTCGAAATCAACTCCGAAACGCTCGCCCTCTTCCTCGCGCCGGACAAGAAGACCCTGCTGCAGAACCTGCCGCACATCTTCAAGGACGAGATGGAGGCATCATTCCGCGAGCAACTGATCGACCTGTGGAACGGCGTGCTGTTCCAGCGCCGCGAGGTGGTCAATTATGCGCTCGACGGCACCGAGCGGCATGTGCTGCTGCAATTCTCTGTCCTGCCTGGGCATGAGCAGGACTGGTCGCTGGTGCAGGTCGCGCTCACCGACATTACGGCCCGCAAAAAGGCGGAAGCCTATCTGGAATATCTCGGCAAGCACGATGTGCTGACAAAGCTGCACAACCGCGCCTTCTATGTCGATGAACTCAACCGGCTCGAGCGCAAGGGCCATGCGCCGATCTCGATCATCATCATCGATCTCAACGGCCTCAAGGCCGCCAACGATCAATGGGGCCATGCGACAGGCGATGGCTTGTTGCGGCGCCTTGGCGAAGTGCTGAACGAAGCGGTAAGGCAGCCGGGCCATGCAGCCCGCATCGGCGGCGACGAATTTGCGGTCGTGCTGCCTTATGTGGACGAGCGCGGTGCGGAAGCGATGGTCGAGGACATCCAGCGGCTGGTCGATATCAACAACCAGTATTATTCCCAGCTGAAGCTCAATCTTTCGATCGGCACGGCCACCAGCACGCCCGGCGAAAAGCTGGAAACCGTCGCGAAACGCGCCGACCTGCTGATGTATGAGAACAAGCGCCAGCAATATACGAGCCGGGTCTAGAGCATTTCCAGCAAAAGTGTGAAACGGTTTTGCGTTGGATAATGCGACAAAACAAATAGTTAGAGCGGTTCCGGCGATTCTGTTAGAATAGGAACCGCTCTAGGTGCTAATCATCAAACTTGATAACAGTCTTTCCGCGTGTCAGGTCGGTCACCAGCCTTGAAAGATCGTTCTGCGCGGCAATGGGCATGAGGCCTGCAAGCTCGACGCCCGTTCCGGTAAAGTTTTCTTCGGTGATGGCGAGATTTTCAACCGCGGTGAGACGCGCCTTCAAAAGCGCATGATCGGAAAAATCGCAGGCAAAATGAAAGCCGACCAGCGGAATGACTTCGGTCTTTTCGGCCTGTCGCAGACAGGTCGCGGCCGTGCCGCCATAGGCGCGCATCAAGCCGCCGCTGCCGAGCAGAATGCCGCCGAACCAGCGTGTCACCACCACCACGATATTGTCGAGCTGCTGGCCGTCAATGGCTTGCAGGATCGGCTTGCCCGCCGTGCCGCTCGGCTCGCCGTCATCGCTGAACCGGTAGTTCTGCCCCATGCGCCACGCCCAGCAATTGTGGTTGGCGGCAAGGTCCGAATGCTCGCTCAAAAAATCCTTCGCCGCCTGCTCGTTCGCAACAGGCGCGGCAATGGCAAGAAACCGGCTTTTCCTGATCTCCTGACTGAAGGTTTCAACGCGGCTGATCGTGAACATGGCAATCCCGAAAATATCATCCTTTGCGCCCTAACATTTTCCATTGAGAATGACGACCCCTGCCGACCTTATATCAGGGCACCGGCATGCTGGCGCATCACGCCCGGAAAATGCGCAATCGCCGCACGGGCCTGCCCAAAACTCGCTGAGCCAAACTCATTGGGTTTTGGCATTTCCCGGCATTGCGCCCACCGGTTATAGGGTATAAGGCAATTCAAAAATGAGCCCATCTTTTTGGGCTCGGTTCTTGCATACCCAGAGGAAAGGTCCCGCCGATGTTCGATTTGATCGTGAGAAACGCCAATCTCCCCGACGGTCGCGAGAAGCAGGACATTCTGGTCAAGGATGGCAAGATTGCCGATATCGTGCCTTCCACGGGAGAGCATCAGGCGGCTCAGGAAATCGATGCGACAAACCGGCTCGTAACCCCGCCTTTCGTCGACCCGCATTTCCACATGGACGCGACGCTGTCGCTCGGCCTGCCGCGCCTCAATCGGTCCGGCACCCTTCTGGAAGGCATCGCGCTGTGGGGCGAATTGAAGCCAATGCTGACCGTGGAAGCCATGGTCGAACGCGCGCTGCGCTATTGCGATCTGGCCGTCAGCCAGGGCCTGCTTGCGATCCGCAGCCATGTCGATGTCAGCGACCCGCGCCTCCTCACTGCTGAAGCGATGATCGAAGTGCGCGAGAAGGTGAAGCCTTACATCGACCTGCAACTGGTCGCCTTCCCGCAGGACGGCTACTACCGTTCGCCGGGCGCGGTCGATCTCGTCAACCGTTCGCTCGACATGGGCCTCGACGTCGTGGGCGGCATCCCGCATTTCGAGCGCACGATGGTCGACGGCGCAGCCTCGCTGGAAGCGCTCTGCCGCATCGCCGCCGAACGCGGCCTGCCGGTCGATATCCATTGCGACGAAAGCGACGATCCGATGTCCCGCCATGTCGAAACCCTGGCGGCTGAGACCATGCGCTTCGGACTGCAGGGCCGGGTTTCCGGCTCGCATCTCACCTCCATGCATTCCATGGACAATTATTACGTCTCCAAGCTCATTCCGCTGATCGCGGAAGCGAAGATGAACGCCATTCCGAACCCGCTCATCAACATCACGCTGCAGGGACGCGCCGACACCTATCCGAAGCGCCGCGGCATGACCCGCGTGCCGGAGCTGATGGCTGCCGGCATCAACGTCGCCTTCGGCCACGACTGCGTCATGGACCCGTGGTACTCGATGGGCTCCGGCGACATGCTGGAAGTCGGCCACATGGCGATCCATGTCGCGCAGATGACGTCCATCGAGGGCAAGCGACAGGTTTTCGACGCGCTGACCGTCAACTCCGCCAGGGCGCTCGGTCTGGAAGGCTATGGTCTCGCCAAGGGCTGCAATGCCGATTTCGTGGTGCTGCAGGCACGCGATCCGATCGAAGCGCTGCGCCTCAAGGCGAACCGCCTCAAGGTCGTGAAGCGCGGCAAGATCATCGCCGAAACCCCGCAGCGCGTAAGCGCGCTCAACCTCGAAGGCCGCCCGTCTTCGGTTGACGGAGCTGACTACGCACCAGTCGGCCAGCTTTAGAATCTTCTTGAATTAAAGGCGGTTTGGGCAATGATGGAAATCGTTGCTCATCAAATCCGCACGTCAAAACGAAGCAACCGGCTGCGCGCACCCGCGCGCCGAAAACACACATGAGGGGTCCCAGACCAAATGACCAAAATCATCAAGACATCCAACTTCACCCGCCGCGATATTCTTGCAATGTCGGCGGCACTGGGCGCAACGGCGATCACCAGCCGGGTCTTCGCCGCCGATGAAAAACTGAAAGTGGCGGGCATCCACGCTTCGCCGGTGGAAAATGCCTGGAACTCGCGCCTGCATGAAGCCCTGAAACAGGCCAACGACGCAGGCGTGATCGAATATGTCTTCTCGGAAGGTGTTTCGGCGAGCGACTATCCCCGCGCCATGCGCGAATATGCCGAACAGGGCATCAAGCTGATCGTGGGCGAATCCTATGCCGTGGAACGCGAAGCGCGTCAGGTTGCGGGCGACTATCCGCAGACGGCTTTCGTCATGGGCTCTTCCGGCAAGCCGCAGGGCGACAATTTCGGCGTCTTCGGCACCTGGAATTTCGAAGCGGGCTATCTCACCGGTATGCTGGCGGGCGCGATGAGCAAGTCCGGCATCTTCGGTTCCGTCGGCGCAGTGCCGATCCCGGAAATCAACATGCTGATCAACGCCTTTCAGGACGGCGTGCGCGAAACGCGTCCGGACGCGAAGTTCGTCGCGTCCTTCATGGGCACCTTCTTCGACCCGCCGAAAGCACGCGAGGCAGGCCTTGCGGCCATCGATTCCGGCGCCGACATCCTGTTTGGCGAGCGCATCGGCACGGCCGACGCGGCCAAGGAGCGCGGCATCAAGGCCATCGGCTCGCTGACCGACTATACGCCGCGTTATCCCGACACGGTTTTTGCCAATGCAATCTGGAACTTCGGGCCGATCCTTAATGCTGCAATCGCAGACGTGAAGGCTGGAAAGCCCGCAGGCAAGGACTACACGCCTTTCAGCATGATGAAGGAAGGCGGCAACGACATCATCTACGTCAAGGGCGTCGCACCGGCGGAAGCCGAAGCGAAGATGGAAGCGCGTCGCAACGAGATCAAATCGGGCGCATTCACGCTCAAGCTCAACGCCGAAGAGCCGAAATAATCACGCCTCGCGCCGGTGCCTGACACCTGTTCCAGCACCGGCGCGCCTTCTGGTTCGGATAACAATCCGCAAAACCGGCTCCCGCTTTTCAGGCCCGCTTCATGTCTTCAACCGTCCTCGAACTTCGCAACATAACAAAGCGCTTTGGTCCCCTGACCGCCAATGACGATATTTCGCTGAAGCTCGGACGCGGCGAAATTCTCGCTTTCCTCGGGGAAAACGGCGCTGGCAAGACCACGCTGATGAACATCCTGTTCGGCCATTATGTGCCGGATGAAGGCCGTGTGTTCGTCAAGGGCGAGGAAATCCCGCAAGGCAAGCCCCGCGCCGCCATCGAGGCGGGGGTGGGCATGGTGCACCAGCATTTTACGCTCGCGCCCAATCTTACCGTGCTTGAAAACATCATCACCGGCACGGAAAGCCTCTGGAAGCTCAAATCCGCGCACGGCCCCGCACGCACCAAGATCGCCGCAATCGCGAAACGCTTCGGATTGCAGGTCGATCCCGATGCGCGGCTTGGCGATCTCTCGGTAGGCGAGCAGCAGCGCGTCGAAATTCTGAAAGCGCTCTATAACGACGCCGATATCCTCATTCTGGATGAACCGACGGCGGTTCTCACCACGCAGGAAGCCGAAAACCTGTTCGCCACGCTGAAAGAGATGGCGCGGCAGGGTCTGTCGCTGATTTTCATTTCTCACAAGCTGCATGAAGTCATGTCCGCCGCCGACCGCGTGGTCGTCCTGCGCGGCGGCAAGCTTGTGGCCGAACGCAAGGCTTCCGAAACCTCCAAGGAGGAACTGGCCGAACTGATGGTCGGCCGCCGCGTCTCGCGCCCTTCCCGCGCCGCTTCCACGCCCGGCGAAACCCTGCTGGAAGCACGGAATGCAACGGTTGTGGAGGACGGCGCAACCCGTCTTTCTGACCTCGACTTTCACGTTCGCGCCGGTGAAACGCTGGGGATCATCGGTGTGTCGGGCAATGGGCAGGCAGCGCTTGGACGCCTCGTTTCCGGCCTCAGCCAGCCGGCAAGCGGTGAACTTGTCATGTTCGGGCAGACGGTGACGAAATTCGACCCCCGCCAGTTCGTGGCCGAAGGTGTGGGCCGCATTCCGGAAGACCGCAATGCGGAAGGCGCAATCGGCGATCTGACGCTTTGGGAGAATGCTGTGCTGGAGCGCGTGCGCGACCGGCAATTCTCCAATGGTCTTCTGGTCAACCGCGCGGCAGCGCGCGAGTTTACCGATCGTATCATCAAGGATTTCGATGTGCGCGGCGGCACGCCTGACAGCCGCATTCGCCTGCTTTCCGGCGGCAACATGCAAAAGCTCATTCTGGGCCGCAATCTGGAAACCGCCCCGCGTATCCTGATCGCGGCACAGCCGACGCGCGGCCTTGACGAAGGCGCAGTAGCGGCTATCCACGCCCGCATTCTGGAAGCGCGCGCCAAGGGTGCGGCGGTGCTGCTCATCTCCGAAGATCTGGATGAAATCATTGGCTTGGCGGATCGTGTTCAAGCGATTGTCAAAGGTCGGCTCTCGCCCCCGATCGATGCCGGGGAAGCAAACGCGCAACGACTGGGCCTGATGATGGCAGGTGAATGGGGCAAAGCATGATCCCGAAAAGTGTGAAGCGGTTTTCAGATAAGATCATGCTCAAGCAATTGAAGGGGCTGAACTGATGCGTATCGAACGACGCGAAACCCTGCCCGTGGCACTGGTGGCAACCGCACCGGTCATCGCCGTTCTCGCCGCCTTCGTGCTTGCCGGCCTGCTGATCGCCGCCGCCGGTGCGCCGGTTCTGGAATCCTTCCGCCAGATCGCCATCGGTGCCTTCGGCAACAAGCTTTCGATCACCGAAACGCTCACCCGCGCAACGCCCTTGATGCTGACCGGTCTGGCCGCTGCCGTCGCCTTCCGCTCCAAACTCTGGAATATCGGTGCCGAAGGCCAGTTCTACATGGGTGCGCTGGCGGTCGTCGCCTGCGGCACGCAGTTGCAGCTTCCAGCCGCCATTCTCATTCCGCTTCTGCTGATCGTCGGTGCGATTGCAGGCATGATCTTTCTTCTCATCCCGCTCGGGCTTCGCCTGCGCTTCGGCGTCGACGAGGTTGTGACGACGCTGCTCTTGAACTTCGTGGCGGTGCTTATCGTATCCATGATGATCGAAGGGCCGATGAAAGACCCCCTCGCCTTTGGCTGGCCGCAATCCGAGCCCGTACCGGACGCGGCGGTGCTGCCGAAAATCATGTCCGGCATGCGGCTTCACATCGGCATCGTGATAGCCATCGCCCTGGCGCTCATCATCGCCTATGTGCAGAAGCGAACCGTCTTCGGCCTTGAAACCAAGGCTGCGGGCCTCAATCCGCGCGCCGCGCGCTTTGCCGGTGTCCCGCTGGCAAGGACGCTGGTAAAGGTCGCCTGCATTTCCGGTGGCCTTGCGGGGCTTGCAGGCGCGATACAGGTCATGGGCGTGAAAGGCTACGTCACGACCGATCTTTCGCCGGGCTTCGGCTATTCCGGCATCATCGTCGCCATGCTCGCCAATCTGAACCCCATCGGCGCGATCTTCTCTGCACTTTTTGCTGCCGCCATGTTTGTCGGCGCCGACGGCATGAGCCGCGCCATCGGCATTCCGAGCTTCATCGCCGATGTCACCGTCGCGCTGTCGCTCCTGACCATGCTGGTCGCTCTGTTTTTCACACAATACAGGATCGCCCGATGAACGAGCTGATGGATATTCTTCTCTCCGCCGGCCTGTGGGTCTCGGTCCTGCGCATCGCAACACCGCTTATCTTCGGCACGCTCGGCGCGCTTTATTGCGAACGGGCGGGCGTACTCAATCTCGGCATTGAAGGCATCATGACCTTCGGCGCAATGATCGGCTGGCTGACTGTGTTCAACGGCGCCGACCTGTGGACCGGCGTGGCGGTTGCGGCAGCTTCCGGCGCACTGTTCGGCCTGCTTCATGCAGCGCTCACCGTGCCGCTCGGCCTGTCGCAGCATGTGGTGGGCCTCGGCATCACGCTCTTTGCATCGAGCCTCAGCTATTTCCTGTTCCGGCTTCTGGTGCCGCTGTCCTCGACACCGCCGTCCATCACGCCTTTTCAGCCGCTCAATCCGTCATGGCTTGCGGAAATCCCGTTCATCGGACAGGTGCTTGGCACGCAGACGGCGCTGACCTGGATCGCCATTCCGCTGGCGCTTCTGCTCGGTTACGTGCTTTTCCGCACGCCGCTCGGCCTTGCCATCCGCATGACCGGCGAAAACCCGCATGCAGCGGAAGCGCAGGGCATCAACCCGATCCGTGTGCGCATTTTCACGATCATGTTCGGCAGCGCGCTTATGGCTGTCGGTGGAGCATTTCTTACGCTCTCCGCCTTCAACTCGTTCTTCCCGACCATGATGCAGGGGCGCGGCTGGGTCTGTATCGCACTTGTCGTCTTCGCCTCGTGGAAACCGGCGCGTGCGCTTGTCGGCGCGCTTTTGTTCGCGCTGTTCGATGCGTTCCAGCTTCGATTACAGACGGTCTACGGCAAGGCCGTGCCCTACCAGCTCTTCCTGATGATCCCCTACATCATGTCGATCGTGGCGCTCATCGTCATGGCGCGGCGCGCACGTGTTCCGCAGGCGCTGATGCAGCCCTATCGTCGCGGAGAACGGTAAGCGCTTCACGCACACCAGCTCCTCATACTGAGGACCGCCCCACGCGCGCCCTGAGCCCTGAGCTTGGCGACAGGGCGACGAACCTGTGCTTGAGATTGGCCGCTACGCAAGCCCCTCATCCTGAGGAGCCGCCGCAGGCGGCGTCTCGAAGGGCAAGGGGCGGCAATGCCGTGCGGCAGCGCGGTTTAGACGAGATAATTTCAAATAAAAACGGCGCCCGAAGGCGCCGTTTTCTTTATGCTGTCGGGCTTATGCAGCGCTCGACTTGCTCTTTTCAAAGCGCTTGCGCTCGTTCGGGTCAAGATAGAGCTTGCGCAGGCGGATGGACTTCGGCGTCACTTCCACCAGCTCGTCATCCTGAATCCACGACAGGGCGCGTTCCAGCGTCATCTTGATCGGCGGGGTGAGCTTCACGGCTTCATCCTTGCCGGCGGCACGGATGTTGGTGAGCTTCTTGCCCTTGAGCACGTTGACTTCCAGATCGTTGTCGCGGCTGTGAATGCCGATCAGCATGCCCTGATAGACTTTGACGCCAGCGTCGATGATCATCGGGCCGCGATCTTCAAGGTTGAACAGCGCATAGGCGACAGCTTCACCCTGATCGTTGGAGATCAGAACACCGTTGTTGCGGCCAGCGATTTCGCCCTTGTATGGCTGATAGTCGTGGAACAGGCGGTTCATGATCGCCGTGCCGCGCGTATCGGTCAGAAGTTCCGACTGATAGCCGATAAGGCCACGGGTCGGAGCGTAAAACACCATGCGAACGCGATTGCCGCCCGAAGGACGCAGTTCGACCATTTCGGCCTTGCGTTCGGACATCTTCTGCACGACCGTGCCGGAATATTCTTCATCGACGTCGATGACGACTTCTTCCACCGGCTCGAGCTTTTCGCCGTTCTCGCCGTCCTTCATGACGACGCGCGGACGCGAAACGCCAAGCTCGAAACCTTCGCGGCGCATGTTTTCGATCAGAACTGCAAGCTGCAATTCACCGCGTCCGGAAACGAAGAACGAATCCTTTTCGTTCGATTCCTCGATCTTCAGCGCGACATTGCCTTCAGCTTCCTTGAGCAGGCGGTCGCGGATGACGCGGCTCGTTACCTTGTCGCCTTCCGTGCCCGCATATGGGCTGTCATTGACGATGAAGGACATGGTCACGGTCGGCGGATCGATCGGCTGTGCGGCGAGCGGTTCGCTCACGGACGGGTCGCAGAATGTGTCGGCAACCGTACCCTTGGAAAGACCGGCGATAGCGACGATGTCGCCCGCATGCGCTTCATCGATGGCCTGGCGCTCGATGCCGCGGAAAGCGAGGATCTTCGAGATACGGCCATTTTCGAGCAGCGAACCGTCCTGACCGAGAACCTTGACGGCCTGGTTCGGCTTGATCGAGCCGGAATGGATGCGCCCGGTGATGATGCGGCCCAGGAACGGATCGGCTTCGAGGATCGTGCCGATCATGCGGAACGGACCTTCAGCAACCTTCGGTGCCGGAACGTGCTTCAGCACGAGGTCGAACAGCGGTGCGAGGCCTTCGTCCTGCGGACCTTCCGGGTTCAGCGCCATCCAGCCGTTACGGCCTGAACCGTAAAGGATCGGGAAGTCGAGCTGTTCGTCGGTCGCATCGAGATTGGCGAAGAGGTCGAACACTTCGTTGATGACTTCCTCATGACGGCCATCCGGACGGTCGATCTTGTTGATCGCAACGATCGGACGCAGACCAACCTTCAGCGCCTTGCCGACGACGAACTTCGTCTGCGGCATCGGGCCTTCGGCAGCGTCGACGAGAACGATAGCGCCGTCCACCATCGAGAGGATACGCTCAACCTCACCGCCGAAATCGGCGTGGCCCGGCGTGTCGACGATGTTGATGCGCGTATTTTTCCAGACAACCGAAGTGGCCTTGGCGAGAATGGTGATCCCGCGTTCCTTTTCGATGTCGTTGGAATCCATCATGCGTTCTGCAACGCGCTGGTTGTCGCGGAACGAGCCGGACTGCTTCAGGAGTTCATCGACCAGAGTTGTTTTGCCATGATCGACGTGTGCGATAATAGCGATATTACGCAATTCCATATGGAGATCACTTCTATATGAGTTGGGAGCCGCGCCAACAGACCCGCGCGGAAAAACAATGCAGCGCTCTTACAGGTTTTTTTGCATTTTAGAAAGGGGCAGCACGAAACTGCCCCTCAATTAACCCGAAAAACCCGGATTTCATTGCGTTTTTACACTGTCAATTTGACAGTTTTTTGTACTCATTAGGGCATGTCGTTGTTACGCCCATGGCTGGCCTTACAAAAGCGTACCGGACAGAATGACCATCGCCACGCTGAAATAGATGACGAGACCCGTCACGTCGACCAGTGTGGCGACGAACGGCGCCGATGCGCTGGCCGGATCGAAACCCAGCCTTTGCAGGATGAATGGCAGCATGGAGCCCGTCAGCGAGCCGAAGGTGACGATGGCCACCAGCGCCATGCCCACGGTGAGCGCCACCAGCATCCAGTGCTCGCCATAATCGTAGATGCCGAGCGTCTGCCAGGCGATGATGCGCAGAATGCCGATGCAACCCAGAAAGCTGCCGAGCGCAAGACCGGACGGAATTTCACGCAGCGCGACACGCCACCAGTCCTTGAGCCTGATTTCCTGCAAGGCAAGCGCGCGGATGATCAGCGACGTTGCCTGCGAGCCGGAATTGCCGCCCGAAGACATGATGAGCGGAATAAAGAGCGTCAGCACCAGCGCCTTTTCCAGTTCCGCCTCGAAATGCTGCATGGCGCTTGCCGTCAGCATTTCGCCGAGGAACAGGATGCCGAGCCAGCCGGCGCGCTTCTTCAGCATCTCGCCGAAGCCGATGCGCATATAGGGCTTGTCCAGCGCCTCCATGCCACCGAAACGGTAAGCGTCCTCGCTTGCCTCTTCGGTCATGGCGTCAAGCACGTCATCGACGGTCACGATGCCGATGATATGGCGGCTCTCATCCACCACGGGCACGGCCAGAAGGTCGTGCTTGCGGAAAAGCCGGGCGACTTCCTCGCGGCTTGCCAGCGGGGAAATCGTGATCGGCTCGTCATCCCGCGCGATGGACAGAATCGGTTCGTCCGGCTGGCGGATAATAAGACGGCGAAGGCTGACCACGCCCAACAGGACGCGACTGGCCGGATCGACGACATAAATGGCATAAACCGTTTCGCGCGTGCGCTCGACCTTGCGGATATAATCCAGCGTCTGGCCGACATTCCAGTTGGAAGGCACCGCGATGAATTCGATGGTCATGAGCGAACCCGCCGTGTTCGGCGGATAGCCCATCAGTTTCTTCAGCGCGACCTTGGTTTCAGGCGCGAGGATGGGAAACAGGCCCGCGCGGTCATCGTCTTCCAGTTCCTGAAAAACGTCGGTTGCACGGTCCGCCGACATGCCGTCAAGCAGGAGGCTTGCAAGGCCGGGCGGAAGCATGGCGATGATTTCGGTGGCACGGTGCAGTTCCGGCTGATCGAGCAGACGGATGGCATCTTCGTGCGAAAGCTGTGCGATGACGGCGACTGCATCATCGGCATCGAGTTCGTTAACGAGTTCCACTGCGTCGCCGGTACGCATGTCCGCAATGCGGCTTGCGATGGCAGCAGCAGGGAGGTCGGCAACATTGAGTACTTCCGGGAAGAAGTTGTTGTCGGTCATGGGCTTGCCTTTCTGTCGATCCGCCGTCAAAGGCAGACCGTGCAAGCCGACCGCGAGCGATCAGATCACGAACTGCCTTGACGGCTGAAACAATCGACTGTGACTGTCGCTTGGCATAAGAGAATAAAACTCCGGTTGAAAATGCTGCCGCAGAAATTCGGCTGCGGGCGTGATTTGCGCTTGGTCGCCCATAAAGTCAAGCCCTGACGGATAATGTAGAACGGTTTTCCCGCAGCCTGTCATAACGACAACTTGCCCTTGCCGGCATGCAAGGCAGCGCCTAAATCTGGTTCAGCTTATCAACACCATCCGAACCGGAGTTCATCATGTCCGACAACACCGCCCACAATCACGCGCTGACAGACTGGAGCGGACCGTTGGGCCTGTCGGATTTCACCGCGTTCGGCGACGGGGATTTCGCACCTGCCTTCGATGTGGCGCTGGCTGAGGACCTCGCGGAAGTGGAAGCCATCGCCGGGGCGACCGAAGACGCCACCATCGAAAACACACTCAAAGTCCTGCAACTGACCGGCAAGGCGCTCGACCGCGTGTCAGCCATTTTCTGGCTGCGCGCCGGTGCGCACAGCAACGACACGATCCAGGCGCTGGAGCGCGAAATCGCGCCTAAAATGTCGCGTCATTATTCGCGCATCATGATGGACCCGGCGCTTTTCGCCCGCATCGACGCGCTTTATGAAAACCGCGACATGCTGGATCTCGACACCGAGACCAGACGGGTCCTTGAAAAGACCTGGAAAGGTTTCGTCCGCTCGGGTGCGAAGCTTGATGAAGCGGGCAAGACGGAACTTGCCGGCATCAATGAAAAGCTCGCCGGGCTTGGCGCCCGTTTTGGTCAGAACGTATTGAAGGATGAATCAAGCTGGGCGCTGTTCATCACCGATGAAGCCGACCTCGCGGGTCTGCCTGATTTCCTGAAAAACGCCATGCAGAGTGCTGCCGCCGAGCGCGGCAAACCGGATGCATGGGCCGTCACGCTGTCGCGCTCGATTGTGGAGCCGTTCCTTTCCTTCTCGCAAAACCGTGCACTCCGCGAACAGGCGTTCAACGCCTGGGCAAAGCGCGGTGAAAATGGCGGTGAAAGCGACAATCGCGACATCGTGCGCGAAATGGTGGAACTGCGCGAGCGCAAGGCGCATCTGCTCGGCTACGCCAACTTTGCCGCCTACAAACTTGACGACACCATGGCCAAGACGCCCAAGGCAGTCATGAACCTGCTGGAACCGGTCTGGGACAAGGCCCGCGCCAAGGCCCGTGAGGAAGAAGTCGAACTCGAACGGCTGATCGCAGGCGATGGCGGCAATCACAAGGTCGCACCGTGGGACTGGCGCTTCTATGCGGAAAAACTGCGTGCCGAACGCTTCGCCTTCGATGAAGCGGAACTGAAGCCTTATCTGCAGCTTGAAAAGATCATCGAAGCCGCCTTCGACGTCGCTCAACGCCTTTTCGGCATCCGCTTCGAGGAAAAGAAAGGCATCGCCGCATGGCATCCGGACGTGCGCGTGTTTCAGGTGCTCAATGCTGATGGCAGCGAACGCGGCCTGTTCCTTGGCGACTATTTCGCCCGGACATCGAAGCGTTCAGGCGCATGGATGAGTTCGCTGCAATCGAGCCACAAGCTCGATGGCGGGCAGAAGCCGATCATCTACAATGTGATGAATTTTGCCAAGCCAAAGGCCGGTGAACCGGCCCTGCTCTCGCTCGACGACGCACGCACCCTGTTCCACGAATTCGGCCACGCGCTGCATGGGCTTCTCTCGGATGTGACCTGGCCCGCTGTTTCCGGCACTGCCGTTTCGCGCGATTTCGTGGAACTTCCGTCGCAGCTTTACGAACACTGGCTCACCGTTCCGGCGGTCCTCGAAAAATACGCCGTGCACTATCGCACCGGCGAGGCCATGCCGAAGGCGCTTCTGGACAAGGTTCTCGCAGCCCGCACCTTCAATGCAGGTTTCAACACGGTCGAGTTCACTTCATCCGCGCTGGTGGACATGGCATTCCACACCGGCACGGAAAAGATCGCCGATCCGCTCGCCTTCGAGGTAAAGACGCTGGAAAAGCTTTCCATGCCGGATGCGATCATCATGCGCCATCGCACGCCGCACTTCACCCACGTCTTTTCCGGTGACGGTTATTCCGCGGGCTACTACTCCTATATGTGGTCGGAAGTGCTGGACGCAGACGCGTTTTCGGCATTCGAGGAAACCGGCGATGCCTTCAACCCGGAACTGGCAGCGAAGCTTAAGCAGCATATCTATGCCGCCGGTGGCAGCCGCGACCCGGAAGAGCTTTACAAGGCCTTCCGTGGCAAGATGCCGACACCGGACGCGATGATTGAAAAGCGCGGCTTGAACTAGAACCAAAGCAAAAGGCCGGGAAACCGGCCTTTTTCAATTCTTGTGGGTCAGGATATTCACGAGCCGCCCATGGGGATCACGCGTGAAGAAACGGCGCACGCCCCATTCCTCATCCGCCGGGCCGTATTCTACGGGAAATCCCAGCGCGATCGCGCGCTCCAGCATGGCGTCGACGTCATCGACCTCGATGGAAAGGTCGGGTACCGGCGTGCCGGACCCGCCTTCGCTCATTATGCTCACCTGCACCCGTGCCTGCGCATCCGCGGCATAGGTGACGATCCAGCCGAAATCCATCGCCACATCGAGGCCCAGCAAGTCGCTGTAGAAGCGCTTTGCCGCCGCCGGGTCGCCGGCTGCGATATTGGCAACGATGCGGCGCACAGTCATCAGTATTCGCCGAGCTTGATGTCCGGCGTGTAATCGACGCCGTCGACTTCCTTCACCACCGGCTGGCCGCAATGCATGACACCCGTGGCGGCATTGAAGGCGTAGGTCGGCGAGCCGTAAAGCTGCCAGCCCTTGTTGAGCGCCGCCGTGACGCGATGGCAGAAAGCGGAATCGTCCGGGCCTGTAATGAAACGGTATAACTTCATGCTTTTACTTCCTCTGTTATAACTTCACGCCGGTTCTGGCGAGCACGCGCTCGGCCATCTGAAGATGCAGGCGCTCGACCATCTGCCCGTCCAGCGAGATGACACCCTTATCGGCATTTTCAGGGCGGGCAAAGATTTCAACGACGCGGCGGGCGTGTGCCACTTCCTCCTCGCTCGGGGAGAATGCCCGGTTGGCCGCTTCGATCTGCCCCGGGTGAATGAGCGTCTTGCCGTCAAAACCCATGGCAGCGCCTTGGGCGCATTCTGCCTCGAAACCCACGCTGTCGCGAAAATCGTTATAAACGCCGTCAAGCACGGTGATCCCGCCAGCGCGCGCGGCAAGAACGATTTGCATCAGCCAGGGGATCAGATAGGGTCGCCCCTGCTGCGGACGCACACCCGTTTCCCGCGCGATATCATTCGGCCCGACGACAAAACAGGCAAGCCGCACTGCCGAACGATGTCCAAGAACCGCAATTTCGTCGGCGTTGAGAATGCCCCTTGGCGTCTCGATCATCGCCCAGACACCAACGGCCGGATCGGCGTCATGGCGATCAAGCCGGTTGGCTGCGTCGATTATATCCTGCGGACGTTCGACCTTGGGCAGAAGGATCGCATCCGCGCCCATATTCGCAGCCGCCGCAACATCGTCCTTGCCCCACGGCGTTTCTGCCGTATTCACCCGCACGACCCGTTCGAAGCCTGCCTTCGGATGGTTTGCTAAATGCGCCGCCAGCGCATCGCGCGCCGGAACCTTTGCATCGGGCGCTACGGAATCTTCCAGATCGTAGATCACACAATCCGCCGGCAGCGTCAGCGACTTCTCCAGGGCGCGGGCATTGGAAGCAGGAACGAACAGGACGGAACGGCGGGGGCGAACAATGGTTTTCATGTCCCGATTTGTGCACCGAACCGTGTAAACGCGCAAGGTCCCGAAGCGTTCGGCGTGGTCCCGCAAGCCTTCCCGGAAAGGGACTTGAAATCCGCATCACGGCTGCCTATTTTCCGGCCTTCGGTTGAATGCACCTGCCGCCCGCAGCTTCCAAGCCATGGTAAAGCATTCTGAAACTTCGTTTTTGTTCCGGTGACGGCAGAAACGGCAATGCGGGCACCCGTTCATGAAAACGCCGCTCACAATCAGGAGCGAAAACAATGACCACAGCTATCATCGCTGGGACCAATAATGTTGACTTCAAGCATCAGGCCCGCCGTCTGCGGCAGGCTTTGAGCGAGGAAGGCATCGCCATCAGCCACGGCAAGGCCCTCGACCTCGTGGCGCGCCAGTCCGGCAAGCGTGACTGGAACACACTTGCCGCCAATGGCAGCAAGGTTGAAGCCGCATCCATGCAGGACGATACCGCGCCTTACCGCGTCGGCCAGCGCATCACCGGCCTGTTTCACACCACGCCGTTCGACGCCCGCATTATCGCGGTCGAGGAAACGATCAAGCCGGAGTTGTGGCGTATCACGCTTCAGTTCGATCCGGCTATCAATGTGGCGGTTTCGCCCAACCTTTCGATGCTGCGCAGGCGCGTCACGGCTGTTGTCGGCACCGACGGGAAATCCCGCCGCCTGACCGGCAGCGAGACCGGCGGCATCGCGTTGAACGTCTGATAATTGCTCAAATTGCATCGCATACGCATGATCCGCAAACCTTGACGCGGTTTACAGACAGGATTATGCGCATAACCCGACAGTCGAACTATCCGGCGTGCTTGCAAGCGCGCCGGATAAATCGCAAGACGGGTCGGGAGTTGCGACCTATTGGGCAGTTTCGGCCTCAAACGTTGACTCTCGGTCAAGCTGATGTAAACCAGTTTGCAAATTGCAAATTCCCAACCGACAGGTTCAGGACATGGATAAGTTCACCAAGCTCACGGGCGTCGCCGCCCCCCTGCCGATCGTCAACATCGATACGGACATGATCATTCCGAAGGATTACCTGAAGACGATCAAGCGCACGGGTCTGAGCAAGGGTCTTTTCGCCGAAATGCGCTTCAACGAAGACGGCACGGAAAACCCGGATTTCGTCCTGAACAAGCCGGGGTACCGCAACGCGCAGATTCTCGTCGCAGGCGACAATTTCGGCTGCGGTTCGTCGCGCGAGCATGCGCCGTGGGCCCTGCTCGACTTCGGCATCCGCTGCGTGATCTCGACTTCTTTCGCCGACATCTTCTACAATAACTGCTTCAAGAACGGCATTCTGCCGATCAAGGTCAGCCAGGAAGATCTGGACAAGCTGATGGACGACGCTTCGCGCGGCGCTAATGCAACCCTCACCATCGATCTCGAAGCCAAGGAAATTCACGGGCCCGATGGCGGCACGATTTCCTTCGACCTCGACGATTTCAAGCGCCATTGCCTGCTCAACGGTCTGGACGATATCGGCCTGACCATGGAAAAGGCTGGCAGCATCGACGCATTCGAGGCCAAGCGCGCCGAACAGCGTCCCTGGGCATAATGACGGCATGCGCTATATATACTCGGCCAGAATGCCCGCCAGAACGCCCGGCTGCAGGTCTGGCGGCCTGCACAAGTGAATAGGACACGATTGGCTGGAATGGCCCGAGAAGATCAAAGCGGCGACTGGGCGGGACGTCTTTCGCCCTCGCTGGACGAAATCGAATCCATCGCGATTGAAGCTCTTGCGCATCTGCCGCAGGAGTTTCGTGCGTTGTGCGGCGACATCATCATCCAGATCGCCGACTTTCCTGACGACCAGATCATCGAGGATATGGGGCTGGAAACGCCTTTCGACCTGCTCGGCCTTTTTGAAGGACGCGGCATCGGCGAACGTTTCAGCCTGCAGACCGGCGAAGGTCCGAACCGCATCACGCTTTATCGTCGCGCGATCCTCGACTACTGGTCCGAACATGAAGAAGTGCTGGGCGATATCATCACCCATGTGCTGATTCACGAGATCGGCCACCATTTCGGCCTGTCGGACGACGATATGGAAAATATCGAGGCTCAGGCGGAGTAGCCGCTGCCGATTTTTTTTGGAGCGGCTTAAAACGCGCCATCTTCCTCCAGGAATTTGATCGCCATGAGCGCAGCGCATCGGCTGAGCAAGATGTCTCGTTCATCTGAAAGGTCGGCGGCAAAGCGATCCGCAAGCCTGCGATATGAAGAGTCAATTGCCGGATTTATAAGGTAGCGCGTTTCCATTCTGTCACAAGTCGAGCTATCCGGTTTTATACTCATCGACATGGCTTCCTGCTGAAATCCGGAAAGTATCATAAAAAAGGCGCCCTCACCGGGCGCCTTTTCCATTTCCTGTTACGCCACGCTCAGGCGAACATCGATATTGCCGCGCGTTGCATGCGAGTAGGGGCAGACGATGTGCGCTGCCTGAACCAGTTCTTCGGCCTTCGCCTTGTCCACGCCCGGCAATGCCACTTGCAGTGCGACATCAAGGCCAAAGCCGGTGCCGTCCTCACGCGGACCGATACCGACCGTCGCGGTCACGGTGCTGTCGGCTGCAATGGCAACTTTTTCCTTTGCGGCAACGAACTTCAACGCACCGAGGAAGCAGGCCGCATAACCGGAAGCGAAAAGCTGCTCGGGATTGGTGCCCTCGCCGCCCGAGCCGCCCAGTTCCTTCGGCGTATCGAGAACGACGCTCAGCCGTCCGTCAGCGGTTTTGGCGCTTCCCGTGCGGCCGCCGGTTGCTGTGGACTGGGTGGTGTACAGAATTGACATCTGGGTTTCTCCTTTGGTTTGTCTTCGCAGCCAAACTCGCAGATTTTTAAATTGCGCGCAATCTAATTTTGCAAAATATAATATCACGATTATATGATGCACAATCCAATTGCGTATGCTGTATATATCGACCAAGGAGTTGTCTGAATGAAGCGCGACGATCAGGATTCGAATCTCGACCTTTCCAACATGGTCTGCTTTGCGATCTATTCGACCGCAAATGCGTTGACGCGCGCCTATCAGCCGATCCTCAACAAACTCGACCTCACCTATTCGCAGTTTCTGGTGATGATCGTGCTGTGGGAACAGGACGATCGGACAGTCTCGGAGATCGGCGCACAACTCAATCTGGACTCAGGCACGCTGACGCCGCTGCTGAAACGCCTCGAAGCAGCCGGACGCATTGCGCGGCGACGCGATGCGCGGGACGAGCGGCAGGTGCGCATCACATTGACCGACGAAGGCCGGGAATTGCGCAAGCAGGCCGAGAACATCCCGGAGCAGGTGTTCTGCGCACTGGGTCAGCCTGTCGATGAGTTGCAGGATCTGCGCGCACGCTTGCTCGGTATACGCGGCAATCTCGCCAACAGCCTCAACCGCTAACAAAAAGCGCCGGAAAACCGGCGCTTGGACTTCTGATAAGGCTACGCAGATCAGCGATAATGGTTGTTGAAACGCTTGTCGTACCAAAGCCAGCCAAGACCGGCGGCCGCTACGATCAGCGGGAAAATGTACCAAAAGAAGACCCCCGAAGTCATGGCTTCAATCTCCCTAAAACGCGTCTTGCCATAAGATGTAATACGATCGCCGGCAAAATCCAAGCTGTGACGCCGAGAAAAGAGACGACCAGGCCGCTCCCCGGCGTGAAATTAAAGGTGTTGCCCAGAACCCCGACAGCGAGAAACGCCGTGGAAAGGCGATCAAGATTGTTCGCCAGCAACTTGGTTCGTTCGTTGTGTATCAAACTCATATCGCCCCCATCCCGATCAATTCTTATCCCGAAGCTTAAGGGACCGCCACCCGCATCAAACAAAAAGCGCCGGTTTCCCGGCGCTTTTCAATCTCAGTGCTGAGAAAGCAGATCAGACCGCAAGCGCCTTCGGCTTGATGAGGCCGCGCGCGACCAGCAGTTCAGCAATCTGGATCGTGTTGAGAGCAGCGCCCTTGCGCAGATTGTCCGAGACCACCCACATGGCAAGACCGTTTTCGACGGTGATATCCTCGCGGATGCGGCTGATATAGGTCGCGTCTTCGCCAGCGGATTCATAAGGCGTGATGTAGCCGCCATTCTCGTGCTTGTCGACAACCTGGCAGCCCGGGGCTTCGCGCAGGATTTCGCGCGCTTCTTCCGGCGTGATCGGGTTTTCGAACTCGATATTGACCGCCTCGGAGTGGCCGATGAAGACCGGAACGCGGACAGCGGTTGCCGTCAGCTTGATCTTCGGATCGAGCATCTTCTTGGTTTCGGCCACCATCTTCCATTCTTCCTTGGTGTAGCCGTCTTCCATGAAGACATCGATATGCGGGATCACGTTGAACGCGATGCGCTTGGTGAACTTCTTGGCCGTGACCGGATCGGCTACGAAAACAGCGCGTGACTGTTCAAAAAGCTCATCCATGCCTTCCTTGCCCGCACCCGAAACCGACTGATAGGTCGACACGACAACGCGCCTGATCTTGGCGACATCGTGCAGCGGCTTCAAGGCCACGACGAGCTGGGCGGTCGAGCAGTTCGGATTGGCAATGATGTTCTTCTTGCGGAAGCCTTCGATTGCGTCCGGGTTCACTTCCGGCACGATCAGCGGCACTTCGGCGTCATAACGCCAGGCCGAGGAATTATCGATGACGACACAGCCCTGCTTGCCGATCTTCGGCGACCATTCCTTGGAAATCTCGCCGCCGGCAGACATCAGGCAGATGTCCGTATCGGAGAAATCATACGTGTCGAGCGCCTTGACCTTCAGCGTCCGGTCACCATAGGACACTTCCGTACCCTGGCTGCGGCGCGATGCAAGCGCGACAACTTCGTCAGCCGGAAAGCCGCGTTCCTCGAGGATATTGAGCATTTCGCGCCCGACATTTCCGGTGGCGCCGACAACTGCAACCTTGAAACCCATTTTTCGTCTCCTGTCCCTCTCCGCTTCCAGATTCGGAACCCCGCAGGCCACGCGGGACTTCCGCCCCCGGGCCAGACCCGGGGAGAGGGCGAGCAGGCCAAGGGAATCAGACCGTTTTCGTGGTCGTTTTGGTAATGGCCGTGAGTGTTTTGGAAATCGAAGGCATGCGCGCTGCCCCGGCAAGAATGCCGGCAGTTCCAAGCGAAACTGACGCTACGTTGACGCGATCCACGCGGGTTCTCCTTCGTTCGCCACTGCTTTTACGCGGTTTATAGATGGAGTCAATTCTCCATCCCCGCAAGGAGCGCATTTTTTGGCGCTTTATTGCTTCCCTTCAGTATTTCAAGCCGTCAGTTCTGTCTCATACTAAAGACTACTGCACGAATCCCCTTTTTCGGTTCATCATGCAAGTGTGAGGAGAGCGCCCGGACAGTTGAGAGGAATTGTCCCGGCGCACCAGGCGAACTTCATTTACCCGGTGAAGAAGTATCGCCCTACATTTGCCCGCAGGGCTCTGTTTGGGAGGACAGATTAATGGCAGTCTCGTCAAGTGCCGAGGTCGGCACGCAGAAAATGACGAGCGAAGAACGCAAGGTAATTTTTGCGTCATCGCTTGGTACCGTCTTCGAATGGTACGATTTCTATCTCTATGGAACGCTTGCAGCCTTCATCGGCGCGGCATTCTTCAACGAATATCCGGAAGCAACCCGAAACATCTTCGTTCTGCTCGCCTTCGCGGCAGGCTTCCTCGTGCGCCCCTTCGGCGCCCTTGTTTTCGGACGCATCGGCGATCTCGTCGGGCGTAAATACACATTCCTTGTGACCATCGTCATCATGGGCGCGTCCACGTTTCTCGTGGGTATCCTGCCCGGCTCGGCCACGCTTGGCATTTTCGCACCGATCATCCTGATCGTCCTTCGCATGCTGCAGGGTCTCGCACTCGGCGGTGAATATGGCGGTGCGGCAACCTATGTTGCGGAACATGCTCCGAACAATCGCCGTGGTTTCTTCACGTCATGGATCCAGACCACGGCAACGCTTGGCCTGTTCCTGTCGCTGCTGGTCATTCTGGGCATCCAGACCATGATGAGCAAGGAAGCCTTCGCCGCCTGGGGCTGGCGCATTCCGTTCCTCGTCTCGATCCTCCTGCTTGGCATTTCCGTCTGGATTCGCATGCAGATGAGCGAGTCGCCCGCATTCAAGCGCATGAAGGAAGAAGGCAAGACTTCGAAGGCACCGCTTTCTGAAGCTTTCGGCCAGTGGAAGAATGCAAAGATCGCGCTCATCGCCCTTTTCGGCCTCACCGCCGGTCAGGCCGTCGTCTGGTATTGCGGTCAGTTCTACGCCCTGTTCTTCCTTCAGAACGTTCTGAAGGTCGAAAACCAGTCGGCCAATATCATGGTCGCCATCGCACTCCTGATCGGCACCGGCGGTTTCGTCTTCTTTGGCTGGCTGTCCGACAAGATCGGTCGCAAGCCAATCATTATGGCGGGCCTGCTTCTGGCCGCCGTAACCTACTTCCCGCTGTTCAAGGCGCTGACCCATGCCGCAAACCCGGCTCTGGCCCAGGCCGAACAGACGATCAAGGCGACCGTTACGGCTGCTCCCGGCGATTGCAACTTCCAGTTCAACGCCACCGGCACGTCGAAGTTCACCACGTCTTGCGATGTCGCGACAAGCTTCCTCGCCAAGAGTTCGGTGCCTTATGAGATCGTGCAGACGGCAGCGGCCGGAACGCCTGCAACCATCACGCTCGGTGACAGCACGATCACGTCTTACGACGCCGTTCAGGCTGGCGCCGATGCTGCGGCCAAGCAGTCGGCTCTGTCTCACGACGTGAACCTTGCCTTGCAGAAGGCTGGCTTCCCGCTCGTTCGCGATCCCGCGAAGGTGCCGGACAGCAAGCTCGACGCATTTGTCGCCGCCAATCCGGAACTTCAGCTGAATGCCGAAGCGATCCGCGGCGGCGAGAAGGCCATGGTTCCGGCTGCCGATCTGGTGAAGCAGAAGCTTCTGACCCAGACTGAGGCGGACGGACTGGGTGTCAGCACGCCACAGGCCGTCTTCACGATCCCGGGCGCCGGCGCATTCAAGATGGTTGCCGACCCCGCAGAGGTCAATTGGGTTCTGACAATCGCTATCCTGACCGTCCTCGTCATCTATGTGACGATGGTGTATGGCCCGATTGCCGCGATCCTCGTCGAGATGTTCCCGACCCGCATCCGCTACACCGGCATGTCGTTGCCATATCATATCGGCAATGGCTGGTTCGGCGGTCTGCTTCCGGCTGGCGTGTTCGCACTCAGCGCGGCCAAGGGCGATATCTACTACGGCCTCTGGTATCCGATCATCATCGCCTCCATCACCTTTGTGATCGGCATGATCTTCGTCAAGGAAACCAAGGGCGTCGACCTGCACAAGCTCGACTGACCATCGTCAACCGCACAAATTGAAACGCCGCCCTCCCGGGGCGGCGTTTTCATGTTCGTATGGTGCCACTATCGGCGGTATTGCGCCTCGATTTCGATCAGCTTCTGCTTGCGCCACAGACCGCCACCGTAGCCCGTCAGCGATCCGTCCGCGCCGATCACGCGATGGCAGGGGATAATGATGGCAATCTGGTTCGCCCCGTTGGCCCGCGCCACCGCGCGCACCGCAAGCGGCTTTTCCATGGCCTGCGCAAGTTCGCTGTAGCTACGCGTGTCCCCTGCCCGGATATTCTGAAGTTCGCGCCAGACATGCTGCGTGAAAGCACTGCCATGCAGAACCAGCGGCAGGTCGAACGTCGGGGAATTGCCCTCGAAAAAGGCATTCAGCTGTCGCTCGACAAGATCATGCGTGTCGAAACGGCCAATCCCCAGATCGCCGCGGCAGGTGGCATATAGTTTCTTGAGCTCAGCGGGCAGCGCCTTGCGATCGACGAATTCGAGAAGATGCAGGTTTCGCGCGTCACAGATGGCTATCATCGTGCCGAGCGGCGTCCTGATCCAATCGGCCCGCAGCAAGCCATCGCCGCGCAATTTTCCGGGCGGCAGTCCGAGAATACGCGCAAAGGCGCCGCGGAAAGCTTCGGGAGATTCAAATCCCGCGTCGATCTGCGCATCGATCACACGCCCGCCATCGGCAAGCGCCTGGAACCCGTGCCGCAGGCGCTCCTGCCGCGCCATTTCGAGAAACGTCATTCCGAAATGGCGGCGGAAACTGCGACGGACGGTCGAAGGATCAAGCCCCAGCCGGGCCACATCCTCTTCGCTCCAGCGTCGCTCCGGTTCGGCTTCAAGCGCGTCGAGAAGCTTCCTGACGGCCGGTTCCGCTTCGGCGGCGGGCTGTAACGGATGGCATCTTTTGCATGGCCTGAATCCATCGGCCATGCATTCGGCAACCGATGCGAAGAAACGGCAGTTTTCCTGTTTCGGTTTGCGCGCCGGACAGGTCAGGCGGCAGAAAATTCCGGTCGAGATAACGCCGACATAGGCCCTGCCCTCAAAAGCGGCATCGCGGGCGACAAGTGCATCGTAAAGTTTGTTTTGATCAGGGAGCGTGAACAACATGCCGCTATTCTTATGCAGCGAAGCACGAATTTACAGCCTCAAATCGGGCACTTATTCAAAAAAGAAAAGCCCGCCATGCAGAATGCATGACGGGCCATATATCAAGCGATCCTGTCGCGCTTATGCAGCGGAAAGCTTAGAGAACTTGTCGAGGATTGCGTCGCCCATTTCGACGGTGCCGACCTTGGACTTGCCTTCCGACCAGATGTCGGCAGTGCGCAGGCCATCATTGAGAACCTGTGCAATCGCTGCTTCCAGACGATCCGCTTCGTCGACGAGATTGAACGAATAACGCAGGCACATGGCAAGCGAAGCAATCATCGCAATCGGATTGGCAACGCCCTTGCCGGCGATATCCGGTGCCGAACCGTGAACCGGCTCGTAAAGCGCCTTGCGCTTGCCGGTTTTGGAATCGACCGCACCGAGCGAAGCCGACGGCAGCATGCCCAGCGAGCCGGTCAGCATCGCGGCCACGTCCGACAGCATATCGCCGAACAGGTTGTCCGTAACGATGACGTCGAACTGCTTCGGCCAGCGCACAAGCTGCATGCCGCCAGCATCGGCCAGCATATGCTCCAGTTCCACGTCGGCGTGTTTTTCCTTGTGGCGCGCGGTGACGACCTGATTCCACAGAACGCCGGACTTCATCACGTTGCGCTTTTCCATCGACGTGACCTTGTTGCGGCGCGTGCGCGCCAGCTCGAAGGCGACATCGGCGATGCGTTCGATTTCGTAGGTGTCGTAGACCTGCGTATCGATGCCGCGCTTCTGGCCGTTGCCGAGGTCGATGATTTCCTTAGGCTCGCCGAAATAGACGCCGCCGGTCAACTCGCGCAGGATAAGGATATCGAGACCTTCGATAACTTCCGGCTTCAGCGAGGAAGAATGGGCCAGTGCCGGATAGCAGATGGCCGGGCGAAGATTTGCATAAAGCTGCATCTCCTTGCGCAGACGCAGAAGACCGGCTTCAGGGCGCACTTCATAAGGCACGCTGTCCCACTTCGGACCGCCAACGGCACCGAAAAGCACGGCATCGGCGGCCAGCGCCTTCTCCATATCCGCATCGGAAATCGCCTGGCCATGCGCATCATAGGCGGAACCGCCAACCAGACCTTCTTCCGTCTCGAAACCGAGATTGAGGCCTGAGTTGAGGAAAGCGATGATCTTGCGGACTTCCGCCATCGCCTCTGGGCCGATGCCGTCGCCGGGCAGGAGAAGGAGTTTTCTGGATGCCATAATGCCAAGCCTCTGTTTTATTTCGCATATTCCACAAAACGGAGATCCGCTTTTTTCAAGAATATCGCGTTCAAATTCACGACAACAACAAACAGCAGGAGGCCGTCCGCCATCATCTTTATCAAGTTCCGCGAGGGTTATAGAGCCCCGTTGTCCGACAAGCAATAATGCGCGTGGCTGAAACTAATGAAAAAGATAGGGGCTTGTGTGGAAATTATATAACAGCGGGAAAAGCAGACATGTTCCGCGCGCCAAGCCTCCGGCCAGCACCAGAAAGGCCCGCTATCACTCCGTCAAACTGCGCGCTTCTGACGGGAGCATGATGGGAATGCCGCCCCGGACCGGATATGCAAGCTTTGCCTTGTGCGAGATCAGTTCGCCATGTTCCGCGTCATATTCAAGCGCCCCTTTGGTTATAGGGCATACGAGAAGTTCCAGCAGGCGCACGTCGATATTGCCGGTTTCCGTCTTGTCGTCCATGATCCTATTCCTGAAATCTACTGTAAACGCGATCCGAAATCGTCGTCCTTCACTCGGGCCAGCACCATTTCGGTGATGGCGATCAACGTCGCTGCACGCGTCTTCAAATCCGGGGCTTCCAGAAGCGCCTGTTTTTCAGCCGGGCCGAAAGGCGACATGATGGAGAGCGCATTGACGAGGGTCTCGTTGTTTGCCCGCGCGATGCTATCCCAATCGGCTTCCAGATTGTGCGCCTCGAGATAATCCCGGAACGCACCCAGCAAGGCTTCACGGTCGATCTCCGATGACTCCCGCGACTGCTCCAGGTCGGCAAGGAACGGCATGATCCGGCACTGCCGATAAGGCTGGCGGCAATTGATCTCCTCGCGCACGCGAAAACGGCAGATGCCCTGCAAGGTGATCAGCAAGCGGCCATCGCCGGTTTCGGCAAAAGTGGTGATACGGCCAAGACAACCGACACTGCTCAACTGCGGGCGAAGGCTTTCGTCCAGTTCGTCGGTCGGCTCATCATCCTCGCCGTCGATTTTCGGCTGGATCATGCCGATGATGCGCTTGCCGGCCAGCGCATTCTCGACCATCGCCAGATAGCGCGGTTCGAAAATGTTGAGCGGAAGCTGGCCACCGGGCAGAAGCAGCGCCCCTTTCAACGGGAAAACCGGCACAGTCTCAGGAATATCCGCGCCCGTCCTGTAACGGGCATTGCCCACTTGCATTACAACCTCCCTTTAGGGCTCACGCGACATGCGCCCTAACAGTTGGAATCCGCATGGCGGGCAAAGCGCAATTTGTCCGCCATGCTCCCGACCGCTCGCGGTCAGGAAAACAGAAGCGACGACAGCTTGCGCCGTGCGCCGAGCGTCGCGGGATCGGCATTGCCCCACGCCTCGAAGAACTGGAGCAACTGCTTGCGCGCACCGTCATCGTTCCACTCGCGGCTGGCCTTCATGATGAAAAGCAGCTCATTGGCCGCATCTTCACGCCGCCCCTGCGCGTTACGCACCTGCGCAAGATCGAACCGGGCCTGATAATCATTGGGATCAGCCTGAATTCGCTTTTCGAGTTCAATCGGATCACCGATGAGCTTGACCTGGTCGGCCAGTGCAAGACGTGCTTCCAGCGCCCGGACGGCAGGCGCGTTCTGCTTGTCTGCAGGAATCTGGGCCAGAATTTCCCGCGCCTTTTCCGCGTCGCCGGATTCCAGAAGGCAGGTCGCAAGACCGACAACTGCGTCGACATTATCCGGGACGGCATGAAGGATCGACGAGAATATCTCAGACGCCTGAACGAAATCGCCAGCTTCAACCAGTTCGTTCGCCGCCGCGATTGCCTCGGCAATCGCAGTTTCAGCGTCACTCGGCCCGCCAACCTTGGCGATGAACTCCTTCACCTTCGATTCAGGCACAGCCCCCATGAAACCGTCAACCGGCTGGCCGTTGACGAAAGCGATGACCGCCGGAATGGATTGAATGCCAAGCTGGCCGGCAATCGCCGGATGGTCGTCGATATTCATCTTGACCAGCTTGACGGCGCCGCCAGCCTCGCGGACCGCCTTTTCAATGATCGGGGTCAACTGCTTGCAGGGACCGCACCATGGCGCCCAGAAATCCACCAGCACCGGCTGCTTGCGGGATTCTGCGATTACATCCGCCTGAAAGCCTGCCGTCGTGGTGTCCTTGACGAGATCCGCTCCTCCAGCAGCGGCCTGCGGCGCGCCGAAAGAGACATTCGCCGTCATCTGGCCACCCGCGCCAGCATAAGGATTGTTTTGGCTGCTCATAAGAAATTCCTTCGTATTTTCCGGTCGATGCAACGCTCCGCATGCAAGCCCGCGTCGTTCATTCAGTTCGTATCTTCGAAAGCCAATTTCAAGACGGTCGATTCAGCAGTTGCGCTGTAACTTAGCGCTTCTGTTTCCCACTTCAATCGCCAATCGCCGCGTGGGAAAGCTGCCGTTCCGACCACCAGTCTATACCTAAGCATCAGCCTTGGCACGCTCGGAAACGGCCAGAATGCGCGGTTCGTGTCCCGTGGACTTGAGGAAAGCAACCAGATCATCGCGCTTGATGGAAGTCGTGGCTTCGTTGGTCAGCGGATGCCCGTTGATGACATCATGCTTCATGAGATCGGCATCAAGGATTACCTGCACATTGTGTGCGGTATCGTTGACCGCGCCGAACACGGTGACCGAACCGGGAATCACACCCAGATATTCCATCAGCTTTTCCGGCTTGCCAAACGAAACACGGCTTGCCGCACCGATCAGTTGATGGATCGATTTCAGATCGACCACCGCGTCCTCCTCGACCGTCACGAGAAAGAAATTGTCCTTCTTGTCTTTCAGGAAGAGATTCTTCGTGTGACCGCCCGGAATTTCACCGCGCAGGCTTTGGGAATCGGCAACCGTGAACAAAGGAGGATGTTCAACAGTCTTTACTTCGATACCGAGTTTATCAAGATAGTCGTGTAGCTCGCTCGGCGACAAAGGCATGGTCCCACCCCATTCTGTTCGGCATTGAATATGTTGCACATGTCGCCGCGCTCCTCACGCTTCGGCGACACACCACAGCTTATAGACCATGGATAGAGGCTTAGAAACCACGCAAAACAAATTGGATTGCTTGTCAGAAGCACAGCGGTTTGACTCGCACCAATCCTACAGAGTTCAGCCCCCCGAGCAGGCGCTTACCTCCTGTCTGGGGAAGAAATCACAGCGGAATCCAGGCCCTACACCTCAAAATAACGACATGAATACAGATAGTTAGCCAACGGCTCACAGCCAATTTCGTCGAAAAGACATTTTCATGTAATTTCCCTGTTGCAATCTCGGAAGCGTTAGTTCATATACCGCCTGCCTGACGGAAACGACTGGCGCGAGCGGGTGTAGCTCAGGGGTAGAGCACAACCTTGCCAAGGTTGGGGTCGAGGGTTCGAATCCCTTCGCCCGCTCCAGTTTTCCGATCAGATAGGCAACAAAGTCCCGGCTTCGTCCGGGATTTTTGCTTTTTCAGGCGTGTTTCCATACGATTTCTGCAAGGTCATCTGTTCAGCCAGCGCCAAGCGCCAGCTGAATCCTCGACCTGTGAATAAAGCGAACGTCACGTGACCACGTTTTCTTCGTATGTCCGTTTAACCCCCGGCACACAGAGACAAGCTGGTACGATCAACACGGCAATAAGCATCATCGCTATGAAAGTCGTGTGCAGCGCGTGTTGAAGCGCCAGTCGAAGTTCCTGCTGATCTATGAGCATGTCGGCGCCATTCAGGAGATCCCGCAGTTGGTCTGACGTAATAGCCTGGCCATGATTGGCGTTGGCAAGACCGTATGTCAGCACCGCGCCCAGAATGGCCGCTCCGAGCGTGCTGCCAAGATTGCGCGAAAAGACATTCGATGCAGTGGCACTGCCGCGTTCGGACCAGTTCACGCTGTCCTGCGTCAGGATCAGCGCCCCGATGTTGAGCAGGCCCATTCCGAAACCCATGATCAGCGAACCGGCGCCCGCCATCGTGGCCGAGCTGGACGGGTCAAGCATGACGAGCAACGAGGTTCCGATCGGAATACAAATGCTTCCGACAATCATGATCGGGCGCAATCCGAACCGCGTAAACTGCCGCGAAGCAATCGTCGCCCCGCAAGGCCAGCCCAGCAGCAGCATGGTCAGGGCAAAGCCCGCGACCACCGGAGAACGGTCGAGAACCGTCTGCACATACATCGGCAGAAACGTCGTCAGTCCCATGATCGACATGCTGGCAAGGAAAACCGCCAGATTGGAAAATGCTATCGGGCGCTTCAGCCACAAGCCGGGCGCGACCATGGGTTCCTTTGCGCGCCGTTCCTGCCAGATGAAGGCAACCAACGACAAGCCGAAGAGAACCAATGCCAGAATCGCTTCCGGCGAGACGGCGCTTTCCATGAGGGTAAGCGCAATCATCAGAGATGAAATCGAGACGGCAAAAAGCGCTGCGCCAAGCACATCGACCGATACGGGTTTGGAGCGTTTTTCTTCATGCAGGAAGAGGAGAAAGCCCGACGCCGCCAGCATACCGACCGGCACGTTTATCCAGAACACCCACGCCCAGCTGAGATTGTGAATGATCAGGCTGCCCAGGAGCGGGCCGACAACGGCTGACAGCGCCCACACGCTGGCGAGGTATCCCTGAACCTTGCTGCGCTGTGCGCCCGGAAAAAGGTCGGCGACAACAGTCATGGATGCGGGCTGGATCGCCCCTGCCCCAATGCCCTGCAATAGCCGGAAGACAATCATGGAAGGCATCGACCATGCAAAGCCCGCCAGTATCGACGCGATCAGGAACAGGGCAATGCCGAAAATGAGCACTGGCTTGCGACCGTATATATCGGCCAGTTTTCCAAACACGACGGTCGTCGCGGTCTGGGTCAAGAGGAACGATGAGAAAACCCAGGAATAGAGATTGAGCTGACCCAATTGCGCAGCGATCTGCGGCATTGCGGTCGATACGATTGTAGCCTCGACTGCAATCATGGCCATGCTTGCCATGATCGCGGCAACAACGAGCCCGCGATGAGAATGTTTTTCTGTCATGGATTGCCTTCAGACCGGAACGGTCGTCGTTGAGTGGAAGCCTCCTCGCTCCCAACCCTGTTTCTTAGACCTGCCCGATCACCACCGCAATAGGTTGCCCGCCCCGGTCGGTACACATTATTGCTACCACGTTTCCACCTATCAGCGGTCAGGCGTGCCAGAACAGCTATCGAGCCGTTTGTCCATCACGATGCGGCTTGTTTTAACAGGCAACCTGTCCGACAACGCTTCACACTTTTGAGACTCTTGGAGAATGACCATGACAAACAGCACGACGCCCTATTTCCTTGAAGACACGGACGAGAGCGAGATTTCCTCCGATGTCGCAGGCATCGGCAACTTGCTGGTAACCACGCATATTCCCATCCGGGCAGATGGCACAATGGAAACCGGCGATATAACCGCTCAGAGCGAATGCACGCTCAACAGTCTCAGGATCTCACTGGAAAAGGCAGGCAGCAGCCTGGCAAACGTCATTCATTTGACGATCTACCTGACCGATATCAACGAACGTCCTGCCTTTAACGAGGTTTACCTGCGCTTCTTCAAGAAACCTTTTCCGGTTCGCTGCGCTGTCGGCGTGGCGGGACTGGCCACGCCGGAGATGCGGGTCGAAGTCACGGCTATGGCGGTACGCAATCAGTAGCCGCCGACACACGGCGTAACTCGCCTTATCGGGGCCGCGGGACATGAACGGCCCCGAATTCGCGCTCCCTCAGCGGAATCCTGCACGATAAGCATATAATCATACGCTAATTTCATAATTCGTTTCCGCGAGCGGCCTAGCCGACGCTTGCGTGTTTATGCAATGCTCGTGCGTCAGACCAGTGGAGGGGTCGATAAGATGAGAAAAATCATAACAATAATGGGTATCGCAGGCGCTATTCTGGCAACGGGGTTCGCGGCTCATGCGGGAGAGACGCTGGATCGCGTCATGGAAAAGAAGGCCATGGTTGTCGCAACCAATGCAGGCTGGCCTCCGCAAAGCTTTCTGGACGATTCCAACCAGCTCGTGGGATTCGACGTTGACGTTGCCAATGAGATCGGCAAGCGTCTGGGCGTCGCCGTATCCTTCGAGACACCGGACTGGGCAACCTTGACCGGCGGACGCTGGCAGGGACGCTATGACGTAGGCGTCGGATCGGTCACGCCGACCAAGGCGCGCGCCAATGTCATCGATTTTGCCGGTATTTATTATTACAGCCCATATGTCTATGTCGTACACAAGGACAGCGAAGCGAAATCGGTCGCTGACCTCAAAGGCAAGGTTATCGGCGTCGAGACAGCCACCACGTCGGAAGATTATGCGCGTCACCAGCTGGAGATCGACGCCCCCGGCCTTCCCCCCATCGAATACAAGCTCGAACCCGGTGAAATTCGCACCTTCGCGGATTCCATGCTGCCGTTCGACGACCTGAGACTGGGAGATGGCGTTCGTATCGATGCGATCGTCGCACCGGAGCAGACGGCCCAGAACGCCATCAAGAACGGCTATCCCGTAAAAATCCTCGAAGGCGACTATGCCTTCCGTGAGCCGCTCGTCGTTATCGCCGAAAAGAACGATCCCGAATGGACCGCCAAGATTGGCGAAATCATCAAGCAGATGAAGACCGACGGCACTCTCGGGACACTCACCGCAAAGTGGTACGGCAAGGACTACAGCGCCGACTGACCTGTCCCTTGCTTCGATATTGAAATGAGCCATCCATGCGGTGGCTCATCCGATACCCCTATTTTGGTGTTACGATGACATATCCCGTCACTTACTACAGCCGTACCAAGGCAGACGACTTCGCACGTCCGACGCTGGAGCGTGAGATAACAGCAGATGTCGCGGTGATTGGCGGCGGACTTGCCGGATTGTCGGCGGCCTTGCAGATGGCGCGCGCCGGCAAGAAAGTAGCTGTTCTGGAAGCCGAAAGCATTGGCTTTGGCGCATCAGGGCGCAATGGCGGATTTGTCAGCCCCGGTTTTGCGACCGGCGGCGATGCGATTGCCGCCCGTGCCGGGAGCAATGTCGCCAGAACGCTTCACGAAATGTCGATCGAAGGCGTCGAGTTCGTTCGCCAGAACATTGCCTCGCTGAATATCGAGGAAGCCCAGCTATCACCCGGCATCATGAGCGTTCGTCGCCATGACGATGGCGACAGCCTGAAACACTACGCCGACGAACTCTACCGCGACTACGGCTACAAGCTCGATTTCCATACAACAGCCGAAACCCGCAACATTTTGAATTCCAGGCGCTATTTCCAGTCTGTCACTGATCCCAATGCCTTTCATATCCATCCCTTGAATTATCTGCGGGCGCTTGGGCGCGAGATAGAGCGGCTTGGCGGACGGATATTCGAGCACAGCCGTGTCGTTCAATTGCTCGACCACGGTGATGGCAAGCTTGTAAAGACGGCTCAGGGACAGGTCAAAGCAGGCGCCGTACTGATAACCACCGGCGGCTACACAGACGGTCTCGTCGGGCAGATCAAGCGGGCCTACCTGCCCATCGCAACCTATGTGATGGTAAGCGAGGAAGCGCCCGAACTGATTGCGTCGGCAATTCGCACCACATCCGCCATCGGTGATAACCGGCGGGCGGGCGACTATTACCGTGTGATCGACGGTGGCCGCAGACTGTTGTGGGGCGGACGCATCACGACAAGAGCAGCGGATACCCCCGGCGTCGTGCGGGAACTGCGCAGCGAAATGGAGGGGACCTACCCTCAGCTCGCTTCGCTGAAGACGGAACTCGCATGGTCGGGCCTTATGTCCTATGCGAGACATCTCATGCCACAGATCGGCAAGCTGGACCGCGCCACATGGTATTGCACGGCATTTGGCGGCCACGGGCTCAATACGACCGCCATCGGCGGCAAGGTCGTCGCCGAAGCCATCTGCGGACAAAGTGACCGGTACAAGCTTTTCGAGAAATTCGGGCTGGTCTGGGCCGGAGGAGCTGCGGGTCTCGCAGCTGCCCAGCTGACCTATTGGAAATTGCAGATGCAGGATTGGCTTGCCGAGCGAAAAGCAGGCTGACAGGGGAGAGAATATGCTCGGGAGGTTTTTTCTGACACGGCCAGAGGCCGCTAAACGGACTGTTCAGGTAGCGTTTTTTGTTATCCTGACAGCGCTCTTCTGTTTCATGAATGTCCGGTTCTCGGGCATAACAAACTGGCTGGGGATCGACCCCAAAGTCGCGAAGGCGGGTTTCACCAAGGCGACGTTGCTTTCCTCCGTTCTGCTCAGTCTCATAATCTTCGCCAATTGGAGCTTTCTGAGACTTTTTCCGCGTTGGGCACAGATCATCGCCATTTGGACGGAACTGTTCCTGCTGCTGATGATCTTCTTTTATTCATTCAATCTCTCGTTTGAATTCATCGCCAGAAAGATCGGATTTCTCATCAGTCAGGGCGTCGTCACGACGCTTTATATTTCCACCGCCTCCATCTTCTTCGCAACCGTTCTGGCGCTCATCGGCGCCGTGGCCAAACTCTCCAAGAACGGTCTGGTCTACGGTCTGGCGACGTTCTACACATCGCTCTTCCGCGGCCTGCCATTGCTGATGCAGATTTACATTATTTACCTGGGCTTGCCGCAGGTGGGTTATGTCATCGGGCCGATTCCCGCCGGTATTCTGGCGCTGTCCCTGTGCTATGGCGCTTACATGACGGAAATCTTTCGTGCCGGCATCGAAAGCATCCCGCGCGGACAGCAGGAAGGTGCCGCGGCCTTGGGCCTCGGACCATCACAAACAATGTGGCTGGTCATTCTTCCTCAGGCGATGCGCATCATCATTCCGCCAACGGGCAACCAGTTCATCGCCATGCTGAAAGACTCGTCGCTGGTCTCCGTCATCGGCGTATGGGAACTCATGTATCTTGCCCGCACACAAGGCCAGACCGAGTTCCGGCACATCGAAATGCTCATAACCGCATCGATGATCTACTGGGCCCTGTCCGTCGTTCTGGAATATGGCCAGGCGAAACTCGAAGCTCGCTTCAAACGTTCTCTCGTGCGTTGAACGCGTCATCGTAGAGGCGTCGGGCCTGAAGCAACATCAAACGAAAATCGGCGCGGAATTACCGCGCCGATCCATTTTTAGAACCTTTTTTTGACTATCGCCGCCATCTGAGCGACATGCATGACAGGCCTGCATCGATCCGCCCGATTTCGCCTGTCTTGAGGGCAACAACCTTATATCCCTCCTTATCAAGCTTATCGATCGTGCGGGGATAGTCCGCGCCGACGAAAACGACATCGTTGACCCGAAGCGCATTGGCGGCTGCCTCTTCACCTTCCGGCGTCACAATTTCACGCATGCCTCGAAAGAAGCCGGAGCCCGCCAGCCTGTGCGTCGCAAGCACCGTCTCCTCGTCCAGCAGCGAACAGTCGGTCTTGAAGTGCAGTACACCCTTGGGCGTCTCTACAATTTCGGCGGCGTGTCCGAGCGCTGCCAGTGCAGCCCGAAGCCCTTCGGCGCCACTCTTGTCGGTACGCGCCGACAGGCCGATCATCACCACCTTGGGCGTCACCAGCACATCACCGCCATCGGCAAAACCGGGCGAAGGGAGCGACACGACATTCTCAAAGAGCGAACGCAGAACCGGTTCGATTTCAGCCGTCTCACCCATGCGCGATGGTGCGCCAGGACGCAGCAGAACTGCGCCTTCGTGGAACACCAGCGCCGGATCTTCTACAAATATCGAATCCGGAAAATCCTCCATCGGCGGCAGAACCGTCACCTCGACACCAGCGTTTCGCAACGCCTGCACATAGGCTTCGTGTTCTTCCCTGACACCTTCGTAGGTCGGATTACCCCTGTCATCGGCGCGCAAACCATTGACGACGGATCGTCCCGGCGTGCGGACGATAGCTGCATTGAATTGATAAACGGCGGTCATGGAAATCACTCGGGTTTGAGATAGGCTTCAGCAAGCTCGGTCCAGAAGGCCGCGCCGATGGGGATCAGATCATCGTTGAAATCGTAAGACGGGTGGTGGAGCTGGAAATCGTTCTCGCCCTTGCCGCCCCCCACAAAGAAGTAGGTTCCGGGTCGCTCACGGAGCATATAGGCAAAATCCTCGCTGCCCATGAAAGGACGCTCCAGATCGATCACGTTCGTCGCGCCAAACGACTTCACCGCCAGGGAGCGTGCGAAATCAGTTTCCGCGGTATGGTTGATCGTCGCATCATAACTGCGCAGATACTCCACTTCAGCAGTTAGTCCGAAGCTCTCTGCCTGATGCGCTGCAACACGTTTGATGCGTTGCTCGATCTGATCGCGGATGGTGGGCGAAAAAGTGCGAATACCGACGACGATTTCTGCCGTCGACGGAATGATATTGCTGGCCGAACCACCATGGAATGCGGCAACCGTCACAACTGCCGGATCGAGCGCTGGCACGTTACGCGACTTGATGGTCTGCAGGGCCATCACAATCGAAGCCCCCGCTGTTATGGGATCGGCAGTTTTTTCCGGTTCCGAACCGTGACCGCCGTAGCCGTTCACCCTGATAAACGCCTCATCGACCGCAGCCATGATCGGCCCATCGCGGAAGGCAAACTTGCCGAGGGGAATGCCGGGATCGTTGTGAAGGGCAAAAACAGCATCACAAGGAAAACGGTCGAACAATCCTTCGTCTATCATGATCTTGGCGCCGCCGAAATTCTCTTCCGCCGGCTGGAAAATCAGATGAATGGTTCCGTCGAAATTGCGCCGCTCAGCCAGAGCCTTGGCAGCACCGAGCAACATGGTCGTATGGCCATCATGTCCACAGGCATGCATCAGACCCGGGGACTTGCTGGAATAGGGCAGATTTGTCTGCTCATGAATGGGAAGCGCGTCGATATCGGCACGAATGCCGACCGACTTCCGGCCCGATCCATTCGTCAAAGTCCCGATGACCCCGGTTTTCGCAAGTCCTCGCGTGACCTTGTATCCCAGAGCCTCGAGCTGCCGCGCAATGATATCGGAAGTCCGTTTCTCCTCGAGTCCCAGTTCGGGGTGGGCATGAAGGTCGTGCCGCAAGGCTGTCAGCTCTGGAAGGTTGTTGCGAATAGCAGTTGAAAAATCGCGCATTCAAGCACCTCTTGTCGGAATTCGGTTCTCGAGACGCCGGAAGACCAGGACCAGACCCGCGGTCAATATCATGTAGATCAAGGCCAGCAGCAGAAGCGGCTCATAAGTGAGATAGGTTTCCTGGCGCACCCGCGAAACGACGCCGTAGACATCGACGACGGTTATGGTTGCTACCAGCGGCGTCGCTTTCAATTGAAGGACCGTTTCGCCGTTCAGTGTCGGCAGGGCGCGATGGATCGCGCGCGGCAGCCAGATGCGGCGAAACACTTTCCAGGGCGACATGCCGAATGCACGACCGGCCTGCAGCTCACCGGACGGCACACCGGCAAACGCACCGCGCATGACCTCCCCCTCATAGGCCGCGAAAGAGATCGTCAGCGCGGCAAGTCCATACGGCCATGCCTCGCGCAGATAAGGCCAGATAAAGGAGCCGCGAATGCCGGGAATGGAGGGGAACAGCGAACCAAGGCCGTAATAGAGCAGCCAAAGCTGCAGCAGCAATGGTGTTCCCCGGATGACGGTGCAGAACGCCTTCGCTGGCCAGCTCAACCACCATGGGCCAGTCACCTGAAGCAATCCCAGCGGCAGAGCCAGCATAAACCCCAGAATTGCAGACCCGAACAGCATGAACAGAGTTACCACGATGCCGGAACCCAGACGGGGCAGGTATTGCGGCAGCCAGTCCCAGCGGCCAAACACCACCGCCGAGGTGAACAGTGCGATAGCGATGACAATCAGCACAAGGCGGTGCGGTTCGAGCCAGTTTCTGGCGGATGTCCGGTTTTCCAATACTGCTGAAGATGTGCTCATCTCAGTCAATCCGTGCGAAACCACGGCGCGCGCGCCGCTCGACAATGCCGATGAAGACGTTCGAAATCAGGGTAAGCCCGAGGTACAGCACGCCAGCCGCCATGAAGAACAGCAGATAATGCTTGGTCGTGCCCGCTGCCTGTCTCGTCACCAGCGTCAGTTCGCTAAAGCCGACAACCGCCAGAAGTGCTGTATCCTTGGTTGAGATAAGCCACAGATTGGCAAGGCCAGGTATGGCGAAGGGCAGCATGGCCGGTATCGTGATGCGTCTGAGCATCTTGGACGGGGGCATGCCGAATGCGCGGGCCGCCTCGATCTGGCCGGGCGCGATCGCTTTGATCGCACCGCGCAGGACTTCCGTCGAATATGCGCCCTGCACGACACCGATGACGAAAATGCCGGCCGCAAGCCCGCTGATATCGACTTTGCCATGGCCAAACAGAGCAAGCAGCTGGTTCAACAGGTCGGTGCCCGCGTAGTACAGGATAAGGATCAGGACCAGTTCCGGCACGGCGCGGACCACTGTCGTATACACTTCCAGAAGGTCGCGAATGATCGGGCCGCCATAGAGCTTGCCCAGCGCACCGAACATGCCGATCAGCAGACCGAGCGAATAACCGCCAACGGCAATTTGCAGCGTGTGCCAGAAACCCTGCAGAAGCACCCCTCCCCAACCCGGCGGATTGAGAGCAAGCAGGCTCCAGTTGATCAGTGGTGCATCCATGGGCAGTTCCGTTCATGCTGAAATCAGGGAGGCCAGCCGAAGAGATACCGGCTGGCCAGGAAACTCACTGGCCGTAAATGTCGAAATCGAAATATTTTTTGGTGAAGGTATCGTAGGTTCCATTCGCGCGGATGGTCTTGATCGCGGCGTTCAGCTTGTCCTTGAGTTCCGTATCGCCCTTGCGCAATCCGATGCCCACGCCCGGCCCCAGAACTTCAACATCCTTAGCGACGGTTCCCTTTTCCTCGCAGCATGCCTTGCCGTTATCCGTCGCAAGGAACGTCCGCAGAGCCAGCGAGTCCGCCTGCACGGCATCGATGCGCCCGGCGGTGAGGTCGTTGTTGGCTTCGTCCTGCGTCTGATACTCCTTGATCGTGGCACCGGCGGGCGCGAAATGCTTCACCGCGTAAGCCTGATGGATGGTAGAAACCTGCACGCCAATCGTCTTGTCCTTCAACCCCTCCGGCGTCGCGTCGAATTTGAGATCCTTGGTGCCGATGACAATCGTCGGTGTATTATAATATTTGTCCGAGAAATCGATCGTCTTGAGACGTTCAGGCGTCATCGACATTGAGCCGACGATCATGTCGATCTTGCCGGTGGTGAGTGCGGGAATGATGCCATCCCAGGCGACCGGCGTGACCACGCAATCAAGCTTGGCCTCTTTGCAGACTGCATCCGCAAAATCGATTTCCCAGCCGTGCCATTTTCCCGTGGCGTCCGGTTCCGTGAAAGGGGGATAAGGTTCGGCTGCGATACCGAGCTTCACCTGTTCAGCACTTGCCGCCCCCACGCCCGCAAGGGCAAATGCTACACCGACGCACAGACTAGCTAAAAGACACTTCATTGGTACTCCTCCCATTCCCATTTCAGTGTGTTGAACTGATAAATTTCTTCAATCGCTCGGATTTGGGCGCCCCGAAGACCTCTTCGGGAGGTCCCTCTTCCTCAATCCTGCCATCGTGCAGAAAAACGATGTGATTGGCGACCTTGCGGGCGAACTTCATCTCGTGCGTAACCAGGATCATCGTGCGCTTTTCCTTGGCCAGATCACCGATAACAGTGAGAACCTCGCCGACCAGTTCAGGGTCCAGCGCGGATGTCGGCTCGTCGAAAAGCATCACCAATGGCTCTATCGCCAGCGCCCGCGCAATCGCGGCACGCTGCTGCTGGCCACCGGACATGAAAGCCGGATAGACGTCTCGCTTCTCGTAAAGTCCGACGCGCCTTAAAAGCGCTTCGGCCCGCTCTGTCGCTTCGGCCTTGGGCACGCCCAGCACATGCACAGGCGCTTCGATCACATTCTCCAGAACGGTCATGTGCTGCCATAGATTGAAGCTCTGGAAGACCATTCCAAGCCGCGTGCGAATACGCTCGATCTGCCTTCGGTCCGCGGGTATCTGGCCGCCATTGCCGGTGTTTCGCATGGCGATGGTTTCACCGTGGATGGTGACCGCCCCCGATGTCGGCAATTCCAGCATGTTGATGCAGCGAAGAAATGTCGATTTGCCGGAGCCCGATCCGCCAATAATGGCGATAACATCGCCCTCGCGCGCCCTGAGTGAAACGCCTTTAAGCACCTCGAGATCACCGAAACGCTTGTGAAGGTCGACGACGGAGATCGCCTCTTCGCCTTGACTCATGCGGCACAAACCTCCCTTGGCCCGACACCTTTACGGTTTGTCGCAAGCCACCTGGATATTGCTTTATTATCAGCCACTTCGGAGTTCTTTCGACTTCTCGACAAGCGGCCAACCGTTCCCTTGACGTTGACTATACACTTGAATAAGTATTGCGCAAGTGCATAGTCAGACATCGAGGGAGGAGAGGATGACCGCATCGTTTCGACGTGCGCCGGACTTCGATCGTCGCACGGACATGATAGAGGCAACGCTCGACTGCATTGCCGATCTCGGAATACAGGCGACAACGGTTCGTGCAGTTGCGGCGCGTGCAGGCGTGAGCAATGGCCTGATCCGCCATCATTTCGCATCGAAGGCCAATCTCATCGCCGCCGCCTACCAGCGCATGATCGAAATGATGACCCTGCCCGCATTGAGCGTTCTGGAATCGGACGGCGGCACGCCTCACGACCGGCTGACGCGGTTCATCGCAGCCAGCCTTGGCGGAGCCGTGGCCGATCCCCGGATGCTTTCGCTCTGGGCGACTTTCGTGAGCCAGGTTCATCTTGATCCGGATCTGGAGCACGAACATCGCGAAGGGTATCTGGCTTTCCGGCGGGCCACGGAAACCTTGATTGCCGAGGTGTTATCGGCAGAAGGCCGGGAACCGGCCCCGCAATCGTGCCGAAACCTTGCCATCGCGGTCAACGCCCTGATTGACGGCCTTTGGATCGAAGGCTGTCTCAGCGCGGATGAAATCGACGAAACCACGCAAATTGGCATCGGACTAAGCTCAATCGGCGCTCTTCTCGGCATCGAGCTTCCTGACGCGCCACCACTTCCGAGAGAATGACATGCATTACGCCTCCATCACCGATAGACTCTCAGGGCTGGGTTCGGACAAATGGCGGGTCCATGCACGAGGCAGGGAACTGCGCGCGCTTGGCCATCCCGTCATAGAATTTACGATCGGCGAACCTGACGTTGCCCCAGATGCCTCGCTGCTCGAAGCCTGCAATAATGCCATGCGCGCCGGACGCACACGCTATTCCAGCGGTCGCGGCGAACCGGCGGTGCTGGCGGCCCTGGCGGCAAAATATTCAAAGCGCACCGGCCGTGCCATCACGACCAGTAATGTCCTCTATTTTCCCGGAACCCAAACAGCGCTTTATGCCGTTCTGACAGGATTGGTCGAGAGCGGCGACAAGGTTCTCGTCCCCGACCCCTATTACGCGACCTATGAAGGCGTCGTGCGGGCGCCGGGAGCCGATATCGTCCCGGTGCCACTGCGGGCCGAAGATGGCTTTCATCTTCGAGCGGAAATACTGGAAGCGGCAATCACGCCCGGCTGCCGGGCATTGCTTCTCAACAACCCGCACAATCCGACCGGAGCGGTTCTCACAAAACCCGAAATTGCTGCGATCAGCGAAGTCTGCCGCAAGCACGATCTCTGGATCGTGTGCGATGAGGTCTATGAAGAGCTTACTTTCGGCGCCGCATTTGCGTCGCCGCTCGACCTTCCTGAAATGGCTGACCGCACCATCGTGGTCTCCTCCATATCGAAGTCACACGCGGCCCCCGGCTTTCGTGCAGGCTGGGCAGTCGGTTCCGAGGAGTTTTGCCAGAGATTGCTGCCTTTCTCTGAATCCATGCTCTTCGGTGGACAGCCGTTCATTGCCGACATGGCAGCCTATGCGCTGACACATGATCTGCCTACAGCCTCAATCATGCGCGCGCAGTACCAGGCGCGGTCCGAGCTGATCGTAGAGCGTTTGCAAGGCGTTGCGGGGATCAAGCCCCTGATGCCGGAAGCGGGCATGTTCGTGCTGCTGGATATTGGCGGCACTGGCCTCGATGGCGAGGAATTCGCCAGCCGGCTGCTTGAGGAACACTATGTCTCGATGATGCCTGGCACGTCTTTCGGTCAGGTCGCGAAGAATCTGGTCCGCATGAGCGTCACCGTTCCTGAAGTCAGCATAATCGAGGCATGTGACCGCATTGCCCGTTTTGCCCGCAGCCTCAACTACAGAGCGGAAAGTCTGGTTTCATGAGCAGCGAAATAACGGTCGGACAAGCGCTGATCCGCCTTCTGGAAGCTTACGATGTCGATACAGTATTTGGCATTCCGGGCGTGCACACAGCCGAACTTTATCGTGGCCTTGCCGGATCGAGCATCCGGCATGTTACCCCGCGCGACGAACAGGATGCGGGCTTCATGGCAGATGGCTATGCGCGAGTTTCGGGCAAGCCGGGTGTCTGCCTGCTGATTACCGGTCCGGGCCTCACCAATGCGATAACCCCGATGGCCCAGGCCCGAGCCGATTCCATACCGATGCTCGTCATCTCGGGCGTCAACGCGCGCCACACGCTTGGACAATATAAGGGGCACCTGCATGAGCTTCCCGACCAGTCCGCGACCATGCGAACAATCGCCCTGTCGTCAGAGCGACTGGAACAGCCCGGCGATCTTGCAGAAGTGGTTGGCCGTGCCTTCGCCCGGATGAAATCCGGACGTCCGGGCCCTGTCCATATTGAAATCCCGACGGACCTTATGGAAGCTCCGTTTGAAGGAAACTTGCGCAAGTCCCCGGCAACTGCGACCGCTACGGCTGTGGGTTCCAATGTCGGAAAAATCAAAGCCGCCGCAACACTTTGCGCCGAAGCCCGCCGTCCTTTGATCCTCGCAGGCGGAGGCGCCAACCGGACGGGTGATGCGGTTTCCACCCTTTCGCAGATGCTCGACGCCCCGGTGGTGACCACAACGAACGCCCGTGGTTTGCTTGGCCGTCATCCGCTCGTAGTGCAGGCAAGCCCCAGCCTGCCGCCTATCCGCCAGCTGATCGCCGATGCCGATCTCGTCATTGCGATAGGAACCCAGTTCGGTCCGACCGATTACGATATGTATGTGGATGGAGGTTTCGAGCCTCCTGCCAGAATGATCCGCATCGACATCGACCCGGATGCGGAGGCAACCGGCGCCCCGGCTAGCCTGATGATCGTGGGCGATGCCGCCCCAATAACGGCAGAGCTCATCTCTGCTCTGCAGCTTCTTCCTCAGGCACCACGTGAGGACGGAAAGGAGCGCGCAACGGCGGCCAAGGCTGCGGCATACGACTTCCTTTCACCCAAGATGCAGGCTTTGACCGGAGTTCTGGACACCATTCGGGATGCGCTGCCCGGCAGTATCATAGTCGGGGATTCCACGCAGCTCGCCTATGCTGGCAACCTTTTCTTCGAGGCCGATGGCGCACGAAGCTGGTTCAATGCTTCGACCGGGTACGGCGCGCTCGGATTTGGTCCTCCGGCCGCAGTGGGCGCCAGTCTTGCGCAGGCCGACACACCGGTGGTCTGCCTGGTGGGAGACGGCGGTTTCCAGTTCTGCCTCGGCACCCTCGGTACTGCCGCAGACGAAAAAGCGCCGGTGATCTTCGTCGTCTGGAACAATCACGGTTATCAGGAAATCGAAGATTACATGCTTTCTCGGGGTATCGAGCCCGTGGGCGTGCGCCCGACACCTCCCGATTTTCTCAAGCTCGCGCAGGCCTATGGCATCCCGGGGGAACATATCCGTCTGACTAATCAACACAATCAGGATGCGCTTCATCCAGGCGCCCTCGACCTTGCGCAACTCGCCGGTGCGCTTCACCGCGCCCAGGCGGTCGAGGGGCCCGCACTTATAGAAATAACGACGCCATAGGCCGGGACGGTCTGGCAAAGCGACTGGGAGGAACGCTATGCATTTCGGACTGACTGAAGAACAGGAAATGATCGTCTCGACAGTTCGAAGCTTTGTCGAGAACGAGATTTATCCGCATGAAACGACCGTCGAGCGGCTTGGTTACGTGCCGGAGGAAATCGGTGACGAAATCAAGCGGAAGACCATCGAACTTGGCTTCTATGCCAGCAATTTCCCGGAATCGGCGGGTGGCCCCGGACTTTCCCATCTGGAGTTCGCGCTGGTGGAGCGCGAGCTGGGACGCGGGTCGATGGCGCTCACCCATTTTTTCGGACGCCCGCAAAATATCCTGATGGCCTGCAAGGGTGAGCAGATCGAGCGCTATCTCCTGCCAGCGGTGCGCGGCGAAAGGATGGATGCACTTGCCATGACAGAACCTGACGCCGGCTCCGACATTCGGGGCATGAAAGCCAATGCGCGCCGCGATGGTGACGACTGGGTACTGAACGGCACCAAGCATTTCATTTCCGGCGCCGAGCACGCCGACTTCGTCATTGTCTTCATGGCGACGGGCGAGGAACAGTCCTCCGCCGGAACGAAGAAGAAAATCACGACCTTTCTGGTGGATCGTGGAACACCGGGCTTCACCATCCGCGAGGGTTACAAATCCGTCAGCCATCGCGGCTACAAGAACATGATCCTTGAATTCGACGACTGCCGTCTTCCCGATGCGCAGGTGCTCGGAGAGGTGGATGGTGGCTTTGCGGTCATGAATGAGTGGCTTTACGCTACCCGCATAACAGTTGCGACAATGGCGGTGGGGCGCGCGCGCCGCGTATTCGACATGATGGTCGACTACGCCGCCCAGCGTAAGCAATTTGGCCAGCCCATCGGTCGCTTTCAGGGCGTCGGCTTCCAGCTTGCCGATTCCGTCACCGAAATCGATGCCGCCGACTGGCTGACGCTGGCAGCGGCCTGGCGTCTCGATCAGGGATTGCCCGCAAACCGCGAGATCGCCTCGGCGAAAGTCTACGCATCGGAAATGCTGGCTCGCGTCACCGATCGGGCCATTCAGGTGCATGGAGGCATGGGCCTGATGGACGACCTCCCGCTGGAACGCTTCTGGCGTGATGCGCGTGTCGAGCGGATATGGGACGGCACAAGCGAAATCCAGCGCCATATCATCGCCCGCGACCTCCTTCGCCCGCTCGGAGCCTGACCGTGAGCAAAAAGAACCTGTCTCGTGTCTTGCGTCCCCGTTCCATAGCCATCTTTGGCGGAGGATGGTCTACGGCTGTGCTCAGGCAATGCCGCAAAATGGGCTTTGAGGGAGAACTCTGGCCTGTCCACCCCACCCGCGATACTATCGACGATATTCCCTGCTATCGATCTGTCGCCGACCTTCCCGGCGCACCGGATGTAAGCTTCATCGGCGTCAACCGCGACGGAACAATCGAAATTGTTCGCCAGCTCTCGGCGCGAGGAAGTGGCGGCGCGGTGTGCTTTGCATCTGGCTTCAACGAAGTATCCGACGGCGCCGAACGCAATCAGGCCCTGCTGGCGGCGGCAGGCGAAATGCCGATCCTCGGCCCCAACTGCTACGGCTTCATCAACTACCTTGATGGAGCCTTGCTGTGGCCCGATCAGCATGGCGGCAAGAGGGTGGAAAGCGGCGCCGCCATCGTCGTGCAATCGTCCAATATAGCTATCAATCTTACGATGCAGCGTCGGGGTCTTCCCATAGCCTATGTGCTGACAGCCGGAAATCAGGCACAGACCGGTCTTTCCGAATTGGCGGAAGCCGCGCTCGAAGACCCGCGGGTTACCGTTCTAGGTTTGCATATAGAAGGCTTCGACAATATTTCACGGTTGGAACGTGTTTTCGCCAGAGCACGTGAGATGAGAAAACCGGTTGTCGCCATCAAGGTCGGAACTTCCGCCGCGGCACAGGCGATGACCCTCTCACACACGGCATCGCTAGCTGGAGCCGACACGCTTGCCGACGCTTTCTTTGCGCGATGTGGCGTCCTGCGTGTTGGAACGCTCGACGAATTTGTCGAAACGCTGAAGCTGCTTCATGTGCTTGGCCCCTCACCGGACAACAGCCTCGGCTCTATGAGCTGTTCGGGCGGCGAAGCTTCACTCGTCGGCGATCTTGCAAGCGCCGCTGGTCTCGATCTCAGACCGTTGGCGCCGGACGAGGCAAACAGGCTTCGCGCCACCCTGCCCGAGATGGTTACCATCTCGAACCCCCTCGACTATCACACCTTTACATGGGGAAACGGGCCGTCGCTGACTGAGACCTATCGCGCTATGCTCGATGGCAATTTCGGTCTGACCATACTGGTGCTCGACTTCCCCCGTGGGGACCGTTGTGTTGACAATGGTTGCGAAACATCGCTCGAAGCGGCGATAGCGGCGCACGAAGCTGGAGGCGGTCGCTTTGCGCTGGTTGCCAGTTTGCCGGAGAATATGACGGAAGCCCACGCCGAACGTCTGATAGCAGCTGGAATAGCCCCGATGATGGGGCTTGCAACTGCGCTTGCGGCAGCAGCCAATGCTGCCTGGATTGGCGAAATCTGGTCGAAACCGCAATCTCCAATGCTGGCTGACCAAGCGCCGGCGTCGCCATCTGCAGCCACCGCATTGGACGAGTGGTCATCGAAATCCGCCTTGCGCGAAATCGGCCTCATCACCCCGACGGGCGGCGTAGTATCGACTATCGACGATGCTGTCGCCCTTGCCGAAAAGCTGGGTTACCCCGTCGTCCTCAAGGGGGTGGGTGAGAACTTGCTTCACAAAACGGAAATGGCGGCGGTGTGCCTCAATCTGGCGAATGCCGAAGCAGTACGCGCTGCCGCCCTTTCGCTTGCCCCTTTGAAATGCGATTTTCTGGTCGAGAAAATGGTTCAGGGTGGTGTGGCTGAACTGATTATCGGCATCGCGCGCGACCCGCAATTCGGGCTTTATCTGACCATTGGCGCAGGTGGCGTGATGGTTGAGCTTTGGAACGATACACGGTCGCTGCTCTTACCTGCGAGCCGCGATGAAATCCGCGAGGCGCTTCTTACCCTGCGCTCCGCCCCCCTTCTCACCGGCTTTCGCGGCAGGCCAAAAGCCAATATCGAAGCCGCCGTCGAGGCCGCGTGGCTGGTTGGCAACTATGCGCTCGAACAGGCAGGGAAACTTGAGGAACTCGACATCAACCCGCTCATTGTCACAGCGGACAATGCAATCGCCGTCGATGCCCTGATACGCAACAGGAGAGCTTGATGACTGACGAGGTAAAGGCCGTTCGCAACGGTCAGATATTGGAGATCACGCTCGACCGGCCAAAGGCCAATGCCATCGACCAGCCAACCAGCCGAAAGCTGGGCGATGCCTTCGCCATGTTTCGCGACGACCCGGATCTGCGCGTTGCTATTTTCACAGGTGGGGGCGAGAAGTTTTTTTCCGCCGGCTGGGATCTGAACGAAGCGGCTTCGACCGGCGGAGATGGCTATATCGCCGACTATGGTCAGGGCGGAATCTATGGCTTTTCCGAATTGCCCGGATTGGAGAAGCCCATCATCTGCGCGGTCAACGGTTATGCCATCGGCGCGGGTTTCGAAATTCTCCTTACTGCCGATTTCATCATTGCCGCCGACCACGCGCAATTCTGGCTGCCGGAAACTTCGCTCGGGGTTCTGCCGGATATCGGCTCATTCGTTCTGCCCAAGCTCCTGCCCAAGGTTATAGCGAACGAAGTTCTTTATGGAGGGCGGCGCTTTAGCGCGCAGGACTGCCTCCGCTGGGGTTTGGTCAATGACGTGGTGCCGCAGGCGGAGCTGATGAGCGCAGCCCGTGCGCTCGCTGCCCGTATCCTGCGCTCCGCACCGCTTTCTGTTGCCGCAGCCAAACAGACAGCGCGTATGGCCGAACATATGGGTCTGGCCGAAAGTTACGCCGCCATGCGGGCCGGTAATTTCCCGCTGTTCAAATTGCTGATCGAAAGCGAAGACGCACTGGAAGGACCGCGCGCAGCGGTCGAAAAGCGCGATCCCGTATGGAAAGGCAGATGAAATGAGCGCACATGCCGAAGACGCCATAACAACCCGCCGGGACGGGGCTATTCTGGAAGTTACGCTGGATCGGCCCAAGGCCAACGCCATCGACTTGCCGACATCGCGCGCGATGGGTCAAACTTTTGCAGCCTTCCGCGATGACCCGGAATTGCGTATCGCCATCCTCAAGACCGCTGGCGACCGTTTCTTTTCTGCCGGTTGGGATTTGAAAGCCGCGGCAGAAGGCGCGCCTATCGATGGTGACTACGGAATTGGCGGTTTCGGCGGCATCCAGGAACTGCGAGACCTGAACAAACCTGTCATCGCCTGTGTCAGCGGCATGGCCGCGGGCGGCGGCTTCGAACTGGCGCTGTCCTGTGACCTGATCTATGCCTCGGAGCATTCAACCTTTTCGCTTCCCGAAATTCGCTCCGGAACCATTGCAGACGCGGCAAGTATCCGGCTTCCGAAACGCATTCCATACCACATAGCCATGGAACTTTTGCTGACTGGCCGCTGGATCGACGCTCACGAAGCTCATCGCTGGGGTTTCGTCAACGAGGTCCTGCCTCAGGAGAAGCTCGAAGAACGTGTCTGGGAAATTGCCCGTCTGCTCGCCTCCGGTCCTCCACTCGTTTACGCCGCGATCAAGGAGACAGTCCGGCGCGCGGAAAGCGAGGACTTCCAAACCATGATGAACCTCATCATGCGGCGCAAGTTGGCGACGGTCGACATTCTGTATGGATCGGAGGATAATTTGGAAGGCGCCAGAGCTTTCGCCGAAAAGCGCGATCCTGTCTGGAAGGGAAAATAGCGACTGTTGTATCAAGGAGCAGACGCGCTGCCGGTGGCAGATACCATCCGCCAGACCGGCTTTTTATCGCAGGCTGCCGATCAGAAAGTCCGGCAGCTTTTTTCTGCGTTCAATATGTCCCGCAATTATTGATTGCGGAGTTTCTCCAGCTTCTCCGAAACCAGGTCCTCAGCGACCAGTTTGGCGAATTCATCACCATCCTGCGGTTCGGAATGCTTGAACACGTACCAGCCGCCGGTGGGTTCCTTCCTCTGGTAGATCATCTGGCCATCGATCATGTGCTCGAAACACGTCCTGTCGCTGGATGTGCCGTTTGGAGCATGCCAGTCGGCCTCAAGGCACATCCGTCCGGTGTCGGCCACGGTCCAATGTCCCAGTGCCCAGGAAGCACGGGCACCCGAGCCTGCCCATCCCTTGAATATCCGCTCCTTGTCCTGCATGTAAGCGGCGCCATCGCACCATTTCCAGCTCTTGTCGCGGTAGAGTTCATGAAGTTCCACTGCGGTCATTGGCCGTGCATTCTCCGGCAAACGCAGGCTGACCCGCGCTTCGCCATTTTCCGGAGCGCTACAGGTTAATTCGTCAGCCACGGCTGAGGACCACGCCATCATCACGCCCACCGACGCGGCCATGATTGCCATGCAGGTCTTTCCGATACGTGATGTAAAATGTTGGAATTCGTTGGTCTTTAACATCGTTTTCGCCCTCTACGTGAAACTTTACATCTCTTGAATTAACGACAGGCCAGAGTTGGTGCGATTTACAGCCTTCTCCCGAGCAACCCTCAAGAAGCCTCCCGCACTATCGTTCTTTACCGGCGATTAGCCTTCAGCCGCGCCACTTCTGCGCCCACCCGGTCACCTTTGACCAGTTTGCGTATCTCATCGTCTTTCCGAACTGGATTGTGCGCAAAGACATACCATTTTCCGCCAAGAGCGGGTTTCTGGTAGACCACGCCATTTTTCTCGCGGTGCAGGAAGCAGGTGACTGCGCCGCTGCTGTCGCCTTGGCTACTCCAGAGCGCGCGCAAGCAGAGCTTTCCGCCATCGGTCACGTACCAATAGCCTGTTGCATGGGTTGTGGCCGCGCCTTTGCCGGACCAAGCGGAGAATTGTTTCTGTTCGCCAGAAAGGATCCAGCTGCGGGCTTTCTTGCTTGAAAAGAATCCGCCGCCGGTTTTCCATTTCCAGGTGCGGCCGGCATAGAGCTTTTCAAGCGCAGGGCCTTTCATCGGTGAGGCGGCGGCCGCAAGTTGGGTGACGGTATTATCCGTCGCTGGCTTTGGCGCTGCACTGGCGTTGCCTGCCAGCGAGAGCGCTAACATCGCAGCGCTCGCAATGACGAAATGCTTCAATAGCATTTTCTTCTTCCTGTTGATCGAGCAGTTCCGGCAAGCTGGCTTGGCGGAACTGCAAGAATGCAAAGAAAGGAGCGGCGGCGTTTTCACAAATAACAAGCCGCTCCGGTTGAATTACCCGGGTCAATCGAGCGGATGGTTTGCGACGCGCCAGTCCGGGCGTCCGACACCACGCGGCCATGGGTAGACTTCACGGTCGTTAAAGTAGATGACGGCGGTCAGGGCCGGAAACTCGGCGTGGGGCTTGTTGGCTTCCGCCGCCCAATCCCGTACGTAGCTGTCACTGCCTTCATAACCGAGCTCGGCAATGGCAACTGGTTTGCCAAAACCTGCCACACGATCATATCCCGGCTTGGTGCGCTCGACGAATGTCGTATCTCGCCCTACAACCAGCTTGTCATAGGGTTGGTAGCCGAACACCGACAGACCGATGATATCGAGATATTCGTCACCCGGATAATAGGCTTCCAACTGGGCATCTCCCCGCGGTGACCACATATATCGCGCGTTTGGAAGATGCTTCCGGCAAATGCTGATAACATGCCTGTATGCCTTGCTCAAAAGATTCGATTCAGTCCGATTGATCATTGGCGCATCGCACTCCTCCACTCAGGTCGTAATTGGACCGAAGTGGACGGCCATGTTGCACAAAATGAGCCGGGCATGATGGAAGTTCGTTCGCTCGGCCGACTGTTTCGCCGGCGTCATCTTCTCACTGCTCATGCCATGCTGGCAGATCCTGCGGGTAGCCAGAAAATTGCAGACATCGGACTGGCGATTGGCATCAAATCCTCGGCCAATTTCAGCCGCACCTTTACACCGTATTTCGGTTATAGCCCTAGCAGCGTATACAGGAAAAATTCTATTGTAGATCAAATTCCTCCTGCTGAGCGAGGAGTTATAAAAGATTACCATCAACATACATTTGAAGGCTTGTTGAGGCCCCTCGGTCTCTTCTGATCATGAAGCATTATCTGAACTTGCCCACATGTACACACCTATGACGAGTCGTGCCCCACGCAAAGTTAGCTTAACGGACTTTGGTTTCTCAACACAGCATCGGCGAACTTCAGGATGCCAGCGTTCGGGCTACGGTGGTTCTCGCCACCGAGATCGAATTCCGTGACCTTAATCGTCTCGCGTAGAATGTCGAGCCGCCGTGGATCGATGTCATCTCGATAATCAAAGATGCGTTGCTCAGGATCGGCGAGACAGAAAACGTTCGTGACGCCCAACAGCGCCCGTACGATCCCCCACTGATTGTCGTCCGTGTCCTGGAATTCATCGACGATTATCATCGGAAAGCGGTCGGCAATCAGCTCGCGCAACGCGGCGCAGCGTTCGAGCAACTCGACAGTTCCGGCAGCGAAAAGATCGAAACAATGAAGGCCAGACTCGGCCGCCTGCCGTTGGCGCTCCAAGTTCCAATCGCCGTCGAAAGATGACTTCTGAAGCCTCTCATCGCCGGGGTAGAGGAAGCGCACGGGTTTGCCGCTCAGTAAGCGACCGTGCGCTTTTTCCATGCAGAAGGCGTGATAGGTTTGCACCGTCACCGCGCGTCGTTCCGCTGGCGACAGGATTTCCTTGCAACGCCGAGAACCTGGCGGATCGCCGCGCGCGAACAACTCAGGAAAAGGATTTCCTGACCGGATTTCAACTCGGCGAACCGCTTCTGCGCTTTGAACAAGGCGATGGTGGTTGTTCCGGAACCCGGACCGCCTAACACCAGAAGGTGCCCGTCGTGCGCGATGATTGCCTTACGCTTGTCGCACAGATCGACCTTCATTCGAGCAGGTCCACGAAGTCATCTGGCGGCGGTGACGGTACAGCAATGTCTTCCGGAACCGCGCTCAGCGCCTTGTGGATCGTCTCCAAAATCTCACGGACTGTCGCCGGCAGTTCGTTGGCGTCCTGGCATTGTGCGATCAGCATGGCGGCGTAGCCATAAGCGTCGCCCTTGCGCGCCTTCAGCACCTTGCCGGCCAGCGTGAGAACATCGGCGTCTCCGGCCGCCGGATCATAGGCGCCGACCGGCGGATAGTCCGAACGGCTCTTTACCTCATCAAGAAACCGACGGACCACCTGGATGGGCATCTGTTTCAGCAGGACGTTTTCAATGCCCTTCTCCGGCTATCCCCAGAACTGGGTGTAGCCCTTCAGCTTCTCCGTGGCGTCTGCGGTCAGCGCGGCATTCGGCTTATCGTAGAACCCTAAAGACAGCTTACCGAGCGCAGAGAACACCGGCCCATGTCGGGGCACTGCCCCATCGCCGCCCGCATTGAAGATGCTGGACTTCCCCTTCAAAGGTGAAGGGCTTCTGTTAGATAAGACTGACAGGAGACTTAAAATTGAAGCGGCGAGAATTTACAGAAGAGTTCAAACGCGAAGCCGTTCGTATTTTAACGACGAGTGGTCTAAGCATTTCATCGGTCGCCAAGGACCTTGGCATTGGCAAGTCAACACTTGACCGTTGGCGGCGTAATATTGCTGAGAAAGATTTGCTTTCTGGCCCCATGAGGACATGAACTAGGAGCTTGCCCGTCTTCGAAAAGAATGAGCTTCTACGACAGGAACGAGAATTATTAAAAAAAGCGACGGCCTTTTTCGCGCGGGAGACAAGTCGATGAAGTTTGCGTTCATCGACACGGAGAAGGCCCATATGTCTCTGTCACGGCTATGTGCTTTCGCAGGTGTCAGCATCAGCGGCTATTATGTATGGAAGCGTCGTTTACCCAGTCGTCGCCAGCTTGATGACATGATTATCCTGGCTCACATTCGTAACCAGTTTGTACTATCACGCGAACCTTACGGCAGCCCTCGCATGCATGTTGAGCTGAACGAAGAGGGCATTCGGGCAGGTCGTCCCCGCACAGCGCGACTGATGCGTCAAAATGGTTTGAAAGCCCGACAAAAGACGCGTTTCAAGCGCACGACGGACAGCAATCATGGCGAGCCTGTCGCTCCCAATCTTCTGGATCAGGACTTCACTTGTGACGGACCGGATCAGAAATGGGGTGTCGATATCAGTTACATATGGACGGTAGAAGGCTGGCTGTACTTGGCAATCGTTGTCGATCTCTATTCTAGTCGCATCATCGGCTGGGAAGCGCGCGATCGGATGAAAAAGGATCTGGCTATCTGTGCTTTGAAGAAGGCTATTGCAATCCGGCAACCAAAACCGGGACTGATCCAACATTCGGACAGGAGAAGCCAATACGCCAGCCCGCTGGCCCGTATCGGCCGAGGGTCAAGGTCTCGGGTCGACCGTGCATACGGTAGTCATAGCCGAACACGACGGCGCCCGACGGGTTCACGACGACATACATACCGTCACGGTCAGTGACCTTGTATAATTTGTCCTTTGGCTTCAGTGCTTTGATTGCCGCATCGGTAAGCATCGGCCCCTCCTAGATCGTTCAAAAAACGCCAGAGAGCCCCTGAAAATACCGTCAGGCCAAAATCGACCAATCCTGTCGCCGAATTTTCCTTTATTCTCAATGGAATAAGGGGCAAAAAAATACCGTCACAAGCTCTCTAAGCCATGACGGTATATGCAATTCCGCGATGTCACAAGACACCCATACCGTCAACTCCGCCGTCGATAGCGAGGCTGGCTCGGCGATTGACGGCGAAAGACGGCGGAAAGAAAAGTGTTTATTTTGAGTGCGTTATAGAGGGAGATAGGCGGCTATTGGCGGCGTCTGGGTAGGCGCGAATTATTCCCACTCTATTATCAGTAGATTGATATTTCTCTTATACATCAATTACCTGCATACCATCGACACCAGGATGCCATGAAAAATGCCATGAAGTGCAAGCCGCGGCCATATTCTCCCCTTTAATGCTTTAACCGACGTCGGATACCGGCTTCGGTATCGTGTTGTTCAGCTTCACGCTCATACGTATTGACCATCGACATCAGCAACGATGACGACACGAAGGGATGCGTAAATTGCAAGGCGTCGGCCCAGGCGCGATACTTGTCTGCAAGCTCCCGCTCCTGACCACCGCCTTCCCCGCGCCAATGGACGCCGCGCGCGTTGTATAAACCCGTATGTGCGCCGCTGCTGATGTCCTCAGACCGCAGGTCCTCCATCACATCGCGAACGGCTTCGTTCGGCCACACGCCATCCTCGCCAGCCGGTGCGTTAGAGAATAGCTTTCCAAGGCACACGTCCGCGATCTCCGCGCGGTCGAGCTCAGCACAAGACCGCCTTACCGTTGCAACCCATTCTGCGAGCTTTTCCTGCTGTTCCTCTTTAGTTGCTTTGTCCTGACCAGGGATACGTTCAACGGCTTCAAGGAGGCGGTACCCGCGCTGTGCCAAATGCTCGAGACCTTCTGTAACGCGAAACTCGGCGGGATCTTCGCCACGGTCCTTGCGCTTATAGGCCCACACTACAGCCTGCACGAATAGTTCAGGATGTTCCTCAATGTAGCGCTCAAGGTTTGGAATCTGCTGCTGGTCTTCCCCTCGGAAAGAGCGAGCCAGAACCTCTAAATATGCGAACTCCAGTCCAGCTTTTTCCTCTAGAGTGAGGTCTGAGTTGCGATTGAGTAGCTGGAAGGCTCGCCGCACATCGTAGTCGTGCAACTGGTACTCCCCAGCTTTATCCTGACTATTTTTCGCCATGGCAGATAGCATCTGCACAAGGAGGGGCGGGTGTATTTCTTCGAGCTTGAAATGCATCGACGCGAAGGCTGCCCTAGGACGTTCGACTTCAAGCAGGCGGCGAACGCTCTCGTTGTTTTCGTCAGGCGAGTCAAATGAATATTGCGGAACCACTTCAACCCAGTACCGACTCCGAGCTTCAGCCGAAAGTTGATCTACAAGCTCCCACGTAGAAGCCCGGTAAGGCGAAAGGAGCAAGAGACGGAGCGCTTCCTCTTCGGCAACTTTACCCCGCAGGCTCGCATATATGGCCTTTCTCCTATCCTCGTCCAACGACCAGAGCGCCCCGGCGACGATGCCATCACGACCCGAATAATTTTCTGCCGGACGTAGGCATTGCAAGATCAAATCTTCAATCTGCTCGTCGGCAAGTATGCCGGACACTAGGTGAGCGCCGATTTGGCGTTGGGCATTTCCTTTTTCAGAGAGCGCGAGAATGCCCGGAATACCTCGTTCTTGCGCAATGTCTGTCAGGGCTTCAACGCGTAGCTTTTCTATGCGTTGCTCACGCGCTCGGAAGTCCATCTCGTCTCCTGCGAGTTCGTCCGCCGACTCCTCAACCCATCCCTGGCGAAACAGCCACTCATACTTGTTCACAATGTCCTTGGGCTGCAACTCGGCATAGACTGCCTTGGCTTTTTCCGTCAGGCTCGCTTGGCCTTCCTCATTGACCTTTTTACGCCCCCGGCGAGAGAGAACAGTCACACGAATTTTTTCGCGTATCTTCGCAACTTCCTCGTCAAGAGCGCCCGCGTTGCGCCACTCGTCGATGATCTCCCATACGCGCGCCTGATCCTCCGACGCGAGTGCATGCAGCCTTGACACCAGGTCACATAACATCTCGACAGTGTAGGACGGCCTGCTTAGCGCGACTTTCACCATCTCTCTGACGAATGCATGGATCGGTCCCCATGTCTTGAAAGGCTCCCCGAACCCGTAGCCGTCAGGACGCCACTTCGGCTTATGGCTATAGCCGCCGACGCGACTCCCGTAATCACCGAACTGCTGGAGACAAACCCTCCACCCGACCGCCGGGTGCTTATCCAAAAGCATGCTGACCGCCTTCAGGCGCATCTCGTGGTTTGCCGCCGTCTGCGGCATCCATGCACGAAGAATGGAGCCAAGCGATTCGATAGGCTTATTTGCCCAGTTATCGTTAATCTCTACCTCAGAAAGCTGACCCAGAATCTTCACTACCCGCGGAAAGGTGGTCGGATTCCAAGCAAGTCCTTCGAGAGCCCAAAGCAGTCCAGTGCGCGGACATGAGCCAAAAAACCCGGTATCGGCAGGTCTCAGCAAGCCCATGACTTCGGACTTTTCTGCTCGCAGATCACGCTCGATGATATCAAGGAACTCGGCGGGAGCAGCTTCTGCATAAAGTGGAAGGTCGTGCCCGTTAGCCTCTAGCTTTCTAGTCGTTACAGGCACAAGAAGATCACGCACGATTCTCGCGGCTTCAAATTCCCCATCAAAGCCAAGGTGCTTCCCGAAGAGATTCTTGCCGTACACAGCCAGCAAAACCAAAGTCTCGGAAACGCCTTCTCGCACTGCCCCGGAGAACTCTCGTCTTTTGCCATGCATGGCCGCCGCCCAACGATCTTCCTCGGGCAAGTCGAGGGCAGGATCATCTTCACCCAGTACAGTCCGCGCAACGTCAAGAAAGCGGTCAAGATCGGCCTTGGAGACCGTGCCCGCAATTGCGAAGAGGGAGTCGATTTTCGAAATCACCCCCCGATACCCACCAATTGACCAGACTGGAGAGTCGTTGAGCCGCAACAAATCAAGAATGCGCTTTTCCAACACCTCAAAAGGTGCCTCAGCCAGATGGGACAGGATAGTTCGATCCGCCTTGTTCTGGGCGTCCCATGCGCCGACAAGAACGAGCGGAACAAGCCCCGATGCGATTCTTGGATCTTCAGCCCAAGCAGGTGTGTGGATTGCCGGAATATTCGAGAGTTGACGTCGAAGAACCGTCAACGAACGCCCCGAGGCGTTAGTTAGTTTCGCTATGTCATCGCGCGATTTTCCCATCGCTTCCAGAGCTTTAGTGAACGGCTCGAACCCGAGCGGCTCCAACACGACATGAGGCTCCACGCTAGTAGCATTGCGGGGATAAACAACAATGGTTCGCAGCGATGTGCTGTAGGGCCCAAGCTCACGCTCCACTTCCCGCGTATGGGCTACGGCAATGAAATCGGTAGTGCCTTGGGCGAGTTTCGGCAGTACTCCTGCCTTGTCAAACACCAACACCCGATCCATATACTGTTCAAGCTCGGGGGTTGCCAAGACTTGATTTAAAAACGCCAGCGCCTCTTCAACGGAGTCAGCCGCTATTACTAAGGGGTTCGCATCGTCTTTCGCTAGGAAGGATTTGATCCTGCCGTTCCACGCCTCGTTCGCCGTAGCAAAAAGAGAAGGATGAAGCGCGGGGGCCGCTACGTTTGCCCAATCGCTCCAGCAACGCTCCAGGGTTCTGACGCCATTAGAAGGACGATCCGTCTGGTTCGCAAACCAGGTCTGGGCCGCGAGTGATTGCTCCATCCACTGCTCAAGATCACTGGCGTCGTATGCACGAATGTCTTTCCAGAGCTTCTTGCCCTTCATTTCCGCGACCCAGGCAGCCTTACCCGGCCACCGCCTTGGAGTGACAAAGACAAACGTAATATTTGCCCTTTCAGCGCTCTTGATCGCCCGGACGCTTTTTGCAAAATCCCCGTCTGCCTTGGCTTTAATGTCCGCGGTGACACCGAACTCCCACCCAGAGGCGCCAGAAGGTATCCAAGGCGTGCCGGAACTGGCCTCAATGAAGCCGTCCCAGCCGGCACGCTCGGCATCGTCGTTACCGGGGAAATCCACTTTCTGAAGATCGCGTCCCGTGGAGTGAATGAGCGTTCGCAACAGCACCGACAGCTTAGTGCGTGCAAGAATTGTCGTTGTGAACCAATTTACGAGATCGTTGGCCTGGACATTTAAAAAAGGAGGCACGTAAGTGCGCGCCTTTTGAGCTGCGCCTGCCGTTTTATCAGCTTTCGCGTCATATTCTGTCTGCAAATCGAGAATGGCCTTGGCAGAAATCCCGAAAGCACGTTCAAGACGTGCCGCCATATCGGGCGTTGCAGATACCTTCCCATTGAGGAAATTCGATAGGCCCGGGCGGCTAACGCCGATCAACTTCGCCACCTCAGTAACCGTGAGTCCGCGAGGATCAAGGACGTTTTTCCGAACATAGGAACCGGGATGAAGGGGGAGGGAATCATCAGTCATGGCCCGCGCCTCACTGTAAAGTGTAATGTGACACTTTACACGTTAGCACCGAAGACGATCCATTGCAATGTCTAGTGCAGCTCTCCCGCAATAATTTCTCCAAGACAGCGGCTCGCCAGTATGGCTTTGGCCCATTCGATAGACTCCCTCATCTCCTGGCGCAGCGCCTCAATCTCGGCTGGCGACAACTCTCGCACCCGTGGTTCACGGTCGTTCGTCATGGTCGTGCGCCTCTTTGGCCGGCCGCAGCCAGGGCATCGGCTTCGCTCAGGGCGTCCTGGAAGGCTCCCATGCGTTCCGTTTCGTCCTTGCTGACCTCGGCCCATATCCGCTTGACCTGGGCAGGACTATAGCCGGCCAGCTCGGCCGTCTTGGTGATGCTGTGGCCGGATCGGCGCAAGGCGATCACCTGGGCGCGGCGCTTCGGATCGGCACGCCGGCCCTGGTACTTGCCCGCATTCTTCGCTAGCTCGATGCCCTGGCGCTGCCGCTCGCGGCGGTCCTCGTAGTCATCGCGGGCCATCTGTAGGGCCAGCTTCAAAAGCATGTCCTGGACCGATTCCAGCACGATCCTGGCAACGCCCTGTGCCTCGGCCGCCAGTTCAGACAGGTCTACAACGCCAGGAACAGCCAGGCGCGCGCCCTTGGCCCGGATCGTGGCAACCAGGCGCTCGGCTTCGGCCAGTGGCAAGCGGCTGATGCGGTCGATCTTCTCCGCAATGACCACCTCGCCAGGCTGTAGGTCCGCGACCATGCGCAGCAGCTCGGGACGGTCGGGACGCGCGCCGGATGCCTTCTCCCTGTAGACGCCGGCGACGTAGTAGCCGGCCGCCCGCGCGCCGTCGATAATGCTTTCCTGGCGTTCCAGGTCCTGCGCGTCGGTGCTGACGCGCAAATAGACGCGGGCGACCTTGAGGACAGGGGCGTCGTCAAATTTCATCGGCTCGGCCGGCGTCTTTTCGCGGAGCTGGTCAAAGCTCTCGGCCTCGGCATCGGTTAGCCGGCCCGCCTCGCGTGCGATTCCGGCCAACATCGAACCGACGCGCCGGACCTTTTTTGTGCTCATGCAGGCTCCTTTGGGTATAGGCTAATGCGCCCCATCGTAACTGACACGGCTCAATTTTGAAATTCCGATTTATATGCGCCTAGCGCAAAACCACGACCCTAATGAGCTTCCACGACAAATTCAGCGTTGCCGTCTGTAGCGGCTAAATTTACTCATGAACTCAACGCCAAAATACGGAAGAACAATTTTCTTGCCCCCCACGCTGTCCACGTGGCGGGGCGTATCAAATCTAGGGACCTGCACACCAACATGGAGAAGAGGGAACGATGACCAACGAGACCTTTGCGAGTGTGTGGGATGCCATCGAAGACGCGCCTGCCGAGGCTGAAAACATGAAGCTGCGTTCGGCGCTGATGATGGCCCTGGAAAAACAGATCCACGATCACGGATGGACGCCGGCCGAAGCCGCGCGCCGTCTTGGCGTGACGCAATCTCGCGTGTCTGACCTGATGCGCGGGAAGATCGACGAATTCGGGATGAATACGCTTGTGGACATGGCCGTCGCTGCAGGCCTGCACAACGATGATCCAGCATGGGCGCAACTCAAGGCTTTGCTGGCCGAACGGATTAATGCTGGCTTGGCGGGGCAGGTGTCCCCCAAGAGCGTCAGCGAGATTCTTGATGATGAACTCGCTCAGCTCGTCGCTGGCATCACCCCGGACAACCTGCACCCTGAAACCAACACCGGTCCCGACGTCGGCCGTAAGCGGGATAAGCCGAAATAGAAAGTGCGGCACACTCGCCGCCCTTCTCGTTCCGTTGCTAGGCTTTCGGCAGCACAACTCTCATCATGACCTTGCCCAGCTCATCTTGCTTTTCCTCGATCTTCGCCAGCAAGGCGAGGATCGTTGCATCACCGAACCGCGCCGTGCGCGGGTCATCGGTGAGCCAGAGTTTCAGTAGGCCGCCCAGGCGGCCAAGGTCGCCATTGATGCGGGCCAGCTCGCGGACGTGCTCATAGTCCACGACGCCAATGATCTTGTAACCTTGGCCGACCTCGCGCAGATAACGGGCGACGCTCATGCCCGCGCGCTTCGCATTCTCTTCAATGGCTTGCGCTTCGTCCGGGAACACCGGCACCCGCAGATGCCGGTGGCGTTTTCGGGCAGTGTCTATCTCGTATGTCTCCATCATCAGCCCTCGTGGGACGGCTTCTCGCCACGAAGTTGCCGAACGGCGGCGAGATCAATCACGCCCGCTATATGCTCCACAGGCTGCACCTGCCTTGCTGGCTTGACCGGCAGTGCAGGTGCCGGCGCGGGCCGGATCAGTTCACGCACGTAGATAAAGGCCAATACGAAGGGCAGGACCGGCAGGACAATCAACGCGGTCGGAATGAACACCGCCAGATAGCCGACAACGCCCACTGATCCTTCCTCGCGCGCAGCCGCAAAACTTTTCCGAAGAATTCCCATGTCTCCTCCTGTCAGTTGTGGCCGTGAGGCTGATGCAAGGCGAGCTGAATAGCTGTCCTGGCCTGGGAGAAGTCCTCGCGCGTCGCAAGACCCGTTTCCGCCTGGTAGAACAGCACCATGAACAGGTTGGCCGTCGCTTCGGCCAGCGGCCCCAGCTCGCGTGCGGTGTCCTGGTCCAGCCAGTCGATAGCGTTCAACTGCGCCGCCGCTTGCTGAACTGCCTGAGAAAATTGATTAGGATTGATGGTTGCCATGATTTCACCTCTGCATCAGGTGGGAATGTGGAAGTGTCGGCCGGCGTTGCATCGTCGGCCGACACGCCTTAGGTCGCCTCAGGGCGATTCACGAACGCGGCCACCTCGTCATTTCTGGCTGCTGCCGTCGCGTCGTCATTCGAGCCGGAGAGGGTGTTGCCATCGGCCCAGCTGCTGGCCGCCTTAATCGTCGCGGCGAGCTTGCCGCCGGTTGTCTCTGCAATCCGGCTCTTGGCCGTGTCGGCCATGCTGCCGGCCTTGGCCGACGCCATCGAGCCGATGCCTTTGGCAAGGTTGGCGACCGTTCCTTTAGCAACCCGGCCCGCTTTCCCGGCCGCGCCAGAGAAACCACCGCCGCCCGAGCTGCCGTCGCCGGCGGCCGAGGCCATCGGCGTTGCACCGCCGCCGGATGCTGCGGCCATAGGCTCGCCGCTTGCACCGCCACTACTACCGCCGCCAGCTTCCCCGCCGCCGCTACTCGTGCCGGGCATATCACCACCGTCAGCGGCCTTTGCGGCGGCCGACGCGGCCGCCATGACCGCCTGCGCACCGCCGGCGGCCGACGCAGCCAGAGAGGCACCGCCGGACGCAGCAGCGGCCACGGCTTGCGCTGCCATGCCGGCCGCCGCCATGCCTGCGCCGACGACAGCACCGGCCCCGAAGTTGCCGAGGCCGCCGGCAGCCCCAACGCCGCCGCCGGTGATGATGCCGGAGACCAAGGGCGGCACCCTGTTGATGAGCAACAGCAGCGCCAGGCAGAAAACCAGCATCACGCCCATTTCCTCAAAGTTGAGCGTGCCCTTGCTCATCTTGGCGTAGAACCCGGCCAGCAGATCGTTGCCGATCCCGACCAGGGCCACCATGACGAGCAGGTTGACGCCCACCCCGAGGACGGTCTTGTAGTAGTTGATCGCCATGTCCGAGGTCCAGCGCGAGCCGCCGAAGCCCAGGAAGAAGATTCCCAGGTACATCAGGCACCACGACGACACCAGGACCAGCAGCATATTGACGGCAATGGTGGCGAGCAGCAGCAGGATTCCGAGGCTCAGAATTGCGCCGATGACGGTATCTACCGGACTCCACACGGACGAATTCTTGACGTGCTGCTGGAAGATCATAAAGCCCACGTCGACGATGCCGGATGGCGTCACCGACGATATGCCGGTTGCTTTCGATCCGAGTTGCTGCATCGACCGAATGATCGAATCCGCGAAGTCTGGCCCGTTGCGGAGCAGCCAAAGGTAGAAGCCGAAAAACAGGATGAAGCGCACGAACTCCACAAAGAACTCGCCAATGTCGGCCCTTTTCATGACCAGGGTGCCGCCCGTCCAGACCAGGGAAATCGTGCCCAAGGTCCAGAACAGCCAGGTCGCGGCATCCATGATCGCGGTTTTCCAGTTCGCCGCCTTGCTGGCAAACTCCGTCACCACCTGGTCAAGCATGCCCTGGTTGGTCAGCTCGGCGGCCGCGCCCGATGAATAGAGCGCGAAGGCCAGGCCGAGGCTAAGAACGACCGCCGTTCTATTCATGGTTTCACCTCCAGCCAGTTCTTAGGATTTTCGGTCGGCGCAATCGCTCCCGACCTGCGGGAGCACGCGCCGGCGAACTGCTCGCGTGTCGCCCGATCCTCGATTTTCTGGATGCGATCGAGCGTGCAGTTTTCCGCGTTCACCTCGGGCATTTGGGCGGGCTGCTTGTTATCGCAGCCGGCAACCAATGCGACGAGGATGGCGGTCAAAACGACCGTTGATTTCCTCATTTCCCACCCCTCCTTACGGCTTCACTTGCAGCCAGTTTTTCGGGTTGGCGGTCTGCCCGATCCTGGATTCCGTGGATGCCTTGTGCGCGGCTTCCTGCTGCGCTTCGCGGTCGGCTTGTGCCTGCATCCGTGCGCCGATGGCGTTCTGCTGCGCGAGCAGCAGGCCACGGATTTGCAGGAGCTGGTTAGCCTGCTGGCTGGCGAGCTGGTTGGCGTAGCCGATGGCTTCCATCTGCCCTTGCGCGCCCTGCGCTTTCGATTGCAGCCGTTCGAGCTGGCGCGCGTCCGCCTTTAGGTTGTCCTGTTGATCCTTGATGCCCTTGAACAGCGCATCGTTCGCCGCTTTTTGCGACTGCGATGCCAGGTCGCGGGTTTTCTCGAACGCTGCGCGTTCGGTGTCAGAGCAGCCGGACGAGGTGAAGCAAGGCGACGACTTGTAGTAGGAAATGTCCTGGAACTTGCCCAGGTAGGCATCCAGGCTACCGGCCTGATTGGTGAGGTTGTTCAGGGTGTCAATGGACTGCATCAGCCCATTGATGGTGGTCTGCGCCTGGTCCCAGATGTAGGCCGCCGGCGCGACGGTGTTTTGCAGCATGTTTTCGTACTGCTGCAACTGCGTCCGGTATTGCTCGATTTGCTTCTGAACCTGCGCAACCTGCTGAATCGCGGTGACGGTGGTCTGCGACAGGTTCGTGCCGTCAAGGACCGGGATACCTGCGTGCGCAGGCATCGCGGCGACGCCAACGGTGAGGGCTATGGAGAAAGCGATTTTAGCCGCTAAAACGTGCTGCTTCATGGTCATTACCTCGCGATGAATGGCTGCTTCCTTGAGCAAGCGCGCTTGCTCAAGGGTTCATCGCGTAGCTGCGCCACGGAGCTACCGGTAATTGACCTGGGCGACACCGAAGCCCGGCCTTTTTGATCAGATCACGGTGTCAGGTAGCGATCGGATTTACTGATGGTCCCAAGGATTGATAACAGTAAGCCCAGCCGCTTCAAAAGGGCTGGTGTCGCGTGTTGCTACGATAAATCCCTTGGAGGCCGCAATAGCCCCGATATATCCGTCGGGTGTTGGGAACCCCTTCCCGGCTGTGCGGGCCTTCACCGCCAGCTCGGCATAATGGCGAGCTGCTTCGGTGTCGAACATCAGCACCCGCTCGCCGAACAGTTCGAGCAAGCCGTCCAGGGCTTCGCCCAGGCCTTTCTTACGTTTCCCGTTCGGCAGCGCGCCGATGCCGAACAGCAGCTCGGCCAGCGTCACGCTGGACAGGTAGAGGGTTTCCGCTACCTGTTCATTCAACCAAGCTCGCACGGCCGGGTTGGGTTCGGGCTTCATCGCCTCGGAGACGACATTCGTATCCAAGACAATCATTCAAACCTCATCGGTTCTGCCGGCACCTTGTCGCGCACCTGGTCCAACACTGCGAAGTCTTCGTTTGTCAGCCCTACGCGGCGGCCAAGCTCCGCCAACGCGTCGCCCATGCGGATGCGCTTTTCCGACTTCACTGCACTTTCCAGAATCTCGCGCACCTCCGCCTCTGTACTGCGGCCATGCTCGGCGGCCCGTAAGCGCAGAGCGCGATGCACCTCGTCCGGCACATTCCGCACTGTCAGGATTGCCATAGTCAAAACCTCATTTGTGACTTCATTGACTGCAATCATAAGCAATTGACAGCATCAAAGCAAGGGGCGGCTGCGCCCCTCCTTTTGGCGTTTCACGCCTTCGGCGGTAGCCGGTCGGCCTCGCAGAGCAGGATTCCCGTTGAGCACCACCAGGTGCGAATAAGGGACAGTGAAGATAGATGACCGGCTCGCCGGTTAGCTAACTTCACCTATCCTGCCCCGCTCACGCACCTGCAAACTCCAAGGAAAATAATGCAGTCCCTTCTGCATAAGGCGGTGTATTGCATGGAAATGACAGAAATCGCTGGTAAATGGGCTGAATACAGCGAAAGGCCGTGTTTTCAGGGCGATAAACTGCCATTTGCCAAGGTTCTACTGATTAAAAACAGGCAAATACAGGAACTTGCAAACATTTGACTGTCGCGACCTGCGACCGCGCAGCGAGGGCCGCCGCACCTGTCAAAGAACCATCAGACCCAAACGCAGAACGCCCGTTTTTCCCAGGTTTACCGGTCACACGTTCCTGGTTTGTGCCGTGTTCTTTGACACTTGAGGGGCGGCAAATTTAGCCGCTGAAATTCTGAGGTCGCCGCAAGGAGTTCCGCACTGGTCGAACCGCACTCATGTACACGAAGCCGCAGACGTTTGGCAGCAAGGGCTAGGTAGTGATAATAAGAATATTATTCTTATTATTCTTACCGACTAAAGAGGCTGTTGGTCCAATCCGCTGCGTTCTTTCTCTGGCGATTGCAGAATCGAGTATCGGCCTGCGGCCGATGGTTGGACGCCAAGGATGGGGAGTGGCCCCCAGAGGGCCTATAGCAGCCGTAGCGGCGTTGTAAGTGCGATTCGGTGGCCCAAGGGTGAGACGAGCCCTAGAAGGCCATAGCGGTCGTCGTAGGCGGTCTGACGACCACCCGCACTTTCCTTGGTGTTCAACCGTCGGCCCACGGCCGACTGGCAAGGCCAGGTCGCGCGTCAAGCGCGGGCTGCGCCGCGCAGGATCTGAATATCCTGAATATCCTGCTAACTCCGGGCGGGTGTGCGACGTTTCGGGCGCCTGTGCGACGCCATCGGGCGGGTGTGCGACGCTATCGGGCGGGTGTGCGACGCTTTAGGCGTCACCAGCACCTTTTTTCCTCACGCGGTCGCCATCCACAGTCAGGCCGAGCGCCTTCAATTCGTCGGCGTCTTCCCTCAGCCTGAATCGTGCATCGCGCATTGCCTTGCTTGGTACGGTGCCAGCAACGGCTACGATAACGGTGTCTACATACCAACCACCCGTCGGCTCGACTTTGTGGCTTAAGACGTGCCTTGCGACGGCCTGGCTGATGCCATGCTGTAGGCGAGCAATGGGGGCCGGGTCATAGTACAAACTCAAGTCATGTTCGAGCAGCATCACAAGCGCAACCCCAAGCCGCACCCTCCACAGATTCCGCTCTCTTCCCGTCAAAGGGTCAGGGCGTGTCATGGGTGAAGGGATAACGTGATCAATCAATCCGCCGATGATTGGGAAATCGAACTGAGGCGTCTCGATTGTGATCGTCGCAGCTCTCAGCTCGGCCAACAGCTTTTCGATCTGAGTAAAGCTGTACCGGCTGTCGGAAAGCGTTTTCCGCACGCGGGCTGGGTCTACGAGCAGCTCGACTCCACCATCTGAAACATCACGCCGCCGTTCGGCGCAGTACAGAATCGCCTCAACAATATCGGCGTGCCGCTGACCTAACCTGCCGGTCACGCGACATCGACCAAAAGAGGTATCCATCCAGTCGCCTTCCCGCAACCGCGGGCGCTGGCTAGGTTGATAGAGCATTACTCGTGCCTGCGCGCTGGTACTGGTGGGGGTCACGGCATTACCACCGCTCATCGTCACTCCCGTTTACGACGTGCAGGACGTTCTCCTTCTTCACCTCCACCAGTTCCACCGGCACCAGGACGCCGCCATCGTGACGTCGGTACCATCGGTCGAGAGCGGTCGCGTCATAGTTCTGCTTGCTGACACCAAACCGGATAAAGAAGCCGCGTCGGTCGTTGCCGATGGGCCGTCGGTCATAGTCGCGGTCGCTCAAACGCTTCGCCTCGTCTTCACTCATCTTGGCGACGAAGCCACACCAGCGGGCATTGTCGATTAGAGCGGATGCGCCTCGCGCAGCCTGCTGCTGATCGGTTTGCCCTTCGCGGGCGCTGCCCTTGCTCACATGGTGTAAGTACAGAACCGATGCGCCGGTGCTGGCCGCGACGTGCTCAAGCGTGGCGACAAGCCTCGCCATGTCACCGTTGCTGTTCTCGTCCTTGTCGTGAATTCGGCTCAGGGTATCCAGTACGATCAACCGAGCACCCGCGCAAAATTCAATGACACGGGCAAGGTGCCGATCATCCATCACGTTCAGGCGCTTGCCCATGATCGGCTCAAGGGTGAGGTTCTGCGCGATAGCTTCGCGTGCCTGCTGATTCAGGTGCAGGCCTATCGCATGAATTCGCCGTACCAACGCAACTTCCGGGTCTTCCCCTGCGAAATAGACCACGCGTCCAGCGCGTTCAGGGGCAATCCCCACCAGGTCCCCACCGGCAACGGCGCACGCGATGGACATTGCAGCTTCCAATGCCCAAAAGCTCTTCCCCGTGGCTCCTGGGGCTACTAGCGCTCCCACGGTTCCTGCGAGAAAACCTGGCCATACAAAGTCGAGTAAAGGCGGCTCGTTGTCGAACGCGGCTCTTAAATCAATCGCCACGATTAAGCCCCCAATCCAGGGCGGCGAGCTTGGATACCCGACAACTTGCGGGCCTCGATCCACTCCTCAACGTCAGCCAGGTCCCACACGACATTTCGGCTGGTTAGCGCAATGCGGCGCGGGAATTCTCCCCGCTGCTCCAAGTTGTATATCGTGCGCTCACACAGCGGGATCATGGCGAGCAGCCTCTTCTTATTGATGAGCGTTCGGTTTGTCGTTGCTTGCATGCATTGACCTCCATCAGGCACTTTCGAATACGTGCCTGATCATGCCTTGCAACGCGGGTTGCAGCAGCCGAATAATTGGCGATAATGGTTGACATGAAAATTAAACCAACCATAGCTGTTTGGGAGAATTGCGATCCCACAGTGTCTGAAGCCATCGGGCAGTTTCTGGATCGCTGGCACCCGTATTCCAGGTACTCGGATCGCTACCCCATCATCAGGCTGATAAAAAAGCTGATCGACCCTGCCGTGGCCCGATATATGGCCACGCTGCCACAACGCTACTTGGGCCACGTCCCTGGCGCGGGAACCGGGGTGAGCTTTAGCGAAATCACTCGATTGATCGGGCTTGACGCGATGGCTCGCGTGCAACGCCAGTTACTGCGCCAGTTCATCAAGACCTTGGACAAGCAATCCGCAAGGGACACGCGGTTCGTGGCGACGCTGGAAACGTTAATTGAGCTAGTAGAGTCCTGCGCCAGCAAACGACCAGGAAAGTCGCAAGTTCGCACCACACGCCTAAATGGAGAACGGCGGCAGGGTTTTTGCCGGTTCTGTGGATCACGTACCGAACTCGCCTTGTACGCTGACGGAGACGACGCTCCGAAAGCTGGGGATCACGAGGATGCGCTTCGGCTAAGCAGCCAATACTGTCTAAATCATCGACCTCGGTTACCGAATGGCGCATGGAACCCGGCCTATCGGCAGGCGAGGTGGTCAGCCGCTCAATTCGAGCTTGAACTAGCCAGACTTACCCGGCAATGCGCGAAGCGATCCACCCCCCGTGCAGCAGCATCCGGTGACCCGCTCGTTGATGAGTACTTTTTTCACTACATGCTGGGCCAGACCATACAGCCTGCCGACATAGCTGAGCTGCGTGACTTGGCACGACTGATGGTGGACTCCAAGCTGTCAGACACCAAAAAGAGAATACTGATGCTCCAGCATTTGGACCTCAATCAGTCGGAAATCGCAGAACAGCTTGTAGGCAACGGCCAACGGCCACTGACACGCCAAGCAGTATCCAAGGCAATTGCCTCTATCCCCAAGAGCTTTCACCTGAAACAACCGAAGCGCCCTGGGCGGTGAACACTGCTCGGTCGCGCTCAGGGTTCGCATTGGTGAAAGCACAGGAAATCTCTGTATTTCTCATGGAAAATTCGAGGGAAATCCGGCGAAATCCAATGAAAACACAAGGATCGTCAATGCGCGCCGTACGCAGAGCAATTGCAGCGCTTTACATAGGGATCGATGTGGATTTTCCTTGGTGTATCCAACGGCGTCAGCCGGGCAAGATGGGTGAAGTTAGCTAACCGGCGAGCCGGTCATCTATCTTCACTCCCCCTTATTCGCACCTGGCGGTGCTCAACGGGCATCTTGCTCTGCGAGGCGGGTGGAACTTGGCCGTCATGCCGAGGCTGTCCGCCGAAGGCCATGCCGTTTTTTAGCGGCTAAAATCGCATGAGGCAGGAAAGTGCTCCATGCACTCATTCCTTCGGACCTGGCTTCCTGAGCGTCCATTCGTCAATCATGTCCGCCCAATCCTGTAGCATCGCCGTCCGCTGCTCGCGGTACTCGGCTTTGTTGTACACAGACCTGACGCCTCTCTGCTCGTGCGCCAGGCACTTCTCGATCCAGTCCGTGTTGTAGCCGGCCTCATGCAACAGCGTGCTGGCCGTACGGCGCAGATCATGCGGCCCAAATTTGGCTAGCGATTTCCCCTCCTTCTGCGCCAGTCGGTATGTCAACGTCAGTACCTGGTTGAGTGTGGCACTGCTCATGGGTAAGTCCGAGTCATACCGCGACGGAAGCACATAGGCCGATCCGCCGGCAAAAGTCTTGAGGGCGATGAAGATGTCCAGCGCCTGCCGTGACAGGAAAACCAAGTGCGGATTGCGTCGCTTCATCCGCTCCTTGGGGATTGTCCAAAGCGCCTCGCTGAAATTGATCTCGCTCCAGGTAGCGTTGGTCAATTCGCTTTTACGCACCATCGTTAGAAGCAACAGCTTCGCGGCTGCCCGGATGGATGGTGTCGTGCCGATCCGCTCCATGTACTGGTACATCAACCCGATTTCATCGGGTGTCAACGCACGGTCACGCGGCTCGAATTTGGCGATGGTCGTCGGTCGAACCAGTTCTGCCGGGTTCTCCACCTTCTGACCACGCTCAATGGCCCAGCGATAAACCTGCAACACGATGTCGCGGGAATGCACCGCAGTCGCTGGTGCACCTCGCTCGACAATGGCATCGGTTAGTGCCCTCAAATCTTCGTGGGTGATCTCGATCAGCTTCTGATTGCCGAATTTCGGCTTCAACTCACGCTCGTACACCGAACGACGCATATCGCGGGTGGAGTCCGCCATCTGATAGCCCCGCAGCCACTTTTCCGCCCAGGCTCCGAACGTCTCAGCGCCCTTGACGCGGGCTTTATCGCGCGCCTTCTCCTTGGCAGGTGACTTGCCGGCTGCGATCAGCTTCTTTGCCTCCCCCAGCCGCTCGCGCGCTTCTGCGAGGGAGATGCCGCCGAGACCGTAGCGTCCGAAGGTGATCGTCTCCTGCCTGCCGTGAATTGAGTAGTTGTAGCGGAACGAAATCGAACCCGCCGGAGTGACCGCCACGTAGAGGCCATCACGGTCATTCACCTTGTAGAGCTTGTCCTTTGGCTTGAGGTTGCGCAGCTTGGTATCAGTCAGCATGGTTCGGCTGGGTCTCCACTCAAAAATACCATGCTCAAAAAGCCTCGCACCCCTCCAATAAAATCCTTATAGATCAATGCGTTGCCCAATCTCAATACCATGACAGGCCCGCAAAGGGCAGCATGGTATCGAGTGCCGAACATGGCACCAGACTCAAATCGTACCATCTACCATGCCACAGAAACGGGATGCTTGGCGATGCAAAAACTTGCCAGTCAGTACCAAGCAGAGAATGAAAAAAGCCCGCAGTTACGCGGGCTTAGAGGTGATTTCCTGCCATTTGGTGCCGGTCTATGCCAGACGCGGGATCACTCCCACTCAATCGTACCCGGCGGCTTTGACGTCACGTCGTAGACGACGCGGTTGATGCCCCGCACTTCGTTGATTATGCGGGTTGCCGCATTGCCAAGGAAGTTCATGTCGTAGTGATAGAAATCAGCGGTCATGCCGTCTACGGAAGTCACAGCGCGCAGCGCGCAGACGAATTCATAGGTACGGCCATCGCCCATCACGCCGACAGTCTGAACCGGCAGCAGAACCGCGAAAGCCTGCCAGATGGCATCGTAGAGGCCAGCCTTGCGGATTTCGTCCAGATAGATCGCATCCGCTTCACGCAGAATTTCCAGCTTTTCGCGCGTGATGCCGCCGGGGCAGCGGATCGCAAGACCCGGCCCAGGGAACGGGTGACGACCGATAAAGCTGTCCGGCAGGCCCAGTTCCTTGCCGAGCAGGCGCACTTCATCCTTGAACAGTTCGCGCAGCGGCTCAACCAACTGCATCTTCATGCGCTCGGGCAAACCGCCGACATTGTGGTGCGACTTGATCGTGACCGAAGGTCCGCCGGTAAAGGAAACGCTTTCGATAACGTCCGGATAAAGTGTGCCCTGCACCAGGAAATCTGCGCCGCCGAGCTTCTTGGCTTCTTCTTCGAATACTTCGATGAAGAGGCGTCCAATCGTCTTGCGCTTCTTTTCCGGATCGGTTTCGCCTTCCAGTTCACCGATGAAACGGTCGGAAGCATCCACGAGGATCAGCGGCAGATTGTAATGTTCGCGGAACATCTCAACGACCTGCTGCGCCTCGTTCTTACGCATCAGGCCGTGGTCGACGAGAATGCAGGTGAGCTGGTCGCCAATGGCTTCGTGGGCCAGAAGGGCTGCAACAGAGGAATCCACGCCACCGGAAAGCGCGCAGATGACCTTTCCGCTGCCGACCTGCTTACGGATCGCTTCGACAGCCTGTTCGCGGTATGCGCCCATCGTCCAGCCCGGCTTCACACCGACGATACGATGAACGAAATTCTGCAACAGCTTGGCGCCATCCGGCGTATGCACAACTTCCGGATGGAACTGCACGCCGTAATATTTGCGCTTTTCGTCGGCGATGGCTGCAAAAGGTGCGTTCGGCGACGTACCGATGATTGTGAAACCATCCGGCAGCGATGTTACCCGATCGCCGTGGCTCATCCAAACCTGGTGACGGGTACCCTTGGCCCAGATGCCTTCGAAAAGCGGGCTGTCTTCCTGCACATCCAGGAAAGCCCGACCAAATTCGCGGTCATGACCACTTTCCACCTTGCCGCCCAGTTGGGCGCAGATCGTCTGTTCGCCGTAGCAGATGCCAAGAACCGGAATACCTGCCTCGAAAACCGCCTGCGGCGCACGTGGCGAGCCGATGTCGGTCGTCGAATGCGGGCTTCCTGAAAGGATGACGCCTTTCGGCTTCAGCCGTTTGAATGCCTCTTCAGCAGACTGGAAAGGAACGATTTCACAATAGACATTGGCCTCGCGCACGCGACGCGCAATCAGCTGCGTGACCTGGCTGCCAAAGTCGATGATAAGGATTGTGTCGGGATGTGCCGTAATACTCATGTGCAGCATCTATTTAAAAAGTGGCCGGGATGCAATGCCTATATGGGGTATGGACGAGATGCTCAACAAGTGTGTTGCGAAAAAAGGGCCCATACTGACACACCATTGTCAGGAGGAGATGAGGCCATCCGCGATTGCAGCTTCCAGTCGCTCGACCGCGTCGGCTAGTTTTTCATCTATAACATGCAGATACTGCGTCCAGTCGCCGACATGCTGCAACTCGCTTGTGCCATCGGAGATACCTCTAAGCCCGAAAAGAGGGACACCTGCAAGTTGGCAGGCTCGCAGGCAGGCGTAAGTCTCCATATCGACCATATCTGCATCAATTGCCGAATAAATATCGCCGGAAACAATGTTTGCGCCGGTTGAAAGCGATGCAGCAGGGATTTCGGGCACATAAATCGGAAGTTCAACCACCGTGGGGAGGTCAAGAAAGGGCGTCGCTCCCTTTTCAAATCCAAGCGGCGAAGCATCCATATCGCGATAAGATACGGAAGATACCTGAAATACTTCCGCCTGGGCTAATTTGGCTGATCCGGCCGAACCCAGCGAGACCACGAGGTCGGGTTTTTTGCCTGCGTGAATCAAGCTGCCGAGAGCATATGCGAGATTGGCCGCCGCTTCGACTGGCCCTACCCCGATCATGACCGGCGTGAAGAGCTTCGCCAGGTGCCGTCCATATTCGGCATCTGCTGCCATAACGTAGAGCAGGCGCTTTCCGGCGACGGTCTTTATCATCCCTGCAAGCCTTTTCTATCCTGCACCACCATCATCGTCCCGGTCATCGTCGCGATGAGACGCACTTCCGTGTCGGTGACCGCAAATGCCTGGCCATCGCTGACCATGATCGTCCGACCGGGTTTGGTCACCTCGCCACGGAACAGAAAGCGTTCGCCCTTGCCCGGAGCAAGCAGATTAACCTTGAATTCGATGGTCAGCACCGCCGCATCGGACGGCATCAGCGTAAGTGCCGCGTAGCCACAGGCGGAATCGAGCGCAGCCGAAATCACGCCTGCGTGGAGAATGCCGTGCTGTTGCGTCAGTTCTTCCCGGAACGGCATCTCGATTTCGACAATACCGGGCTCACACCGTGCCAGCTCAGCACCAATCAGCTTCATCGCAGCCTGCCGCCCGAAACTTTCCTCCACGCGTTCCTTGAAATCCGGTTCGGCTACACGGTGTGCTGACATCGGCTCGGTTCCCCCGTTCCATCCGTTTGCTTTTACACATTGTCCGGCGCAAACCGCTTCGCACTTTTGCCGGGAATGCTCTAGTTCGACCTTTGCAGAATGCTCACATAAAAACCGTCAGTGTCAGTAGACAATGGCGAAAATACCGCGCCGTACTCGGGGAATACCGGCTTGATGTCACCGGCATCTGCAACAACTGCGTCCCACAAGGGCTGCGGGGCGACTTCCGTAAAATCAGCATTATCGCGAAGAAACCGCGCCACTTGCCGGGTATTTTCTTCAGCAAAGAGCGAGCAGGTGACATAAGCAAGCCGCCCACCCTGCTTCACATAGTGCTTGGCCGATTCCAGCACTTCCCTCTGATCCTGAACGCGCCGCTCAAGCTGCTGCTCGTTCAGCCGCCATTTTGCATCGGGACGGCGGCGCCATGTGCCGGAACCGGTGCAGGGCGCATCGGTCAGCACCAGATCCATCTGCCCCGTGAGCGGGTCGAGCGCGTCGAGACTTCCATGCACCTGTGTATTGCGAACCCCTGCACGCTGCAGTCGTTCATGCATGGGTGAAAGCCGCGCACGTTCGGCATCGTAGGCGTGAATTTGACCGCTGTTTTGCATCGCAGCCGCCAGAGCCAAAGTCTTGCCCCCGGCCCCGGCACAGTAATCCAGTACCTGCTGACCGGGTTTCGCACCGGCAAAAAGCGCGGCAAGCTGTGATCCGAGGTCCTGCACCTCGAACCAGCCATCGAGAAAAGCCTGCTCACCCTGTACATTCGGATGGCGACCAAGCGCTTCGATCGGCGGTATGCGCAAGGCTTGTGCAAGGAACGGCGCCGGCGCAGCGCCGGCTTTTTCCAAGGCCGCAAGCGTTTGCTCAGGCTTGGCCTTCAAACTGTTTACGCGCAGATCGACGGGTGGCCGCGTTGCCAGTGCCCTGCCCTCGTCCATCCAGCGCGCACCAAAAAGCTCCTCAAGCGAAGAGGCACACCATTCCGGTATGTCTGCTTGAACGTGCGAGGGCGCTTCGGCAATATCCCGGCTTTCCCAGGCAATACGGCGCGGCTGTTCCAGCGTTTCAGGCGCGAACTTGTCGCCGTCGAGGACCGTATCGATGCCCGCGATATCCATGCCACCATCGGCCAGCAAAGCGCCGAATGCGAGCGCGCGCGCGTCATCAGCATCCATTCGCCACGCAATGGACAGTTTGCGGCGCAGTGCGTCATAGACGATATTGCCGATCACAGCGCGATCGCCTGCGCCTGCGAAACGATGGGTAGCGCCCCAATCCTTCAGCACATCAGAAGCCGGGCGCGTGCCCGCTTCGATCTGATCCAATACCTCGATAGCTGCCTGCAGGCGTCCGCCAAGCCGCATTGTGTCTCCTTCTCGAATGCCTGCTCGGGCATAGCCTTCCTTGCAGGGAAAAGGCAATCGGCAAATCAAAACAAAAAAAGCCGAAGCGGCGAGCTCCGGCTTTTTCAAGCTTACAATGCCAGCTTATTCTGCCGCTGTTGCCTCTTCGCTCAAGGCAATCGTGTTGGCTTCATAGCCATGAGCATCCTTAAGCGCTTTGCGCTCCCCGGCTTCATAATCGGGATGGACCAGCTTGAAGTGACCAAGCTGGCGCTCAACGATGAACCCTGGCACTCCCGCCATTGCCGCAGCAATGTTGGAGAACAGGCGCTGCTTCTGACCGTCATCGAACAGATTGAACAGAGCACGTGGCTGCGAATAGTCGTCATTGCCGACACGGTGGTCGTAACGGGCGGCATCGCCGGAAATACGCAGCGGCGGCTCCTTGGCAGCTGGCTGCTCGACCGGCCCGTTGAAGGAATTCGGCTCGTAATAAGCGTCCGGATTGCCGGTCTTGATGCCGCCATAGACATTCATCTGACCGTCGCGGTGATAATGATGGACGCGGCATTTCGGCTGGTTGACCGGAATGCTTTCGTAATGCGTGCCCAGCCGGTGGCGATGAGCATCCGCATAGGAGAAGATACGAGCCTGAAGCATCTTGTCAGGCGAGTAGCCAATGCCCGGCACGATATTCGACGGCGAGAACGCTGCGTTCTCAATCTCGGTGAAATAGTTTTCCGGATTGCGGTTCAACTCCATGATGCCGATGTCGATCGGCGGATAGTCGGCATGCGGCCAGACCTTGGTGAGGTCGAACGGGTTGTAAGGCGTTTTGTCGGCATCGAGTTCCGGCATGATCTGCACCTGAACCTTCCACTTCGGATAATCGCCCTTATCAATGGAAGTGAAGAGGTCTTCCTGTGTAGATTCACGCGTGCGGCCAATCACGGTCTCGGCTTCCGCATTAGTCCAGTGCCTGTGGCCCTGCATGGTCTTGAAATGGAACTTGACCCAATAGCGCTCACCGGCATCGTTCCAGAACGAATAGGTGTGAGAGCCGTATCCGTTGATGTGACGGACGTCCGTAGGCAAGCCGCGATCCGACATCAGGATCGTTACCTGATGCAGGCTTTCCGGTGAGAGCGACCAGAAGTCCCACATGGCTGTCGCTGAACGCAGGTTCGTCTTGGGATGACGCTTCTGGGTATGAATGAAATCCGGGAACTTGACCGGATCGCGCACGAAAAACACAGGCGTGTTGTTGCCGACGAGATCCCAGTTGCCTTCCTCGGTGTAGAACTTCAGGGCAAAGCCGCGCACGTCGCGCTCAGCGTCGGCGGCTCCAAGTTCGCCGGCAACGGTGGAAAAACGCGCCAGCATCGGCGTCTGAGCACCCGGTTGGAGAGCCTTGGCCTTGGTATATTTTGAAATGTCGCCGGTGATGGTCAGTGTACCATAAGCACCCCAACCCTTGGCATGGACCGCACGTTCCGGGATACGTTCGCGATTTTGATGGCTCAGTTTTTCAATGAGCTGGTAATCCTGCATCAAAAGCGGGCCGCGCTCGCCTGCGCTCAGGGAATTCTGGTTGTCCGGTATCGGAGCACCTGCGCTCGTCGTCATTATCGGGCGATCTGCCATGGGAATTCCCTCCTGAAAAGCCAATATTGGAATACGACCAGCGTCCGAGAAGCATGACACGGCTTGTCCGCGTCACACCGGGGCTAGTGAACGGGCGTAGATTAGACCTACTCCAATCATAATCTCCAATTGCTTTTCCGATTATTTCCGATAAGTTTTTCCTATCATGTTTACAGTACGTCAGATGCGCTATTTCGATGCGCTCGCCACCACACTGCATTTTCGCAAGGCGGCCGAACTGGCCCACGTGTCGCAACCGGCCCTTTCGGCTCAGATAGCGGAAATGGAAGCGCTTGCAGGTGCGCCGCTCTTCGAACGCTCGCAGCGGCAAGTGATAATGACAGAGCTCGGCAAGCAACTTTATCCGGGCATTCAGACGGTTTTGCGCGAGCTCCACTCCCTTGAGGAAATAGCAGCGCAGAGCCGGGGGCTTCTGCAGACACGGTTGCGGCTGGGCATAATTCCCACAGTGGCCCCCTATTTGGTCCCGGTTCTGATTCCGCTTCTGCGCGAACGACATCCGTCGTTCCGCCTTCAATTACGAGAAAGCGTGACTGCCAGACTACTGGATGAACTGCATGCAGGCGATATCGATGCGATTGTTGCCGCTCTTCCAATTGACGACGAGCGACTTACCCAAAGGAAGCTCTTCGATGATCGCTTTCTGATCGCGACCTCCACCAACGATCAAACTGTTCTCGCTTCGCCGATGACACAGGACAATGTCGCTCTCGATCGTCTGCTCCTGTTGGAGGAAGGACATTGCATGCGGGATCAGGCGCTTGCCGTTTGCTCGCTACCGTCGCAGCGCCAGCTGGTAAAATATGGCGCCACCAGCATGACCACCCTTTTGCAAATGGTGAGCCATGGCATGGGCCTTACACTCATCCCAGAAATCGCGGTGCGCGCCGAAGCACGCAGCAATCATATGCGTATTGTCCCGTTTGACGGCGAACAGCCGAAGCGGGAGATTGCCCTCTTCTGGCGGCGGCAGAGCATGCGTCGAGAGGATTTCAACGCCCTCGCCGACTGTATCGTCGAAAGCGCACAAAAATTGAAAGTGAACCCGGACGATCTCATCACCCTCGGCTCGTAAGACCTTTGCACTCTTAAGGCTGCATTAAGCTTCGAAGCCTAGCCACCAAACGTTTTGATTCTGAAACGTATTGCCTGGAGGGGATGATGAGGTGGTCTGATTTGACGGCCTATGGCGTGGTCTTTTGCCTTAGCCTGGGATATTTCGCGGCGACGAGCGGCAGTTCGCGATCGTCTGCACCGCCACGTACCAGCAATAGTGTCGCCAAGAGTACGGCGACTGCGCCGCAGAAAGCGGCGACTGCTGCAAACACGCAAAGCGCGCCCGTAAAAGCCGCAGAGACTGAAGAAGCAGCCTGGAACATACCGGATCCAGATACATTGCCTGATGACGCGTGGGGACGCGTTGTGCGCGAAGGCCGTGATCTGATTATTGCGACTTATGCGCATATAGGCCCGGAAGTAGCCGATGAAACCAAACGTTTTGCAGGCAACAATCTTTCCTGCCAGAGCTGCCATCTGGAAGCAGGAACCAAGAAGTATGGATTGCCACTGGTTGGCGTCTACGGGGACTTCCCACAATATCGTTCCCGTGAAGGGCAAGTGGGCACGATTGAGGATCGCGTCAATGGCTGCATGACCCGAAGCCTGAACGGCAAAGCGCTCCCTATCGACTCTGCCGAGATGAAGGCGATGGTCGCATACATCAAATATGTATCCGCTGGCACGATTGTCGGTGAAAACACGAAGGGGCGCGGCTCCGGAAAAATGCCTGAATTGAAGCGCGCGGCGGATCCGGTACATGGCGAGAAACTCTACGCCGAAACTTGCGCCGCCTGTCATGGAGCGGATGGCCAGGGCAAGCGTGTTGGCGTCGTGGGCGATGCAAAGGGCTATGAATTTCCACCGCTTTGGGGCCCGGATAGCTTCAACGATGGCGCAGGCATGAACAGGCTGATCTCAGCCGCGAATTTCATTCACGCCAACATGCCGAACGGCGTATCGCTGGAGGAACCACAGCTGGAGCCGGAAGACGCCTGGGACATCGCTGCTTTCTTCCAGTCCAAGCCGCGTCCGGCGAAAGCGGACCTGGATAAAGACTTCCCGAACCGGTTGGAAAAGCCGGTAGACGCTAGCTACGGCCCTTATGCCGACGACCTGCCCGTTCAAACGCATAAAGTTGGGCCGTTTGACGAAATCAGAGCCGAGATCAAGAAGCTGAAGACAGTGACGAACTGAAAAATGAAAAAGGCGGCGCAACCGAGCCGCCTTTTCCTTTTACCTATGCGAAATGATATTACATACCGCCAGGATAGTTCGGGCTCTCCCGGGTAATCGCAACACCATGCGAATGGCTTTCCCTCAAACCGGCATTGGAAATGCGCACAAAGGTTGCCTTTTCGCGGAATTCTTCCAGCGTCTTCGCCCCCACATAACCCATGGAAGCGCGCAGTCCACCAGCAAGCTGGTGAAGAACCGCGGAAATCGGACCCTTGTAGGCAACCTGTCCTTCGATACCTTCCGGTACGAGTTTCAGCTCATCGCGCACTTCCGCCTGGAAATAACGATCAGCCGAACCACGCGCCATGGCTCCGACCGAGCCCATGCCGCGATAGGCTTTAAACGAGCGGCCCTGATGCAGATAGACTTCCCCGGGGCTTTCCTCGGTACCGGCCAGCAGCGAGCCTGCCATCGCGGCGACTGCTCCGGCGGCCAGAGCCTTGGCAAAATCACCGGAGAACTTGATGCCACCGTCTGCGATCACCGGGATATTTTGCTTCTGCGCCGCCTCGACCGCTGACATTATGGCTGAAAGCTGCGGAACGCCGACGCCCGCAACGATGCGAGTGGTGCAGATGGAGCCCGGCCCGATACCAACCTTGACCGCATCCGCTCCGGCATCGATCAGCGCCTTGGTACCGGCAGTGGTTGCCACATTGCCTGCAAGAATTGCGACATTGGGATAGGCTTTCTTGATGCGCGCCACAGCATCCAGAACGCGCTGTGAATGGCCATGTGCCGTGTCGACGACCAGAAGATCAACACCCGCTTCGATCAGGCGCTCGGCGCGTTCGTATCCGTCTTCACCGACGCTTGTTGCAGCAGCGGCGCGCAGGCGACCTTGCGCATCCTTCGCGGCGTTGGGATTGAGCTGCGACTTTTCGATATCCTTGACCGTCACCAGACCGACGCAACGTCCCTGATCGTCGACGACAAGAAGCTTTTCAATGCGATGTGCGTGCAGGAGGCGCTTTGCTTCGTCCTGATTGACATTCTCACGGACCGTAATCAGGTTTTCGCGGGTCATCAGTTCGTGGATTTTCTGCTTCGGATCGGAAGCAAAACGCACATCGCGATTGGTCAGGATGCCAACAAGACGTCCGGGCCCCTTGGCTGCATTCTCGACAACCGGAATGCCGGAAATTCCGTGCGCCTTCATCAATGCCTGCGCATCGGCCAGAGTGGCGTCCGGTCCGATGGTAACCGGGTTCACAACCATGCCGGACTCGAATTTCTTCACCTGGCGGACTTCCTCCGCCTGACGCTCCGGCGTCAGATTGCGGTGGATGACCCCGATGCCCCCGGCCTGTGCCATTGCGATGGCCAGACGGGACTCCGTTACGGTGTCCATGGCCGCCGAAAGAAGAGGAAGATTAAGCTCGATGTCCTTGGCGATGCGCGTGCGCAGATCGACCTGCCCCGGCATTACTTCGGAATGGCCCGGCTGAAGCAGCACATCGTCGAATGTGAGAGCGAGCGCGCCAGTGGGCGATTCCACGATTTTAGCCATTGCCAATTCCTTTGCCGGTTTTATCGAATGAGAAAAGCCGCCTCTCCGGAATAGGTCCGGGAGCAGCGACGAGTCTGATTTGCTAGGTTGAATTGGCACCGGCTGGTAACACGGTTATGACCAAATGGGAAGCCTTTTGCAGACAAGTTTCAGTTACCGATAAGGATTTGGGTGATAAATCTTCGCTCATCGCAATCCGGGAGTGACAGATTTGCAGGCAAAGTGAAAAATTCCGCCAGCGAATTCGCCTTTATCCGCGGCCCAAAACTATGTGAAACATCGCATAGCAACCATAAGAACGATGTCCGCGACGCTCGGCACGCTAAAGAATATGCACTCACCACAGAGTGAAAATGGAGGAGAAAACTGTTCATGGATCGCAGAAGATTTGCCATGTCGCTTGCAGGACTTGGAGCAATGCCCCTTGTCGTCAATGTAGCGTCCGCTGCCAACAAGGGAGGAGAAAGCGTGCTGGAACTCATGGGTGGAAGTATTACGGATGTGCCCGGAATTAAGCTGGGTCATCATACGCTGACAAAGCGCCCGACCGGATGCACGGTTCTGCTTTGCGAGGAAGGCGCTTCTGCCGGGGTTGATGTGCGCGGTTCCGCACCCGGTACGCGGGAAACCGATCTGCTCGATCCGATCAATTATGTGCAGCAGGTTCAGGCTATCCTACTATCCGGCGGCAGCGCCTATGGTCTGGCGGCCGCCACCGGGGTGATGCGATATCTCGAAGAGAACAATCTCGGTTTCAAGATTGGCAAGGGCGTTGTTCCGATTGTACCGGCGGCAATCCTGATGGACCTTGGTGTTGGCGATTTTTCTGTCCGCCCCGGAGAGGAAGACGGCTATCTTGCCTGCAAGGCAGCCAAGGCGGAACCATCGGGCGAAGGCAATATCGGCGCGGGTGCAGGAGCAACTGTCGGCAAGATGTTCGGCATGGACTATGCCATGAAGGGCGGGCTTGGCACGGCGAGTTACAAGGTCCCTGGCACCGAAATCGTGGTCGGCGCCATTGTTGCCGTCAATGCTGTCGGTGACGTCTATGCCCCTAACTCACGCCGGATACTGGCCGGCGCGCGTACCGAGGACGGCAAGGGATTCCGTGATACGATGTCAGCCATCATGCAGGGTTACGGCGTGGTTAAATCGGGTGGCGCGAACACAACGATCGGCGCGATAGCGACCAATGTCCCGTTCGACAAAGCGCAGCTTAAGAAGATCGCCGGCATGGCGCATGACGGCTTTGCGCGCACGATCAACCCGATCCATACGATGTGGGACGGTGACACGATCTTCGCTCTTTCCACAGGCAAGGCGAAGGGGGTGGAGGCCGACGTAACGGCAATAGGCGCGATTGCAGCAACCGTGATGGCAGAAGCCGTGGCCCGTGCAGTTATCAATGCGGATAGCCTCAAGGATTTGAACCTGCCCGCACACAAGGATTACGCAAAAGAATAAGCTGACTATCGGGATGACGCTGGCAGGCGGATTTTGGCAATTCCTCCCAATGCGCATAGGCGAGTCTTGGCGGGCGATAGAAGCGTGTTCTTTACGGAAGCGAATCCTTTTATAGTCCGCCCATGCCCATTCGACACTTAAGCGAAACCATCATCAACCAGATCGCGGCGGGTGAAGTCATCGAGCGCCCCGCCAGCGTCATCAAGGAACTTGTCGAAAACGCCATCGACGCCGGAGCGACCCGCATCGAGGTCGTAACGGGGGGCGGCGGCAAGACCTTGTTGCGGGTAACGGACAATGGGTCCGGCATTCCCGTTGACGAACTTCCCTTGGCAGTTTCCCGCCACTGCACCTCCAAGCTTTCAGACGATGTGCACGACATCCGTGCTCTGGGATTTCGTGGCGAGGCCCTTCCATCAATCGGCTCGGTGGCCAAGCTGGTGCTCAAATCCCGTCCGCAAGACGCCGACTCCGGCTTCGAAGTTTCTGTTTCCGGCGGGCATCTGGACGGGCCCCGCCCCTCAGCGCTCAATCGCGGAACGATAGCGGAGGTGCGTGACCTTTTTTATGCGACGCCGGCCCGCCTCAAATTCATGAAGACTGACCGCGCGGAAGCTTCCGCCATAACCGATGTCATCAAACGCATCGCGATTGCCTTTCCGCATATCCGCTTTTCCCTTGCAGGCAGCGACAGGACGCCGCTGGAGCTTGCGGCAACGGGCAGCGGCGCCGAAGCAACGCTTGAGCGCATCAATCAGGTATTGGGAAAAGAGTTCGGCGAAAATGCGCTGGCCATAGATGCCGAGCGCGACGGTGTGCGGCTGGCGGGTTTCGTCGGCATTCCCTCTCATAATCGCGGCAATGCCTTGCATCAGTTCGCCTATGTGAACGGTCGCCCGGTGCGTGACAAGCAGCTTTTCGGTGCATTGCGCGGAGCCTATGCAGACGTGATGGCGCGGGATCGCCATCCGGTTGCCGTATTGTTCCTGACGCTGGATCCCGCGCTGGTCGACGTCAACGTGCATCCTGCCAAGGCCGACGTGCGTTTCCGGGATCCGGGTCTTGTGCGCGGGCTGATCGTCGGCGCGATCAAGCAGGCACTGGCGCAATCGGGCATAAGGCCCGCGACGAGCGGCGCCGATGCCATGCTGCAAGCCTTCCGCGCCGAAGGGTTGCAGCCCTCGCCGTCCTCCTTTGCCTCGCGTTCTTCCTCTACAGGTTACGCCTCCGGCGGCTGGCGTCCTGCACCTCCCGCCCCGCGGACGGAATGGTCTCCGCAGACTGCGCATCCAGCCCATAGGCCACTCGATTTCGCAACCTCGCCATCTTTTCAGGAGAGCGAGCAGGCGACGCTTGCAGCCGTCAATGTGCTCGCGGCGGATGCCCGTGCAACAGTTCACGAAGCGCCAGCGGAACTACAGCAGAAACCACTGGGAGCAGCCCGCGCACAAATCCACGCCAACTACATCGTGTCACAGACGGAAGACAGTCTCGTCATCGTGGACCAGCACGCTGCACACGAACGCCTTGTTTACGAAGCCTTGAAAAACGCATTGCATTCCCGCCCGATACCGGGACAGATGTTGCTTATTCCTGAAATCGTCGACCTTCCGGAGGAGGACGCCGAACGGCTGGCAACACACGCGGAAACGCTTGCTCGCTTCGGCCTCGGGATCGAGCAATTCGGGCCGGGCGCTATCGTCGTGCGTGAAACGCCAGCCATGCTCGGAGAAATGAATGTGCAGCAATTGATCCGCGATCTGTCGGACGAGATTGCGGAGCACGACACTTCCGATGGGCTGAAAGCAATGTTGAACCATGTGGCGGCGACGATGGCCTGTCATGGTTCCGTGCGCTCTGGACGGCGGTTGAAGCCTGAAGAAATGAATGCGCTTCTGCGTGAAATGGAATCCACTCCCGGCTCAGGCACCTGCAACCACGGTCGTCCGACCTATATCGAACTGAAGCTGACTGACATCGAACGGCTTTTCGGCAGGCGCTGACAGAATTACGACAGAGCAAAATGCGGTACTGCTGGACGCAACGCGCGACGCTTGCTAGAGTCCGTTACAAAGGTTTTAGACACATGAATAAATTTGAATCGCCCCGTTCCTCCGAAGCTGTTCTGCGCTATCTCGACGGTGACTACGAGATCGTCCGGCATGGTGCCTATGTGGCATGTGCAGTGACCGGCGCTCACATCCCGCTCGATGAACTGAAATATTGGAGCGTAGCCCGGCAGGAGCCTTATGCAACGGGGCTGATTTCTTTTGAACGGGAGTTGGAAGTCAATCCCGAGCTGCGCAGCCGCAGGAAGGCTTAAACTAGCTCGTCACGCGGCTTTTGAAGCGCTCTGTGACCGTATCCAGAATTCGGCCGAGCGCATCCTTGCGATCAAATTTAAGGTCGACGTCGAGGACAGCAAGTTTTTCCAGAAATCCGGCGGGGACTCCAACCATCGTTGCCAGGCGCACCTGATCCTTCGCCGTGGTGATCAGACCCAGGCCTTGGCGGCGGGCAGCATCTGTCAGGTTGCGGATATCATCCGCTTCGAAACTGTGATGATCAGGAAACGAGCGCGTTTCCACAATCTCACCTCCTGCTTCAGCAACACTTGCATAGAATTTTTCAGGGTTGCCGATACCGGCAAATGCAAGCCAGCGATTACCCGCGACCGGTGCTGTAGACGAGGGCTCAAGACGCGCTTCATATATGGGTCGGCCCGCTCGCGCTGCCTGACGGATCACGAAGTCGGCGCCGTCGCCCTTGCCAATGCGCAGCAAGGCATCGGTCTTGCGCATCTGGTCGGTCAGCGGAGCCCGCAACGGGCCTGCCGGTATGACTTTCCCATTTCCAATGCCGCGTGCCGCATCCACCACCAGCAGCGAAAAATCGGCAAAAAGCCGCGCGCTCTGAAAACCGTCATCCATGATGATGAAATCGCAGCCGAGCGTCTGCAGATGTCGCGCTCCCTTCAGTCGATCAGGACAGAGAGCTACCGGGGCATGGCGCGCTAATAGCAGCGGCTCGTCCCCAACGTAGCGCGCACTGTCATGTGCGGCATCGACAACGTGCAATCCCCTGTAAGCGCCACCATATCCCCGCGAGACGATACCGGGGCGCAAACCCCGCGCTTTTGCGCCATTGGCAAAGGCGATGGCGGTCGGGGTTTTTCCAGCTCCCCCCACCGTGAAATTGCCAATGCAAAGTACGGGCAGGGAAATTCGCGGCGGATCCGCCTTCAAAAGCCGACGCCCGGCCACCGCTCCGTAAAGCAGGGCAGCAGGCGCCAGAGACATCGCACGCCAATCAGGCTTTTCCCACCAGAAAGGCGGCGCCTCACTCGCCATGGTCAGTGTCCGCCCGACTGATATGCAACCTCATTGCGATTGCCGGGCAATTGTGCCTGCAGGATCAATGGCTGGATGAAAGGCTCAAGTGCTACGAGCGTCCGGTCCAGCGCACCGCGCATGTCTTTCACCGTATTCACACCGGCATTGATCATGCCACGCAGATGCTGGGGATTGTTGAACAGGAAGTTGATCGCCCCTGCCAGCATGTTGCGATCCTTCACAATGCGCGCACCGCCATTCTTGATGAGACGCTGGAAGGATTCCCGGAAGTTCTGGACATTCCGCCCTGTCAGTACGGCGGTCCCCATCATTGCTGGTTCCAGCGGATTATGCCCGCCTTCCTTGGTCAGGGAGTTGCCAATGAATGCAATCTCCGTGAGCTGGAGATAAAGCCCCATCTCCCCGATCGTGTCACCCAGAAGGATATCCGTGTCGGCTTCAATCGGCTCACCGGCGCTCCTGCGTGCAACCTTCAGGCCTTTTTCAGCAAGCATGGCTTCAATGGTGGGAGCGCGATCCGGATGGCGCGGCACGATGATCGTGACAAGATGCGGATAACGGACTTTCAGCATCTGGTGGACTTCGGCGGCAATCGCTTCTTCACCATCATGGGTCGAAATGGCAGACCATGTCCGCCGTCCGGCGATCTGGCGTTGCAATGCAGCTAGCGCCTGCAGATCGGCTGGTGGTGGATTCGTATCCACCTTCAGATTTCCTGAAACGCTTACCGGCCGTGCACCCAGCGCCCGGAAGCGATCTGCGTCGAGTTCCGATTGTGCGACCACATAGGCAAAATTTTCAAAGAGCGCTTCTGCCAGGGCCGGTCTTTTCTGCCAGGCGGCAAAAGAGCGATCAGACATGCGCCCGTTGACCAGAACCTGCGGCGTATGGCGGCTGCCTAGTGAAAGGACTGTTGCCGGCCAGACTTCGGATTCACAACCAATCGCAAGATCAGGCTTCCAGTGGTTGAGAAACCTGTTGACCGCAGGCTGCAGGTCCAGCGGTGCATATTGGTGGATAACCTTGTTACCCAATTGTTCCGCAACAACTTTCGCCGACGTCACCGTGCCGGTTGTCAGAACGATATGAATACCCGTTGCAGCTATCCGCTCAATCAACGGTGTGATTGCAACTGTTTCTCCGACGCTCGCCGCATGAGCCCAGATGACTGGCCCCTGGGGACGCGCGATAATGGATTTGCCGTAGCGCTCGCCACGACGCATGCGTTCTTCCTTGCCGCGAGAAGCGCGGTAGGCAATGTAAGGCCCCATGAGAGGATAGGCCGCGGAGCCGAGTACGCGGTAGGCAGACAACATATTGCGCGCCCAGCGTTCGCTCATTTCGCTTTCTCCAACGCTGCATAGGCCTTGGCGGTCGCGTCGTTGAGTTGGCGCGTTAGCTCCATGCGTTTTTCTTCCAGTTGCGTTTCATCGGCATCCGCGTCGACCCATACATTGTCGCCGCGCACGATAATCGAACGCCCGAAGGGCAGCGGAATCGCCGTTTTATCCCACGACTTTTCCAAAACATGGTTCCGGGAGAAGGCATAAGCAACCGGTATTATCGGACGGCCGGATAATTTCGCCAACAAAATGATACCTTCTCCTGCCTCACGCGGCTTCCCGTGAGCAATATCCGCTATCATTGACGCCGATTGCCCTTTCTTGAGAGCATTCTTCAGCGTCAGAAGTGCCCGTGCCCCGCCCTTTTCAGGTTTTGAGCGAGAACCGCGACCGCCAGACCCGCGCACCGTCACCAATCCGAGCTTCTCCGCCACACGCGCATTCAGCTCCGCATCCGCGCTGCGCGAAAACATGGCAACCAATTCGATTCCCCGGGGACAGATGAACGGCCCCATAAGATGCTGCCCATGCCAGAAAGTCACGATGAATGGATCGTCCTTGCCGACGAGTGCTTGCGGATCGGCAGATTCCTTCAGGCGCGAATTGGTGAGATAGACGAATTTGAAGTATGCGGTGATCAGCCACACAAGCACAGATCTGACCACGGCAGACTGCGCCAGCGGTCCGCGAATGCGCCGCCATAAGCGCTTCGCGAATCCCTGTTTTTTCCGTCCGGTTGCCTGACCTGAGCTGTTTTCACTGTGCATCCGGTATGGGCCGCTGCTCAATCCGCCTTCAATGTCACACCTTCGGGATCGAGCAACCGATGCAGGTGCACGATGAAGTAGCGCATGTGGGCATTATCTACCGTTTGCTGGGCCTTGGACTTCCACGCGGTCTTGGCCGATTCGTAATCCGGGTAGATGCCAACGATATCGAGGTTTTCAAGATCACGGAATTCAACGGTACCGAGCTTTTTCAGCTCGCCGCCAAACACCAGATGAAGAAGCTGCTTTTTGTCGCCTTCGACGCTCATGACAATTATCCCTGAACAAATTTGGTTCGCGGCATGATTAACCCAAGGGTCAGCCCGCGACAACACTCAACATTTCTTGCAGAAGGTTCCCGCTGGCGGCAACGAGAGCGCCATGGCTCCGCGTTGGTCCACCATATGCGATCGGCAAGGCATCGCTTGTCAGGATTGCCCCGCCCGACTCACCGAGGATCAGATCAGCTGCTGCCAGATCCCAATCATGCGAATTGGGCCGAATGAAGGTGCCAGCTATATCTCCACGCGCCACCATTGCAATTCGGTAAGCAAGAGACGGAACATAGGGATGAACCTTTGCGCGGCCTCGCCAGCTTTCCGGAAGTGCCGTCACCATGTTGCGCGCAGATGCTATTGTCACCTGTTCATCGGGCGATGGTAATCTGACACGAATGGCAGCGCCGTTCTGCGAAGCGCCGACACCTTTTCCCGCCACGATGAGTTCCGCTCGCGCCGGACATTCCAGCACACCCGCCAAAGGACGACCATTTTCGATGACGGCAATGCTCACACACCATTGATCCTGTCCGGCGATATAGGCACGCGTGCCGTCGATTGGATCGACCACAAAGGCACGGCTGCGTTTGGCCGCCGCCCGATCATCGACAGTTTCTTCCGATATCCAGCCATAATCCGGCCGCGCGTTCAAAAGAACCTCTTTCAAATAGCGGTCAACGGCAAGATCCGCTTCACTCACCGGCGACACGCCATCCTTCAGCCAAACCTCCGGCGACCTGCCAAAGTAGCGCATCGCGATGCGGCCTGCTTCGCGGGCCGCATCTCTTAACAGGGCCAGTTCTCCAGAAACGTCGTTGTGCTTGTCAATTTCCGGCAAGGGTCATGCCTTCGATTACGAGTGTCGGCGCCGCCATTCCAAAGTTCCTGTCAATATCGGACGCAGGCGTCATATTGAGGAACATATCCTTGAGGTTCGAAGCAATCGTCACTTCGCTTACAGGATAGGCAAGTTCCCCATTCTCGATCCAGAAGCCCGACGCGCCACGGCTGTACTGGCCGGTAATCATGTCCACGCCCTGCCCGAACACTTCCGTCACGTAAAAGCCTGTGCCGACGGAACGAATTAACTCTTCCGGCGATTGCGAACCGGGCTCTATCGCAAAATTGGTGGATGCTGGCGAAACACCAGAGCCGGAACGAACGCCCCGGCCATTGCCTTGCAGTCCAAGTTCACGGGCGCTCGATCCTGAAAGCAGCCAATAATTGAGAACGCCGTCCTCGACCATCATCAACGGCTGTCCTTCAAACCCCTCACCGTCGAACGGACGCGAGGAAGAGCCGCGCACACGCAGCGGATTATCGGTAACATTTATACCGGACTTGAGAACCTGTTTGCCGAGACTGTCACGAAGAAAACTGGTCTTGCGCGCTACCGAAGCGCCGTTGATGGCGCTGGCAAGATGCCCGGCAATACCACGGGCAAGCCGGGGATCATAAACGACTGTGACGGGACCGGTTTTTGCCTGACGCGCACCCAGTCTCCGCACAGCGCGTTCTCCCGCGCGGCGGCCTATTTCGCTAGGTGTATCCAGATCGGAAAAATGCAGCCGCGAACTGAAATCGTAATCGCGCTCCATTTTCGTGCCCTCGCCAGCAATGGCAGAGACCGACCGGCCAAATCGTGTAGCCGCATAGTGCCCCGAAAAACCTGTTGATGTGACGAGCACCAGGCCACCCAGACTGCGCGAAGCGCCAGCCCCGCCCGAATTCGACACGCCTTTAACCGCAAGCGCCGCCTCTTCCGTCGCAAGGGCATCCTGAGTCAAACGTTCGGTATCGATTTCCGTTGAATCGAAGAGATCAAGATCGCGAGGCGAGACCACGAGCAGCGAGGGATCGGCGAGTTGCTCATAAGGGTCTTCCGGTGCAACACGCGCCATGGCTACAGCCCGCTCAGCGAGCCGGTCAGGGTCGGCACTCGCATTCGCGGAAACACTGGCAATGCGGCGACCTACAAAAACCCGCAAGGAGAAGTCATCGCTCTCCGACGATTCGGTTCCCTCAACCTTGCCAAGTCTCACCGACACGCTGACAGAACGCGCCCGCATCACGACTGCGTCAGCGTGATCGGCACCTGCCCGCCTAGCAGCGGCCACGAGCACGGCGGCTCGATCGACAAGTTTTTCCGCCGAATTATCTGAAATCATTATATAATCCGAGTTTCCCAAGCGCTTCGCGGTTCGACCACGCACCATAGTCTGCGGCATGATCGAAACCGGGACTTGTCAAAAAATATCGTCAAATTGTTCGACATCGGGCTGATTACAGCCATATCTTGTTTCTATATTGACGAAATCCAAGGGCTTCAAGGCAAGTCCTCCCACATTTCTCCAAATTCCAAGAGCTTGGCATGGTTGCGACTGGCGGAAACCTCTACCTACAGTGCCTGATGATTCTGGGCGGCGCGATTATCGCGGCACCGCTGTTCAAGCGATTAGGGCTTGGCACGGTCCTCGGCTATCTTGCGGCAGGCATTACGATAGGCCCCGTGGCAAGCCTTGTCGCCGATGGAGAGGAATTTCTGCATTTCTCCGAACTCGGCGTCGTGTTCCTGCTCTTTATCATCGGTCTCGAGCTGAAGCCGTCAAGGCTTTGGGCTCTCCGCCATTCGATTTTCGGCCTTGGAAGCGCGCAGGTACTGCTTTGCGGAGCCGCACTTACTGCCCTTGGCATCTACTTTGCCGGTCTCAGCACAGAAGCAGGAATCATCATCGGTTTCGGCCTCGCGCTCTCTTCCACGGCATTTGCCATGCAGGTGCTGGAGGACCGGGCTGAAACCAACCAGAAACACGGGCAGCGCGCCTTTGCGATTCTGCTGTTTCAGGACCTGGCGATCGTACCAATTCTTGCAATCATTCCAGCGTTATCCCCGAACGAGCCTTCCCAGGCCAGTGCTGGTTTTCATCTCGCCACTGCCATCGCAGCCATTGCAGCGCTGGTGATTGCGGGACGCTATCTCATCAATCCCATGTTCCGCATCATCGCCAATACCGGCGCTCGTGAAGTCATGATCGCCGCCGCGCTCTTTGTGGTGCTTGGGTCGGCCAGTCTGCTTCAGGCTGCTGGCCTTTCGATGGCCATGGGCGCATTCATTGCAGGGGTCTTGCTGGCGGAATCATCCTACCGGCACGAACTTGAAGCCGACATCGAACCATTTCGCGGAATTTTCCTTGGCTTGTTCTTTGTCGCAGTCGGCCTGTCCCTGAACCTTTCGGTAATCCTTCAATACTGGAAAATAATCCTTCTTGCTGTTCCCGTCTTCATGGCAGCCAAGATTGGGATCATTTACCTTCTATGCCGCGCCTTCCGGTCCAGCCATAATGATGCCGTGCGGATCGCTTTTCTTCTTCCGCAAGGCGGCGAGTTTGCGTTCGTACTTTTCTCTGCGGCCACTGCGGGAGGCATAATCTCCAGCGCTCTCGGTTCAGAGCTTGTGGCCGCGGTTACCGTTTCCATGGCACTCACCCCGCTTTCTGTCGCACTCGGCTCGAAACTGCTCATCAAGGACAAGACGGTCGATGTCATCGAGGAGAATTTTGACGGCGCCGGTTCCGACGTGCTGATGATCGGTTTCTCGCGTTATGGCCAGATCGCCGCTCAAATCCTGCTTGCTGGCGGTATCGACGTAACGGTGATCGACAGTTCTCCCAATCGCGTCCGCGCAGCCGGAAAATTCGGTTTCCGTATCTATTTCGGCGATGGCACCCGCAAAGACGTGCTGGAAGCATCAGGAATCCGAAAGGCGAAGATCGTCGCCGTCTGTACCCACAAACGGGAAACGACCAACCACATCGTCAATCTCATCCAGTCGGAATATCCAGACGTAAGGCTGTTCGTTCGTTCATATGATCGCGAACATACATTGCAATTAAGGGCCCAGGGCGTGGAATACGAACTGCGCGAAACGTTCGAGTCCGGTCTGCTTTTCGGTCAGCGCACGCTCGAAGGGCTCGGCATGGCCGAAGCGCAAGCCTATGGAATTCGCGAAGACGTGCGTCAGCGGGACGAGGACCGGCTCCACGTACAGGCTTCGGAAGGCATCATGGCTGGTCGACATTTGTTGTTCAATAAGCCTGTAACGCCTGAGCCGCTGGTCAAACCCACTCGCGAAGGCCAGCGTATCGACAAGGCGGTGGAAGATGCAACGGCCTCGTCAGCACAGGCCGTCCCGGCAGAATAGCTCTGCGCTACGGCGGCGATAGACTCAATTCGCCAGAGTTGAGCCTATCGGCGCCGCTTTCCCCTCGATCGTCAGTTCTATGGCGCGCTTCAGTTCGTCGCGAACACTGGCACTTTGCGACAGGATCTGTTCGAACTTCAGGAAATCCAGAAGCCCGATCCGTTCGACATTGGGACGGATAAAAATGTGCGGCGGACGGATGCGAAACTTGTTCTCGATGATGGAGCACATAGTCAATTGGTTGGCGCCGATCACTGCTTCGAACGTAGTGGGCATATAATCGTCCGGGCCAACAGGCGTGCCGACAACGTCGATACCGATAACGATATCGGCCTTGTCGAATAACAAATCAAAAGGCACGGGATTGAACAAGCCGCCATCGACCAGAATTCGACCTTCCCGGCGCACGGGTGCGAAAACCGGCGGTATTGCACAAGATGCCGCTATCGCTGAATGCAGATCGCCATCGCGGATATGAATCTCCTGAGCGGCGTGAAAATCCGCCGCCGTGATGCTCATGGGAATTTTCAGCTCTTCCACATTGGCGGGCAGGCTCTCAGGCAGAAAAACGTCCAGCACCTTTTCGATATTGAACTGGCTGACACGCAGGCCGCCCTTGAGCAATTCGACCCAACGGGCCGGACGGGTTTGCCACATGCGCTTTGCGACTTCCGAACGGCGATTGAAAATCGCCGCCATATATTTGTGTATCTCGTGGCCGGTCATGCCACTCGCCATTCCTGCCCCGACGATCGAGCCTATCGAAGAACCCGCAATGGCGACCGGCTTGATGCCCAGTTCATCGAGCACTTCGACGATATGGAGATGAGCAATACCCCGCGCCCCGCCGCCGCCGAAAGCGACGGCAATTCGGGGCGATGACGGCACTGCCTTTTCCAATCTGCCACCTGTTAGCTTTGGGCCGGACCGAAGATCAGAATAGCTGGTTCTGCTTCAAGAAGTTTCCTGGCGATGGCTTTGACCTGATCCAGCGTCACTGCCTCAATCAACTCTGAGCGCCGGTCGATATAATCACGCGGGAGCCCTGCTTCCTGCAAGCTTACCAGAGTTTCAGCAATTGCCGCGGACGAGTCCAGATTATTAACGGCATAGGACCCCTTGAGGAAGCTCTTCGCAGCAGCAAGTTCTTCTTCGGTCGGTCCATCGGCGGCCATCGCGGCAACTTGCTCGCGAATGATTTTCAGAGATTCCTGCGCCTTGTCGGGACGGGTTGCCGTCGAAATCATCAATGCCGAAACATGGTCGCGCAGAACCATGGACGAGGAGACAGAATAGGCAAGACCACGCTTTTCACGCACCTCGGCATAGAGACGCGAAGTGAAGCCACCACCCAGAATGTGATTCATGAGGTAGGCCGCGAAAAACTCCGGATCCTTGCGCGGAATCGCAGGATATACAAAGCTGATCGAGGTCTGTGGCATATCGAAATTGAGGCTGGTCGTTGTACCGAGCGCCAGTTTGGCATCAGGAACGGGAACCAGTTCAGCCATCGCTGGCAGTTCGCCGAACACCTTGTCCAGCAACGCACCCAGATCCTGCGCATTGATGGCTCCCACGACGCCTATCGTCAGGTGGTCACGCGCAAAATTCCTGCGATGAAAGTTCACCAGATCGTCACCCGTGATCAACTGCAACGACTTCACCGTGCCGTCATTGGGCCGCGCATAAGGATGATTGCCGTAGAGAACTTCGGAAAACTTGCGCGATGCTATCGTTGAAGGATCGCGTTGCGAAGCTTCGATACTGGCAACGACCTGCTGACGAATGCGATCAACGGCGTCCTGATCGAAACGAGGCTTGTTGACGGCGAGAGCGAGTAGGCTGGTTACCGCATCGCGATTTTCGGCAAGCATCCGAATGCCGCCAGAAACCGAATCCTGCGTTGCGGAAAAGCTCATTTCCGCGCCAAGATTATCCATCCGTTCCTGAAAGGCATCCGATTTCAGATCGCCTGCGCCTTCATCGAAAAGCCCCGTCATCAGATTGGCTAAACCTTCCTTGCCGGAAGGGTCCTGCGACGTGCCGCCCTTGAACGAAAACCGCATTGAAATGAGCGGAACCGAGTCATCCTCTACCAGCCAGGCTCTAATGCCCTTTGGCGAGACGACCTCCTGAATTTCAATCGCGCGCGCGGGCAATGCGCACACGATCAAGACTGTCATTGATGCCACGAACATGCCAACCATAGAGCGGGCATAGCGAAATGCGAGAACACGTTGGAATTTCAGCATAAGAATGTTCTTCACTGGATCGCTCCTCCCGAACCATTGGCCCCGACGCCTTCAGGTGATGCATCCGGGTTTTCCCGAGCACTTTGCGGCTCTGCATTCGGTGGAAGCAGGTAGCTTGTTACCGATTGGTCCTCGACAAGGTAACGTGTCGCAACATCTTTAACCTGGTCGACGGTAACGCGCTTGATGACTTCTGGCCACTTCTGGATATCGTCGACCGTTTGTCCAACGGACAGTGACGAACCATAAATTCGCGCCATGCCTGTCTGGCTATCGCGTGCAAAAATAACCGCTTTGAGGAAACGGTTACGAGCCTGATCAAGCTCGGTCTGGCTCACACCTTCCTTGATGATCCGTGCGACTTCGGCTTCGACGGCCTTTTCCACGTCACCCAGCGTGGCCCCATTGCGTGGTGCGCCATAAACGGAGAACGTGCCGTCATCGAGCGCGTCACCGCCATAGCTCGCACCTGTATTGGCGGCGATGCCCTGCCTCACTATCAGTTCCTGATAAAGGCGTGAACGCAACGAACCGCCGAGAATTTCGCTCAGGAGATCAAGCGCGGGCGCATCCCCCGGCTTTGCATTCGGAAACCGCTTTTCATTCGCATAAGACGGCACCAGCCAGGATACACGAAATGAAGGCGTGCTCACGCGCTCATCATGCAGCGTCACTATTCGGGCGGCATGTTTCTTGGGCTCCTGTGGACGTTCGCGCGGTAGGACTTCAGCGCGTTTCGGAACGTTTGCCCAGGTTTTCAGGGTCAGTTCGCGCACGCGTTCCGGCGAAACGTCTCCGGCGATCACGAGCGTCGCGTTGTTCGGTGTGTAATATTGCTGATAAAAGTCGATAGCGTTCTTCAGGCTCAGCTTTTCCATCTCCTGCTGCCAGCCGATGACGGGCTTGCGATAAGGATGGTTATAGAAAAGAACAGCATCGGTATTTTCCATCAGCATGGAAGCGGGATTGGAATCGACCCGCATGCGACGCTCTTCCAGAATAACATCCCGTTCCGTTTTCACGGCTTCTTCGTTGAGTACCAGATTCTCCATCCGGTCCGACTCGAACTGCATCACCATTTCCAGAGCTTCAGGAGATACGCGCTGGAAATAGGCCGTATAATCGTAAGAAGTGAATGCGTTTTCCTGCCCGCCAATGGAGGCAACTTTTGCTGAAAACTCACCGGCGGGGTGATTTTTCGTTCCCTTGAACATCAGATGTTCGAGGAAATGCGCAATGCCTGAAACACCGGGCGCTTCGTCCGCCGATCCGACATGGTACCAGATCATCTGTGTAACCACGGGCGCGCGATGATCGGGAATGACGATTACTTCCAAGCCATTCGGCAAAGTGAAATGGCTGACCCCGTCCGACTGGGAAATTTCGGGAAGTGCTGTCTGCTCAGCGGCTGCCGGTGCTGCCGGCGCGGGCTGTGCTTCAGCAGTGGCGGCAGCGGGTTGGCTTTCTGCCCGCACGGCACCGCCTGCCAAAGGCAAAGCCAGTACGAAACCCAACGCGGTGGACAATAGCAAGCGCCGGAGTGAGGGGTTCTTCACCAAGCGACATCTCCAATCGGTTTCATTACTGCCCGGTTCTTCCGGACAGCATATCAATTTGATGCGGACCATATTTGTCCGCGAATTCAAGCGGCGACTTTCAGCCGGATCAGCCGAATGATCGTGCCCCCGTAGTTGCGCTCTTCCAGGATGACGAATCGTTCATCAAGCTCAAGTGCCGCCTCGCCATCTTCTTCAAGCACCAAAAGTGCGTCAGGATTAAGCCAACCGCCTTGAAGTGCTGACAAAAACGCCTTTTCTCCCATGCGCCGTCCATAAGGCGGATCGGCAAAAACGAGATTGAAGGGCTCCATCGTGCCAACGATACCCAACTGGCAGGCGTCGCGCCGCAATATCTTGGTATGTCCCTGCAGACCGAAGGCCTCGATATTCTGGCGCAGCAAACCACGGCCCTCAGCAGATTCTTCCACAAAGGTCGCATAGCGCGCACCACGCGACAAAGCCTCCAGGCCAAGCGCGCCAGTCCCTGCAAACAGGTCGAGGACGCGTGCGCCCTCCACCTTGTCGGGGAAATTATGCGCAAGAATGTTGAAGAGGCTCTCGCGCGTACGGTCGGTGGTGGGGCGAATGGCGTTGGTTGAAGGCGTTACAAGTGCACGCCCGCGCAGCTTACCGCCGACGATCCGCACCGCCGCCTCCAGTTCTGCCACCACCCGGCTTGCCGCCGCCCGGTTTTCCGCCCGGCCCGCCGCCTGACTTGCCTCCCGGCCCGCTACTACGTGGGCCTGAGCGCGTATCACGGTCGGAAGCGCTAAAACGTCCTTCCCCCCGCGGCGCGCCCGGCTTACCAGACTTGCGGCCTTCGAAACCGCCCTTGCCGCGTTCACCTACGCGGCCTTCTGCATCGCGCAATTCTGCACGCTCGCGTTTTCCGGGGCGGCGTTCCTTGCGTCCATCCTCACGCGGCTCGCGACGCTCTGGACGCCCCTCTTCCGAACGATTTCCTTCCGGGCGCGGCCGCTGTGGACGGGAATCCTTGTCGAAACGACCTTCCGGGCGCTTGTTGTAACGACGCTCACCGCCTTCTTCGCGACCCTGCTCCTCTTCGCCAGCCCGGCGTGGGCGCATCTGCAGATCGCCACTGAACTTTGCGGAACGGTGCGGAACCTGATGTTCGACGCGGGGCGGCTTTGCGGCAGCCTTTTCTCCCTTGGGGCGAGCGCCCGGAGCCATCCAGACATTGGCATTCCCGCGACGGCGAGGCTCGACCTTTTCCGTCTTGTCTTCGCGTCCGCGACGGCGTTCGGGGCGGCTGGAAATCCACTCACGCTCCCGCGGTGCCCGACGGGTCTCGCCGTCCTGCTCCGGCTGACCTTCCTCCATCTCGCGGCGAGTGCGTCCCTGAACCGCGGCATTGGAAAATTCGTTCAGGACAGGCGCATCAAAATCTGCTCCCGATTCCTCAATCAGCTTGTCACCCAACTGGTCTCGCAGGGTGCGTCCCTTGATTTCGCGGACAGCACCTTCTTCAAGATCGCCAAGCTGGAACGGACCGAATGAAACACGGATAAGTCGTCCGACCGTCAGCCCAAGGGCACCCAGAATGTTCTTCACTTCACGGTTCTTGCCTTCGCGCAACCCGATGGAGATCCAGACATTCGCGCCCTGCACGCGCTCAAGTTCGGCCTCTACGCTGCCGTAGAATACGCCATCAACCGCGATCCCGTTCTTCAGCTCATCCAACTGCTGTTGCGTCACCTTGCCGTGCGCGCGCACGCGATAGCGGCGCAGCCAGCCCGTGGATGGCAATTCGAGAACACGCGACAACCCACCATCATTGGTGAGCAGCAGGAGACCTTCGGTATTGATATCGAGACGACCAACCGAAAGTACGCGCGGCATTTCGGCAGGCAGCGCCTCGAACACGGTTGGACGCCCTTCAGGGTCACGATTGGTCGTCACAAGGCCAGCCGGCTTGTGATACAGCCAAAGGCGAGTGCGCTCTGTCTGCTTCAAAGGTTTGCCGTCAACCGTGATAATGTCCGTGCGCTTGACATTGACTGCCGGGCTTTCGAGCACCTTGCCATTCACAGCAATACGGCCGGCTGCAATCATCGTCTCCGCTTCGCGGCGGGAGGCTATGCCAGCGCGCGCCATACGCTTGGCTATACGCTCGCTCGCATCCTCCTGCGCTTCGGCATTGCGAGGTCCGAATTTACGCGGCTTGTCACGGGCACCGTCGTCGCGGCGCGGACGGCTGTCGCGGTCTTTGTCACGATCTGGCCGGCCCGGGCGATCACAGCGCCCTCCACGGCCATGGGGACGCTTGCCGTCCTTGTTGTCGTCATCTGTAGTCATCTGGTATTGGCCTTTCAGCAGCGCTGCCGTGTCATCTTACACCCTTAAGCACAGGTAAGAGACAGCCGGAAACAGGAACGCCGTATAAATCCGTTCGCAAATCGGTTTCGATTTCGAGAATTATGCAGTAACAAATCGCTCCATGGCTTGCGAGCGAAATTTCCCAAAGAACGCACGAAATGGAGCAGGCATGAGCAAGGGGGTCGAGGTCCTGAACCAGAATGATACCACTCCCATGGAGATCGCGCTCGAAGAAGCGCGAGCTGCAGGCGCACGTGGAGAAGTCCCCATCGGTGCAGTCATCGTCCATCAAGGCACGATCATCGCGCGGGCGGGCAACCGGACACGCGAACTCAATGACGTGACCGCTCACGCCGAAGTGCTGGCCATCCGCGAGGCCGGAGAGACCCTGCAATCGGAACGTCTGGTTGGTTGCGACCTTTATGTAACGCTGGAGCCGTGTGCGATGTGCGCAGCCGCCATTTCATTCGCCCGCATCCGTCGCCTCTATTATGGCGCAACTGATCCCAAAGGAGGCGGCGTCGAACATGGGCCGCGCTTTTACACGCAGCCCACCTGCCATCATGTGCCGGAGATTTATGCCGGTTTCTCCGAAGGAGATTCGCAGAAAATCCTGCGGGAATTCTTCCGCGACAGACGATAGCTTCAGTTCAGAGCCTTTCTTCCGGTCATATAGCGCAACGTATCGTCACGCAGTGCAAAATGATGGATAAAGGCCATCACAACATGCCCGACGATTACGGCGAGCAAAACCCAACCCAGCAAACCGTGCAATGCGCTCCCCGGTGCAGTCAACGCGGCGTTCTGCACGCCCGTTTGTTCGAAAATCTGGATACCGAGGAAGGAAAACCCGCGCCCGCTGCCATATGTACGCAGCAAGGCCAGTGCGGGGACTACAAACATAAGCCCGTAAATAACGATATGCCCAAGCGCTGCCAATTTGCCCACATGGCCTGACTTGTGCGGGCGGCGGCTCAGGTTCAGCAGCCCCCACGCCCCGCGCAATAACACCAGCACGAGAAGGGCAAAGCCAAGCTGATAGTGCGCCGACCAGAAGATGCTATAGATTGCTGTGTCTTTAGCCGCGACCCGCAGCAATGCAGACGCAAACTGCCAAATAAACAGGAGAGCCATCAACCAATGCAGGGCTCGACTGATAAGGCCATATCCCGAGGGCCTATCCCATATAGTGTTTGTATTGTTCATCAGATCATACCTTCCATCCCGAGTTGGCATGATGACGAACTGCACCAAAGAAATCTTTGATTGAAATCAAATATTCGTCAGATTCCAAAACATTAAAAATATTTAATCTTTTGCTTCAATTATGGGATTTATGCGCTCAACCTCGCCCAATCAAGTATATGGTATAATAAAAAATAGGTCGCAGTAAATTTCCTTCACTGCGACCTATTGTTAAGAATAATAAATTCAGGCGACATTAGTTCCAAGGCAGGTAATCGCGCCAGCCCTTGGACTTACCAGAGGCCTTCTTGCGTTCACGCTCTTTCTGCGCCTCGTCTGTTCCCAACTCGCCAACTGCAGCGGTGGAGGCAGGCTGACGATAGGTAAGTGGCGGCTCGCTCAAATAACGGCGCGTCGAGGAAGATCCCTGAACCTGCTGCTGACGCATTGCCTTATAGGCTGCGACCTTTGCCGGATCGAACGTTGGCGTGCGGGATTCATAGTCTTCGCGGCGGCTGTTACCGCGCGGCAACGCTGCCTGAATATTGGACGCGACGGGCACATCCTGAACGACCGGCGACACGAAATTCGGATCGTCACGGTTCGCGGTAATCTCGTCGCGCAGGCGCTTGCGGCGCTGCTCGGGCGATTCCGGCCAATTTGGATCGTTAGCGCTGGCAACACTCTGCTGCGGAGCAGGCAACTGGCCTTTTTCGCCCGGTGCCGGACGGACAAGATCGGGACGCGGCTTGTAGTCAATCCGCTCTTTCTTGTTCTTACCCTGTCCGAAACTTGCTAAATTCGACACATCGTCCAGGAGCTGTGCTCCCGCCGTTTTGTCGGTTCCGTAGGTTGGCGAAGAAACGCAGCCGGATAGCGAAACTCCCGCTATCGCTGTCATAAGCACCAGAACTCGTCCTTCAATCTTCATTAGCGCCACTTCTTTTACGCTTGCCGATTTTATCTTCACCAAGACTTGCTCAGGCGAGCCTTGAATGAAGAAACCGGCAACTCCAAGGCAGATCTTGAAATTATCCGAGGAATGCCTTGTACATGAGTGCAACTCATGCGGCAATCCGATGTTAACCGCTATTTCACCATGTCCGAAGCGGAGATTGCAACCCCATTTCCCCTCCCGAAGCTCCCGGCATATGAACTGCCGAGAGCAAGATCGTCAGAATTCGATCAAACTTCGAGCTTGCCCAAAGACTTGAGTTCGCGAAGTGCAACAGCATCACGCGCCGACACTTCCGGAAACTCGGGATCTGAGCCAACATCCGTCGTATACCGCCATGAGCGGGCACACTTTTCGCCCTCTGCACGTGCGGGCACGACAGCCACGCCTTTCACATCGCCAAGCGTGAATGCTCCTTCGGGCGCATCGGCGTCACTGAACGAAATGCCGCTGGTGATGCAGATTTCCGCAAAATCTAGACCTTCGAGCGAATCGGTCAGGCTCTTGTCGGAAACATAGACGACCGGAGAAGCTTCCAGCGACGAACCGATGCGCTTGTCGGCGCGTTCCAGTTCCAGTGCGCCGGTTACTACGCGGCGAACAGCACGAACCTTGCGCCACTTTTCGGCCAGCACATCATCCCGCCATTGGGCTGGCGTCGGGCGGAACTGCTCGGCATGAATCGAAACCGAAAGCGGATATCGGTCAAGCCAGGCTTCCTCCATGGTGAAAGGCAGCATTGGAGCGAGCCAGGTCGTCAGGCGATCAAAGATTTCACGCACGGTCTGCAGCGCCGCCTTGCGGCGAACACTCGACGGCGCATCGCAATAAAGGGCGTCCTTGCGGATATCAAAATAGAACGCCGAAAGCTCGACATTCATGAAATCGATCAGCGTGCGGGCAATGCGCTTGAAATCGAATGCGTCATAGCCGGAGCGGACGATCTCATCCAGTTCCGTCAGACGGTGCAGCATCAGGCGTTCGAGTTCCGGCAGTTCCGCATGAGCGACGTTTTCGCCTTCATCATGAGCAAGCGTGCCCAACATCCAGCGGATCGTGTTGCGCAGCTTGCGATAGGCGTCGATATTGGTCTGGATGATGCTCTTGCCGAGGCGCTGATCTTCCCAGTAATCGGTCGTCATAACCCACAGACGCAGAATATCCGCCCCGGATTCCTTGATGACGTCCTGCGGCGTGACCGTATTGCCGAGCGACTTCGACATCTTCTTGCCGTGCTCGTCCATGGTGAAACCATGAGTCACGACGGCGTTATATGGCGCCCGGCCGCGCGTGCCGCAGCTTTCCAGAAGCGAAGAATGGAACCAGCCACGATGCTGGTCCGAGCCTTCCAGATAGACGTCAGCCGGCCATTTCATGTCCGGACGATCTTCCAGCGTGAAAGTATGCGTCGAACCAGAATCGAACCAGACGTCCAGGATATCGCGTACCTGCGTCCAGCCTTCATTGGCGCGGCTGCCGAGGAACCGCTCGCGCGCACCTTCGGCAAACCACGCATCGGCGCCTTCTGCCTCGAACGCTTCAAGGATGCGCTTGTTGACGGCATCATCCTGAAGGATGTTGCCTTCCTCATCCACGAAAACGCAGATCGGCACGCCCCACGCCCGCTGGCGCGAAAGTACCCAGTCCGGCCGGCCTTCGATCATCGAGCGCAGACGCGTCTGACCAGACGCTGGCACAAAACGAGTGTCGTCAATGGCTTTCAGCGCGCGTGAGCGCAAGGTTGTGCCGTCACCAAGGTTCTTGTCCATATAGACGAACCACTGCGGCGTATTGCGGAAGATGACCTGCTTTTTGGAACGCCACGAATGCGGATAGGAATGCTTCAGGCGACCGCGCGCGAAGAGCTTGTCGCGGGCGATCAACTGATCCATGACGGACTTGTTGGCATCGCCCTTCTTGCCGTTGTCATCGATAACACGCGCAGGTCCACCTTCGCGGTCCGGGCCGAATCCGGGCGCGTCCTTGGTATAGAAGCCGGCATCGTCAACGGGGAACGGGATGCTTGGATCGATGCCCCGCGCTTCCAGTTCGCGGGCATTGTTCATCCAGGCTTCAAAGTCTTCGCGACCGTGGCTTGGCGCGGTATGCACAAAGCCCGTACCGGCATCGTCGGTCACATGATCACCGTCGAGCATCGGTACAACGAATTCATAACCGCCGCCAAACCCCTTGAGCGGGTGATCGAGTACGACTTTGCCCAATTCGTCAGCCGCAATACCGCGCAGGCGCTTGAACTGAAGCTTTGCCTTCGCGAAGCTTTCTTCGGCGAGCTTGTCAGCGAAGATGAGCTTCTCCCCCGGGCGCGGCCCAAAGTCGTTCTCGGCTTCCGTGACTTCATAAAGTCCATATTCGATACGCGAGGAGTAGGACACAGCGCGGTTGCCGGGAATGGTCCACGGCGTGGTCGTCCAGATCACTACTGCGCTACCGGCAAGATCGTTCTGGCCAGCGACAGGGAACTTGACCCAGATCATGTCGGACTCGACGTCGTGATATTCGACTTCGGCTTCCGCCAGCGCGGTGCGTTCCACAACCGACCACATCACCGGTTTGGAGCCGCGATAAAGCTGACCGGATGCAGCGAACTTCAGGAGTTCCCCGGCGATCCGCGATTCAGCGTGGAAATTCATCGTCGTGTATGGATTTTCAAAGTCGCCGAGAATTGCAAGGCGTTTGAATTCTTCCGTCTGAACCTTGATCCAGCCGGCAGCAAAATCCCGACATTCCCTGCGGAATTCGTTGATCGGCACTTCATCCTTGTTCTTGCCTTCGGCGCGATATTTCTCCTCGATCTTCCATTCGATAGGCAGGCCGTGGCAATCCCAGCCCGGAACGTAGTTCGAATTGTATCCGCGCATCTGGAAGGAGCGCGTGATGACATCCTTGAGGATCTTGTTCAGCGCATGGCCGATATGGATATTACCGTTGGCGTAAGGCGGGCCATCGTGAAGCACATAAAGCGGACGGTCCTTCGCCTGCTCACGCAACTTCTTATAGAGGTTCATGTTCTCCCATCGCTCGACGAAAAGCGGCTCGCGCTGCGGAAGCCCGGCGCGCATGGGAAATTCGGTCTGCGGAAGATAAAGGGTTTTGGAATAATCGATTTTGGTCGTCTCAGTCATGAGGGTATTCGCCTGTGAAGCCCTGGCCAAAGATGGCGGGCATGTGGATCAAAGAAAACAGGGGACTGTAGAGCACAGCCGGTCGCTCCCGGACCTCCGCGCCGTATATTGCCTGGCAAAACAGCCGTTCAGGCAAAGCGGGAGGCCGGGCCAATAATTCGTATGGCCGTCATGATAAGCCGAAAATCCGTCATCATGGGCACGCTTTTAACAATGAGCTTCACAGGAATAAAGAGGTGAAGGGGCAAAGACGCAATAAAACTGCATCCCTGCCCCGGAAAATGTTTACATTGATGCGGCTCAAATCAGTCCAGCGAGAAATCGAAACGATAAGTTGCCGAGACACCGACCATGAACTGATCTCGCGAGCCGCGTTCCTTGACGATGCTCGAGTCCTTCGCGGGCCCTTGCAGACGGCTATATTCGCCAAACAGGCTGGTATCGATCTTGTCGGTTGCCTTCCACGTGATGGCACCGCCGACACCAGCGGACTTGAAGCCGCTACCCGGATTATATTCTGAAAGTCCCGACGCTGCCGCTTCCTCGGCATCCACGCCGTAATAAGTCTTGAAATAATCCTTGGACGCGAAGGTCGCACGTGGACCGCCCGACACACGAACGGTCGGCGTAACGTCATAGAACGCATCGGCAGCGATATCGCCTACGACGCCCTTATGCGCACGAATACCTTGACGCACTTCGCCGCGCACGCGCAGCCAATCGGTTGGATAAACGTCAACAAACGCGCCCGCCTCACCGCCAAACTTTGTGTCTTTCAGGCCATGGATATCGTCATCGCGTTCGAAGAGAAGCTTGCCTGCAAGCCCCACGCGGAAACGATCATTGTCGATCAAGGCGAAGGATACGTTGTCATTTCGTGACGAGAAACGCGTCGCTTCTCCCTGTCGACCCAGCGAGATCAACGGCTGTGCGGAAAAGCGATATTTGTTGGAACCCTCGAACTTTGGAGCAACGAGACCAGCCGCACCGACCTTGAGATACCAGTCACCGGACCAAAAATGCTTGCGGGCTGGCTGCGCGGTTTCCGCAGCATAAATATCGGGCTGCTGCACGTCTGCTGAAAACGCAAACGGGCTGCTCATCAGGAATGCGGCACCTGCAACAAGTGCCCGAGGAACAATACGTGCCACATTAAACTCCAACAAAAAGCGCCCCAGTTAGTTTTGAGGCATTTTTCTCTTTTGGTCGAGAATAAGTAAAATTTGATTTAAATTTTAAGTGGAAAAAGCAACCACAAATTCGCTTCACGCGAAAGAAAGCAAGCGATCCAGTTCAGACAGCGGCTTCGCCCCCGCAAGAAGAGCTCGTGCCTCGGCATCGTCCCGCTTCATCTGATCGATAAGCGGATCAAGGCCATCGAACTTTATCTCGCCCCGCAGGAACCCGAAGAACGATACACAAGCGGTCTCGCCATATAGATCGTCTGAAAAATCGAAGAGAAACGTTTCAAGTAGCGGAGAACCATCGCTGTCGACAGTGGGACGCCGACCGAAACTTGCAACACCGTCGTGAAGGTCGCCGTTCGCACGCCGGAACCTGACGGCATAAATTCCATGCTTCAAGCCCGCCTGGGCATCGATTTGCATATTGGCAGTAGGAAACCCTAGCGTTCGCCCGAGCTTCTTGCCGTGGATGACTTCACCGCAGACCATATAGCGATAACCGAGAAGTCCCGCCGCCTGAGCGACATCGCCTTCGCAAAGCAGATTTCTTATGCGGGTCGACGAGACAAGATTATCGCCTTCATCCGTAAAGGCATCGACAAGCGTAACCGTAAACCCGGCAGTTTCTCCCGCCTTCTGAAGGAATTCCGGTGTTCCACGCCGTCCCTTACCGAAGTGAAAATCATACCCCGTGACCACACAGCTTGCGTGCAATCGTTCGACGAGAATGTGCTCGACGAAATCTTCCGCCGACCGGGAGGAAAACTCAACGGTGAAGGGCTGCTCAACGACAGCATCAAACCCCATGAGACGTAGGATTTCGGCCTTTCTGGGTGCTGCTGTCAAACGATCGATCGGCGCATCCGGCTTGAAAAAGCTGCGTGGGTGCGGCTCGAAAGTCAAAACAACGGCCGGCAAGCCACGTTTTTCGGCAATCTCCAGCGCGCGTTCGAGAACGGCCTGATGACCGCGGTGAACTCCGTCGAAATTGCCGATTGCCACCACACAATTGTGCAGGTGTCCCGGCAGGGAATCCGTTCCAGAAAGGCGCTGAAAGCTGGATTTGGTCATTTTGATCTGGTCTTTGACTGGTCGTAGGAGGTTGCTCTCATTCAAACAAGAGCATTCAGCGCAGCAACCGGGCGGTTGCCATGCTTCTGGAGAAACGCCTCCATTCGGGCAATGTCAACGGTGCCGTCGGTCGTATAGTCTGCTGCATGAACTCCACCGGAGATGTAAAGCACATCCAACCCGAAATCCGCAGCCCCCTTAACATCGGTGAGAACCCCGTCACCAATCCCAAGAATTTGGCTTTTCTCGACTTTCGTGCCGCGAATTTCTTCGGCAAACCGCAAAGCGGCCTCATAAATGGGGCGATGTGGTTTTCCGGCTATGAGGGTTCGCCCGCCAAGCTGACCATATTCGCGCGCGAGAGCGCCAGCGCACCAGATCAGCCGCGAACCACGTTCAACCATGATATCCGGATTGGCACAGATGAACGGAAGATTGCGCGAGCGCAACCGGACGAGCAATTCCTTGTAGTCGTCCGGCGTTTCGCTTTCGTCATCGTAAAGCCCGGTACAGACGACGCCCGAAGCTTCAAATTCTTCGACCAGTTCGACATCGAGACCGTCATAGATGGTCAGTTCGCGCTCGCAGCCGATGTGAAACACCTTGCGCGGACCTTCTGCAATCAGATCGCGGGTTACATCACCGGACGTGACTACGCGATCATATGTATCCGAGGGCACACCAAGGCCAAGCATCTGCTTTTCAACATCGGGATGCGGCCTTGGAGAATTGGTTACAAGAATGACCGTAACACCCTTGGCGCGTGCGCGTTTCAGTGCCTCGATTGCAGGCGGATAAGCGGCCACGCCGTTGTGTACCACACCCCATACATCGCAGAAGAGCACATCGTACTGGTCGGTCAGATCGTCGAGGCGTTCAAGCTGCTTCATGGTTTCCTCTTGATAATTCGTCTGTAAGGCGAGAACCGCTAGGGCCGTTTGATGGATTGCCAGCGCTCCATCTAGCGTAGCCAACCACATCTGTCACGGCCTTTAGGCCCGAATCCGACAGCTAAAGCGCGTCCAATTATCCCAGGGGATTCTTCATCGTTCATTTACCCTGCTTCGTGACCGACTGTTAGAAAGATGCTGGTAGGAGCAAGCACAACTTTCCATTTCATCAATTGCGAACACAACCGTCGGCGGGGGCCAAAATGAAGAACTGGATCACGAAAGCCGGCAGGCTTCAGGCGCGCGTTTTTCGCTGTTTGCCTCAATTGACCATCCTGCGCTTCGGGAAAGACGAGCGCGGGAATTTCGCCATGATCGCGGCTTTGGTGCTCGTCCCCCTGCTTCTGGCCGGCATGGTTGCGGTTGACACCGCAAACCTCATGCGCGTGCGCAACAACGTGCAGGCTTCGCTGGATGCCGCCGCTTTGGCTGTAGGCAAGAGGTTCTCCACGGGCGAAAGCCATACGGTCGTACAGGACTACGGTGCCCGAATTTTTTACGCCAACGTCACCGCGCTGAGCGCAGACGCAATCAATTTCCAGATTGCCTTTCCCCAGGACAAGACGACGGACCAGCAAGTACAGGCCACTGCCGCATTCACCTACAAATCCCTATTTGGCGTCGTCGCCTCCCGCCTTACAGGCGACAATTGGGATAAACACCAATATACGCTCACAGCGTCTGTCCGGCTCAAGAACACCATCGAAGTCGCTCTCGTCCTCGACAACTCCAAATCAATGGATGAAACAAGAAGCGGATCGTCAAAAAAACGCATCGATCTTCTAAAGGATGCCGCCTCGCAACTTGTGGAGACGATGGCCTCACAATCCGCGCTCATAACCTATGTCGAAAAACCAGTGCAATTTTCACTGGTTCCTTTCGCCGGTTCTGTGAATGTCGGCCCACAATATCTCAATGCGGCCTGGATGGACCCGGAAGGCAAATCTTCCGTCAATCTTGAAAATTTCACCCTGCCCGTCACGATCGACGCTAGCCGCAAGATAGAAGAAAAGCCCGCGGGCAGCGGACGATATTACAAAGTGGGAACCGGCTGGGGAGACCGTAACAACAAACCTTTTTCACGGGCGGAGCTTTATGCTGACCTCACACGGAGATCAAGCGAGCCGTGGCTCGCCTGGCAGGGGTGCGTCGAATCTCGTCCCGGACCTTTTGCGCTGGATGTAACGCCACCTTCTGACAATAATCCAGATACGTTGTTTGTGCCAATGTTCGGTCCGGCTGAATATTACAACGTGGATAGCAGGGGAAATGTAATTTCCACAGTTTTGAACAGCTGGTGGCAAGATGATATGTCTCTTGCCTACTCACCCCGACAAAGCGACTTGAAAAAATACTATCTGCGCGATTCCCTCGACAAGATCTATCGGAAGGGAAGATCGGAAGGCGGTGGCCCTAACTATAGCTGCACAACATTACCCCTCACGCCTTTGACTGACGTTACAACCGAACAAGGGATGAAAACGGTCCAGACGGCAATCAAGGCAATGGTGCCGAACGGCGGTACGAATGTCCCCGAAGCCATGGCCTGGGGCTGGCGAACCATCGTCCAGGGCGCCCCGTTCACAGAAGCCCGGGCCTCAACGGAACGAGGCAATGACAAGGTGGTGATCGTACTCACCGATGGTGCCAATACTTATTACAAATATGACGGCCTGGCTGGCTCAGGGCCCGACCGTGCCGGAAACCTGTCCTATTACTCGACACATGGCTATACCGCCCGCATAACCAAAAAATATAGCCAGAGCCGCCTCTTTCAGGAAAGCGGCGTTTCAGTTTCCCAAAACAACACGACATACACCAAGGCTTTGAATGCCCGCTTTGCCAAACTCTGCGACAACGCCAAAGCCGCCAATATCATTGTCATGACGGTCGCGCTCGATCTCAACGAAGCAAACAGCACGGAGAAAGCACAAATAGACTTGTTGAGATCGTGCTCTTCAAACTCACGCGTGCGCATGGAAGGCGGCAAACCGGCTAAACTCTTCTGGAATTCGACCGGCGGCGAACTGAGCGAGACCTTTCGGCAGATTGGCGATGAACTGTCAAACTTGCGTCTCGTCGATTGATAACAGCAAAAGCATCACCATATGCGGGTATCGGCTACGACTGCCCATGGCGGTTCTGCGTTAAGGATGGTGCAAATTAACCATCATTCGCCTGTCAAATTCCTCAGGCAATCTTGACAAGATCAGACGCGCCTTCTATCTCAGAACCACGTTAGCACTCTCACACGGTGAGTGCTAACAAGCGCGGATCGGTTCGATCCGTTATCAGGGTTCAACGTCTATAACACCAAGGGTTATACCATGGCTGATATCAAGTTCCGCCCGCTTCATGACCGCGTCGTCGTTCGTCGCGTTGAATCGGAAGCCAAGACCGCTGGCGGCATCATCATCCCTGACACCGCCAAGGAAAAGCCGCAGGAAGGCGAAATCGTCGCTGTTGGCGCTGGCGCTCGTGACGAAGCAGGCAAGCTGATTGCTCTGGAAGTCAAGGCTGGCGACAAGGTTCTGTTCGGCAAGTGGTCGGGCACCGAAGTCAAGATCGGCGGCGAAGACCTGCTGATCATGAAGGAATCCGATATTTTGGGTATCGTTGGCTAATCAAGCCTCGGGCGGTTTCGCCCTTACCTGAAACCAATTCACCATAATCTGACCGGGACAATTCCCAGGAGAGTAAAATGGCTGCTAAAGACGTAAAATTCGGCCGCACTGCGCGCGAAAAGATGCTGCGCGGCGTCGATATCCTCGCTGACGCTGTTAAGGTAACGCTCGGCCCGAAGGGTCGTAACGTTGTTATCGACAAGTCCTTCGGCGCTCCGCGCATCACCAAGGACGGTGTATCGGTCGCCAAGGAAATCGAACTGGAAGACAAGTTCGAAAACATGGGCGCACAGATGCTGCGCGAAGTGGCTTCCAAGACCAACGACACCGCTGGCGACGGCACGACGACCGCTACCGTTCTGGGCCAGGCTATCGTTCAGGAAGGCGCAAAGGCTGTTGCTGCCGGCATGAACCCGATGGACCTGAAGCGCGGCATCGATCTCGCAGTTTCGGAAGTCGTTGCTGAACTTCTCGGCAAGGCCAAGAAGATCAACACCTCGGAAGAAGTTGCCCAGGTTGGCACGATCTCCGCTAACGGCGAAGCCGAAATCGGCAAGATGATCGCCGAAGCGATGCAGAAGGTCGGCAATGAAGGCGTGATCACGGTTGAAGAAGCCAAGACCGCTGAAACCGAACTCGAAGTCGTCGAAGGCATGCAGTTCGACCGCGGCTACCTGTCGCCTTACTTCGTCACCAACCCTGAAAAGATGGTTGCTGACCTCGAAGACGCATACATCCTTCTGCACGAAAAGAAGCTCTCGAACCTCCAGGCTCTTCTGCCGGTTCTGGAAGCTGTCGTTCAGACCTCGAAGCCGCTCGTCATCATCGCTGAAGACGTCGAAGGCGAAGCTCTTGCAACGCTCGTCGTCAACAAGCTGCGCGGCGGCCTGAAGATTGCTGCTGTCAAGGCTCCTGGCTTCGGCGACCGCCGCAAGGCAATGCTCGAAGACATCGCGATCCTCACGGGTGGTCAGGTTATCTCCGAAGACCTCGGCATCAAGCTCGAAACCGTCACGCTCGACATGCTCGGCCGCGCCAAGAAGGTCTCGATTTCGAAGGAAAACACCACGATCGTCGACGGTGCAGGCCAGAAGGCTGAAATCGACGCTCGCGTTGGCCAGATCAAGCAGCAGATCGAAGAAACCTCTTCGGACTACGACCGTGAAAAGCTTCAGGAACGTCTTGCCAAGCTCGCTGGTGGCGTTGCCGTCATCCGCGTCGGCGGTGCAACCGAAGTTGAAGTGAAGGAAAAGAAGGACCGCGTTGACGACGCGCTGAACGCAACCCGCGCTGCGGTTGAAGAAGGCATCGTTGCTGGCGGTGGTACCGCACTCCTCCGCGCTTCGGCCAAGATTTCTGCCAAGGGCATCAATGCCGACCAGGAAGCCGGCATCAACATCGTTCGTCGCGCTCTGCAGGCTCCGGCTCGCCAGATCACGACCAATGCCGGTGAAGAAGCTTCGGTCATCGTTGGCAAGATCCTTGAAAATGCCTCTGAAACCTATGGCTACAACACTGCCTCCGGTGAATTTGGCGACCTGATCAAGGCTGGCGTTGTCGATCCGGTCAAGGTTGTCCGCACCGCCCTGCAGAATGCAGCATCGGTTGCCGGTCTCCTGATCACGACCGAAGCCATGATCGCCGAACTGCCGAAGAAGGATGCAGCTCCGGCTGGCATGCCTGGCGGAATGGGCGGTATGGGCGGCATGGATTTCTAAGAAATCCACGTCCTCGTTTCGATGGAATGTGAGAAAGGCGGCCCTTGGCCGCCTTTCTTTTTACGTGACGTAACTATTTGTGATTTATGAAAAATTTACTTTGCTTGCGCTTTGCCGCCGCGAAGCGGTTATTTCAGAAACTTCTGATTGACACTCTACCACCAATCATGATCAATCCGAGATGACATAGAGACGGACTTCCTGTTTGCCCCCGCACTATGGAAGTCCTGTCTCAGGCAACAGGAAAGACAGGCTTCGGCCTGTCTTTCCACTTGCTCTCCTTCACAAGTCCAGCCTCTATTCTGCAGCGTCGCTCTGCGTCTTCACCGATGTGAGGGCGTCATATCGGGCGCGCGCCATCACCACTTTTGCTTCATTGGCTATTGCCCATTCACCCAGCGCACGCACAGGCCTCAACAGGTCACGCCCCATTTCCGTCAGTTCATACTCGACCTTGGGCGGAATTGTCGGAAAGATGGTACGATTGACGAAACCGTCCCGTTCCAGATTGCGCAGGGTGGTTGTCAGCATCTTCTGGGAAATGCCCTCGACGGTTCGGCGCAATTCATTGAAACGCATCGGGCGATTGCCGAGATAACTCACCACGAGCACAGTCCATTTATCGCCAACACGCGACAAAATCTCCGTTACGGTCCTGCATGCATTGGTTTCCTTGAAGTCACCGGGTTTCATAAAAGTGCCTCCTTGCGTGGGAATTTGGTCACTTATATAGCGTCGGTCTCCAATGGTTACCACTGCAATAAAGGTGTCATCAATGTCCAAGCTCAAAGTCGCCGTTATCATCGGCAGCACACGTGAACAACGTTTTGCGCCCGTTCCAGCCCAGTGGATTGCCAGGCTCGTTGCCGAGCGGCCGGAACTGGACGTGGAAGTTCTCGATGTCGCGGATTATCCGATGGGTTTCTATGGCGACACGTCCACCACGACCGCTCAGGCAGAAACAGCCGACAAATGGAAAACGAAACTGCGGGAGTTCGACGCCTACATTCTTACGGCCGCTGAGTATAATCACGCGCCGACCGCCGTTCTGAAGAATGCCATCGACTACGGCGACTGGATACAGAAGCCCATGGGCTTCGTTGGCTACGGAGGCGTGGGCGGCGCTCGCGCTGTCGAGCAACTGCGGATGATCGCCGTCGAAATGTCCTCCATGTCCGTCAAAACGGGCGTCCACATCCTCTTCCCCGACTATCTTGCGGTCGTGAAAGGCGAGAACAAGCTGGATGATTTCCCTCATCTGGCGGAAGCGGCCAAGAATATGCTGGACCAGTTGATCTGGTGGGGCAAGGCACTAAAGGTCGCTCGCGGCTGATAAGGAACAAGGCAAGCCGGAACACGGAATTCCGGCTTGCCGCGGGCATCGTGTGCCCTATGATTATTTCCGATTACAACGGAGTGATAATCATATGCGCAAGGAACTTCCCATCGCCACGGCGCCGAAAGATGGCCGAAAGATAACAGTCGTCTGGACCGACGACGACGACCAGCGCAACGAGTCGATCGCACAGTATCGAACACTTGCCCAACTGCAGGCCGGGGGCGGTCAATGGGATGAGGCGGATACCGGGTGGTGGACGTTCACCGACAGCAAAACCCAGCGTAAGATTGAACCGACCGCCTGGATATCCGAAATGGATGACGACGAAGACAGCGATACTTGACAGTGCCGACGGTCAATAAAAATTGACTTTTTTCGTCATATTTTATCAAATGATTGCGCTTTAAAGTTTCACGAAGAAACATGAGCCGCCACCAAATGGCGGTGTTATATTCGTTGTGCACGGCTCGGTTCCGAGTCCACGTCAGCCGGAGACCAGAAATGACCGCTACTCGTACCGAAACAGATACTTTCGGACCGATTGATGTTCCTGCCGACCGCTACTGGGGAGCTCAGACCCAGCGTTCGCTGCAAAATTTCAAAATCGGTGGAGAGCGCATGCCGCTGCCATTGGTTCATGCGCTGGGTGTCGTCAAGCGGGCGGCAGCGGAAACCAATATTGCACTGGGAAAGCTCGATCCGGTTCTTGGTCAGGTGATCGCGGTGGCCGCCTCGGAGGTGATCGAAGGTAAACTTGACGATCATTTCCCATTGGTCGTCTGGCAGACCGGTTCGGGCACTCAATCAAACATGAATGCCAATGAGGTCATTTCAAACCGGGCTATCGAGCTCCTCGGTGGTGAAATGGGGTCGAAAAAGCCGGTCCATCCCAACGACCACGTTAATATGAGCCAATCGTCCAATGACAGCTTCCCGACAGCGATCCATATCGCCACAGCAGTTGAAGCGGTCCATCGGCTCTATCCGGCGCTGGAACATCTGACCAACGCGCTCAAGATCAAGGAAGAAGCGTTCAAGGATATTATCAAGATCGGCCGAACGCATACGCAAGATGCAACCCCGGTCACACTCGGACAGGAATTTTCCGGTTATCGTGCTGCATTGGAATATGCGCGCCACCGTATAGAACAATCGCTTGCAGACGTCTTTCTGCTCGCCCAGGGCGGGACAGCAGTCGGGACGGGGCTGAATGCACCAATCGGCTTCGACACAGGCTTTGCTGAAGCCGTGAGTGAAATAACTGGCCTTCCCTTCAAGACGGCGCCGAACAAATTCGAAGCCCTTGCCAGCCACGGTGCGATTCTTGACTTCCACGGCAGCTTGAACGCCTTGGCGGCGGATCTCTTCAAGATCGCGAATGATATTCGTTTCCTTGGCTCCGGGCCGCGCTCTGGCCTCGGTGAACTGTCACTGCCGGAGAATGAACCGGGATCCTCCATCATGCCGGGCAAGGTTAACCCGACCCAGGCCGAAGCTTTGACGATGGTGGCAACACAGGTGTTCGGCAACCAGGCGACAATTACGGTTGCTGCCAGCCAGGGGCACTTTGAACTCAATGTGTTCAAGCCGGTGATCGCATATAATGTCCTGCAGTCGATCCGCATCCTAAGCGACGTGATGGTGTCGTTCGCCGATCATTGTGTGGATGGAATCGAGCCAAATCTGAGCCGCATCAAGGAACTATTGGATCGTTCGCTGATGCTCGTCACTGCGCTTGCTCCAGCTATCGGTTATGACAATGCGGCCAAGATCGCCAAGACCGCACACAAGAATGGAACGACCTTGCGGGAAGAAGCGCTGGCGAGCGGTCTCGTGTCGGAAGAGGATTATGAGCGACTGGTGCGCGCAGAGAGAATGATTGCGCCGGAGTGAATTGGTATTCATACTGTAAACAAACTGTCGAGGATTAGACGGCTTTCCTTGACAGTCCGCAGTCGTTAATTGATGGCCCAGTTCAACAGGAGATAGCCCCGCATGTCCTCTATCACCCCGCAGTCCAACGGCGTTGTTACGCTCATTGCCCGCATCTTTCTTTCAGTTCTTTTCATCATTGCCGGCTACGGCAAACTGACCGCCATTGCCGGCACCGCAGGTTACTTCGCTGGCCTCGGCCTTCCGCTCCCCACCGTTACGGCTGTTGTCGTCGGTCTGGTTGAATTTGTAGGCGGCCTCGCAATTCTCGTTGGCTTTCAGACCCGCATTGCTGCGGCTGTTGTCGGCCTCTTCACCATCGGTGCGACGCTCGTTGCCCATATGGACTTCTCGCAGGGCATGAACGCCATGATGGCGCAGAAGAACCTCGCAATTGCTGGCGGCCTGTTCATTCTTGCCCTGCACGGCGCTGGAGCCCTCTCGATCGACGCCAAGCGCGGCTGATCGACATTCTCATCGCAATAAAATGAAAAGACCGCACCATGAAAATGGTGCGGTTTTTCTTATTTCAAAATCGTGTTGCGAAGAACTAGAGCGCATCCCGAAAAGTGGGAACCGGTTTTCGGATGAGATGCGCGATAAAATAAACAGAGAGAGCATTCCAACGATTCATGAAAACAGGAAATGCTCTAACTGCTCAACCCTTTACGGATGCGCGTCGCAACGTCCATGACGCGTGCGTTCTCCCGGCTTCGGCGTGCCGATACGAGGCATGCTTGCGAGCGCAGGATAATGCCGTCTTCCAGAATCTTCAGCCTGTTGGCCCGCAACGTGGAGCCAGTCGACGTAATATCGACGATCATATCGGCGGAGCCCGCAGCCGGAGCGCCTTCGGTCGCGCCAAGGCTTTCTACAATGCGGTAAACCTGAATGCCGTGTTTCTGCGAAAAGAACTGCTGCGTCAGCCGCCAGTATTTGGTGGCGATGCGAAGGCGGCGACCGTGGCGCTGGCGGAAATCTGCTGCCACATCGTCCAGATCGGCCATGCTGGTCACATCACGCCAGACTTCCGGTACGGCCACGACAACATCAGCGTGACCGAAACCCAGTTCGGCTTCGATAGCCACACGCTCTTCCGAGTGCGCCAGCGTCTCGCGAATGAGGTCTTCGCCAGTTACGCCAAGATCCACGCTGCCATATCCCAGTTCACGGGCAATTTCGGAAGCGGAAAGGAACAGAATATCCAGATCAGGCTCGCCCTCGACACGGGCGCGATAATTGCGTGAGTCATCAGGCAGGATCACCTTGTAGCCAGCTCTTTCAAGCACAGCGAGCGTCTGCTCCTTCAACCGCCCCTTGGACGGCAATGCCAGCGTCACACTCATTTTTTCTCTCCCGCCAGCATCTGCAACCGGTCGAGCCAGATGGAAAAGCCGACGCCGGGAATGTTTTCCGAAGCGCCAAGCATGGTCAAAAGTCGGTCATATCGCCCACCACCCGCAAGAATGCCATCTTTCTCGACGCCAGCAGCCCGGATTTCGTAAACGAGACCGGTATAGTAATCGAGCGGGCGCCCGAAGGACGCATCATAGATAATGTCTCTGGTGGCAATGCCTGCATTCGCAATCGCATCGCTGCGTGCTTCGAATTTCTGCAGCACCGCAGCCAGATCAAGAGCGTGTTCCGAAGCGAATGCTCGCAGGGTGATGGCTGCGGAATCGAGCGAGACGCGCATTTCGAGGAAGTGCTTCAGAAGATCGAGCGCCGATGCCGGAAAGCGCGTAGCCGCCAGGTCTTCCTTTTCGATCAACCGCCGCGCGATCTCGGCAGGGGAACGACCGGCACCGGGCGAAATTCCAGCTTCGAGCATTTCTGCTTCCAGCATGCGCGCAAGCCCGGATTCGTCGCCTTCCGCCACAAGAACCGCAAGCGTTTCCGGTAATGGATCGCGTCGCTGTGCGCCCGTCAGTTCAGCGAGCACCTGCTCCATCGAACCCGCATCGCCGAAGGAACGCAACAGTTTCTTGCGCCATCCTTGCGGCAGGCCCAGCGCTTTCAGCATGCCGGCAAAGACCGACTGGTCTCCCAGAACAATCTCAAGCGCAGCTTCGGGAGCGGCCGCGCGAACGCAGGCCAGCGCATCAGCGATGGAGCGGGCATCGGACGTCGCTTCGTCGGTAGCCCCCAGATCCTCTATACCGGCTTGAAGAAATTCGGCTGCCCCGTCACGACGCTGACGGAACACTTCGCCGAGATAGGCGTAACGCTTCGGCGTGGCTGCGTTAAGCTCGATGTGATTGCGGCAAACAGGAATGGTAAATTCCGGTCGCAGGCACAGACTGTCGCCGTTTTCGTTTTCGGTCAGAAAAATACGGCGGCGCAAATCCTCGCCCGCCATATCCAGAAATGGATCAGCCGGCTGAATCAGCGGAATTTCGACAAGTTCGGCTTCACGCGCATCGAGGGCCGCGCGAAGAGAACTGAGAATACCGGGCGAGTTTGATCCAGCCATGGCTTTCGTCACTTCGACTGTTCTGCGCGATCCCGCGCCTGACTGGCAAGGATTTCGCGGACTGCCTCGACAAGCCCTTCTTCCTTGACCGTGATCTGCGCCGGGCGGCTCTCGCGCCAGGTCACATTGTCTTCGATCTCAGCAGACAGGCGCTTTCCCTCGACCAGATCCTTGATCTGCACCTCACCGGCCTCGCGTTCCTGCGAACCCTGAATGATGACGCACGGCGCCTCGCGGCGATCCGCATATTTCATCTGCGCCTTCATGCCGGAGCCGCCGACATACATTTCGGCGCGAATGCCCGCCTGACGCAGATCGGAAACCATCTTCTGATAGCGGCCAAGACTTTGTGAGTCCTTGTCCATGACCAGGACAACCACGGGACCGACAACATCGGAAACGTCCAGCTTGCCCAGGTTCTTCAAAGCCGTCATCAGACGCGAAACACCGATGGAAAAGCCCGTTGCCGGCACCGGCTCACCACGGAAGCGCGACACCAGACCGTCATAACGCCCCCCGCCGCCTACGGAACCGAACACGACCTTCTGGCCGTCTTCGTTGGTTACGTCGAACAGAAGCTCGGCTTCGAAAACCGGGCCGGTGTAGTATTCGAGCCCGCGCACGACAGACGGGTCGATCTTCACGCGGCCATCATAGCCACCCGCCGAGAACAACGCCTGCATGTCGGCAAGTTCTGTCACGCCTTCTTCACCCTTGGCGTTACCCGCCACAACCGTGTGGAGATTGGCAATCGTATCAGCCCCGGTAACGCCGCCAGCAGCAGTGAATGACAGGATTTTTTCAATCGAGGCGTCAGGGAGTTCAGCACCCTTGGTGAAATCGCCGCTTTCATCGAGACGTCCCTTGCCGAGCAGAAGGCGAACACCTTCCGGGCCGAACTTGTCGAGCTTGTCGATAGCGCGCAGCACATTGAGACGCTTGGCGGCATTGCCCTCGCCTTGCAGCCCGATAGCGTCCAGCACGCCGTCGAGCACCTTGCGGTTGTTGACGCGGATCACATAATCCCCGCGGCGAATGCCGAGACGTTCCAGCGTGTCGGCCATCATCATGCACATTTCGGCATCAGCCGAGACATTCGGTGCGCCGACCGTATCGGCGTCGAACTGCATGAACTGGCGGAACCGACCCGGACCTGGTTTTTCGTTGCGGAACACCCAGCCATTGCGGTAGCTGCGATACGGCTTTGGCAGCGACTCAAAATTTTCAGCGACGTAACGCGCAAGCGGCGCGGTCAAATCATAGCGCAGCGACAGCCATTGGTCGTCATCGTCCAGAAACGAGAACACGCCTTCGTTCGGACGGTCCTGATCCGGCAGGAATTTTCCGAGCGCATCCGTATATTCCACAAGCGGCGTTTCCACCGGCTCAAAGCCATAGAGGTCGTAAACTTCGCGGATGGTCGCCATCATCTTTTCGGCGGCGCGCAAATCATCCGGCACCCGATCGACAAACCCGCGCGGCAACCGCGCCTTCATCTTGTCCGCTTTATCGGCCATTTTTCCCGCCTGATCGCTGATTTGTACATATATGCCGATTGGAGCCGGCACCAATTCTGTTGCCGGTTTCCTAACCGATCAAGTCCGTTGCGGCAAGTGCGGGGAATATGTTCAGCGTGTCGCAATGGCGACTGCAGCCCCCGCCATCATCCCCGCGCTGGTCCTGTTGGCAATCCGCATCATGCGCGGGCTGCGAAGAAACCGCCGAGCCTGCGCTGCGAGCACCACCCATGCGGTATCGACCGCCGCAAGAACCACGAACATGACCAGCAACAGTTCGGCCCAGCCAACCAGCGAAACATGGGTGATGTCGACTACCGTCGGCAGGATGGCAAGGTAGAAAACCATGATCTTCGGATTGCCAAGCGTGATTGCCATTGCGCTAAGGAAGAGCTTTCCGGCCTCCCCCTGACGGGGAATGGCATTCTCATCTGCGACTTCGTCAACTGGCGCGATCCACATCTTCCACGAAAGATAGATCAGATAGGCCACGCCGACATATTTGAGGATGAGAAACGCTGTGTGGAACGTGTTGGCCAGTGCGGCCAGTCCCCAGACGGCCAATGAAAGCCAGATAGCGTCACCGAGCCACAGGCCGAACATGAATGGAAAGACGCCCTTGTGCCCGCGGCTGATGACACGTGCCACCAACGCTCCGACATTCGGCCCGGGCGTCCCCGCCGCAACAACCAGAATGCCAGCAAATGCCAACAACGACACCAGATCCATGACCATCTCCCATCTTCAAAGGCGGATGTTTCTCGCAGAAATGAGGATGCTTAGCAATCGGCCGCCTTAACTGGGTCTTTTGAAACTCTGTCGCAATTTTTCAATGTGCGCACGGCAATGACAACCTTCAATGTGATCGTTCACCAGCCCCATGGCCTGCATGAAGGCGTAGACCGTGGTTGGCCCGACAAATGACCAGCCGCGCTTTTTCAGATCCTTGGAAATGCGAATAGATGTCTCGGTCTTTGGATTGGCGATCAGGGTTGGATAGTCCACGACAACGGGGCGATCTTTTGCACCCGGCTCGAAAGACCAGAAATAAGCCGCCAACGAGCCTCTTTCTGCCACCAGTTCAATTGCGCGTTTGGCATTATTGATCGTCGATTCAATCTTGCCCCGGTGGCGCACAATGCCTTTGTCCGCCAAAAGGCGCTCCACATCCGCCTGCCCGTACCGGGCAACCCGATGGAAATCAAAGCCATCGAAAGCAGCGCGAAAATTCTCCCGCTTTCGCAAGATTGTCAGCCACGACAACCCAGACTGGAAACCTTCGAGACAGATTTTCTCAAAAAGTCGAAAATCGTTTGAAACAGGAACGCCCCATTCATTGTCATGGTAGGCAAGATAGTCAGGTAACTCGCCCGGCCAGAAGCAACGTGTCATTCCATCGGCACCGACAATCAGACCGGTTCTTGCCTCGGCAACATCATTCATTGCTCTGCCTCCCAAGTTTTATCGATAATTAATTATGTCGCGCAACTTGCCACTAACCACAACTTTAATTGGAAGGGGCGCCAGGCGAAACACGCGGCCGAAATTTACCTTTACGATTCCATTCCGGCGCACAATCCCCACTCGAGCATGAGGGCCGCTCTCCTGACAACCGATGTCAGGAGCTGCAAGGGGCAACTGCGCCATAAAGAGTCTCCGGCGCAAAGAGACGGATTTGGATTATGAAACCACGTCATCTTCTTTTAATCGGATCGCTTGCGGCGATTGCCGTTTCCATTGTCAGCACTAGCATGGCGTTTGCCAATGATCGCTATGCCACCCTCCCGCCGGTACGCGTGAGCCCTGATCTTTCCGCTCCGTGGGTTGCGCAGTTGCATGGGCAACCTGCCCGCATCAAAGCCGTGCCGCAAAATCTGCAGCCAGCACCGCGCGTTGCCAACAGACAAAAGCAGAGAGCGAAATCAAGCTATCGCCAGGTTTCATACCAACGCCCGGCTGCAAACCCTGCCACCACCGTGCGAAAGCACCAAATCGACCCGGCTTATCTGCCGCAGACTGTTTCCTATTCGGGAAAAGAAAAGCCGGGCACGATCGTCATCGATACAGGCAAGCGCTTCCTTTATCTCGTGCAGTCGGACGGCAAAGCCATGCGTTATGGTGTCGGTGTCGGAAAGCAGGGATTCAGCTGGAAAGGTTCCCAGCGCATCAGCCGCAAGGCTGAATGGCCTACCTGGACACCCCCGAAGGAAATGATGGCCCGCGAGCGCAAGAAGGGACGCATCCTGCCCGCGCGCATGGAAGGGGGGATCAATAATCCTCTTGGTGCGCGCGCCCTATATCTCGGCGCCACGCTCTATCGGATCCACGGGACCAATCAACCCTGGACCATCGGCAAGGCCATGTCTTCGGGCTGTATTCGAATGCGCAATGAAGATGTGACCGATCTTTACGAACGTGTGCCGGTCGGCGCGAAGGTCGTTGTCCGTTAGAACAACCGTCATTTTCAAGCTTCTCGCGACCGCCTTTTCACCGGGGCGGTCGCATTATTTTCATAAATCTGAAACGACCAAATTTTCTGCACAGAAAGAATGATCGCAGATTTGGAAACATGATTGAAAGGGCTTTTCCTTTTCCCGCGAACACCCATATGCTGACCATGGCAAAGTCCAGAAAGATACGAAAAGGACTGCCACATGGCAGTCCGTGCCGGGGGAAGACCCGGCACGCAGGTCAAATAGCATTCCAGCGCATCGAAGGATCAATCCTGCGCCGGGTGCTTCGAGGGAAAGGATAAAACATGACCGTACCGATGGTTAAACTGAACGACGGAAATCACATCCCGCAGCTCGGTTACGGTGTCTGGCAAGTGGGCAACGACGAGGCGGTCGCCGCTGTCAGCGAAGCATTGAAAGCAGGATATCGCCATATCGATACCGCTGCCATTTATGGCAATGAAGAGGGCGTCGGCAAGGCGATCAAGAATTCCGGCATCGCGCGCGGCGACATTTTTCTCACCACGAAACTGTGGAATAGCGAGCAAGGCTATGAATCGACGCTGAAAGCGTTCGACACGAGCCTGAAAAAGCTCGACACGGATTATGTGGATCTCTATCTCATCCATTGGCCGACGCCTTCAAAAGACCTCTTCATGGAAACATGGCGTGCGTTTGTGAAGCTGAAAGAAGAGGGTCGAGCGAAATCCATTGGCGTGTCCAATTTCCGCACAGCCGACCTCGAACGCGTCATCAAGGAAAGCGGCGTAACGCCGGTTCTCAACCAGATTGAATTGCACCCGCAATTCCAGCAGGACGAGTTGCGTCTGTTCCACGGCAAGCACAACATCGCAACGGAAGCATGGAGCCCGCTCGGGCAAGGTAAGATACTGGAAGATGCCACGCTGAAGGCCATCGCTGAAAAGCATGGCAAGTCGGTTGCGCAAATCATCCTGCGCTGGCACATCGAGACCGGCAATATCGTCATTCCGAAGTCTGTGACGCCCGCCCGCATCAAGGAAAACTTCGATATTTTCGATTTCCGCCTCAACGGAACCGATCATGATGCGATTACGAAACTGGACAAGGCCGACGGCCGGATAGGCCCGAACCCGAGTACATTCTCGGCTGGCTGAACGGGCGAAAAAACCGGGCGATTGCCCGGTTTTTTTATGCAGAGATCTGCGACAATCCTTGCGGCTTCGGGCCACCATAGGCCCAGTCAATCAACTCTACCGTGTGAACGATGGGCAGTTTGCTGCCCGTAGCAATCTGCGTCATGCAGCCGATATTGCCGGTGGCGATAAGATCGGCCCCCGTCGCCTCGATATTTCTTACCTTGCGGTCCCGAAGTTTTACGGCAATCTCCGGCTGCAGGATGTTATAGGTGCCCGCCGACCCGCAGCAAAGATGCCCCTCGAGCGGCTCTTTCACCTTGAAACCTGCCCTTGAAAGCAGGTCTTTGGGTTGGCGTGTAATTTTCTGCCCGTGCTGCATGGAACAGGCAGAATGATAGGCCACCGTCAAGGCTTGGGATACGTCCGGTTCCGGCAATTCGATGCCGGCGAGATATTCGGTGATGTCCTTGGCCAGTGACGACACGCGCGCAGCTTTCTCGTTATAAGCAGGGTCCAGCCGAAGCATGTAACCATAATCCTTGATGGTCGTCCCGCAACCCGAAGCCGTGACAATGATTGCATCAAGCCCGCCTGCTTCCAGTTCGCGGGTCCAGATATCCACATTATGACGTGCCTGCTCAAGCGCCTGCTCTTCGCGCCCCATATGATGGACCAGCGAACCGCAGCATCCCTCCCCCTTCGGCGTCACCACCTCGATGCCGAAACGGTTCAGAAGACGCAAGGTCGCAGCATTGATGCCCGGATTGAGTACCGGCTGCGCACAACCATTGAGGATTGCCACGCGGCCACGCTTCTCCCCTTTGGCAGCACTGATGGCTTCGACCCTGGAAGTCTCGGGCAAATTCCGCGGTGCGAGATCGAGCATTGCCGCCACCGGTCGCAAAGTCTGGCTTTTGCGCAGCAGCGGCGCGAAAGGCTTGCCGAGCTTTGCAAACTTCAGCGCGGCGCGGAAGCGGCCCGGATAGGGCAGAACCTGCGCCAGCACCCCACGCAGGAAGCGGTTCATGAACGGGCGTTTATACGTTTTTTCGATATGCGCGCGCGCATGATCGACCAGGTGCATATAATTGACGCCCGACGGGCAGGTTGTCATGCAGGACAGGCAGGAGAGGCATCGGTCCACATGGCGCACGATTTCCTCATCCGCCGGACGGCCATTTTCCAGCATATCCTTGATCAGATAGATGCGCCCACGCGGACTGTCGAGTTCGTTGCCAAGCGTCACATAGGTCGGGCATGTGGCGGTACAGAATCCGCAATGCACGCATTTGCGCAGGATTTTTTCCGCTTCACTGACACCGGGATCGCGCAATTGCTCGGGGCTGAAATGGGTCTGCATGGTTTCAAGCTCCGGCCTGACGGGGATGCATACGCCCCGGATTGAGGATATTTTCTGGATCGAACTGATGCTTCAGCCGCTGCGAAAGTGCGGCAAGTGCGGCCGGTTGAGGTTCAAACACTTCAACGCTTGAACGAACACTCTCCGGCGCACGTACAAGCGTCGCGTGGCCACCACCATATTTGGCAATGAGTTGACGCAGTGTTTGCGCTTCGGGATCGGCTTCCATCCGCATCCAGATCAAACCGCCCTGCCAGTCGTAGAAGGCATCGACCCCGGCATAGCGACGGAACTCGTCCACCATGCACCAACCCAGCATCGGAGCCATCGAAACCCGCCACACAGCGCGATTGTCTCCCGCATTGGCATAAGGCAGGACATCACGCACCTCGCGCCAAAGCTGGTGCGACTGCGCTTCATTGAGCACGTCAACCACCTCGCCGAGCAACGCCTGCAACTGGCGGCTGCGATGCTCAACCGAAGGCGCAAAGCCTTCGAGCCGCAATACAGTTGCCGCCTCCCAGCCCAGCTTGCCATCCAGAAAGCGATTGGCAACCGTCGGCGGCAGATGCGCTGCGGAAGCGACTTCCTCCCGCGACCCCATGGCCATCGCCATCGCGCGCACCGCCTGTTCATCAGTCAGACCACGCACGGCAAGCGTTGCCGCTGTTTCCGGTTTCGGCAGAACTTTGAACGTTACCTCGGTGGCAACGCCCAGCGTGCCCCAGGAATTGGCCATCCCCTTGGACAGGTCATAACCGGTCACGTTCTTGACCACCCGTCCGCCGGATTTGAACAATTCGCCGCGTCCGGACACCACACGCACACCGAGCACATGATCGCGCGCAGCACCTGCCTTAAGACGGCGTGGACCCGAAAGGTTGGCGGCAAGCGCACCACCGATCGTACCACGGCCACTTTCACCCGACAGCAGCGGGCCGTAGTCCATCGGCTCGAAATGAAAACACTGGTCGTTGTCGGACAGAAGTTTTTCGATCACGGCCATCGGTGTTCCTGCCTTGGCGGAAAGCACCAGTTCGTCCGGTTCGTACAAGGTCACGCCCTTAAGTTCAGACACATCCAGCACATGACCTGCATCGACCCGATGGCCAATGCCACGCTTTGAACCGTGGCCAATAATCTCCAGCGGCGTAGAACCGGCCAAAGCTTCTTGCACCGCGTCAACAACGCCCGCTTCGTCCTGCGGCTTGAGAATAGTTCTATCACTCATGAACCAGACCTCAGATCAGAATCGCGGAATGTCAGGGAAAGCCAGTTCCCCACGATGTACATGCATACGGCCAAGTTCGGCACAGCGACGCAATTGCGGAAAGACCTTGCCGGGATTGAGCAGATGCTTGGCATCAAAGGCACATTTGACCCGCATCTGCTGGTCGAGATCGATTTCGTTGAACATTTCCGGCATCAAATCGCGCTTTTCTATGCCGACCCCATGTTCGCCGGTGAGAACGCCGCCGACTTTCACACATAGCCGCAAAATATCGGCACCGAAATTCTCCGCGGCTTCCAGCTCGCCCGGAATATTCGCGTCGTAAAGGATCAACGGGTGCAGATTGCCGTCGCCCGCATGGAACACATTGGCGACACGCAGTCCGTATTTCTCCGACAGGTCGCGCATACCCGACAGCACTCGCGGTAGTTCCTTGCGCGGGATCGTGCCGTCCATGCACAGATAATCCGGCGAGATGCGCCCCACTGCCGGAAACGCCGCCTTGCGCCCTGCCCAGAAAGCCAGACGCTGCTCTTCCGACTGAGACAGGATACAGGTTGTCGAGCCATTTCTGAGCGCCAGCGCTTCGACCCGCCCAATCAGATAGTCCACCTCAACGGGCGGCCCATCCAATTCGACGATCAACAAGGCTTCGACGTCAAGCGGATAGCCCACCCGCACAAAATCTTCTGCGGCTTTGATGGCTGGTCTGTCCATCATCTCCATGCCGCCCGGAATGATGCCTGCGCCGATGATATCGGCCACGCACTGCCCGGCCTGTTCGCTGGAGGGAAAGCCAACCATCACCGCCCGCGCTGTTTCGGGCTTTTGCAGGATGCGTACCGTAATTTCGGTCACGACGCCGAGCAGCCCTTCCGAACCGGTCATCAGGCCGAGGAGATCGTAGCCCTCGCTATCGAGATGCTTGCCACCGAGCCGGATTACCTCGCCCGTAATCAACACCATTTCGATCCCGAGCACGTTGTTGGCCGTGAGCCCGTATTTGAGGCAATGCACTCCACCGGCATTTTCCGCGACGTTTCCGCCGATGGAGCAGGCAATCTGCGATGATGGATCGGGCGCGTAATAAAAGCCCTCATGTTCGACGGCCTTGGTGATACCGAGATTGGTCACGCCGGGCTGCACCACGGCGACACGGTTAGGATAGTCGATTTCCAGAATGCGGTTGAAGCGTGACATGACCAGAAGCACGGCATCCTGCAACGGCATGGAGCCACCGGAGAGCGAAGTCCCCGCCCCTCTCGGCACGACACGAACATTGTTATCGTGACAATAGCGCAGAACCCGCGCAACCTGATCGACGGTTTCAGGGAGCACGACGACCAGCGGCAGCGAGCGATGTGCCGTCAGACCGTCGCTCTCGAACACACGCATCGCATTGATCGCATCGACAACGCCTTCGCCGGGCACTATGCCGCGCAGGTCCGCGACGATCTGCTCACGCTTTTGCATGACGGACGCGTCCGGCTCCGGCATTATGAGTCCGCTCATATTCTCCTCCACCACTTATGCGGTCAAAGTGCACTCCACACCATTTTCGTCAAGTGGTAAATCATTTTTACCACTTTAGCCGATGGTTAAACAGTTTCCACGCCGCGGCATAATTACTTGCCTAGTTTCCCAGCGCTCGGCTAGATGCTTTTAAAACCCAAAGCTTTAGCAAATGCAGCAGGAAGTGGGATAGCAGAGCATGATGAGCAGTCTGGCAGATATGGAAATCTTTGCCCGCGTCGTGGCAACGGGCAGCATGTCAGCCGCCGCTCGTGATCTGGGCCTTTCCCCAGCGGTGGTTTCAAAACGCCTCGGACGTCTGGAAGAGCGGCTCGGAACCCGCCTGCTTCAACGTACGACGCGCCAGATCGCACTTACCGAGGCCGGTCAGGGCTATCATGAGCGCGTTCTCGCCATTCTCTCCAACATCGAGGAAGCGGAAGCCTTTGTCGCCCGCCGTTCCGCCGACGCACGGGGTACATTGAAAATTTCGGCCCCGACGACTTTCGGTCGCATGCATATTGCGCCTTATCTCGTGCCCTTCATGCGCGCCAATGCCGATCTCACCGTCAATATGCAGCTCACCGACGAAATGGTGGACATTGTGGGGGATGGTTACGATCTTGCTATCCGGATCGCGGAACTTTCCGATTCAACACTCGTCGCACGTCGCCTAGCGCCCGTGCGCCGCATTCTCGTTGCATCGCCCGGCTATATCGCAGAACGCGGCACGCCACAGACGATTGAGGACCTGCAAGACCACATCTGCCTTGCCCCGCACAACAACGACCCCTGGCGGCTGGAAGGCCCCAAAGGGCCGATCGTCATCCGTCCGGTCGGGCCCTTGCAGACCAATTCCAGCGAAATGGTAAGGGAGGCAGTGCTCGCGGGCCTTGGTATCGCGCAGCGCTCAACCTGGGACATCGGGCCAGAACTTGCGGCCGGAAAGCTGGTACAGGTTCTGCCCGACTATGCCGCTTCTCGCAACGTAGCAATTCATGCCGTCTATCCATCGAAACAGTTTCTTCCAGCAAAGGTCCGGCTGTTCATCGACTACCTTGCCGATCTTTATGGCCCCGTTCCCTATTGGGAGAGCGGGACATCCCACCACGAAGCAGCAAAAAAATAGACCAGCTTTCATTCGTCGGTTAATAAGCCACGTGCTTTATATCAGCGTGCCAGCATATAAAGCTGACTAAGCTTTTGATTCAAAAGACTTAGCTCCCTCCGCACTCCGTTATTCAAGCGAATCGGATGCCCTCCTCCTGCTATCCTGATTTTCTGGGAAAAATGATGAACACACCTGTACGCTTCATTCTTGCAATTATCGTCGCCGTGATCGTTGGCTGCGGCTTCATGTTTTATGACAAATCGCGTGGCGCCGAATGGGTCGTTTCCCCTCAGCAGATCGAACAGGCTAAAGCCGAAGGCAAACCCGGTGTGGAAAGCCGTCCCGGCACCGTGACCGTACTGCCCATCCGTAGCGAGACCGCAGACGCACTTCCATTCAAATGGGCGATGTATGGCGTGGTCGCAGGACTTTTCGTCCTCGTAGCAACACGCAAGCGCAATAAAGCCTGATCATTTTTCGATGACAAAGCACGAAAGCCCGGTTGTCTTATGAACCGGGCTTTCAATTCCAATATATTCCGTTGCCGGATATGGGGCTAACGGCTACTTTGCCGCCGTTACAGAGAGGCTTCAGAGGGCATGGCGGAAACGGTTTTTTCACGCATACAGGCAAGCCGCACAGCAGATGATGTTGTGCACCAGATCGAAACGCTTATCCTCGAAGGCGTTCTGCGTGGCGGCGACCGGCTTCCCGGTGAACGCGAGCTGGCGCGCCAGTTCGATATTTCGCGCCCAATCCTGCGCGACGCTCTAAAGAGACTTGAGACCGCAGAACTTCTGATTTCCCGCCATGGAGGAGGTACGTTCGTTGCTGATGTGATCGGGCAGGTATTCAGCGCGCCTGTCGTGAAGCTGTTTGCCGATCACCGCAAGGCGACAGCGGACTATCTCGAATATCGTCGCGAAATCGAAAGCATTGCCGCCGAATATGCCGCGCTTCGAGCCACACCGGCAGACAAGGCGCTTTTGACCGAAATCATGGAAGCCATGGAAAAGGCTCATGGCGCTAGTGATTTCGACACGGAAGCGCGCCTAGACGTTGAACTGCACAATGCCATTGGCGAAGCCGCTCATAACATCGTTCTCCTGCACACCTTGCGGTCATGCTATCAACTGCTGAAGGATGGCGTTTTTTACAATCGCAGCCTTATCTACAGCTATCCCGGCGTCGCCGACATGTTTTTGTCGCAGCATCGCGCCATTTACGATGCAGTGATGGCCGGCAATCCGCAAGCGGCCCGGGAAGCGGTTCAAAAACACATCCGTTTCGTGGAGCAGGCGACACATGATCGCGAGCTTCACGAAGAACGCGAACGTGTCTCGCGCCTGCGCTACCGGCAGCGGGCCGGCGTGAAGACAGCCAAAGACGTGAAGGATGATAACGGCGAATGAGTGTTGTTTTCAAAGATGCGAAAGGGCCTGACGGTATCCGCCTTTATGCAATTGGCGACATACATGGCCGCCTGGACTTGCTTCTGGATATGCATGGGCTGATCCGTGCCGACCTTGATCGCCGGCCCGTTCACGACTGGCGCATCATTCATCTGGGTGACTATATCGATCGCGGTCCGAAATCGAAGGAGGTGCTGGATTTCCTGATCGATGCGTCGGAACGGGACGAGCGCGTGATTTCGCTGCTTGGCAATCACGACGACGGTTTTCTCACTTATCTGGCAACGGGGGACATCGCCGGGATATTCGCGCTGCATGGCGGCATTGACACCGCTCGGTCCTACGGTGTGGAAATTGATTTTAACGATGCGGTTTCAGCCCGCCATGGTCATGCCGCGCTCGTCAAAGCCGTTCCGCAAAGTCATATAGATTTCATCCGCACCATGCCCCGCTCGGTCGGTTTTGGCGATTTCTTCTTCTGCCACGCCGGCATCAATCCCGCTGTGCCGCTCGATACACAAGATCCCGAAGAGCTGATCTGGATTCGCACAGCCTTCCTGAAATGGACTGAACCATTCGAAAAAGTCGTCGTCCACGGACATACCCCACAAAGCGCCATCGACATTCAACCCAACAGGGTCAATCTCGACACCTATGCGTGGAAAAGCGGACAGCTTTCGGCCATCGTGATCGATGGCGCGGAAAAGCGTTTTATCGAAGCGAGATAATGCACTTAGGGCGCATCCCGAAAACTGTGAAACGGCTTTCGGAAAAGACGCGCGTCAAAAAGAGATAAAACGCCGACCTGATCCAATCAGATCGAAACGCGATCTAGTGCGCGCTCGAAATGCCGTACCCGTCGGTCGACATAGCATTGTCGCCTGCGTCGACGGTGAATATGCCGACTGCCATGAACACAATCGCGGAAACCATCAGAACGGTGAGAAGAGCGGCATGCTTGGCGGTCATATTCGGAAACTCTTTCGACGGGGCCGGACAAAGTTCGTTAGACGAGCCGCCACTTGCGAGCATGGCGATCAGCCTTGCCCATTCGGTCGCTGCCCGGGGAGACGGCGTTCAGTTACACCCGAAAAAAGTTACCCGCAACTGAACGGTTCCAGCCGGATCACCGCTTTTTTCGGGGAAGCACTGTTTGGCTGAACGGTGTGGCAAAGCGGCAACGCAAAACTGCGACTTAAGGTTAAAAGGCAGTTACGATGCGTCTAGATTTGGCTAACCCAAGCTTTTGCTAATACAGCGCCTGCAGCATCTGCCTTTATCCCCAATGTCTCTGCAAGGACTGGGTACTGCTCAGTCCACTGAGGTGCGAAGCCTGATATCAAGCCGCCAAGCTGATCGTTCCACTCTGCCACAAGCTTTGTGTCTGCCTCGAAATGGAACTGCGTACCGTAGACCGCACGCCCGATGCGATAGGCCTGATGAGGTGTCATATCGCTGGTGGCCATGTGGATGGCATTCCCGGGAAGCGAAAACGTGTCGCGGTGCCAGTGAAAGATTGGAAAGGCCTCACCCGCCGCGGACAGGACTGGATCGCTTTTACCCTCTTCCGTGAGCTGAACCTCCCGCCAGCCGAACTCCATGGGTCGATCCAGAATGTTCTCGCCGCCATATGCGCGAGCTATGAGCTGGCTGCCCAGACAAATGCCGAGAACGGCCTTATCGCTGCGGCCAAACTTGCGTATCAGTTCAAGCAAATGCGGGAAATAAGGACATTCGTCATCGGCGAGCGCATTCTGTTCGCCACCCAGAACGATCAGGGCCCGATATCCATCGTCGGCCGCCGGTAGCGCATCCCCATCGTAGGGATGACGCAGATCGATGGAAAAACCCGCATCTGTCAGTATGGGTTCAATCTGCCCCAACCCGGAGCCTTGGTAGTTTTGAACGACCAGTACACCCATGAGAATCCCCCACCGACTTTCACATTCGGTAACATGGAAATGACCCGGACAACAGCGGGGTCATCGATCAGTTCACTATCGACACGCTGACTGTCCGGCCCGCAACAAGGTGTACACCATCAGGCACGTCTTCAAGCTTCACACGCACCGGAACGCGTTGCGCCAGCCGGACCCAGTTGAATGTTGGCGAAACATTCGCCAGCAGGCTGGATGAGTCGCTGCGCTCGCGATCCTCGATACCTCCCGCAATACCTTCGACCTTCCCCTTGAGCTGAACCTTGCTGCCCATGATATCGATCACCACCGGATCGCCTACCTGGATACGTTCGAGCTTGTTTTCCTCAAAATAACCGGAGACGTAGTAGGAATCCGTGTCAACGAGAGCCGTCACAGCCGAACCTGCGGAAACATAGTCACCCGGTTGAAGCGAGAAGTTGGTCACCACGCCGTTTACGGGCGCTTTCACCGATGAACGGTCCAGATTGAGCGCTGCAAGATCGCGATCCAGCTGCGCCTGCCGATAGGCAGCTTCTGCCTGCTGAGCCGTCGTTTCAATCTGTTCCAGTTTCTGACGCGTCACGGTCGTATCGTTAAGCTGGCGATAGCGAACCAGATCGCGGTTGGCCATGTCGAGCGCCGCCTTGCTGCTATCGATCTTGGCTTCCGCCGTTTGCAGGGCGAGCTTGTAACGGGCCTGATCGATGCGGAAGATCACATCGCCACGGTGGACCGCTTCATTATCATGAACGAGCACTTCGCCAACCAGTCCAGAAACATCCGGCGCAACACGCACAACATCCGCACGAATCTTGCCGTCGCGCGTCCAAGGCGCGTTCATGTAATAGTCCCACAAATGCCAGCCAAGAAGCCCCGCCATCGTGACCATGACGAGGGTTACAAACACACGGCCTGAATGTGCAAAGAGCTTTTTCATAGCGGTCCATTGAGAATGACGGCTGCTGAGCCGAGAATGCAAAAATACATGGCAGCATCGAACAGGGGCCGGTGCCATACGAAACGGTAGAAGCGGGCGCGCGCCAGAAGGCGTTGCATAATCGTGTTTGCGAAATAGGCTCCGAGCGCCAGCACGCCGAGGGTCGGAATGTAAATTCCGTAAATGTCGAGTTCAGGTTGCATCACAAATCACATTGTTGTTCTAGGCTGCTTGCGGAAGTTCCATCAGCGGACGCGGCGGCAAGGCAAAAGGCGGCGCTTTCGGGAAAAGGTTGAAGCGCAGGGCGACCAGCGCCATTCTTGTGCGCTTGGCATTTGCCGGCGATCCGCTTTCGATGATGGTCGTGATCGCTTCGTCGATGGAGACGAGCAGATTTCTGTCGATCTCATCAGCCTCCTGCGGCTTGCTGGCCAAGGCTCTGTAATGCGCACCGACACCGTCCAGCACCGCATCAACAGCCGCCCGGCAGTTTTCGGGCAGCTTGGAACGATATTGCTGAAGATCGATCGTGTTCATGCCGTTTCGCAGGTCGCGCAGCAAATCGACCTTCGCGACATCAGCCGCCGCAACCAGCGCCAGGCGAGGTGTCATCATGCCGATGCGGTCGATCATGCGGAGCAGCAGGCGGTTCATGCGCTGGCGGCGATGTCGTCCCGGGCGGCGTTCGGCGGCAAGCGCGATGTCGTTCCAGCCCGCCTTGATCAGGCGGCGAACGCTCCATTCCGCCCCCACCGATCGTACAATCGAAGTTACCGCCGCGGCGATCACGATCCCCAGAACCGTGGCCAGATTGGCGTTGGCAAAACTCACAAAATCGTGGGTCAGATGGCCCTGCAGCATGAGCATGTTCGGCAGATTTACGCAAAGAACCATTCCCAGCAAAAATTGCGACGGAATGGCAAGCAGCAGGCCTGCCGGAATGAGGAAAAGCCCCAGCACCAGAACCAGCGGGAAGAAGCCGTCCACAAGCGGCAGAAGCGCGAATTCAAAAATGAAAGCAGCCGCAATGACGATCAGAAGCAGCCAGTTGAACTTGCGCATGACTGGCACAGGATCGTCCATCGTTGCGAAGATGCAGCAGAAGATGCCCGCCATCATGGCTGCGGCGCTGCCTTGGGACCAGCCGCTGGCGATCCAGAAAGCGGTTGCCACGCAGGTGGCCAGAAAAGCCGAAAAGCCTGACAGAAGCGCCATGCCGTAGTCGCGATGCATGGGGCGAGCTTTCAGATGGGCGTCATAACGGCGCCACCGTAGCGAATGCCGCGAACCCGACAGGATATCCTGACGCAGTGTGATACAATCGCTCCATATCTGGACCAGATCGCGAACGCGCGCAGCCACGTTGAAAGGCAGCAATTCGCCCCAGCTTGTCGCATCTTTCCCGTGCCGGTCAATGTCTTCGATCAGCCGTAACAGGACGGCGCGGCGTTCCTCCGTCAGGTTCTCGCCGCTTTCTATCCAGTCGCAAGCTTCGTCCAGGAGCTTTTGCACCGCCGGATGCCAGGGCTTCTCGTTTTCACCGGGCTTCAGCGCCAGCACGTCGTGCAGGCTTGATATGATCGGAAGAACCGCCACCATGCGCTGCTGCAACACATGAAGCAGCGCACCGACATTCCTGATCGACGAGGTGTCATAGGCAACATGCGTGGTCAGATTGCGCAGCTCCAGCGCATCGGCCGCCAAACGCTGCCGATCCCGAAGGAATTCGGGCGTCGCGCCTTCCCCCCGCAAGCTCGCGAGCGCGAGCTTTGAACCATCCCGCAGCCAGTTATCGATACGACTGACGAGCACCGGACCGCTATGGCGCGGAAAAACGAGACGATTGACGACAGCGGCACAAATGATGCCGATCGCGATTTCCTCCACTCGTCCCACGGCGTAGTCGAAGGTGGTTTCCGGCACGGAAACAACGGCAAAGCTGGCGATTGCCACCGTATAACCGGCAAGCATGAACAGATAGCTGCGCGGTGTGCCGTCAAGCAGGCTGATTGCAAGGCAAAGCCCCATCCAGAGGCCGATGGCCAATGTCAGAATTTCAGGCGAATTGACGAGATGCGGCACGAACAGAATGGTCACCGCGCCGCCAATAATCGTACCGATGAGGCGATAGAACCCCTTGGACGTGGTGGCCCCAGACAAGGGATGCGCCACGATATAGACCGCCGCAATGGACCAGTAAGGATTGGGCAGATTGGCCACCAAACCGATCCACAGCGCAAGCATGCCCGCAGCGAAAGTCTTCAATGAAAAGACTACATCCCAAAATTTGGGGTTTGTTTCGGCTGGTTTCGTCATGGCTTGTGGGGGCACCGGTTGAACGCACTGCGTCTTTCCGGTCAGACGGCCGATCAGAAAGACTATGTTTGAAATTTCTCATTCAGCTTGCGCAAGACTTCCATGGCGACATCGACCGCATCGGAGTCGAAATCGCCGAGGAAAAGAGCGCGAAGACGGGCAGCAGACTTTTCCACCTTGGCGGCAAGAGCGCGGCCATCCCCTGTCAGTTGGATGAGCTTGACGCGACGATCGGCATCATCGGCAATCCGCTGGATCAGGCCATCCTTTTCCAGCTCATCGACGACCCGGACAATCGTGGCGCCCTCAATACCGACCCTTTCGGCCAGCACACCTTGAGGAATACGATCTCCATGCCGCAAGAGGGTCATCAGCGGTATGGCTTTCGCGTCGGAAAGACCATGTTCCGCCATCGCCGCATCGAAAGCTTTCCGCCATCCTCTGGCAGTACTGGCAAGAAGCGGCGCGAATTCGACCCACGCTTGTTTCATCACATCAATTCCATTCAAATAGATAGCTTCATACCTATATGGATACAATCTAGTTAAATGCAACTTCCCTGATATTTCCCATCAATTGTTTGTGTAGGAATGCTCATCGATTGCCTCGACATGCGTCGCCAAAGCGCTTGACCGCCGCCCCTGCCCTCTGCCATCGATGCTGACATGCGCGCAAATTACAAAATGCAGAGACTGTACGTCGAAAACGACCTCCAATCTGGCAGCCAGATCGAGGTTGCCTCGCAGGCCGCACATTATCTTACCCATGTCCTGCGATTGAAGGAGGGGGATGAAATCCTCGCCTTCAACGGACGTGACGGTGAATGGAAATCACGACTGAGGCCGGAAGGTAAAAAGCGGCTTTTTCTCGAACCTTTCGATCAAACGCGTCCGCAGCCCCCAGCAAGTGACCTGATCTATTGCTTCGCCCCGCTGAAACAGGGACGGCTGGATTATATGGTGCAAAAAGCAGTGGAGATGGGTGCGGGCGTTCTGCAACCGGTCATTACACAGCACACTCAGGTACCGAAACTCGGAACCGACCGTATCAGGGTCAATGCGATAGAAGCCGCGGAACAGTGCGGCGTTCTTTCCTTGCCGGCATGCCGCGAAACCATTCGCTTTGACCGATTCATCGAGCAGTGGGACGAAACCCGTCACCTGATCTTCTGCGATGAAGGACACGAATCGGACGATCCGCTGACCATCTTGCAAGCCATGAAGCCCGGCCCTGCCGCATTGCTGATCGGTCCGGAAGGTGGTTTTTCCGAAGACGAGCGCCAGACACTCCGAAGGCTCCCATACGTGACGGCTATTCCCCTCGGCCCACGAATCCTGCGCGCCGATACCGCTGCCGTCGCAGCCATGGCTTTGGTGCAATCCGTGCTCGGAGACTGGCGCAATGCAGGATGACATTCTCGAAACCCGATGTTCAATGGAATTGACTTGCGTGATTTGACAAATTTGTCCAATCACGCTGAAACGCGAAAAATCGACTAGGGACAGACTGCATGGCGCGCGATACGACGGACGAAACGGCACTGACGGGCGTTGAACAACTGGCAGGTTATCTGGCTGGCGGATGCAAGCCCAAAGACGCCTGGCGCATCGGCACCGAGCATGAAAAATTTCCATTCTATACAGCCGACAACAGTCCGGTTCCCTATGAGGGTCCGCGCGGTATCAAAGCCATCCTCGAAGGCATGCAGGCCAAGCTTGGCTGGGAGCCCATCATCGATGAAGGCAACATCATCGGTCTGGTAGAACCAACCGGACAGGGTGCGATTTCGCTTGAGCCCGGTGGCCAATTTGAGCTTTCCGGGGCACCACTTTCCACCATTCATCAGACATGCCGTGAGGTGAATGCACATCTTTCCCAGGTTCGCGAAATTGCAGAGCCGCTCGGCATCCGCTTTCTTGGCGTTGGCGGCAGCCCGAAATGGACCTTGGCCGAAACGCCCATCATGCCGAAATCGCGCTACAAGATCATGACCAACTACATGCCGAAAGTGGGGCATGAAGGTCTGGACATGATGTACCGCACTTCAACCATTCAGGTGAATCTGGATTTCAGTTCCGAACGGGACATGCGCCGCAAGATGCAGGTATCCATGAAGCTGCAATCTGTGGCGACAGCACTTTTCGCCAGTTCTCCATTCACGGAAGGCAAGCCGAACCGCCTGCTGTCCTGGCGTTCGAATATCTGGCGCGATACCGACAATCAGCGTTCGGGCGTTCTGCCTTTCGTCTTTTCGGAAAATTTTGGTTTTGCTGACTATGTCGAATGGGCGCTTGATGTTCCGATGTATTTCATCCTGCGCGACGGTCATTATCATGACTGCACGCATGTCACGTTCCGGCAGTTCATGAATGGAGCGCTGAAAGGCGAAGTAAGTGACCCGCTACCCAACATGGGCGACTGGACCAACCACCTTTCCACTCTTTTCCCGGAAGTGCGCCTGAAGCGCTTCCTGGAGATGCGCGGAGCCGATGGTGGCCCCTGGCGCCGCATCTGCGCACTTCCCGCCTACTGGGTCGGCCTGCTCTACGACGAAGAAGCTTTGACGGCGGCCGAGCTTCTGACCAAGGACTGGACCTACGAAGAAGTTCTCGCGCTGCGCAACGAAGTTCCAGCCAAGGCACTGAATACAACCTTCCGCGGCAAGCCGCTGGAACAGGTCGCACGCGAAACTCTGAAAATTTCCAGGCTCGGCCTTTTGAACCGCAACAAGCTCAACAGCGATGGCCATGACGAAACGCATTTCCTCGCACCGCTTGAGGAAATCGTTGCGGCTGGCATCACAGACGCCGAGCGCATGCTGAAAGCATATAACAGTGTATGGGCAGGGTCGGTCGACCCAATCTTTCTGGAATATGCCTACTGAGCGTAGGCCTCGACCACATCCATTAAAAAAGGGCGCGTTATTCGCGCCCTTTTTTTCAGCTCACAACCTGCTGGCCTTTGCTGGGATCCGGTATCACGACGATTGTGCTGCCATCGCGCACATTGTTGTAAAGATCGATTACATCCTGATTGAGCATACGGATGCACCCGGACGATACCGCCTTGCCGATGCTCCAGGCTTCCGGTGATCCGTGAATGCGATAAAGCGTGTCCCGCCCATCCTTGTGAATGTACATCGCTCGTGCGCCAAGCGGGTTCTTGATCCCCGGAGGCATTCCGCCATTGGCGATGCTGTAAGGCTCCAGGGCGGGTTGACGCGCGACCATCTCATCCGGCGGCGTCCAGCGCGGCCATTGGCGCTTGTAAGCGATCTTTGCGCGTCCCGCCCAGGCAAAACCATCGCGCCCGACCCCAATACCATAGCGCATGGCCCGGCCATTACCGAGAACATGGTAGAGATACTTGTTCGGCGTATCGACGATAACAGTGCCTTTCACTTCATCGGTTGGATAATCGACCTCCTGCCGCCAGAATTTGGGATCGACCTTGCTCGTATCGACGGCCGGGATCGGGAATTGTTCGTCAGGCAACGCCTGGTACATCAGCGGTACCGGTCGCGACGGCGCAGGTTGAGGCAGTTTTTTAACCGGTTGAGACGGCTCTGGCACCGTCGAGACACAGCCCGACAATGCAAAGGCGCTGGCGCCTATGAGAAAGCCGCGACGGCTGAAAGCAGCCTTCGCGAAGCCATTTGTAAGGTCGTCCTGGGATTTTTTACGCGACATCCTGAATCTCTAGCAATGACAGATGCGCGAGAAAAAGATGCTCAAGCTTAAGTCAGCCTTAAGGCTGCACAAACCCGGCACAAAGCGGAAAATACAGCGAGCGACTGTTGCTAAAATAGCGATCCCTGATTACCGGATCCGGGAGATTGAACTTTCTTTGTTTGAACGGGCTTTGCGGGCTCGCTCCCGCCCCCCTCATCCGCAATGACAGCCACGTCACCATCGCGAAACCGTATCGACAAGGCGTCACCCGCCGATACGGTTGCAGCCTGCTTTATCGGCTTCCCTTCTGCGTCGAAGACAACCGCAAAACCACGCTCCAGCACGCTTTCGTAAGAAAGCGTGCGCATGAGGCGCTCCAGTTCCTGCCCGCGCCGTTTGGCTCTTTCGATGAGAATTCGCACCGCCTGGTCACGACGGCGGTCCAGCTGTTCCATGGAATTGGTTGCAAGTTTCGTGCGCCGCAGTATCGGCTCTGCCGATAGACGATTTGCCCGATGTGTAAAGGTCGTTCGGCGCTCCCTCAGGAATGTCTCAAGGGCTCGAGGCAATCTTTGCCCGAGAACGGAAATACCGCGTTCCAGTTCCGTAAACCGACGTTGCAGAAGGCGCGGCGATAGCTGTCGCACATGCCCTTCAAAGTGTACCCGCTTCTTCTGCGTGTTGACGAAAAGAGCACGGGTGAGACGCGAAGCCGCTTCATCGAACCGCCGACGCGGCAAAGCCAGCAACTGGTCAGCCGATGGGAGAGCGCGCGCCGCCGAACGGTGGCTTCGCCGTTTCAGATCGATAAAACGGGAAATAGCCGAGGAAAGCCGTGCGGATTGCCCCGCCAGCGCCGCCAGCAGGTCGGCCTTTACCGGCACGGCCATTTCCGCCGCACCGGTCGGCGTGGGGGCGCGAATGTCGGCTGCGAGATCGATCAAGGTCCAGTCGGTTTCGTGGCCGACAGCCGAAATCACGGGTATGTGCGATGCGGCAACAGCCCGAACGACGATTTCGTCGTTAAACCCCCAAAGGTCCTCAAGACTGCCGCCACCGCGCGCCACGATGACCACGTCGGGCCGCGGAATTGCCCCGCCCTCCGGCAAAGTATTGAAACCATGTACTGCGGTGGCCACTTCCGGACCGCTTGTTTCGCCCTGCACACGCACGGGCCAGACGATGACGTGCAGCGGATAACGGTCTGCAATCCGGTGAATAACGTCGCGAATGACTGCCCCGGTTGGAGAAGTAACCACCCCGATCACACGAGGCATGAAAGGGAGGAGTTGCTTGACGGCGGGATCGAAAAGGCCTTCCGAAGCCAGCCGCCGTTTGCGTTCTTCCAGAAGCGCCATCAAGGCGCCCGCGCCGGCGGGTTCCATCTGTTCGATGACAATCTGATACTTTGAAGAACCCGGATAGGTCGTGAGCTTGCCAGTGGCGATGACCTCCATTCCTTCTTCAGGACGGAAGCGCAGCCGACTCATCGAGCCGCGCCAGATCACGGCCTCAAGACGCGACCGATCATCTTTCAACGCGAAATAGGCATGGCCCGACGAATGCGGACCACGATAGCCGGAAATTTCGCCGCGCACGCGCACATGCCCGAACACATCCTCGACCGTGCGCTTCAACGCGCCGGAAATCTCGGACACGCTATATTCAGCGACATTGGACGATGCGCCGGTAAAACTCGAATCGGAACCCATGCTCATCCCATCATAGGCAACCAGGTGGCATGGCTGGTCAAGAAGCCATGCGGCGATTTACTGCTTCGTCACCAGCCTGGCAGCAATTCGTTGGCTCGCACCCTCCTCGTGCGGACCGCAGGAAACGGCGATATTTCAGCCGAAGCCATCGCGCCCGGTTGCGGTGACGATATATTGTCTAGACTTTCAATGATGTGCTGCGCAAGTGCATCTACGACAGCGTTTTGTTTTGTATGGCCGCGCATGATGCCGATGCCGAATTCCGGCAGCATTCCAAACCCGTCAGCTTCGCCAAGAACACGCATACCCGGGCGGAGCGCGCACTCCGGAAGTACCGAAACCGCAAGCCCGGAAAGAACTGCCGCCGCCAGCACTGTCGCAGACCAACTCGTGATTATGATGCGATAATCACGCCGGGCCGCTTCCAGCACATCGATAGCGGCATGACGCCAGATACAGGTTGGACGCCCGACAGCCAGCGGCAATACGGCTTCTTCGTGCACCGCGTGGTTGGCGGACGTAACCCAAAGCAAGGGCTCCGTGCGAACCACCTCGGACCGGCGTTTGTCATCGCACTGGGTGACTAGGGCAATATCCAGCGTTCCACGACGGATCATTTCGTCCAGATTGACGGTGGGTTCGCACACAACCGACAATTCGACGCGCGGGTTCGATCGTGCAAACCGCGCCATGATTTCCGGCAGAAAGCGATCGGCATAATCGTCCGGTGTGCCGATGCGAACGTGGCCTTCCAGTTGAGTATCGTCGAAGGCCGCGATGGTTTCACCATTGAGCTGCATCATGCGGCGTGCATAGAGCAATAGCCGCTCCCCCTCTTCGGTAAGACGATTGGTCCGTCCGTCGCGTTCGAACAAAGGTTTGCCGATGCGCTCTTCCAGACGGCGCATCTGCATCGAAACGGCTGATTGCGTCTTGAAAACAGCGTCCGCGGCACGCGTAAAACTGCCCATGTCCGCGATGGCTATGAAGGTCTGCAACTGATCGAGATCCAGAGGCGTGCTCATTAGCGTGATCCATCACTATTATTGAAGAATGACATTAAAAACATTCGCTGGAACAATCAATTCGATTGTTGGATAAAGCCGCCATCGTAAAGGAAAAGGAGCCGCGCAAGCGAATGACCCTGACGATGAGGATAACCTAGCCCCGCTAAATCAAAGGAGAGCGGACATGACAGCGACAAGCAAGATAACGACCACGCATTTACCGGCAACGAGCGCCTCGACCTCCACGCTCACGCAAATGGTGAAAGCCGTATTCACGTCGATCATGCGTCGCTGGGCGTTTTCCAAGGGTCGACGGCAATTGCTGAACCTGAGCGACTTTGACGATCACATGCTACGCGATATCGGGCTGCGCCGTGAGGATATCTACACGGCAGTGCATTATCGAGGCATTGAGGATCCTACCCAGGTTCTAAGCGAACTAGCAGACGCACGTCTGCGGATCAAGGCAACACGCCGGATATGCTGAACCGGTAGTCTCTACATCTGGCAGGCGCCACCTTCACATGCCGGGCCCCCTCCCGGCCAGCCTGCCCATTGCCCGGCCGCTCCTCCGCTGGCCGGGCTTTTTTATGTGGCTGCTTGGGAAGGACACTTCTCTGCAAGCCATTTCGCAACGGTCCGAACACTCGAAATAAGCAATCGCTGGATAACTGAAATCGCTTTGATTTTTTTCAAAGAAAAGTGTTGCGTTCGGTGTTTGAGTTCGCTAGATGGGGGCCGTCGCGAACGAGTACACGCTTCTGTCGCGCTTGCGGGCCTCCAAGTTGAAGGCGTATGCAAATCCCTGCTGGGGGATAGTTTAAGGGTAGAACAGCGGACTCTGACTCCGTTAGTCTTGGTTCGAATCCAGGTCCCCCAGCCATTTGCTTTCGAGAAAAAGCTTGGATACTTTTTAGCTTTTTGGCGGCAAGTTCATGTCGCCATTGCCAAAAAAATGCTCCCTCAGTGCTCGGCGTTCGGTGCCTGACCCCAACTATCAGTATCCATTGCACACACTCAGGAATAGGGCCCCTTCGGGCCCGCGATCTCCTTGGCTATTTCGAATTCGAGCAACATTACAAAAAATTCAGTTTCCACTCTTGAACTTGGCCAAACCATACACATTTGAAGAAATGCAGCGCCGGGCCCCTCTGGTCATGGCTACCGCTATGGCGATGTCGGGGCTGCTCCACTTGTTCAAATGGAGATGGTCCGGCGATGGATTCGCTTATTGTAGCCCTATCGGGCGATTTTCTTGGTACACCTGTATATTTTTGGGCGGCATTCATTGTTGTCGTCGTGGGCTTGCTTGTCTTCGACCTCGGCATTCTCCATCGTGACGAACACGAGATCGAAGCCAAGGAAAGCCTCCTGCTTTATGGCTTCTATGTTCTGATCGCATTGGCCTTCGGTGGCTGGGTGTGGTGGCAGCGCGGAGCGGAAGCCGGCCTGGAGTTTTATACCGGTTACTTGATCGAGCAGAGCCTCGCGATGGACAATATGTTTGTCATCGCCACGATCTTCGGCTTTCTCGGCATTCCGCGCCTTTATCAGCACCACGTGTTGTTCTGGGGTATTCTCGGTGTCATCGCCTTCAGAGCAATCCTGATCGGGCTGGGCGCGGCACTTGTGCACGAGTTCAACTGGATTCTTTTCCTCTTCGGCGCGTTCCTTGTTTTCACCGGCTTCAAGATGTTCGGTCACAAGGACGAGACGCCTGACATCGAACAGAACGCCGTTTTCAAATTTCTGCGCCGTCGGTTCAACATCACCAGCGAGTTGCATGGCCGCAATTTTACGGTCAAGCAACCGCATCCGAAGACCGGCAAGATGGTCACCTGGCTGACACCACTGGCAGTTGCTCTGATCATGGTGGAAACAGTCGACCTCATCTTCGCGGTCGACTCTGTCCCGGCCGTCTTCGCCGTTACCCAGGACACGTTCATTGTCTACACCTCGAACATCTTTGCCGTTCTGGGTTTGCGTGCGCTTTACTTCGCACTCGCCGCTGCGATGAACCGGTTCCGCTATCTGCAGGTCTCGCTTGCAATCATTCTGGTGCTTATCGGCATCAAGATTTTCCTCGTGCCGCTCGGCGTTCACATCAACACGCTGCTGTCGCTTGTCGCGACGCTGGCCATCCTCGCAAGCGGAGTACTGTATTCGCTTTATAAAACCCGCAATGAACCGGACGTGAGCGTTGAGGACCTCGCCAAGCAGCACCATACCGAAAACTGAGCGAAAGCAGTTTTGACCACGGAGAGGCCGGCGCTAATCGCCGGCCTTTCTGTCGATAAAGTCCGGCCCCATACTATCTGAGCATATGAGAATTTATGGGTAGCACCTGCGGGATTGTCCCGATATGAGTGCGCCATGACACGCAAAGGCCAAGGCTATCTATTCACACTTCTCGCGGTTACCATTTTCGCGACGCAGGATGGTATCTCGAAGTACCTTGGTACGCATTATTCGCCCATCCTGATAACGATGATCCGCTATTGGGTTTTTGCAGCTTTCGTTCTTCTGCTTGCCATTCGCTCCGGCGGCATCGCCAAAGCTGCCGCGACGAACCGCCCATTTCTGCAGCTTTTTCGCGGTATTCTGCTTGCCGCCGAAATCGTGACCTTCATCTTCGCGCTCAGCCGTGCAGGCATGGCAACGGCGCAATCGATCTTTCAGGGTGCACCGCTGCTGGTGACCATGCTTTCCGTACCGTTTTTGGGTGAAAAGGTGGGATGGAGGCGCTGGACGGCGATCATCGTTGGACTGATCGGTGTCCTGCTGATCATTAATCCCGTCAATGCCAAGTTCGACGCGTCCCTGCTTCTGCCTGTTGCAGCGATGGTCATGTTCGCCGTCTATGCTGTTGCGACGCGCGCCGTCAGCAAAAGCGACGACGCCATGACCAGCTTCTTCTATACCGGGATGGCTGGTGCTGCGGCCCTTACATTCGTAGGCAGCTTCTATCTGATGCCGATTGCACGGAGCGACTGGTTCTGGATGGCGGCTCTTTGCGCCTGCGGCATCGCGAGTCACTACTTCCTGATCCGTGCCTATGACATTCTGGAGGCTGGAGAAGTGCAGCCCATCACCTATCTTCAACTTGTTATAGGCGCATGTATCGCAGTTACGGTATTCCATGAACAGCTGACATGGAACATTGTCGCCGGTGCGCTTATCGTCGTAGGCGCCGGACTGTTTTCTGTCTTCCGGGAACGTCAGCTCGGTAAAAGCAAGCCGCCCGCTCTCGGCTAGCCCCCCAAAAAACGTGCTGTTTTGAGTTTATAACATTATAGCATTCATTTTCTGCGGCTTCCGGTCGTTGGCTGATAACTTGACAAATAAAACATGATAATTTAATTCATGTTTTGACCTCTTCTGGTCGCGTAGACTTCCAGCCGGCGCTTGACCTACGAGAGCGCCGGTCTTTTTATGTCTTTTGGACCGCACCAGCATGGTTGAGTGGATAAGTCATGACGCAGCCAGTCACATCGCATAGCAACTCCATAAAGACGGACTGCGTGATAGCGGGCGGCGGGCCAGCAGGCTTGATGTTAGGTCTTCTGCTTGCCCGTTCAGGCGTGAGCGTGACGGTTCTCGAGAAGCACCCGGATTTTCTGCGGGATTTCCGTGGCGACACAATTCATCCATCCACTCTTCAGATCATGCATGAGCTTGGCTTGCTGGACGGCCTGCTTGCGTTACCCCATACCAAGGCGTACCGCTTACATGCGGAGATCGGCGGCCAGGACATAACGATAGCGGATTTTTCCAGGATTCCAGCGCGGTGCAGATTCATCGCTTTCATGCCACAATGGGAATTTCTGGATTACATTGCACGCGAAGCTGCGAAGTATCCTAATTTCAAACTCATAATGCCGGCCAACGTAGTGGAACTGATTGAACGGGACGGAAACGTCACCGGTCTAGTTGCGGCAACGCCCGCTGAAACGATCGATATCAGCGCTAAACTCGTAGTGGGTGCCGACGGCAGAAACTCCGTGGTGCGCACAAAAGCCGGTATGGAGATCGAGAGCTTTGGTTCGCCAAGCGAGATACTCTGGATGAAACTGTCTCACCTTCCCGATGACCCGCCCTATACGATGGGTCATGGCGGCCCCAGGCAGGGGTTCGTCATGATCGATCGCGGCGACTCCTGGCAATGCGGTTATGTGCTGCGCAAGCAGACTTTCGCCGAGGTAAAACAGAAAGGGCTCGATGCATTCAGGGAAGCGGTAGCGAAAGTATCCCCATTGCCCCCTGACCGGATGGACGAAATACATACATGGGACGACGTCCATCTGTTGAGTGTGCGCATCGATCGACTGAAGAAGTGGTGGAAACCGGGACTTTTATGCATCGGCGATGCCGCCCATGCCATGTCGCCTATCGGTGGTTTCGGAGTCAATCTTGCCATTCAGGATGCTGTAGCGGCCGCAAATAATCTGGCTGCGCCGCTCAAGAGTAACGACGTCTTGTCCCGCCATCTTGCAGCCGTCGAGGCGCGACGCCGCTTTCCCACAAAGGCGACGCAAAAGCTGCAACTCATGATGCGCAGCGATCGCCGCAAACGCGAGACGAAAAACGGGAGGCCGGATGGACCGCCCGCTTTCATGCGGTATCTCGCCCGCTGGCCAATCCTCGCGCACCTCGCGGGCAGACTGATCGGCGTCGGCTTCCGCCCGGAGCACGTGCGCAGCAACTAAGGGGAGACTTCAGTCTATATCGTCAAGTTCGTCGTGTATCCCGGCAACGATCTCCAGTCGCTGTTGCGCCGATTTCCCTGCAAGCGAAGCATAGGTCAAAGCGAGAAGCCGAATGGCACTGCTGACAGCCGTATAGGATGCCCCCAATGCGAAACTGTCGACATGGCATGGAAGGACGACGCGGGCATATCGCTGCGCCTCTGAAACCGATCCACGGTCCGTAATGGTCACGATATTCAGCCGGCTCGTAGCGGCATATCCCAGAATTTGCTTTAACAGAGCCCGATGCGGTGGCAGCGTGATCAGCAACAGCACGTCTTTCGGGCCGGTCATGGCCAGATCTTCAGCCCATGAACCCTGATTGATGCCAAGGATCATCACGCTGTGCCGCAGCCTGGAAAACAGGAGCCGCGCATAGCGTGCGAACCCTTCCTCATCCCCCATTCCTATCACCCAGACACGCGGCGCGGCCGCGATCAGTTCCGCAGCCTCGCGCATCTTGTCGGAACGCAGCGCCTCGAAGGTTCGCGTGATATTGGCGATCTCCAGATCAAGATGCGCGCTGATGGTACGCACCAGCGGCACTTCTTCATCAATTGTGGCCGAATATTCGTAGGGCTCGGTGCGATTGCGCTCCTCGCGCGCCTGAAGTTTTACTTCGTTGAAATCGGCATAGCCCAGATGTTGAAAGAAACGGGCCGTCGTTGCCTTGGATACACCGGCCATCTCCGCGATTTCAGTGGCGGAGTGAATCAGAATATCGTCCTCGCGCTCAAGTACTAGCTGCGCGATTTTCTGCTCTCCTGCCGTGAGCTTTGCGTAGCGCTCCTGTATGCGCAGTACCAGACGTGAAGCCATGTGCGTTTATTCCGAATCTCTAATGCACCAAAAAAGCTTATCATTGCCTCTTGCAATACTGAAACATTTGTTTCATTGATAGTGAAACGTTGAAATTCATGGAATCTCCATGGCGTATTCCCGCAATACCCGGCAGCGCATCTGGGAGCGACTGAAAGATGTCGCACGTCCTGATGCACGCTTCCACCTCAAATTTTCGGAATTCATTCCGGACTTTGAGGGTGTCGAGGCAGCTACCGATCGTTTGCTGGCGCTTGAAGGGTTTGCAAAGGCCAATCTGGTTTTTGTCACTCCGGATAATTCCATGATCGAGTTGCGCCGTCGCCTGATCAAGTCGGGTACACCATTCATCATGCCGACTTACGGCATGCAGCGCGGCTTTCTCCTACTGCAACCGGGATCCGTTCCCCCGGGGTTGGAGAAAGCCGCAGCCTGGCTTGACGGGATGGAACATTTCGGTCGAGCGGTCAGCCTCGAAGACCTGACCCATATCGGCCGTTTTGATGTCGTGGCGACTGGCGCATCCGCTGTTTCCATTGATGGAGTCCGCTTTGGCAAAGGCCATGCGTTCTTCGATCTGGAATGGGGCATGTTCACCGACCTGGGGCTTGCAGACGAGCAATCCCTGATTGTCGCAGCAGTCCACGACGTGCAGATCGTGGAAGAGCGCCTCAACGTCTCCGAAAGCGATATTGCTCTCGATTTCATTGCCACACCAAGCCGTCTGATTGAAATAACGCGCAATCGTCGCCGACCGCGCGGCGTCCGCTGGAACGAGGTTTCGGCAGAGGAAATACAATCGATTCCACCATTGCGTGAACTCGCCCGCATACGCGGCATAGCCTGAAAATTCAGCACCAAAAGGAAGTTTCGATGAATATTGCCTTGGATCGTCGCCGTTTTCTCGGACTTATGGGAGCTGCTGCCACCTTTCCTGCGATGAGCCGCTTTGCCGATGCCGATACGCCGTTCAACTTTCAAGCGTCCTGGATCAATGACGCGGAATTCTGCGGCTATTTTGTTGCGGCCGACAAGGGTTTTTATCGAGAAGAAGGCCTTGATCTCAATTACATTTCCGGCGGTCCGGATGTCATCCCCGAAAGCGCGATCATTGCGGGCAAGGCTGACCTGACACTCACCACTCCGGACACGACGATCAAGGCTATCGTCGAACAGGGCGCACCTTTCAAGATCATCGGCGCCCAATATCAGAAGAATCCCATCGGCATTGTTTCGCTCGCCAAGAATCCGATCAGGGAACCAAAGGATCTCATCGGCAAGACCCTTGCGGTACCGCCGGTCAATGTCATCTCGGTCGAGGCAATGCTGAAGATTTCGGGGATCGATCCGTCCCAGGTTAACATCGTCCCTTACGCGTATGACCCAACGCCGCTTATCAAGGGTGAAATCGACGCGTCGCTTGATTTTACGACCAACGTTCCCTTCACCATCAAGCAGGCCGGTGAAGAGGCCATATTCTTCCTGCTTTATGACTTCGGCTTCACCATCTTCAACGATACGGTGGTCGTTACGGAAGAAACGCTCAAGACGAAGCGCAAGGATATTGTTGCTTTCCTTCGCGCAAGCCGCAAGGGCTGGGATGAAAACCTCAAGGACCCGGCAGCCTACCCGCCCAAATTTATCGACAGCTGGTTTAAGGGTACGGGCCGGTCAGTGGAAAATGAAGTCTATTTCAACACTGCCCAGAAGCCGCTGATCGAGTCCCCCCATGGCATATTCTCCATGAGCGAGGAAGCCATCGAAAAAACGATCGCGGCTCTCGGTACGATCGGCATCGCCGCCAAGCGCGATCATTTCGACACCACGCTTCTTGAAGAGATTTGATGCCAGAAATGTCCGGGATCAAACTTGAAAACGTGACACGCTCCTTTTCAGGGCGTGGCACGAATGTAATTGCATTATCCGATGTCTCCCTTGAATGCCCGGCCGGGTCGTTCACAGCACTTATCGGGCCATCGGGCTGCGGCAAGTCGACCATGTTGCGGCTGGCACTCGGTCTTGACCGACCCGACAGCGGCGCGATTTCGGTTATGGATAAAAGCCCCGTCAAGGCGGCAAAAGCCGGGCTGACGGGCGTGGCCTTTCAGGACGCGGCGCTCATGCCCTGGCGCAGCGTCGAAGACAATATCGCTTTGCCGCTTGATGTCCTCGGTCTTTCGCGTTCTGCGAAGTCTCACAGAATTGCCGAGCTTATCGCTCTTGTCGGTCTCAAAGGCTTCGAAAAGGCGCTTCCGGGCGAGCTTTCCGGTGGCATGCGCCAGCGCGTCGCAATTGCCCGCTCACTGGTTACCGATCCGCGCGTTCTGTTTCTCGACGAGCCTTTCGGCGCACTCGACCAGATATTGCGCCGCCAGATGAATATTGAGCTTCAACGCATATGGCTGGAAAGCAAGGCGACCACCCTGCTTGTTACCCACGGCATAGACGAGGCGGTTTTCCTCGCCGACCGGATCGTGGTGATGCACAGTCGCCCCGGACGCATCGCGCAGATCATCGATATTCCATTGGAGCGCCCGCGCAGCCCCGAGATTTTCAGCACATCGCAGTTCCACGCGCTGGAGGATGCCATCGCGGAGGCCCTGCATGGCTGACGTGAAGCCGTCCACCCATCTCTCGACCTTGCGCAACTGGATTATCCTTCTTGCGATATGGGAGATATGCGGTCGCTTCTCACTGATCGCAGATGGCGCCCTTCCGGCACCGTCGGCTATACTGGCTCGTCTCTGGATAGATCGGGCCGACTATCCCGCCCATATACTGGCAACACTTGAAGGCGCAGGCGCTGGATTTATCATCGGCAATCTCATCGCCGTGGCAGCAGGCATCCTGTTCGCGCTATTTCCTGCTGCTGCAAAGCTCGGACGTGGCGTCAACATCGCGATTTTCGCACTGCCTCCAATCGCCATATCGCCCATTCTGGTGCTGACCTTTTCGGGCATGACGCCGCGTATTACGCTGGCAGCGCTTGGTTGTTATTTCATCACCATGGCCGCCACCGTAACAGGCATCAGCCAGACGGACCGCCGCATGATCGATATCGTTCGTGCATATGGCGGCAACCGCTGGAAAGTGCTGCGCCTGGCGCAATTGCGATCTGCACTTCCGTCGATTCTCGCGGGTCTACGCATTGCTGCTCCGAATGCGGTTCTGGGTTCCATCCTGGCCGAATTCGGCGGAGGAGGTCGCTTCGGTCTTGGTGCCTATCTGATCGGTTCTCTCGGGAGAGCCGAACCGACCCGGTTATGGGGCATCGGCCTGTGCGCTACCCTGCTCGCGGGGCTGGCCTATGCGCTATTCTCTGTTGTTGCGAAGGTACTGACGGGCAGCACCAAGGCAATCACCGTCCCGGCCAGCGCTCCAGATGTTGTCCAACACCGCTCTCGCGGGCTGAACTATGTTCTCACTGTCTGTTCAGTCGCGCTTCCGTTCCTTTTGTGGTGGCTGTTGCTTGTCGTCATGGGAACGCCAGCCATGATAGCGAAAACACCTGCCGGACTGTTCGATTATCTGTTCCTCGCTCCGTCCGCGACCGCCGCCCAGACCAAACTGCTGACAGCGCTTTTGCAGACTTTGCCGCTCACATTTCTCGGCATGGCCGCCGGCATCCTGTTTGCCTTTGCACTCGCCATTGCGTCCGTCGCCAAACCAGCCATCGTGCGCGGCTTCATGCCTGTCGCCCTCGTCACTCAGACGATGCCTCTGGTTGCACTGACGCCTCTGCTCGTTCTGTTGCTGGGGCGCGGGCCGTCCGTCATCCTCTGGATCACCATTTCGGTCACATTCTTTCCCGCCTTCGTCACCATGGCGCAGGGTATGGCATTGGTTCCCCGGGCTGCGCTGGATGTACCCCGCGCATACGGCGCGAATGTCTGGAAACAGATACGCCTGGTGTCGGTGCCAGCGTCCCTGCCCTATCTCTTCGCGGCCATCCGCCTCGCCGTGCCGCGCGCTCTGCTCGGGGTCATGATCGCCGAATGGCTGGCCACCGGAACAGGCCTTGGAAACCTGCTCAACCAATCGCGCGGATATCTCGACTACGGCATGATCTGGGCCGTCGCCGTGGTCTCCGTCATGCTGTCTGTCTTTTTCTACCAGATCGTAGCCCTCTGCGAGCGCCGTGTGCTCGCCCGCCGGGGTATGAGCCCGGCAGACTAAAATGCAAGGAGTCCCCATGGAAATCACCGATCACAAAGCTTCCGTTCGCGAACGTGTGTGGAGCGAGTTGCGCAAGGTCGCTGTTCCGGATAGCCGTTTCCATTTCGACTTTGGCGAATTCATCGCGGATTTTGAAGGCGGCGAGGAGGCGGTCGCCCGCCTGACCAGCCATCGCTATTATCAGAATGCCGATTTCATCTTCATCACGCCCGACAATTGTCTCGACCGCCTTCGCCTTCAGGCCCTCAAGGACGGCAAGACCGTTCTGATAACCACTTACTCCATCAGGCGCGGCTTCTGGGTTCTCGATCCGAAACTGATTTCGCCGGATCACTACCTCTATGCGTCAACGCTTGACGGCATGGAGCGTGTCGGGCAGCCGGTAACGCTGAAAGACATCTCGGCCCTGCCGGTCATCGACTACATGGTCACGGGCACCGGGGCCATCAATCTGGAAGGGGTCCGTTTCGGCAAGGGGCATGGTTTCTTCGATGCCGAATGGGGCATGCTCTACCGTCTGGGTCGCATCACCGCCGCTACGCCGGCAGCCGCTGTCGTGCATGATTGTCAGGTTCTGTCCGAAAAGCTGACGCCCGATATCTACGACACGGTTGCGGACGTGATTTTCACGCCCACCCGCACCATAGAGGTTAAAGACCCGCATAAGCCGACCTGCGGGATCATCTGGGACCGCCTCGATCCTGTCATGTTCGAGACGATCCCTCCGCTTCAGGAACTCAAGGCAATGGGACTATAGACAACGTCCCACTGAAAACTCAAAAAAGCCGGATGCGTTTATCGCTTCCGGCTTTTTCCTTACATGCCGATCACGAGCTTCAGCGCAATTGACCACATCGTAAGTGCAATCACGCCTTCCAGAATACGCCAGGAAGATGGACGGGCGAAAATCGGGCGCAACCAGCGGGCACCGAAACCGAGCGAAAAGAAGAACACGAAAGACGCAGTGATCGCACCTGCGGCAAACGATGTTTCCAAACCGGGAAACTGCGTGGAGATCGTTCCGAGAAGAACGACCGTGTCCAGATAAACATGCGGATTGAGCCATGTCAGCGCCAGACAGGTTGCCAGCGTCCTCGTCAGGCTTACGGACGCCCCGTTCGCCGTCGCCAGTACGGCAGAGGATGTGAAGGCCGAATGGAGGCTTCGGGCACCATACCAGATCAGAAAAGCCGCTCCGCCGTATCGCATGATGGGATCGAGCGCCGGCATGATGGCAGCGATCTTCTGGAAGCTCGTCACGCCAATAAGGATCAATATGGCATCCGATATGGCGCAAACGAGACTGACAGCAAACACATGCTCATCCCGCAATCCCTGCCGCAACACGAAGGCGTTTTGCGCGCCAATAGCAACAATCAGGCTGAGGCCCATGGTGAGGCCGGTGACGTAGACGGAAGGATTCATGAGTGGTCGCCATCTGGGAGTAAGTTGGCCCTTGGATAGCGGACGGAAGCCCATTAGAATAGTTAAATCTGATAAACTCAGTTTAGGAAACCTAATGATCGACTATTCTGCTCTGAGAGCAGTGGCAATGGTAGTGCAGACAGGCAGCTTTGAAAAAGCCGCACGTGCTTTGAGTGTTACGCCGTCTGCGATCTCCCAGCGCGTCAAACATCTGGAAGAGCGGCTGGGCGCGGTCCTGATTGAGCGGGGAACGCCCTGCACGGCAACTGAAAAGGGTGATTGGCTATGCCGTCACATCGAGCAGGTCGGCATGCTCGAACGAGAGCTTCTGGCGGAATTGCCAGGACTGTCCGGCAGCGAGAATAGTGCTCAGCGCGTTACGCTTCATATAGCCACCAACGCCGATAGCCTTGGCACCTGGTTTCTGAATGCGATTTCGCATTTCAGCACCGCATCGGATTATCTCTTCAACATTGCCGTCGATGACCAGGATCACACCGCCGAATGGCTGCAACGGGGACGCGTCGTCGCCGCTGTCACTTCCCTGCCCAAACCCGTGCAAGGCTGCCGTCTCACCCCGCTTGGTACTCTTCGCTATCGCGCCACAGCATCGCCGGATTTCATCACCCGGTATTTTCCCGACGGAGTAACCCGCGATGCGATTGCCAAGGCCCCCGCGCTGACATTTAACCAAAAGGACAGATTGCAGGATCGCTGGGTCCGTTCTGTTCTCGGAACCGATATGACTTGCCCGACGCATTGGCTTCCCTCGACGCAGGCCTTCGTCGATGCAAGCCTGTCAGGCATGGGATGGGGGATGAACCCGGTGCAATTGGTCGGCGAGCATCTGAAAGCCGGGCGGCTGGTTGAGCTAATCCCCGATACGGCTCTGGATATTCCCTTGTTCTGGCAAGTGAACCGCCTGGCGGCCGACCGACTTGCAGGATTGACGCAGACCGTCCTCACGACAGCGCGCCGGGAACTTGCGCCCCTTCCTCAAAAATGACTGCCATCCAACCGGGCGCGCTGTCGCAAGGCGAGAAACCAGACAAGGCTTTTCCTTACCCTTCGGTCAATCACCATCTGTTTTCTTGAACGTGAACAGCGATTGAGCGATGCATGAAGAATGAAGCTCCTGTTCCTCATCGCGGCGCTGATCGCCCTTGTTTTCCTCGGCTGCTATTTGCAGATGTTCTTTGCCGTGCCGTGAAGGCGCGAATATCCGGCGCGCTCTTCCGGCTGGCTTTCCGAAGAGCTGTCTATCGCCCAAGCGAACAACAAGAAAAAGGCAGGATCAATGATCCTGCCCCGTTTGCGCGACACCTGCTGCCTCTTCACAGACCCTGACGTGCTCTGCCAGTGCCTCGAGCTGCAAGAAAGCGCTTATGCTACAGATATCCCGCTTCTGAAACTTTGGAAGCTCCTGAAGCTCCTTCAATCTGGTGAGAAGTGCACCGCGGTTCATGGTTTTCCCTCCATCTTTCTGGCTATCCGCAAGTTCGGTGTTCGTCAGGCTGCCCGCACCTTCGCTTTCGTCTTCAGTGGAAGCTCGATATCGACTTCCAGCGTCGACATCTGGTCGCCCCGATCCATTTTCACGCTGACCTTGTCACGATCGATCTGGATATGCTTGGCGATGACGGCAAGGATTTCCTCCCGCAATACCGCGACAAGATCGGAATGTTCGTGCGATGCCCTTTCATGGGCGAGCAGAACCTGCAACCGTTCGCGCGCTTGTGGCGCGGAAGCAGGTTTGCTGAAGAAACGAAACAGGCTCATGCCGCTCTCCTTCCGAAAAGTTTACCCAGAAGGCCGCGCTTTTCGGATGGAACAGTCATCGGCACTTCTTCACCGGCAAGGCGGCGGGCTGCGTCGAGGTAAGCCAATGCAGGCGCACTGCGCTGATCGGCAAGCGTCACGGGGGAACCAATATTGGAGGCCCGCAGAACGTCCTGGCTTTCGGGAATGATGCCCAGAAGCGGGATGGACAGGATTTCCAGAACGTCTTCAACCTTCAGCATATCGCCGCGTTCAGCGCGAACCGGGTCGTAACGGGTCAGGAGAAGATGTTTTTCCACACGTTCGCCACGCTCGGCCTTGAGCGTCTTGGCGTCCAGCAGGCCGATAATGCGATCGGAATCACGCACCGACGATACTTCGGGATTTGTGACGACCACCGCCATGTCTGCATGGCGCATTGCCAGCGTGGCACCGCGTTCAATTCCGGCAGGGCTGTCGCAAATGATCCAGTCGAACTCCTTCTTGAGGTCTTCCATGACGCGGTCGACGCCCTCGATGGTCAGATTATCCTTGTCGCGTGTCTGCGAAGCCGGCAGCAGATAGAGCGTCTCAAGACGCTTGTCGCGGATCAAGGCCTGCGGAAGCTTTGCATCGCCCTGAATGACATTGACCAGATCGAACACGACGCGGCGTTCCGCTCCCATGACGAGGTCGAGGTTGCGCAGGCCGACATCGAAATCGATAACGACGGTCTTCTCGCCGCGTTGCGCCAGCGCGGCGCCGATTGCGGCGGTAGATGTCGTTTTGCCAACGCCACCTTTACCGGAAGTTACAACAATCACTTTTGCCATATTTGTCTCCTGTATCTCCCGCGCGCCTCCAGAGCATCCGTTACCCGGGATATGAGATGCTCTGCTTTTCTTTTGCGGCACTCAAACGTGCCTGAAATCAGTTCGGGACCTGCGCTCCCAAAAGGCGTTTCGCCTGTTGGAAACGTGCTAGCCCAGCGTTTCGGCCATCATATAGTCGCCGTCGAGCCACAGCTGGACAGCCTGTCCGCGCAATCTGCTTTCCATGTCTTCCGCCGTCTTGTAGAGGCCGTCGATAGCGACAAGCTCGGCTTCCATCTTGCGGCAGAAAATGCGCGCATCGGCGTTTCCGGCTGTTCCCGCCATCGCGCGGCCGCGCAATGCGCCATAGACGTGGATCGATCCGCCAGCCACCACTTCCGCTCCGGATGCAACAGAACCGACAATCGTCACATCGCCATCTGGAAAATAGATCGACTGCCCCGACCGGACCGGCTCGGTGACGACCATGGATGGTACAGCCTTGACCAGTTGCACCGATGCTGGCGCAGCCGGCGCGCGTTCCTTCGGTTTCGATTCCGCGATCTCCGGATCGAAATCGGCTGCAGGCTGTCCGCCCCGCATCGCCGGCGGCATGCCGGGACCGAGGAGCGAAGGCCGTGCATTTTCGAAACCAGTGATCCAGACGCCGCGGCTAACCAGATCCTCAAGCAATTGCACCAGTTGCGGGCGCTCGATCGTTACATTTTCAAGATCGAGAACGATCGGACGATTGAGAAAGAACCCAACCGAACGCGCTGCAAGATCGTCCAGCTTGTCGAGCCAGCCATCGAGCGGCAATTCAGGCGAAAGGACCAGCGCCAGAAAGGACCTTCCTTTCAGGCGGATTGGACGAGACTGTGTTAGCACTTGATTCATCTTGGTTAAAAAACGGTTTATCCGGTCTATATGCGCAATGGTTAACAGATGGTTAATTTCCGGGGCTTGAACGGTTCCTTGAGTTGGAGAATCCGTTCCTTTCCGACGATCAGAGAATAACTATCCGCAGGGAATCCGCATCAGGCACAGAACGCAACATCATGCCCGCTCGAACAGCCAGAGGCGCCTCAAGAACGAAAGCGACTCAGCCTTCTCCTGATTGTAAACGGATAATTGGGGCGATAATTGACGTTTCTTCGACCGTCCACAGAAGACAATGCAGAAAAATATAAACTTAAATTTCAATCAAAAGTGACGCTACGTAATGTATTATAAATTTATAATATATTTTATTTAGCCAAATGAACAGAAAAACTTGCACACCGACTGAATTGTTGAAACTTCATCCGTCAGTTTTCGAAGTGTATTTTAGTTATTTCACACCACACAAAAGTAAAGAGGTGTTCCTCTCTCAGCAGACCAACTTCAGAATTTCGGAAGCAATACGCAACATAAAGCACGTGCCTCCGTTTTTCCGAGCGATGGAATGCGTGCAGAAATGGGCATGAGCCGCCGGAAAAACGCAGACTTTCGGACGCGGTTTGTCTCAGCCTACTTCAGCTGGAAATAACTTCTTCCAGATGCGCTGGAATATAAAGCTATGAGAAGGTTCCCGCTCAAAGGAACCGCCTCGCGTTTGGGCGGGGGGCTTAGGGGCGCGAGGCGGGCGAGCTCTCAGGAGTGCACGCACCATGAAAATGGAACGTTAGCTGCGATTCTGGAACTAACAATACATTCCAGCCTGAAAAATTACGTGACTAAGATACAGAAAAGCCCGCAAGGCTCGGGAGGAGGTGAGCGTTGCGGGCTTGATCAGTAAGCGCGATTGGGAAGAGGAGTATCGCGCTCGGCCCCGGCTTTTGGGAGGAGGAGCAAGCCAGGACGGATATTCAATAATCCCTTCGCCCCGCCCACTCAATCAACAAGCTTGCATTGCTGATATGCACTTTCCACCCCCCAAACAAAAACCGCCCCGCGGCGACTGAACGCGCTGAGGCGGCGTATCTCCCTCGAAAGCCCCCAATCGAAGAAGATGGTGGAACTTAATCACAGCTTTGAAAAAAATAAATAGGCAATTTGCACCATTGTTAGAAAACCCGTGAACAATATCGCCCGGAGGTTGAGGCCACTTGTCTTTCCGAACAATTCCCTGCGATCGGCCATCCAAGCACATCAACAAGATTCGCATAAAACGCACTGCAATGTCGTTGTGACTGCTTTCCCACCGCTCATTTTGAGTCCCGACCGATTTACTAACCGTACATAATTTTCAGTATTTTCTGAAAATCGTGTAGTTATATTAAGGGGTTGCTTTCTCCATAAGCGGAGTTATTGTTCCTCTCACTTGGAGGAGGGAGTACCGCCCCAGCGCGCTAGACCGCTGCGGGGCGGTTTCTTTTTAGCTACCCAAAAATGCATATCTGCATTGCAAGCTTGCCCCTTGTAACCGGCACGCCGTATTCCTATTTTGGGCTTGTTCGGTTTTACTCCTCCTCCCAAAAACCGGACCCAAAGCGCGATACTCCTCCTCCCAATCGCGCTTTATAGATTCGCCCACTGCACACTCCTCCTCCCAGTGCAGTGGGCGTTCTCATTTCTGGAAGTCTTCTCCCTTTTGAAATCGAGTTGAATCCAACGGCCTCCGGCTGTTTCTGTAGTTTTAAGGGTTTGCGGCTAGTTTTTGCGCATGACGCATGGGGGTGGGGTTTCATGTTCTTCGGCAAGAGCTTCAAAATTGCACGAGCGCCATTGCTGAGCGCGCCGATGTTCTGGCTGGCTTTCACGCTCATACTGCTGGTCGTTCTCTTGTCATTCCGGCTCAATGTCCCTATCGGCCCGATGTACTGGGACAGCTACATCTATTTCGATGCGGCCCAGCGCATAAGGACGGGCCAGGTTCCCAATGTGGACTTCTCCACACCGGTCGGACCGCTTGGCTATTATCTTTTTGCATGGGGACAATCCCTGTTTCCGAAAGCGCAACCGCTGTTGCTCGTTCAGTGGTCCATATTGATCGTCGCAGCGCCGCTAATGTTCGGAGTGCTGGCTGAGCTTCACCCTCGGAATCGAACAACCGGATTTCTTATCCTTGTCCCATTTCTGGTATTCGCCATCTTTCCCGCCAATACACAGAGCTTTTATCCATATCCCGGCCTGGATGGTTTCGGTATTTATAACCGCCACACGTCGCTTCTGCTTTACGTGCTCATGTGCGGGCTGATGTTCATGCGGGATAGTGCGAAGCTTGCGCTCTTTTGCGCAGCGACGATGTCCGCCCTGCTCCTGATGAAAATAACCGGTTTTCTAGCAGGCGGGCTGTTCGGACTCACAGCACTTCTGGCTGGCAGAATTTCGATTCGCCATGTCCTTCTCGCAGCGGCCGTTGCTTCTGCGGCGCTGTCTGTTCTTGAGTTGCATAACGGAATCATCGGCGCATATGTTCGCGATATCGCTACATTGGTGGCGCTGAATGAAGGGGCTCTGCTTCCGCGGTTCCTGACCGTCATATCGTTGAAGCTCGACGTCATTCTACCAGCTTCAATCCTTGTTCTGTTGCTTTTCTGGAACGAGCAGCGCCAGTCCGGTGCTCAGGCCTCCAGCGAACAACCCCACTTCTTCGACCGGAGCTCCGTGTGGCTCGCTGTCGGGCTGATCGGCAGCGTCTTCCTTGAAACCCAGAACACCGGGAGCCAGGAGTTTATTTTTCTTTGGCCTGTTCTGATCATGATCTTTCGGCGAGTGCAGCTTCGCAGTCAGAACTTCAAGATCGCTTTCCTGACACTGGCCGCTTTCTGTTCCATTCCGACTTTCGCCAAGGTTGCGCACACGACCTTGCGGGCCGTCGCTGTAGCGCCAACTTATGTCCAGCCCTCTTTGCCGGAGTTGAAGAATCTGGGTCAGGTGCTGACACGGCCCGATTTCCTGCAGCGGGCAGAGCTTTTCCAATCCCATTATCCGCAGAACAACGCGGCGTATGAAGCACTGGCCAAACAGGGACAACTACCCAGTTGGCAGCTTTACTCGGAAATCGATTTCCAGGTTTTCTGGCTCCTGTCTGCAAACCAGATGGTGACGGACCTGAAATCCTTCGAAACCCGCACCAACATTCGCCTGCAAAGCATCATGACGCTTGATTTCGTCAACCCGTTCGCCTGGATTTTGGACCGTGATGCTACGCGACATATCCAGATCGGCGCCGATCCGTTCCGCACGGTCCCGGTTCTGTCCGAAGAAACGAAAGCCGCCGTGGAAGCAACGGACGGCGTAATGCGCCCGAAATGCCCGACAACGACCAATCGCCTTGCCTTGCAGAAGATATACCTCGAGGCGCTACAGGATCGCACAGTTATCGCTTTGAACCCCTGTTGGGATTTGCTGCTTCGCCCCGGTCTTCTTCCGTAATCGGCCCTTACTTGATCTGAGCCTTGATGAAATCCCGCACAATCCGGATGATCCCGCGTGAAAGCACCTCATCCAGCGCCTGGATGAACGCATCCACATGCTCGCGCCCGCAAATCAGTGGCGGCTCAAGACGAATGACATTTCGATTGTATTCGGTAAAGGCAACCAGAACCCCATGATCGCGCAGCAGATGGCTGCCGATGAAGCCGGGGAGCGAGCCTTTGAGCTTCTCATCCAGCATCCCCAGAACCGGCCGCAACACAGCCGGCATGGTCTGGGAAAAATCATGGAACTCCAGTCCCACCATCATCCCCTGCCCGCGCACATCTTTCAGAAGAGCTGGATAACGGCTCTGCAACTCACGCAGCCTTTCCAGAAGATAATCCCCGACATCGGCAGCGTTATCGATCAGATGTTCATCGTAGAGAACATTCAAGGCTTCGATTGACGTGATGCAGGCTTCGCCAATCCCGCCGAAGGTCGCCATTGCATGGATCATCGCAGTCTTCGGCGTGCCATAGGCTTTCATATAGATGCCACGGCGGGCGATCATCGCGGCCATAGCCGTCTTTCCCCCGCCCAGCGATTTCGCCAGCGCAGTGACGTCCGGTATGACGCCATAATGCTCGAAAGCATAGAATTTCCCGGTCCTGCCCAATCCGCACTGCACTTCATCGGCAACCCAGATCACACCATGCTGGTCACAAAGGCGACGCAGCTTCTGCCAGAACTCTGCGTCCGCCTGAATGATACCGCCGCCGCCCTGCACCGTCTCCAGCACGATCACCCCGATTTCCGGGTCCGAACGAAACGCGTTTTCAACGGCAGCAATGTCACCGAAGGGAACCCGTACAGTGTTGTCGACAAGCTTGAATTCGCCGCGATAAAGCCCGCCATCCGTGACGGACAGAACGCCCTTGGTCTTCCCGTGAAATGAGTTTTCCGCATAGACGATTTTCGGCTTTTCCGGACCGGCGGCGCGCTCGGCAACCTTGATCGCCGCTTCCATCGCCTCGGAACCGGAGGACCCCAGAAACACCATGTCCAGATCGCCTGGCGAGCAGGCCGCAATGTCATAAGCAAGAGCAGTCGCATATTGCGACATGAAGGCGATCGCGATCTCGTGGCGCATCTCTTCCTCAAATTGGCGACGTGCTTCGAGAATACGCGGATGGTTGTGACCAAAAGCAAGCGACCCGAAGCCGCCGAAGAAATCGAGAATCGGGCGCCCGTCCTGATCGTAATAATACATGCCTTCTGCTCGTTCGATCTTCACCTTGTGAAAGCCGAGCAGCTTCATGAAATGAAGCTGGCCCGGATTAAGGTGGGTCGTGAACAGCTCGGTCATGCGTGGCAGATCGAGCGCTTTCGCCTCGCTTACGGTCAGCAGATTCGGCTTTGGCGTTGCGTTGGTCCTGGTCATTTTTTGCCCCTATGCCGTTTCAGAAGCCTGTACACCCGAGGATGCCGCGCCGATTTTCCTGCGATATTCGCTATAGGCTGCGATCAACATGTCCTCGTCCCGATATTGCGGCACCCAGCCAAGCTCGCGCTCGCCCTTTGAAACATCCAGAACACACATTTCATCGGCGATGAGATATTGCTCCGGGTCCATGATCGGCATGTTCATCCAGTCGAGCAGATCCAGTGTCCGCTTTACTGCCCAGGCGGGCGTCGGCAACAGAATGGATTTCGATCCTGCATGACGGATGAGATCACCGAGTAGTTTGCGGACGGGAGGCGGGTTGAGTGATCCGAGATTGTAGGCCTCGTTGGGGATACCCGCTTTGAAAGCGGCGCGTGCCGCCTCCGCACAATCGAACACCGAAACGAACTGGTACGGGTTTCTGCCCGAGCCGATCATCGGCACCGGCAGATTTTTATCTATCAGCTTGAACAGCTTTTCCAGAATGCCGAGACGGCCGGGACCGATGATAAGGCGAGGACGGAACAGGGATATATGCATTCCACGTTCGCGCCATTCAGCGGCGAGTTCTTCGGTTCTCAACTTGGAAAGCCCATACTCGCCGAGCGGCTTGCATGGATGGTCTTCCTTCTGCGGCCAGACATAAGTGTGGCCATACACCATGTCGGTGGTGAAGTGGATCAGCTTGCTCGCACCGGCAACATCCATTGCCTTGATGATGTTCTCCGTCCCGTAATAATTGACGGGAAAGAAGAAATCATGCCGCTTCGCGCGGACCTGTATCGGCGAGAGCATCTTGGCAGAGAGATTGTAGACCACGTCGTCAGCGCGGATACCCAGTCTGCGGATTGCTGCCGGGTCGGTTACATCGGTCGCGAAAAAAACGGCGTCAGCATAATGCGGCAGATCGCTTTTCACGATATCTGCGACAATGACCTCTTGACCGTCGGCGAGCAGTTTGGGCGCGAGATACCGACCGACAAATCCATCTCCACCGAAAATTACGTGTCTCATCATACCGCCCCGTTCAACCTTGCGTCTGCCGGCTCACACCCGTATCCGCCTGCGGTTCGGGCGATTTGCCGCTTTGCGCGATCAACACCGTCCCGATGCAGATGAATGCAATGCCCGCGATCTTGTATGCGCCCAGTTCCTCCTTGAACAAAAGCCAGGCGAACAACGCGACCGCCACATATGCAAGACTGAGGAATGGATAGGCGAAGGAAAGGTCCACCTTCGACAGCACGTAAAGATGCGATGCCATCGAGATCACAAAGGTCAGCAGACCCGCAAAAACCCAGGGGTTGAACACGATCTGGAATATGCGTTGGATCATTGTTTCAGCGGAAAAACTGATCGGGCCGAGCGACAGCATGCCATATTTCAGCATCAACTGCGCGGCAGCGTTGGTCATGACTGTGAACAGGATGAAGGGAATATATTTCATCACGTTTCCTAAACTGCCGCACCGGACGTCAATGCCGTGCGGCGCCAGAAATTGGAATTGAATGCCTTGTCGCGAAAAACCTCGAAGTCGCGCCAGCCTGGAAAGCTTGCAGCGAAAACCTCCGCGCTCATCCGCTGGTCCTTGTACGGATTGACCCGGCCCCCGACGCCCACGACCATCTGGTCCAGACTATCCAACAATTCCAGCGTCTTGCCGCCCCGATTGGGAAAATCCATTGTCAGCGTATATCCAGGCATCGGAAAGGACATGAGACCGGGAGACTTCACCGACCCGAAACGCTTGAGTACCGTCAGGAACGAGACCTGCCCGGCCGCGCGGCTTGCTTCCAGCATTGCGGGAATGACCTTTCGCGCCGCATCGAACGGAACGACGCTTTGATGCTGATAAAGCCCCCTTGGGCCATAAAGCCGGTTCCAGTTTCTGATGCTGTCGAGCGGATAGAAAAAATTTCGATATGGCACCCTGTGTGCCGTTCTGAGCCGTCCCTTGCGCCGAAAATAGGCCGCGTTGAACAATGACAGGCTTGTCCTGTTCAGTACGGAGAACGGCAGTTCAAAAGGCACGCCAAACCGCCCCATTCTCGATGGCTGCGGGCCGCTGGCCTTCCTCACATGATTGCCGACCATCAGCAGGCCCCGCCCATCGGAAAGCTGATCGACCCAGGCAACGGCATATTCATTCTCCCGGTCCGCAACCTCTGCCATATCGAAATATGCATCGAGGCTACCGAATGGCAGGATCTTTTCCTCAATATCGAGGCCGCCCACCCGCATGAGCCGGATCGTTGCACGCAGAATCAATCCGGTCAGCCCCATTCCACCGATCGTGGCCCGGAACAGGTCGATGTTTTCGGCGTCGGAACATTTGTAACGAACACCGTCCGAGCGAAGCAGATCCAGCCCGTCGACGTGACACCCGAACGTTCCCCGCAGATGGTGGTTCTTGCCATGCACGTCATTGGCGATGGCCCCGCCCAATGTGACGAACTGGGTGCCGGGCGTGACGGGCAGGAAATAACCATGCGGCGCGACATGCGCGATGATATCGCTCAGAAGCGTACCGCTTTCAGCCGACAGCAATCCCGTATCGGGATCGAATTGGAGTATCCTCCTTCGGGCCTGCATGGGCGCGAGGAAGCCTGCATCGTTGTGACAGCTGTCACCATAGGAACGACCATTTCCAAACGGCAGCAGGCTCGCACCTTCGTGCAAGGCACCGGCGAAATCGGCCTCCAGCAGATCCAGCGGTAGAAAGCGCCGCTGCCGCCGGTCAACACGCCCGAAACTGTCGAAAGACTGTTCCATCAGCGCAGTCCAGCCACAAGTAGCAGTGCAGCGCCAAACGCGATCACGACCTGACTGCGCCAGTCCTTGGCCATGAAGAGAACCGGATCGTCATCCATGTCCCCCCGGTGCGCCAATATCCATATGCGGACGTTCATGTAGAGGACCATCGGGCCGAGCGGCCATATCAGCCAGGGATAGGTGTAGAGGGTCTTGACCGCATCGCTGTTGATATAAAGGGCCAGAACCAGTGCCGCGGTAAATGCGGCGGCAACCCCGCACTGACCGACGATATCGCGGTCTTCAGGGCGGTAGCCTCGCCCGGCAATCTTGTCCTTTTCCGTCGCCATCGCGCCTTGCAATTCCACATAGCGCTTCGCCAATGCCAGCGAAAGGAAGAAAAACATGGCAAAGGCCATCAGCCAAAAAGACGGCGGAACTTGGGAGGCAGCCGACCCACCCAAAAGACGCAAGCTGTAAAGCCCCGCGAGACAAATCACGTCGCCCAGCAACATGCGCTTCAGGGCAAATGTATAGGCGGTAGTGAAAACCAGATAAGTGACGATCGCAAGTGTGAAAGCGGGCGGCAGGAAGAAACAGACGGCGGCCGTCAACAGCAGCAGCAGAGCCGCGACACCGAGGCCGAAAGGAATGGATATCTGGCCGCTCGCGAAGGGCCGCTGATTTTTTCGCACGTGTCTCCGGTCGACCGGAAGGTCGATAATATCGTTGACGATATAGATTGCAGACGCCGTCGCAGAGAAAGCGACGAATGCCAGACAAACCGCAATGAACACGTCGGGCTTCACTATATCATGAGCCAGAGCAGCAGGAACAAAGACCAGCAGGTTCTTCAGCCATTGATGGACACGCAGCATCCGGGCGTAGGTTCGGATGGTCGGCTTTTCAGCAAGGAAAACCTGGCAGTCCGTTCGTTTCTGGAACTGCGCCGCCGCACGATCAGGCGCGACCAGGATCACCTGTCGGGCCGCATCGAAAACCGGTAGATCGTCGCGATCACTTCCGGCATAATCGAACCTGTGTCGCCCATAGCGCTCCACCAGCAGATCGGCCTTGCTTGCTGCTGAGAGATTCTTCGCTGCAGTTGTCGAATAGACAGCGCTGAAAATACCCAGCTCCGTCGCCACAGCCCGGGCTATCGGTTCAATGGCTGTGGTGATCAGGACCAATATTCGGCCCGATGCATGTTCTCGACGCAGAAAATCCAGAAATTCGGTTCGATAAGGAAGCCGCGAGACATCGAGGGCTACGCGGTCCGCCACCTGTTGCTTGAGATATGCCTTTCCCGAGAACAGCCAGACCGGCAACATGAAGACGAACAGAATGTTCTTCTTCAGAAGAAGAAAAATCCCCTCCCACAGCAGATCGGTCGAAACCAGAGTTCCGTCCAGATCGACTGCAAGCGGCACATCCTTGTTGTTCTGCCCCCGCGTGTCCATTTTTAGCCCTTTACCGCCCGAGCCTCTCTTGTAACGGGACCGCGACAGAAGCCAAATAAAAAATGAACTTTTTCGATGTAGATTGCGCTAAACTCGCCTTTTGAGCGTGGAGCGCCGCGCACCCGCAAGGGCGCACCGCGCTCCCGCTGCAAAACTCGCCCAAGGCCTCGTCAGAAACTCCAGTCCTCATCCTCGGTCGCCACCGCCTTGCCAATGACATAGGACGAGCCGGAACCGGAGAAAAAGTCGTGGTTCTCGTCCGCATTGGGCGAAAGCGCGGACAGGATCGCCGGATTGACCTTGCACGCATCAGCCGGGAACAGTGCCTCATAGCCGAGGTTCATCAGGGCCTTGTTGGCGTTGTAATGCAGGAATTTCTTGACATCTTCCGTCAGTCCCACGCCGTCATAGAGCGCTTCCGTGTAGCGAACTTCGTTGTCGTAGAGCTCCAGAAGAAGTTCGAAGGCAAAATCCTTGATTTCCTGCTTCTGTTCTCCGTTCAAACGTTCCAGCCCGCGTTGGAACTTATAACCGATATAATAGCCATGCACTGCCTCATCGCGGATGATAAGCCGGATGAGATCGGCCGTGTTGGTGAGCTTTGCGCGGCTCGACCAGTACATCGGCAGATAGAAGCCCGAATAGAACAAAAAACTTTCCAGAAAGACGCTGGCAATCTTCTTTTTCAGTGGATCGCCAGCATGATATTGATCGAGAATGAGAACGGACTTGCGCTGTAGAAACTCGTTTTCCTCAGACCAGCGATAGGCATCATCGACATCCGGTGTCAGGCATAGTGTGGAGAAAATCGACGAATAGGACCGCGCATGAACCGCTTCCATGAAGGAGATGTTGGATAGCACCGCTTCTTCATGCGGTGTCACAGCGTCATCCATCAGCTTCACTGCACCAACTGCATTCTGGATCGTGTCGAGAAGCGTCAGCCCGGTGAAGACGCGGATCGTCAGCTGCTTTTCCTCCCGTTTCAGCGTTTCCCATGACTGAATGTCATTGGAAAGCGGCACTTTTTCCGGCAGCCAGAAATTTCCGGTCAGACGGTTCCAGACCTCAAGGTCTTTTTCATCCTCAATCCGGTTCCAGTTGATCGCGCGCACTGCGGCGGGCTTCGGGGTCTTGGTTTTCACTTGGATATTCATTCGTCGTCACCAGGGTCAAAGGGCGCAGGAAACACAGCCCTGCACTTCCGTGCCGGAAAGCGCCATCTGGCGCAGGCGGATGTAGTAGATGGTCTTGATGCCCTTCTTCCATGCGTAGATCTGCGCACGGTTGATGTCGCGGGTGGTTGCGGTATCACGGAAGAACAATGTCAAAGACAGGCCCTGATCGACGTGCTGCGTCGCCGCCGCATAGGTATCGATGATCTTTTCCGGCCCGATCTCATAGGCATCCTGATAATAATCGAGATTGTCATTGGTCATGAAGGCTGCCGGATAATAGACGCGACCGATCTTGCCTTCTTTTCGGATTTCAATCTTCGACACGATCGGATGGATCGATGAGGTCGAATGGTTGATATAGGAGATCGAGCCTGTCGGCGGCACGGCCTGAAGATTCTGGTTATAAAGTCCGCCCTCCATCACCGCTTTCTTCAGGTCACGCCAGTCATCCTGTGTAGGAATGGCAATGCCCGCCTTGTCGAAGATTTCGCGCACCCTTTCGGTCGCCGGTTCCCAAAGCTGCTCGGTATATTTGTCGAAATATTCGCCCGATGCATATTTGGACTTCTCGAACCCTTTGAACGACTTGCCCGCCTCAACCGCAATCAGGTTCGATGCGCGGATCGCGTGATATGTCACGGTATAGAAATAGATATTGGTGAAATCGACGCCCTCCTCCGAGCCATAGTAAATCCGCTCGCGGGCGAGATAACCGTGCAGGTTCATCTGACCGAGGCCGATGGCATGGCTTTCATCATTGCCGCGGGCGACCGACGGCACGGAGCCGATATGGCTCATATCGGAAACGGCAGTCAGGGACCGGATGGAGGTCTCGATGGTCTTGCCGAAATCGGACGAGTCCATTGCTGCTGCAATGTTGAGCGAACCGAGATTGCACGAAATATCCTTGCCGAGATAATCATAGGACAGGTCTTCGCGGAAAACGCTCGCCTCGCTCACCTGAAGGATTTCCGAGCATAGATTGCTCATGGTGATGCGCCCGTCGATCGGGTTGGCGCGGTTCACCGTGTCCTCGAACATGATATAGGGATAACCGGATTCAAACTGGATTTCCGCCAGCACCTGAAAGAACTCGCGGGCATTGATCTTCTTCTTGGCAATGCGTGCATCATCGACCATTTCACGGTATTTTTCGCTGACCGAAATCTCGGTCAGCGGCATGCCGTAAACCCGCTCCACATCATAGGGCGAGAAGAGGTACATATCCTCGTTATTCTTCGCCAGTTCGAAGGTGATGTCCGGAATGACGACGCCGAGCGACAGTGTTTTGATGCGGATTTTCTCGTCGGCATTTTCGCGCTTCGTATCGAGAAACCGCATGATGTCCGGGTGATGCGCATGCAGATAAACCGCGCCCGCGCCCTGCCGTGCGCCAAGCTGGTTGGCGTAGGAAAAGGAATCTTCAAGAAGCTTCATCACCGGAATGATGCCGGATGACTGGTTCTGGATCTGCTTGATGGGTGCCCCCGCCTCGCGAATATTGGTAAGGCTCAGGGCCACTCCCCCGCCCCGCTTCGACAATTGCAAAGCCGAATTGATGGAGCGCCCGATGGACTCCATATTGTCCTCGACCCGCAGCAGAAAACAGGAAACGAGCTCACCGCGCTGCTTCTTGCCTGCATTGAGGAAAGTCGGCGTCGCAGGCTGGTAGCGTCCCGAGATAATCTCCTCCATCAGATCGCGTGCGAGTTGCTCATTGCCACGCGCCAGCGCCAGCGCCACCATGCAGACGCGGTCTTCATAGCGCTCCAGATATCGCTTCCCGTCGAATGTTTTCAGCGTGTAGCTGGTGTAATATTTGAACGCGCCGAGAAATGTCGGGAAGCGAAATTTCTTCGCATAGGCTTCGTCGAAAAGATCGCGCACGAAGTTGAAGGAATACTGATCCAGCACTTCCTGCTCATAATAGCCTTCGCTCACCAGATAATCTAGCTTTTCCCGAAGGTTATGGAAAAAGACCGTGTTCTGGTTCACGTGCTGGAGGAAATATTGGCGCGCCGCCTGCCGGTCGCGGTCAAGCTGGATTTTTCCCTCGTCGTCATAAAGATTCAGCATTGCGTTGAGCGCATGATAATCCAGCCCGTCGGTGGATTTTGACGGTTTGCTGCTGGAGCCCGCCGTTTGCAGTCCATCCTGCACCAAGGGCCGAGCTTCTCGCTCCCGTATCAGGGTTGTGTCTGCCGTGTCCAAAATTGTTCCATCCCGTTTTTGACATTGCCAATGTCCTCGTCGGTTCCCAGAAGCTCGAAGCGGTAGAGGTAGGGAACCCGACATTTGGCGGAGATAATGTTGCCGGCGATACAGAAAGCCTCGCCGAAATTGCTGTTTCCCGCGGCGATCACGCCGCGGATGAAAGAGCGATTGCTCTCGTCGTTGAGAAAGCGGATCACAGGCTTGGGGACAGCGCCCTTGGAACCGCCGCCGCCATATGTGGGCGTGACGAGCACAAAGGGCTCGCGCACCTGCAATCCGCCTGAACCGTCCATCGGGATACGGTTTGACCGCATTCCAAGCCGTTCAACGAACCGGTGCGTATTTTCCGACCGGCTGGAGAAATAGACGATCAGGCTCATGTGACCACAGGCCTCAGGCTAGAGAGCTGATCATATCGGGCCGGAAGCCCGCCCAATGGGATTCGCCTGCCACAACCACCGGCACCTGGCGGTAGCCCATGCCCTTCACGAGATCGAAGGCGTCCGCATCGGCAGAAATATCGATGACTTCATATTCGATGCCCTGACGATCGAGGGCGCGCGTGGTGGCGGTGCACTGGACGCAGGCGGGCTTGCTGTAAACGGTGACGTTCATTTTTTTCTCGCTGGTTAGAGCGCATCCCGAAAAGTGGGAACCCGTTTCGGATGAGATGCGCGACAAGACAAACAGACAGAGCATTTCCAACGGTTCATGAAAAAACAGGGAATGCCCTGGAAGGACGCAAAAAGCCGTTCGCGCATCGCGAAATGCGCGTTGAAAGGCACATGACAGGGGAAAGGCCAGCCGCACCAACAAGCAGCCTGACCGCACAAACTATCCCTGGAAGGGAGGACCGGAACTGAAACTGAATAGACTGAACATGGACTTCACCCCGAAGCTAAATCCCAGCAAAAGTGCAAAGCGGTTTTGCCGGGGAATGCGTAAAAACAAAGCGGGAAGTTCGAGGCAGCAACCGGCAAGGCAAAGCTTGCCATACAAGATTGCGCGCCAACCGGACACCCCGCCCGTGGACGTACTCGTTCAAGGCAGGTCTCCTGGCTCACGGATCAACATTCTGCCCGCCTTCCCAGCCTGAGCCAGTGACGTGATGGACAGAACTCTCCGCTTACAGTTGCGGGGGCAGCTCCGGCATTGTCGCATCCATCATGGATGAAACGCACCGGATTCCCGTCTTAGCTTTCGATCCGACGAATCGAAAGAACCTAGAACACTATATATAGTAGTCGAAGTTAAAAACTCGTCAACGGATAGTTGGTGACAAGGCATGAAAATTAGCGGGGTCGTTCGAGCGCGCCCCTCAATAGCGGGCATTGTCGCTGCCTATTTAGCGGGCGTGATCGGTTTCGGCCTGAATTCCGGCTTGATAGCCTTGAGCGCCATGCGGTCCACCAGAGCGGGAGCTATAAGCTTCAACCACCGCCCCAGCCGCATCTGCCTGGTCATCAACACTTCGCGTTTGCGCGCCTGGACACCCGCCAGCATCAGCCGCACGGCTTCCTCGACCGGCATCATGTCATCCTCGCGCACGCCGCTCGTTCCAAGAGCGGCACCGCTTGCGCCATAGCCTACTTTGCGAATGTCGGTTTTGACGACACCCGGATAGACGATTGTCACGGAAATGCCGCTGGGGGTCAGTTCGGCGCGAAGCGCCTCGCAGAAGCCTGAGAGGGCGAACTTCGTTCCGCTATAGGCCGTACGCCCCGGCACGCCGATGAATCCGGCCACGGATGAGACAGCGACGATCCGCCCCCTGCTGGCAGCGAGATATGGAAGTGCGGCATGGATAGGCCAGACGCTGCCCCAATAGTTCAACTCCATCAGGTCATGCATCCAATCGAGATCATCCGGCTTGATTTCGGCGAAATTGGCATGGGCCGACATGCCCGCATTCACGATCAGCGTATCGATGCGGCCATAGGCGGAAACCGCCTTGTCGATCAGGGCGATGCAGGCAGCGCGATCCTTAACGTCGGTGGGTATCACAAGGGCCGAGCTGCCCAGTTGCCGCAATTCGGCGGCAAGCCTCTCCAGCTTGTCCACATTGCGCGCAGCGAGCACCAGAGCAGCACTGGCACGGTCGCGCTGGGCGATCTGCCGCGCGGTTTCAGCGCCGATACCATCCGATGCTCCCGTTATGATCGTCACGTCCATGCCAGGCCCTCCCCTGCCTATCGATCCGACGACAGGCAAGGTACAGGCAGGGCAATCAGTGCGTCCAGTGGTTTAGACCTTGCGCGATAGAATTGCAGCGAGAGCGAGACCGCCGATCAGCGATATGTGCTCCAGCGCCACCGTCATATCCCGGAAAGCTTCTTCTCCTTCCTTCGCCCAGAACGGGTGGGCAACGGGAATGGTCAGGATCGTAAAGACGGCAAGCGCGCCACAAGCCAGCCAGGTTCCGCGATTGAAGATGATCATCAGCGATCCGCCAATCTGCAAAAGCAGAGTTGCGCTGTTGAACAGCCAGCCCGGATGAAGACCAAAGCTTTCCATTTCCGCAGCATTGGCGCCGAAGTCGAAGAGCTTGGCCAGCCCACTCGACCAGAAAACGAAGGTAAGGACCACCCGCGCCAGCAAAAGGCTGGCACGGGAATCGAGGATGTTGGCGATGAAACGCGGCATCGGTCAGCCCTTTCCGCCCGTGATACGGATAACCTTGAATGCGACTGCCACGGCAATTGCTGGCGCGAGCGCGAATATCACCGACAGCCAGAGCGAGGCATTTGCCGCGCCCTCCACACCTCCCGGCACGGCAATACCGGCAAAATTGGCAACCATCCCCGCGCACGCCGTTCCGAAGGCTATGGCGAAGAGCTGTACGGTCGTCATTCCACCCGCTGCGAGATCCTGCTCGGTCAGGGGAGCGCTCTGATAGACGCGGGTAACGAGGCTGGGCCAGGCAAGGCCAATCCCGAAACCGATCAGGATGAGCCCAAGGCAGACGGGCGCGAGCAGCGACCAGTTGCCGTTGCCATGGATCGGGAGAAATATGGCGAGCAGGACAAGACCGGCAAGCGCGAGAACGGGTCCGGCAACGACAAGCCTGTCGCCCCCCTTCTCCTGCCATCTGGAACTGAGGAAGGATGCCACCGTCCAGCCGATTGCCATAAGTGCCGCCAGATATCCTGCCCAGAGCGGAGACTGGCCATGCAGGTGCTGCAGCAGATAAGGCACGTATATTTCGGGCTGCATGCTGAGCATCAGAAGCGCGATCGTAAGGTAAAGAGCGCCGAGCGGTGTCGACAGGCTGAACGAGCGGCGCGGCAGGAGACGTGCCTTGGCGTCGCGGTCCACGACTGCGATGATGGCGATCATGAATATCGCAGCACCCAGACCGACGATCTTCCATAGCGTTTCCTCTGACAGGCTCCCCGCTGAAACCGCAAGGACAGCGCCGGTGAGGAGGATGAGTTGAAGAACCGGAATGGAAACGCGCTCGTTTCTATCCCAGCTCGAGCGTGGCAAAGTCGCGAATGCCACCACAGCGAAAAGACCCGATACCGGCAGCAAGGACCAGAAAGCAGCGCGCCATGCGCCATATTCGGCAAAGATGCCGCCAATCGCCGGACCGATGAGCGTCGCCACGCCGAACATAGCGGAAATAAGACCGATGGCCCGGCCCCACAGGCGCTCCGGTAACACGACACGGGTGAGACCATAGGCGAGCGCGTAAAGAAATCCGCCGCCGAGGCCTTGCACGCTCCGCCCCGCCAGCATGACCGGCATGTTGATGGCCAGAGATGAGATCAGTGTGCCGGCTGCGAACAGCAGGGTCGCCACGACATAGGCGCCTCTTGGACCGGCACTTTTCAGCAGCCGCGCGGTGAGTGCAGCCCCCAGAATGGAGGCAACGACGAACAAGGTCGTCGCCCAGGCATAGAAATCCATGCCGCCAATGTCCTGCACCACGCTCGGCATGACTGTAGTCGCGATATACATATTGACCGCATGGAGAGTGACACCTCCGGCCAAAGCCAGGGCATAGAGGCCATTTTTACCGCTTAGAAGCTCCCCCCAGCCAGCAGGCGCATGTCCCGCAATTCCCGCTGGTGTTGTTTCTTCGATCGAACTTTGCACTGTCGGCCTCCGTGAACTGAATTGTTGCCGACAGGTTTATAGGACCTCAACTTTGGTTGAGGTCAATAGGCTATTTCCACTGGAAACGAAGGCTTTTGACTGTTGCAAAATGTGGCATGGAACGCCGCAAGATCGCCGCCGCGAATGAGCCGCAGCAGCGTCGGAAAGGTTCGTCCCAGATGCAGGGAAGTCAGATGAGATTGCCGGGCTTGACCATCAATCTTCGGGGACCGGCGCCTTGCTGACCGAGGATGTCGTCGGGATTTCGCAACGGGCATTCGGACAGCGAGAGACAACCGCAGCCGATGCAACTCGTTATCTGGTCACGAAGCTGCATCAGACTGTCGATGCGTTCCTGAAGCATGTCTTTCCAGGCTTCCGAAAAACGTCTCCAGTCCTCCGCCGTCGGCACGTGGTCGTGGGGAAGGTCTTCCAGCGCTTCATGAATGATCGCAAGCGGAATGCCCGCGCGTTGCGCGATCTTGATAATGGCAATGCGGCGCAGCACGGCGCGGTGATAGCGGCGCTGGTTGCCCTCTGTGCGCCAGCCCTCGATGAGCCCCTTGGTTTCATAGAAATGGACCGTAGAGACCGCCACACCGGCGCGCCGGGAAACGTCACCAACCGTCAGGCTTTTCTTGAGACCTGAATGTTCCATATCGTCAAACTCGATCATGCCGAATGTGTAGGCCGCAGCCCCGCATAATTGCAAGACGCGTCATAAATCCGCGTCATGTCTCAACGCGCGATAATTGCGGCGTGCCCATAGCAACGGGCGCGAATGCAGCGGCAGATCGGTATTTGTTACCAGCCCGGCAAAAAGCGTGTGATCCGCCATTGGAACGCTGCCCGCCAGTTCGCAGTCAATGGCGGCCGAAGCCCCGAAAAGACGCGGCCTGCCAGACGGCCATTCGCTCCACACACCAATGAGAAATCTCTGCGCGTGGGGAACCTTTCCCGCGAAGGCATCGCCGATCATCTCCTGCCCTTCCGCGAGCATGGCGAGCGAGAAGCCGCCATCAGAGAGGATCGCCGTTGCCAGCGCGCTGTCGCTTTTCACCGAAACCAAAACCATGGGCGGCTCGGCGGAAAGCGACAACACCGCTGTCACCGTGCGACCGTGGGCTTCACCGGCATCGCATGCGGTCACCACGGACACTGTTGCGGCCATCCGCGACATCGCATCCGCGAACTCTCGCTTCGAAACGGCGCCGATTGCGTCGCGGTCTATATGCAGCACGTTTCTGTTCATCATGTCAGGCAACCTTCGGCTTCTGTCCCTGATAGCGCCGGTCGGAAAACGCCCCGCAGCGCTTCCGACCGGCCATGGCCTCACGTCGGGATGTCCGTTCGGCCATATCGGTTCCAAACAGCTATTCGGAATGCTGTTTCAGATAGGCGATCATGTTTTCGAGGTCTTTTTCCCTGGTCAGTCCGGCAAAAGCCATCCAGGTGCCCTTCACCACGGCCTGCGGCTTCCTGAGAAAAGCCTTCAACTCCTCGTCGTTCCAGACCAACCCCTCGGCAGCCGCCTTGCGCATCGCATCCGAATAGGGATAGCCCGGATAGGAGGCGGCCTTGCGGCCCACCACGCTTTTCAGTGATGGGCCGCGTTTGCTTTCGTCGGCATCCGCCGTGTGGCAGACGGAGCATCGCTTGAAGAGTTTTTCCCCGGCCGCAGCATCTGCCCCTTCACCAGAGGCGGCTGTCGAAACAAGAAGGACAGTGGAAAAAGCAAGGGGAACAAGAAGAAGCGACAAGCGCATGGACGATACTCCAGATGATCGGCCATGCTTCTCTAGTTCCTCAACCTTGGTTGAGGTCAAGAGCAAATCTCGTCTGCTTCCTCATTTTTTAGACATCGCTCGTGGAAAAATTCGCGGCAGCGCTCAACACAGCCCGTATCGACGCGGTTGCGATATCGTCGTCGATCCCGACGCCGAAAACTTTCCGTCCATCATGCGTACGGCATTCGATATAAGCCGCAGCCTTCGCGTAAGTGCCCTTTTTCAATGAATGTTCGTGATAGTCGACGATTTCCAGATCGATATCGCAACCGGCCTGCAATGCCGAGACCGCACTTGATATCAAACCATTGCCGCGCCCGGTTATGGCGATTTCCTGCCCGCGATGCCGAATGCGCCCGGCGAAGACACGCGCCTCTCCGCTCCGTGCGGGCCTGCTTTCCCTGTAGTTCAGCAGCTCGAAATCAGCATTCTCTTCCAGATGATAGACATCGCGGAACAGCGACCAGATCATTTCGGCGGTCGTTTCCTTGCCGGTATCGTCGGCGAATGCCTGCACGCGACGGCTGAAATCGATTTGCAGCGGGCGCGGCAGTTTCAGCCCCCGGTCCTGCTCCAGCACCCATGCCACGCCGCCCTTGCCTGACTGGCTGTTGACGCGGATGACGGCTTCATAGCTTTCACCGATATCTTTCGGATCAATGGGCAGATAGGGCATTTCCCATATGCCGTCATTGCGGCTTTGATGCGCGGCAAAACCCTTGCGGATCGCATCCTGATGCGAGCCGGAAAAAGCAGTATGGACCAGTTCGCCCGCATAGGGGTGGCGCGGATGAACCGGCAAGTCATTGCAATGTTCGACCGTTCGCACCACGGAGCGCATCTCCGGGAAATAAAGCTTCGGGTCGATGCCCTGCGTATAGAAATTGAGCGCCAGCGTAACGAGATCGACATTGCCGGTGCGCTCGCCATTGCCGAACAGGCAACCCTCGACGCGATCAGCGCCTGCCAGCAAGGCCTGTTCCGTGGCGGCCACCGCCGTCCCCCGGTCATTGTGCGGATGCACGCTTATAATGACGCTGTCGCGGCGCGACAGGTTGCGGCAGAACCATTCGATCTGGTCCGCATAGACATTCGGCATTGCCACCTCGACCGTAGCCGGCAGGTTGAGGATCGCCTTGTTTTCGGGCGTTGGCTGCCAGACATCCAGAACACGTTCGCAGATTTCCAGCGCGAAATCAGGCTCGGTAAAACAGAAGGTTTCCGGCGAATATTCGAAAGTCCAGCGTGTCTCTGGTTGTTTCCGGCTTTCTTCCAGCATGGCGGTTATCCCACTGACCGCCAGATCGACGATCTCGTCCTTTTCCATGTTGAACACCACACGACGAAACAGCGGCGCGGTTGCATTATAAAGATGAACGATGGCCTGACGTGCACCGCGCAGGGATTCGAAAGTGCGTGCGATGAGGTCAGCGCGCGACTGGGTGAGCACCTGAATGGTCACATCGTCAGGTATCAGTTCCTCTTCGATCAGCCGACGAACAAAGTTGAACTCCGTTTGCGAAGCGGAAGGAAACGCAACCTCGATTTCCTTGAAACCGATTTCCAGAAGCATGCGATAGAAACGCATCTTCTTTTCGCCGTCCATCGGGTCGGCGAGCGCCTGATTGCCATCGCGCAGGTCCGTCGAGACCCAGCGCGGCGGCTGCGCCAGCCGCCGGTTCGGCCACTCGCGATCCGGCAATTCGATCGGAGATATGAAAGGACGATATTTGCTATCCGGGTTTGGCATCATGACAATAGTTCCTTCGGCTGCGAGAGCAGCGGCTTCGACAATTGGGAAATGGGATTGACGGCAGGTTACGACCGCCGGGATGCCATCAGGCCCAACGGTCGCCGGTAAGTCGAAGGAGAAGAAGCGAAAAAGCGAAGCGTGCGCAGCCAGCCGGAGCGTTCAACTCCGTTGAAACAAGTGTCTTGTGGCTGGCGCAAGCGGACACTGCGGGGCTTTCTTAAAAATGGCTTCTCCACTCCATCATATGTCAATGGATATTGGCATTCCTGCGCTTTAAGGCCATTATTGAGCGCAAAAGGGTCAATCCATGTCACTGAATTATCCAGCGCCCCTTGCACTCGCCATATCCACCATCGCGCAGGACGATGCATCCTTTGCAGGGCCGCCGCACCGTCACCGCGATGCGCAATTGATCTATGCGCGGTCCGGCGTGGTAACCGTTGCAACCGAAAACGGTAGCTGGGTCGTTCCTCCCAATCGCGCCGTGTGGGTGCCGCCGATGGTGGAGCACGCAACCCGCAGCCACGGACCTGTTCAGTTTCGTACGATCTTTATCCATCCGGATGCCGCGCGATCCCTCCCCTCATCCTGCGGCGTGGTGGAAGTTTCTTCCTTGCTGCGCGAACTGATCCTGCGTCTTGTGGAATTGCAGGACCGGCCAGCTACACCCTTCGCTCACCGCGTCTGCGAATTGCTGTTGGAGGAACTCACTTTTCTGCCCGCCGAACCCCTCAGTCTGTCCATGCCATCGGATCACCGGCTACGCACCCTTTGCCAGACGCTGCAAGCGGAGCCCGATACGGAGTTATCGCTCGATGCTGCCGCCTCGCGGACTGGCATGAGCAGGCGCAGTTTCATGCGTCATTTCGAGCGTGAAACCGGCATGACCTACGGTCGCTGGCGGCAGCAGGCCCGCTTGCTTGCTGCCTTGCCTGCGCTTGCCGCAGGCGTGCCTGTCGTGACCGTGGCGCTTGATTGCGGATACCAAAGCGCAAGCGCTTTCGCCGCAACGTTCAAGCGCAGCCTCGGACGAAGCCCCGCAAGTTATTTCGAGTGAAATATTCACCGAACGGCCTGATGGCACTCGCCAAGAACGAGAACATTTTCAATCGTTTATTGCTCTGGGGGCATGCACCGATGAACTTTCCAGCAGGGATTTCAGCGTCTTGGGCGAAGGGAGAAATTGACAGTCCGGCTTCTTATCCTGTATCGATCATTCAGTTTTGAACATTGTTCAATATATTGAACAAGCGAAGAGTTTCTCCCAAGGCTTTTCTTTCAGAACTGCCGGTGCATCGGCTGCATCGGAGAATTACCGGACGCCTCCTTCCCAAGACAGGAGCGTTTCCGGGATAGCCCAGCGTTGTGCGCCGGTGAGGAAATGAGAGACCTCGGCGCTGGTGAAAGTGAAAAGGGTGGAATGATGACAACAGAGATCAAGCCATTTTCGTTCGACACCGTCGGCTCGATGCTCGTCGAATGGAGCGCTGCGAAGCGCCTCGGCGAAATCCTCGGCGAACGGTTTTCGGAACGCAGGATTCTGATCGTGACGGACAAGGGCCTGCACAAGGCCGGCGTCCTCAACCATGCGCTGGCCTCGCTCGAAAAGGCGGGATTCGGTATCAGCGTGTTCGACGACGTGGTAGCCGATCCGCCGGAATCCGTATTGTTTGCCTGCGTCGAGCAGGCAAAGGCTGCCGGTTGCGATATCGTGCTTGGTCTGGGCGGCGGCTCCTCCATGGATATCGCCAAGCTCGCCGCCGTGCTGATTGTTTCCGAACAGGAGCTTTCCGAGCTCTACGGTATCGGCAAGGTACAGGGCGGACGTCTGCCGCTGATCCAGATTCCGACCACCGCCGGAACGGGTTCGGAAGTCACGAACATCACCATTCTGACGACGGGCGAAACCACGAAGATGGGCGTCGTCGCTCGCCAGCTTTACGCTGATTTCGTAATCCTCGATGCAGAACTGACCTGCGGTCTTCCCGCGCTTCATACGGCTGCGACCGGCATTGATGCCATGGTTCATGCGATCGAAGCCTATACGAGCCGGATCAAGAAGAACCCGCTCTCCGATGCGTTCGCCCGCGAGGCGCTGAAGCTTCTTTCAGCGAACCTGATTGCGGCCTGCGAAAATGGCAATGATCGTCATGCCCGCGAGGCCATGCTGCTCGGCGCCAATTATGCCGGTCAGGCCTTTTCCAACTCGCCTGTCGGCGCTGTTCACGCGCTGGCTTACCCGCTTGGCGGCCACTACCATGTGCCGCACGGCCTTTCCAATGCGCTGATGCTGGGGCCGGTGCTTCGCTACAATATGGCAGGCGCAGCCGCGCTTTACGCCGAACTTGCCGATCTGCTGCTGGAGAAATCCGAAGGCACGACGGAAGAGCGTTCAGCGGCTTTCGTAACCTATATGGAAGAGCTGATGAACAAGTCGGGCGCGCCGCGCCGCCTGCGTGATGTCGGCGTGACGGAAGACAGCCTCGAAACGCTGGCACGCGATGCGATGCTGCAGACACGGCTTCTGGGCAACAACCCGGTCGACGTGACCGAGGCCGACGCCCTGGCGCTTTACCGCGAAGCTTTTTGAGCGCGAGCATCTCCAGCAAAAATGCGACGCGCTTTTTTCTGGAAATGCGACACAGCAAATCTTTAGTGCGGTTCCGACAGCTCTGCGTTAACCGGAACCGCTCTGCCACAACGACCTGAAGGTTGAGGACCGCAGAAGCGTGCTGATAGCCGCTTCCGCGCAACCTTTCCTATGTCCCGGAGAATAAATTGAGCACTGAACGTATCGACGGTCAGGAGCAGCCCTATTGGCCTGCCGGACCGTTCAAAATTCGCTTGCCTTTTGTCCATTACAAATTCGAGTGGCCTGACTATTGCCAGGGGCTTCTCATGTGCGCCGTCGACCTGTCGGCGATCCCGCTCATGGCGGAGCTTCTTGGAATGCCCTTCGAAGTGGCGCTTGCCGTGGTGGTGCTGAACGGGCTTTTCTATCTAACCCACCATCTGCTCGGCGACCCGGTCGTTCCCGGCTGGATCACGCCTGCCGTCCCCCTCATCATGGCCTATTGCTCGACCTTCCCTGAAGGCCCGGAACGCATACACGCGCTTGTGTCCTTCCAGATGATGCTGGGGCTCTTGTCCATCTTCATCGGCGCGACCGGCATCGCAAACAGAGTGATCGCCGCGATCCCGCAAGCGATTAAATCCGGCATCATCATCGGCGCCGGTTTTTCGGCTGTCATTTCGGTATTCAAGATCGGCGGAAATTTCGACACGTTTCCGTTCACGATCTCGATTGCCATCGGCCTTTGCTTTTACCTGATGTTCTCGCCGCAGTTTAACCGCCTGTCGCGCAATGGCGGCTTTTTCGGCCTTATCGGAAAGCTCGGCGTACTGCCATGCATCCTGCTTGCCGTGGTGATTGCCCCGCTATTCGGGGAGGCCAAATGGCCGGAATTCCAGTGGACGATCTCGTCTCCGGATTTCGCGACACTGTGGCGCGAATATACGATCTTCGGCCTCGGCATGCCGCCGCTTTCCATGTTCCTCACGGCTCTGCCAACGGTGCTTGCAACTTATATTGTCCTGTTCGGCGATGTTCTGAAAACCAAGTCGATTATCGGGGAAGCCCAGCAGCACCGCCCCGACGAGAAGATCGACTACAATCCCAACCGCGCGCACCTCGTTTTCGGCATGCGCAATACGGGAATGTCGATCCTAGGTCCCGATGTGACGATGTGCGGCCCGGTATGGGCGGCAATGCAGGTGGTTATCTGCGAGCGCTTTTCCAAGGGCAAGAAGTCGATGCACTCGATCTTCGGCGGCGCGGGTTCGTTCCGCTGGGGCACCAATACCGGCCTGTTCCTGATGCCGATCGTGACACTTGTCCAGCCGATCCTCGGCGTGGCGCTGACGCTCACTCTGCTGATCCAGGGCTATGTCTCGGTGCGTATCGGTGTCATGGAAGCCCGCTCGCAGCGCGACCTCGGCATCGCAGGCATTACAGGCGCGGTACTGGCAACGCGCGGTGCCGGATGGGCTTTCGCCACCGGCGTCATCCTCTGCCTGCTGATCTATGGCCGCGAATTCTTCCGCGGCGAAGTGGACCAAACCTTCGTGAAGGACCAGCAGTCCTGATGCATAAACCCTCCCGCATCTTGCGGGAGGGTTTCATTTCCTGGAGATGTTAACCGGCAACAACCTCCGGCAACGGCCTGTCCACGATCATCGCATGATCGAGCACACGTTGCAGATTGGCCGCATGGCGGAAACCCGGTTCCAGTTGCGCCCCGTCGGCCACCGCGCGGGCAAACCGCTGGTAATTCGTCTCCACCGTTCCCGCATCAATGTCCCGCCATACCGGGGTTTCGATATCCTCGCCGATGGAACCACGCAGGCTCGAGCCGGTCGGTGTGTGAAGAATTTCCAGCGCGCCCTTGTCGCCGTGGATACGCAGCCGCAGCTCGTTGAGATGACCTGTCGCCCAGCGGCTGGCGTGAATGACACCCAGCGCGCCATTGGCATATTCGGCCATCATGACAAAGCTGTCATTGGCATCCAACACATATTCGCCGATATGGTTGTTGTCCGCCTTCTCGAAAGTCTTGAGACGCGCCGAAGCCCGCTCCACATCGCTGCCGATCGCATAGGTCGCGAAGTCGAGAATATGAATGCCGACATCGCCCAGAACGCCGTTGGAACCGTGCCGGGTTGAAAGCCGCCAGAGCCACTTGCTCTCGGTTTTCCAGTCGCCCCACGCCTTGGAGACCAGCCAGCTTTGCAGGTAGGACGCCTCGAAGTGGCGCACCTGTCCGATCTCGCCCGCCAGCACCATTTCGCGCGCCTTCTGCAGCGGCGCTACATTGCGATAGGTGAGGTTGACCATGTTGACGACGCCCGCCTGCTCGGCGGCGTCGGCCATTTCGGCGGCTTTCTCGTAGCTTTCAGCCAGCGGCTTTTCGCAGAAGACATGCTTGCCTGCCCCGACCAGCGCAAGCGTGGTCGGGTGGTGAATGGCGTCCGGCGTCACATTGGCAACCGCGTCGAAGCGGTTCCATTCCAGCGCATCCTCAAGCCGCGTGAAGCGGTTGTGAATGCCATGGTTTTCCGAAAACGCATCGACACGCACCGCCGAAACATCGCAAGCCGCGACAACCTCCACACCGTTGATGGCCTTGAAGGCTTCGACATGGTTCTTCGCCATGCCGCCTGTTCCAAGAATAAGAAGACGCATGATGCACCTCAGCGATAGCCGGCTTCGCCCGGCTTGTGCAATTTCGGACCACGCTCCACGATCGGCTCCGGCGCCTGGTCCACCGGGACATTCGGCGCGGTATGGATGCCCGCCCATGCCGGTTGCGGATTATAGGCCCATTTCACCGAATTGCGCAGGACTGTCCGCACATTCGCATCGTGATAGGTAGGATAGGTCTCGTGACCGGGACGGAAATAGAACACATTGCCTGCACCGCGCCGCCAGGTCATCCCCGACCGGAAGACTTCACCGCCGGCGAACCACGAGATTAAAACCGTTTCGAGCGGTTCCGGCACGGAGAACTGCTCCCCGTACATTTCCTCGTTCTCCAGCACGAAATTCTCATCCAGCCCCTGTGTGATCGGATGGCCGCGATTGACTACCCAGAGCCGCTCGCGCTCACCCGCCTCGCGCCATTTCAGCGCGCAGGGCGTTCCCATCAGCCGCTTGAATATCTTGGAGAAATGCCCTGAATGGAGCACGATCAGGCCCATGCCTTCAAAGACGCGCCTTGCCACGCGCTCCACAACCTCGTCGCTGACGCCGCCATGGTCCTTGTGCCCCCACCAGACCAGCACGTCCGTTTCGGCAAGACGCTCTTCGGTCAGGCCGTGCTCAGGCTCCTGCAAGGTGGCGGTCGTCGCTTCGATGGCACTGTCCTCATTCAGCGCGCCTGCGATGGTGTTGTGCATACCGTCCGGATAAACCGAACGCACGGTTTCATTGATCTGCTCGTGAATGTTTTCACCCCAGACGATTGTACGAATAGGCACGAATATTCTCCTTGCTGCGGGCGTCACCGCCCATTTGTCTCATGTGTCGTTGAGCTTGGGAGGTCGGCGTCAGACGGCGCGGCCCTTTTCATCGAAGCGATGAATGTCGTCCCCCAAGGGGGAAACCGAGAGCGTCTCGCCTGATTTACGCGCTGCCACGCCGCTTTCGCGGACCACCAGCGGCTCCTCCAGGCCGAGATCGATATAGACATAGGTATCGGAACCGAGGATTTCGCTATGAATCACCCGACCGGTCCAGTGGCCTCCCTCGGCAACGATGGCGAGGTGTTCGGGGCGCAGACCCACCGTATGCGCCCCGAAAGGCTCACTATAGCTGCCGGTCAGGAAGTTCATTTTCGGCGACCCGATGAACCCGGCGACGAAAAGCGAATTCGGCTTTTCGTAAAGCTCAAGCGGCGTTCCGATCTGCTCCACGCGTCCATCGCGCAGCACGCAGATGCGGTCAGCCAGGGTCATCGCCTCCACCTGATCGTGCGTCACATAGATCATGGTGGTGTCTTCCATGCTCTCGTGGAGCTTGGCGATCTCAAGCCTTGTAGCCACACGTAGTGCCGCATCGAGGTTGGACAAGGGTTCGTCGAAGAGGAAAACCTTCGGATCGCGCACAATGGCGCGGCCAATCGCGACACGCTGGCGCTGGCCGCCCGAAAGCTGACGCGGCAGGCGCTCCAGATAAGGTGTGAGTTGCAGCATCTCCGCGGCGGCCTGAATCCGGGCCTTGCATTCCTGCTTGTCCTTGCCCGCAAGCTGCATGCCGAAGGCCATGTTTTCATAGACCGTCATATGCGGATAAAGCGCATAGGACTGGAACACCATGGCGATACCGCGCTTCGACGGCGCAAAGCTGTTGACCACCGTTCCGTCAATGGAAAGACTGCCCGAGGAGATTTCCTCCAGCCCGGCAATGAGGCGCAGCAGCGTGGACTTGCCGCAGCCGGAAGGGCCGACGAAAACCATGAACTCGCCGGGCCGGATATCCATGTCCACGCCCCGGATGACCTCGAAATTGCCGAAAGATTTGCGCACATCGCGCAATTGAAGCTCTGCCATGGTTGTACCTAACCCTTTACGCCGCCTGCCGTCAGACCGGACACGATCCGCCGCTGGAAGATGAGCACGAGGATGACGAGGGGAACCGTCACGATGACGGAAGCCGCCATGATGTTGCCCCATGGGATTTCAAATTGACTGCCGCCGGACAGAAGCGCGATGGCCACCGGCACGGTGCGCTGGCTGCCCGAGGAGGTGAAGGTGAGCGCAAACAGGAACTCGTTCCACGCCGAGATGAAGGCGAGCAGCCCGGTCGTCACCAGCGCGGGCCACATGAGCGGCATGAAAACCCGCGTGATGATGACCCATGGTGATGCGCCGTCCACGATGGCGGCTTCTTCGATCTCGACCGGCAGGTCGCGCATGAAGGTGGTGAGAACCCAGACCGTGAACGGCAGTGTGAAGATCATATAGGAGAAGATCAGCGCCAGCGGCGTGTTGAAGATGCCGAGGAAGCGGATCAACTCGAACAGCCCTGCCAGAACGGCGATCTGCGGGAACATGGACACCGAAAGGATGGTAAGAAGCAGCAGCCCTCGCCCGCGAAAACTTACACGGGCCAGTGCATAGGCCGCTGTCACCGCCAGCAACAGCGAGATTGCCACCACCACGGTCGCCACCATGAGCGAGTTGCCGAGGCTGCGCAGGAAGCTGCCCTGGGTCAGCACGCTGGCATAGTTTTCAATCGAGAAACTGGTCGGCCAGTAATCGACCTGAAACAGCGCCGTTCCGGATTTCACACTGGTGATGATCGCATAGTAGAACGGGAACACTGCGATCAGGATGATGAGTGCCACCAGCAGATAAAAGCCCAGGGTTTTTACATAATGCATCATGCTAGTCCCCCCTGCCGACGTTGACGCGCCCGAAGAACATGTAGAGCACGGTGATGGCCGCGATGATGAGGAACAACATCGTCGATGCCGCCGCACCATAGGCGAACTTGTCGAAATCGAAGAGATTTTCGCGCGCGAAGACCGACATGGTTTTCGTCTGCGCATTGTTGGGCGTCAGCACATAGATGAGATCGAATATGCGCAGGGCATCCAGCATCCGGAAGATGATGGCCACCATCAGCGCCGGACGGATCAGCGGCAGCGTCACCCGCCAGAACACCTTCAGCGGGTGCACGCCATCTATCCTGGCTGCCTCGTAAATATCCGTTGGCACCATCTGTAAACCGGCCAGAATGAGCAGCGCCATGAAGGGCGTCGTCTTCCAGACATCGACGATCAGAACCGCAATCATTGCGGTGTCCGGATTGGCGGTCCATGCGATCTTCTGGCTTATGAGCCCCAGATTGAGCAGAATATGATTGAGAATGCCGAACTGATCGTTGAGCATCCAGTGCCAGATCTTGGCCGAAACGATGGTCGGGATGGCCCAGGGGATCAGGATTGCGGCGCGCACAAGCCCGCGCCCCCGGAAGTTCGCGTTGAGCACCAGTGCGACGATCAATCCGAAGACAGTTTCCAGACTGACCGACAGAACGGTGAACCGGATCGTATTCCAGACCGCGCCCCACCAGGCGGGGTCAGCCAGCAGACCACGATAGACGGTGCGCCCGCTTTTCAGCGTCACCCATGACAGATAATTGTTGAAGCCGACGAATTCCGCCGTGCCAAGGCTCGTCAGGGATGCATTGGTGAAACTGAAATAGACAGTCCGAAGCAGCGGCCAGCCTGCCACCAGCGCCAGTACCGCCAGCGTGGGCGCAAGAAACAGCCAGGCTGACCTGATACGCTGCGCGCGCAGATCGGAATGAACCCGGCTGTTCGTGGCCGAATTCCCCGAAATATCGAGAGAAGTCTCCGTCATGATCCCACTCTTGGTCGTGCTCAGGGAGATTGGAGCGTTCGGACTGCCCTAAAGGGGCTTGGGAGGCCGCCCGAACGCGGCTTGACGGGGCTACCAGCCGGAGCCTTCCAGCTCGGTCAGCTCGACCTCAAGCATTTCGAGATTCTCCGCAGCCGTGCCGTTGCCCGAAAGCGTCTTGTGCACCGCCGTCCAGAATTTCGATGAGACTTCATTGTATTTTACTTTTGTCGCAGCAGACGGGCGCGGCACGGCATTCTGGAAAATCGGCTTCCAGTTGGCCATGAAAGGCTGGGCTGCAATGACATCCTTGTCATCATAAAGCGCTTCGATGGTCGGCAGGCGCGAAATCTCTATCGCCTGCACCTTCTGCACTTCCGGCGAGGCCAGATATTTGACCAGCGCGATGGCTGCATCCTGCTTGGTGGAATATTTTGAAACGGCAAGGTTCCAGCCGCCCAGCGTCGAGGAAGGTGCATCGCCCTCCGCCCCGGCAGGCAATGGCGCCACGTCGAACTTGCCTTTCACGCCGCTATCGGCACTGTTGCCGAGCGCATAGGCATAAGGCCAGTTGCGCATGAACACGGCATTGCCGGTCTGCCAGACACCGCGCGATTCCTCTTCCTGATAGGCAAGCGCGCCCTGCGGCGAAATTGAGCCGATCCAGCCCTTGGCGCGGTCGATGGCCGCCGCCGCCTTTTCATTGTTGATGGAAATGGTGCCATCGGCTTCGACAATCTGGCCGCCGCCCGACGACTTGACCCACTCGAGCGCGTTGCAGGTCAGGCCTTCATAGGCATTACCCTGAAATACAAAGCCCCAGAGGTCGGACTTTCCTTCCGCTCGCTCCTTGTCCATGATTTCCTTGGCGGTTGCCGTCATTTCGTCCCAGGTCTTTGGAACCTGCTTATTGTATTTTTCGAGCAGATCCTTGCGATAGAAAAGCGCTGGCGCGTCGGTATAGAATGGCAGCGCAACCAGCTTGCCGTTCACCGTCTGCGAGGCGATGATGGAAGGAAAGTGAGCGCCGGTCACGTCCTTGGTCGCCTCTGTCAGATCGACAAACTGGTCCGACAGTTGCGGCGCCCAGACCACGTCGGTCTGGTAAACGTCGATATCAGCGTTACCGGCTGCCAGCCAAAGGCGATACTGGCTGAACTGCTCGCTGCTCGACGGCGGCATCGAGACGATATTGACCTTGTTGCCGGTATCTTTCTCGAACTTGACGATCTGCTCCTGCAGAAACTTGATGTTGTTGCCCGTCGAATTGGCGGCGATGGAAATCTCCACCGCATGGGCGCTCACCGTCGCCAGACCAAGCGCCACGCCCGCTGCGAGCACACCTTGAAAAACCTTCATAGTTCCCTCCTCCCATCCATTCTGTAAGCGGTTTGATAAAATCGAAAACGGTTTGGATGACGAAAAGGTTGCAGAGGACCGCATTTCTGTCAAGCAGCAGAATCCGGAGCGGACCCTATTTACGCATTTCCGAACGTCTGAGCACGATAATTCAAAGGGTTATGGATTCATTTCGTTGTTGATCAGCATTTCGGGCTCGGTTTCGTTGCAGCATGCAGGAGTAAGAATTCAAACAAACTTGAAATCGGTTTGGTTTTCGTGCACCCTATATCTTGCAGCGTATCAAAGAACTCAGCCGACCAATTGTTAATCGCAGGGAAGCGGCTATAATCCGCCGCCTTGCCTGCCTGTATAATTCGAAAGCCAAATGAAGCTCCGTGAATTCGCCAAACATCTGGGCCTTTCGGCCACGACCGTCAGCCGGGCGTTGAGCGGCTATCCCGAAGTGGCGGAAAGCACGCGCAAGCGGGTGATGGACGAGGCTGTGCGCCTTGGTTACCGCCCCAACGTCAACGCGGTCAGGCTGGTGACCGGTCGCGCCGGTGCAATCGGTGTCGTGATGGGACGCAACAGCGAGTTTCATTTCGCCGAGTTCATGCGGGGCATGGCGGAACGGCTTTGCCAGGATGAAGTCGATATTCTTGTCAGCCCGATTGCCAACAACGGAACCGATGACGAAGTGCAACTGTGCAGACGGCTCGCCACCAGCCATCGCGTCGATGCTATCATCGTGACCTCTCCCAAGCCAAACGACGAGCGCATCCGCATGCTGCATGAACTGGGCATGCCTTTTCTCGTGCACGGACGTTCCGAAACCGGCATTCCGCACGCCTGGCTCGACATCGACAATGAAGGGGCGGTCTATCGCTCGACTGCCCATCTGCTCGATCTCGGCCATCGGCGCATCGCCATGATCAATGGCCGCTACGGCTTCACCTTCTCGCTTCACCGTGACGAAGGCTACCGCAAAGCCCTCGAAAGCAGAGGCATCGCCTTCGACCCAGATCTCGTCCAGCACGGCGATTTCACCGATGAAATCGGCTATCGTCTCGCCCGCAAGCTGTTGGAGCGCGACCCCCGCCCGACTGCATTCGTTGCCGGTTCCATGATGACCGCGCTTGGCATATACCGGGCGGCGCGCTCCTTCGGCCTGACCATCGGCAAGGATATTTCCGTCATCGCCCACGATGACGTCATCTCGTTTCTGAGCGCCGACAATATGGTCCCCTCGCTGACCGCGACACGCTCGTCCATGCGCGCAGCCGGCAAACGTTGCGCCGACCTCCTGATGGACATACTCGACGGACGCGCCGCATCCGATATCCATGAATTATGGCCGGTCGAGCTCATCCTGCGGGAATCGGCCACCCGCGTACCGGAATGGGCCTGAAAATATCGAATAGCTGACACGATTTGCCAGTTTCACGCTGCCGGTGTAGATTTGCCGTGCAACGCGGAATTGGCTCGGCGCTTGAAGAAGCGCACTCCGAAGCCAAACCGCGTTGCATGTGGTTTAAATCGGAGTACAAATTGCGCAGTGAACAATCTATTCTTCAACTATCAATAGCGGTTACTATTCTGGTTGCTGGTTTCGGCGTCGTCTTCGGCCTGTTATCCGGCTCATTTTCTATAGTATTCGACGGCGTTTACATGCTTGCCGACGCAGCCATGAGCGGACTTGCCCTTCTCGTCTCGCGTCTCATCGCACTCTCGGCCCTGCCGGAACAACCCCGCGGAAAACTGCGTGATCGCTTCACGATGGGTTTCTGGCATCTGGAACCAATGGTGCTTGGCCTCAACGGCATGATGCTGACCGGCGTCGCAATCTACGCCCTCATAAACGCTGTCGGCAGCCTGATGGATGGCGGACGCGACCTCGAATTCAGCTATGCGATCTTCTATGCCGTCGTGGCCCTGATCGCGTGCCTCGGCATGGCCTTGCTAGAAACACGCGCAAACCGGACCCTGAAATCGGATTTCGTCGCGCTCGACGCCAAAGCCTGGATCATGTCGGGCGGCATTACGGCAGCGCTTTTGATCGCTTTTTCGGTCGGCTATGTCATCGACGGAACAGAACTCGGCTGGCTGACGCCTTATATCGATCCCGCGGTTCTGGCGGTCGTCTGTCTTGTCATCATTCCGATGCCGATCGGGACGATCAGACAGGCATTGGCTGACATATTCCTCGTGACGCCTCTGGACCTCAAAAAGCACGTCGATGCCATTGCGGAACAGTTCGTCAGGCAGCACGGCTTTCTCTCATACCGCGCTTATGTCGCCAAGGTCGGCCGCGGCAAGCAGATCGAACTCTATTTCATCGTTCCGCCCAATCTTCCGCCCCGAAAGCTTGAGGAATGGGATGCATTGCGTGATGAAATCGGCGATGCGCTCGGGGGCGAAGGGCCGGACCGGTGGCTGACCATCGCTTTCACCACCGATGTGGAATGGGCAGACTGATCGGGAACCTTATTCGTTCGTCAGCGACAATTGTCGGCGCAGGCGCATCGTGCGGCTGTCGCCCGGCTGGCGAGGCAACCGGCTGAAGGCATTCAGGTAATTGGTCTTGGTGCGCATGATATGCGCTTCCAGAATTTCCCTCAGTTCCCCGGGCTTATCGGCCTCGGCGAGTTCGATGATGACGGCGTGGTCAGCAAAGGAGCGGGCGGGTTCGCCTTCGGCACCGATTGCCAGATGTGTCCGCAAGGCTGCGACACGTCCCAGAATGCTGTCATAGGCGCGCGCGAGATAACGATTGCCGCAGACCCGGAAGAACGCCAGATGGAACTCGGTGTCACAGCGCCCATAGGCGCGCAGATCGTCGTCGTCTATGGCCGCACGCATGAGATCGTACTGCTTCTTCAATTGTGAAACGAGTTTCTTGCGATTGCAGACCAGCGCCAGGCGCATGGCCTGATCTTCGAGGCCGACGCGAAAATCACACAGTTCGGCTATGTCTTCCTGCGTGGGCGTGAAAACATAGGTGCCGGACTTGGGAACGATGTGGACCAGTTCCTGCATCTGCAAAATGTTGAGCGCCTCGCGCACCGGCGTACGGCTGACATCGAAAGCCGCAGCGAGCATATCTTCGGAGAGGTTTTCACCGAATAGAAACTCCGCATCGACGATCGCACCGCGAATCCGTTCCGCGATGCTGCTTGCCAGCGACTTCTTGCTCTTGCCTCGAATCTCTCTCATGTCCGAATCTTACAGACGCCTTCTTGCGACGTATAGAGCGGTTGAAACCGCACTCGAATTACACTCGTGACGATAACGGGCCTGATCGAAGAACAGGCCCGTCACCCGGATCAGTCCCGTTTGGCTTTCAGGCTCATGCAGAGGAAGAAGCCGATTATCGGGAATATGGACAGGGCCAGCAGCGACAGCGAAAAGCTGTCGGTCGTGGATTTGACCCAGCCGACGAGATAAGGCCCAGTGAAGCCGCCAAGCTGCGCGAAGCCGTTGATGGCGGCAAGTCCGCCTGCGGCAGCCGCGCCCGACAGGAACTGGGTCGGCAGCGTCCAGAACACGCCCAGATAGGACCAGAGGAAGAAGGCGCAGACCGACAGGAGCACGAGGCTCAGGACCGGTGATGGAGACAGCGCACTGGCGGCAAGGAACACGCCGCCGAACAGACCCGCAATCGCCGTATGTATCTTGCGTTCACCGGTACGGTCCGAACTGCGCGAGATCACCACAAGCCCGATGGCTGCGAACACGAACGGAATGGCGGAAATAAGCCCCGTCTGGGCCGCGCTGTAATCGCCAAGGCTCTTGACGATCTGCGGCAGCCACATGATGACGCCATAAACAGCAATGCCGTTGAACATATAGACGAGCGTCAGAAGCCAGACGCGGTAGTCGCTGAAAACTTCCTTCAGCGAATGCCTTGTATCGGGTTGCTTGCCCTGATTTTCCCTGGCAAGTTCAGCCATCAGCCAGGCGCGTTCATCCGGGTTCAGCCAGTGCTTGTCCTTTTCCGGACTATCGACCAGATAGAAGAACGTCACGACGCCGAGGATCACGGCGGGAAGCCCTTCAAGAATGAACATTGCCTGCCAGCCATGCAGGCCGAAAAGCCCCTCGCCGGCATCCATCAGCCAGCCGGAGAATGGCGCGCCGACGACGATGGAAAGTACGGTTGCCGTCATGAACAGCGCCGTTGCGCGGCCGCGTTCCTTGGCCGGGAACCAATAGGTGAGATAAAGCAGAACGCCCGGCGCGAAACCGGCCTCCGCAACGCCCAGCAGGAAGCGCAGGATGTAGAACGAAACCGGCCCCTGCACGAAAGCCATGGCGCAGGACACGAGCCCCCACGTGACCATGATGCGCGCTATCCAGACGCGCGAGCCGAGCTTGTGCAGCATCATGTTGCTCGGCACTTCGAACAGCATGTAGCCGATGAAGAAGATGCCCGCGCCGACGCCGAACATATAGGGTGTCAGGCCGATATCGTTGTTCATGTGAAGCGCGGCATAGCCGATATTCACCCGATCGAGATAGTTGACGATGAAGCAGATGAAGCAGAACAGAACGATCCGCAGATTGAGCTTGCGAATGGTGCTGTCGCGCAGGTCGGGCGTTGCGCCGACCGCGCTCACAGTGGAATTGACCACGATATCCTCCCAGATCTCCGCCCATGTCCCAGCATGAGCGGCATGAAATAATCGTTGCGGAAGCTGTCACGCGGTAGTGCGCGCCTCCCGTTTGGAGCTTCGGCGGAAAGTTGACCGGACCAGTCGGACAGGGTTTCCCGAACGGACAACCCCGCACGGATGCCCATCGGCGCAATTCCGGTCATTGTCGCCTCGCTCCATTGCAATGATTAGCCCGGCAACAATCACTTTACAAGTAGCATACAAAATCTTGTACCTCAGATTGACAGATTGCCGCTCACATGGCTTTTAAAGTCACCGTCGCCATATGGTCGAGTCCCAGGGATTCTCATCGGCGATCCATGAGCGCGCTGCGGCGTTCGTTTTCGAGGAGGAGATAATTCATGACCGCATACAACGCCCCGCCAGCGTTCCCGACCGATTTCTTCGTGGACCGCGTGGTGCTCGTCACCGGCGGCGCATCCGGCATCGGCAAGGCGATTGCCGAAAAGCTCATCCCGCTCAAGGCGCGGGTCGTGCTTTGGGACGTGAACGGCGCGCGCCTTGAGGAAATGGCGGAAAGGCACGGCGAGCAGGTTCTGACGGCCCTTGTGGATGTTTCGGACAAGGCCGCGGTTGACCGCGCAGCGCAAGACATCGGCACCAGATGGGGCGGCATCGATCATCTGGTCAATAATGCAGGCATCATCGGCCAGCGCATGACCGTGAAGGATTTCGATGCGGACGAGCTGGACAGGGTTCTGGCCGTCAACCTGAAAAGCGTGTTCTACGTTTCCAGTGCTTTCCTCAACAATCCGGGAGCCAAGCCGAACAAATCCGTGGTGGGCCTTTCCTCCATCGCCGGGCGCACCGGCGGCATGGTCGGCAACATCGCCTATGCCACGACCAAGGGCGCTATCGCGTCCTATACCTATGCGCTTGCCAAGGAACTCGCGCCGGAAATCCGCGTCAACGCTCTCGCCCCCGGCGTGATCGACACGGAAATCCAGAAAGACGTGTTCGCAGATCCGGCCAACATCGCAAAGATGGCCGACCTCATTCCGCTGAAACGGCTTGGAACCGCCGATGAAGTTGCCGACGCGGCCATCTGGCTGCTGTCGCCGGGCGCGGCCTATATCACCGGCGTCGTGCTTGATGTTTCAGGCGGACGATAGAGCGGTTGCTGTTTTAACAGGATCGCCGGAGCCACTCTCACTATTTGTTTTGTCGCATTATCCAGCGCAAAACCGTTTCTCATTTTTTGCTGGAAATGTTCTAGGAGACGACGATGACACAGGCCAGGGCCCTGAAAAACCTCATCGAAACCGGCCGCATCGTTCAGGCGCCGGGAGCGCCTGATCCGCTGACCGCCCGCCTCGTGCAGCAGGCGGGATTTCCTGCCATCTACATGACCGGGTTCGGCGCGACGGCAAACCGTCTCGGCACGCCCGATCTTGGCCTTCTCACCCAGACCGAGATGACGACCCATGCACGGGATATGACCCGCGTGGTGGATATTCCCGTCATCGCCGATGCGGATACGGGCTATGGAGGCCCGGCCAATATCGTTCGCACGGTGGAGGAATATATCCAGTCCGGTGTGGCAGCCATTCATCTTGAAGACCAGATGGCGCCGAAGCGCTGCGGCCAGCTTGCCGGTATCCGGCTGATCCCGGCGGAAGAAAATGTGCGTCGTCTCAAATGCGCCATCGCGGCGCGGGCCGACAAGGACCTTCTCCTCATCGCCCGCACCGACGCCATGCCTGCGGCCGGAGCGGAAGAAGCCATTCGCCGCGCGAAAATGTATCAGGATACGGGTGTCGATCTTGTTTTCGTCGATGGCATCAAGACCATCGCGGAAATCGAAACCGTCGCCCGGCACGTCGAAGGACCGAAGGTCGTCAGCATTGTCGATGGCAACGAAACCGTGGCCCTGACAGCCGCCAATCTCGAACAGATGGGTTTCAATGTTGTGTTCTATGCGCTGTCCACGCTGTTTTCGGCAGTGAAGGCGGTGAGCGACACGCTGTCGGTGCTGAAACGTGACGGGACGCCGAAGGCCCGCGCGGGCGACATGATTACCTATCAGCAATATTGCGACATCGTTGACCTGAAAAAATTTCAGGATCTCGATGAGGAATATGGCTGGTCATAGCGCGATGAACGAGGCAGGCGACGCCTGCCTCCTCAGGCACTCAGTTTTTTCGCCAGAATGCGGTTGGATGCCCTTTCGACCGTGATTTCATAGTGATCGCTCTGCGTAACATCCGCGATCCTGCTCGGGCGAAAAGCAACAGCATTGATGCCGCCTTGGTGGCGCAGGCTGTCGAACAAAATCCCGAACTCGCCGCCCTTGCGCATTTCCTCGCCGAACTTCTGCGACGCGGCATAATCTGCCGGGTCGTAGACGGCAGGCAGCGCTGCCTGCTCACCACATATATCGACGAAATCCTCTTCCAGCTTGGCAGTATAGACCCGGAAGGTGCGGGCGAGACCGTCCTGCTGTGTCGCAACCGCTTCGCGACGCATGTGATGCGCAACCTCGATGACGGATGTGGTAAGCCGCGCTGCCGCATACCATGCGCCTAGCTCCGGCCCGTTGAAGCGCATGCCGCCTGGCGCGACATGGAGGAAAGTTGCCATGACGATGCTGGAATTGGGCCTGCCGAACACCCACTCCTCGCGGGGAAGGCGCTGCAATCGCTCGGCCAGAAGGCGATCATTCGTCCATCCCGCCAGCTCCATCACCGCTTCCAGATCGGCAGCCGTGGCAACCGTATCGAAGAGGCCGATGGGCGGAAAGCGCGACGGGATCAGGCGATAGCTCGGCTGCGGTGCAGGACTGCGCTTCACGAAAACACCACATCTTCATCGCGATAGGGCTTGAACGCGCGATCCAGTTCATTCGGCTCCATATAAAGCCCGCCGCGCGCCGCATCCAGAAAGCGGCGGACCGTCAGCAACCCGTCCTGAAGCCCGCTCGTCACCAGTTGCAATGGTGGATGTCCGCCAAAGACGCCAGCCTGGTTGGGTGTGTGCAGCCAGCGAATACCGGCCCTTTCATCGGGATAAAGCACCCCCAGCGCCTGATGTATGCCGAGCACTGCGGACAGGCGCATCAGCACATCAACATCGAGCGTGATATCGCGGCGCTCGCGTACCGCCTTCACCCAATTGTAATAGGTCGACCGGGAAGGCAGGCCCAGAACCATCAGTCGCTGCTGTTCGTCCAGCCCCCACAAATCGGCGATGGTCAGGAAGGTGCGGAGGCCCGGCCCGCTCAACCGCTTGCGCGAGTGAGGAGCAAAGCGGGCGGCATCGAGAATATCCGGTCCCTTGCCTATTTTGGTTTCCAGCATTGCCTTGTTTCGCGCCATGATTGCCTCCGATCGTCCAGATCAGAATATAGTCCAAATTTGGACTAATGCAACCTTACGCTGTTTTGCCCGGAGCGAAAGGCTCTATTCGGCGGCGATGAGAGCGGTTTCGGCAGCGATATCCGGCAGCGTATCGAAATGAACGGGACGCAGCGAGACATAGCCGTTGCGGATATCCAGGACGTGCGAATAGACATTCTGGCCGTTTTCCAGCAGCGGCAGCTTGTCCTCATGCATGATGCTGATGACGATGGCCTGCGGGCAGCGCGTCTTCAGCGCCTCATGGAACCGCGTCTTCGCAGCGGGATCGAGCGCCCCGGTCGCTTCATCGAGGAAGATGATCGACGGCTTGTGCAGGAGAATGCGCGCCAGCACGATTTTCTGCTTCTGGCCGCCAGAGAGGATCATGTCCCACGGCGCGCCATCGGCGTCCGCATCGTTCATGCGTTCGATGAATTCGCCCAGTCCCGCCTCGTGCAGGACGGCCGCGACAGCAAGGTCGCTGAAACGGTCTTCATCGGCAGGCAGGGCGACAAGCTGTTTCAGCGTTACGGAAGGGAACTTGGCCTCCTGCGTCGCATAAAGCGAGGTCGCGTTCTGCGGGTAGATGATATCGCCGGTCCCATAGGGCCACAGGCCGTTGAGCGCCTTCATGAATGAAGTTTTGCCGGAACCGGATTCGCCACGCATGTAAACCCAGTCGCCCGCGCGAATATTGATCACGCCGGAGCGCAGGAACGGTGCTTCACTGTCCGGCCCTTGCATAAGCGTGAGATTGCGCACGGACAGTCCGAAGCGCGGATGCTGTTGCGCGAAGGCGAAACGATTGATGCCCGACCGGCTGTAGAACTCCGCAGGCTCCTGAACATTCTCGATGGCCTGCGCGAGACCGGTCACACGGCCCGCATTGGCGCGGAGATTGGCAATCGCAGGCATGACCTGAATGAACCATGAGCAGTCATTGATCATCGCCGCGACAAGTTCAGCGCCGGTTACATAATTACGGAAACTGACGGAGCCGCTCATATAGGGCAGAAGGCCCGGAATATAGGCAACGATGCGGTTCGAGAGAAAGCCATAGGCCTGCGAGAAGGCGAGATAGGCGGCATCGAAGCGGTTGAGCCGGTTCCAAGTGCCGTCGACATCCTTGTACAGACGGTCGTTGACAGAGCGCTGCACTGCCTCACCGCCGGATGCAGAAATCTGGAAACTGCGGCGCAGCAGCGTCGTCCACTCACCACGATAGGAGCCTTCGGCTTTCTGGATGCCGAGATTGAGACGCTCCAGTCGCTTGCCGATCTTGATGGCGACCAGCGTGCCGAGCGGGACATAGACGACGATTGCCGCAAAGGCCAGAACGGCGCTGCCGTAGCTGCCAAGGAAATCCAGCCCCTCCACGTGGGTAGACATCTCGATCAGCTTCTGTCCGATGAAGAAAGCCGACAGGAACACGCCGACAATCCCCATGACGAGGCCAATGGCGCCGCCGGTCATTCCCTTGATCGACTCCTGCAGGCGCTGATCGATGTTGTCGGGCTGGTCCTTGCCCCTGCCCTGCTGCAAATGGAAATGCGTGTGCCTGCCGTTCAACAGCGCGGTGGAGAACTGGTCGTTCAGCCATTTGCGCCATTTGCGATGCAGCGTGGTGGACAGGAAATGGCGGGAGCCGACCAGCATCACGTCCTTTGCCAGCATCAGCAGAACAAGAATGCCCGCATTGGCGGCTATCGTCATGAGAGGGTGCTGCACAGGCGCAGTGTTGACATTGACGATGGAATTCATGAGGAGGCCCGAAGCCTCGGCCACCCACACGGTAGTCTTGCTCACGAAAGCCGTCATCAGAAAGATCGCGAGAGTAAGAACCCAGGCTTCCTTCCAGCGATCGGAGATCCAGTAGGCGCGCATCAGCCCCCAGAACGACGTCATGTCGGCTACGGCAGACCTCTCCCTTGCCTGCAAGGTTAGCTGTCTGGTCTGCCGCTTTTTGTCCAATCCACACCTCGTTCTGAAAACAGGATGATAACGCTTTGTAACATATTGCAACAAACTGTGGTTAACGGAATGTTAATAGTCAACACAAAAGCGGAGCACCTCATCGTGAACACGCGGGCGCGCCACAGCAACAAGCTGAAATCGTTAAGCTATCGGAAACCAAAATAATTTCGGAAAAGCGCCCGTCTCGCCCCGGAAATCCGGCATTTCCGAGGGATCACCGCTGATGATTCGACAGACGCGCCTATTGCGCCGCGAGATAGGCCTGCAGGCGCGGCACGACATAATCAAGGAAAACGCGGACCCGTTGCGGCAGCCGGGCGCCGCCCAGAAACACCGCGTGAACTTCCTCCGTGTCGTTCTCCACAGCCTCCGAGAGAACTTCCACCAATGCGCCGGAAGCAAGGTCGTTCCGCGCGTGATAGTCGCCGATCCGGGCGAGCCCCAAACCTGCGACCGCCATGCGCCGGACCGTTTCCCCGTTATTGGCCAACAGAGAACCATAGACCGCACGATCCACGATGCGGCCGCTTTCCTTCAGCGGCCAGACGGGCGCGGCGCGGCGAAAATTGAAACCGATGCAATTGTGCTCGGCAAGATCATCGACAGTCATGGGCGTGCCGCGGCGCTCCAGATAGGCGGGAGCCGCCACGATCTTGCGCCGGGCCGTGCCGAGCTTGCGCGCCATCATGCTGGAATTGGGCAGGGTGCCGATGCGGAAAGCCACATCGGTGCGGTCGAGATAAAGGTCGACCAGTTCGTCCGACAGGGAGAGGTCGATGACGATATTCGGATAAGCCGCGAGAAATTCCGGCAATAGCGGCTCCAGCGCCAGCGTACCCAGCGCCACCGAAGCATTGACGCGCACCGTTCCGCCGGTGCTTGCCGAACCCTGGGAAAGCTCGCGTTCGACCTCCTCGAAATCGCGCAGCAATCCCTGGCTGCGTTCGTAGTAAATCTGCCCCTCGCTCGTCAGCGACAGGCGTCGGGACGAACGTTCCAGAAGCCGCACGCTGAGCCGCGCCTCGATACGGGATATGAGCTTGCTGATGGTCGAAGGGTTCATGCGCAGGAGCCGGGCGGCCTCCGAGAAACTGCCTGCTTCCACGACCCGCATAAAAACCTGCATTTCGCCGATGCGATTGTCCATCGCCCGCTCCATCTGTGAAATCGTTTCACAGATAATGTGGATTCCGAGCGGATTTTCAAGCCCGCGCGATTGTCCTATCTGTGCAGCCGAGATCAGACCTGACCGAAAGCTGACTGGTACAAGGCTCTGAAAATTCATGGCCCGAAGCATGAGCCTCCCAAGCTCGCGCAACCGACGCGATACGCCGAAGGCCAACCGACAGGAGATGACATGAAAATCGTGAACGCACATGGCGCGGCCATACCCGCGCTCGGCTTCGGCGTTTTCCGCATGACGGATGCCGAAGTGGAAAGCGTTGTCCCGGCGGCGCTGGAAGCCGGCTTCCGCCATTTCGATACGGCGCAGATCTACCAGAACGAAGCGGCCCTCGGTCGTGCACTGGAAAAAGCGGGCGCACGGCGCGAAGACCTGTTCCTGACCACGAAAGTCTGGGTGGACAATTACAGCCCGGAAAAATTCGGCGCGTCCGTCGATGAGAGTCTCGACAAGCTGAAGGTCGATCAGGTTGACCTCCTGCTTCTGCACTGGCCCGCCGACAAGGTGGCTATCGCCGATCAGATCGACATGCTGAACGCGGTGCAGGCGGCAGGCAGGACACGCTTCATCGGCGTGAGCAACCAGAATGTCGCCCAGATGCGCCAATCCATCGAACGCAGTGCCGCACCCATCGTCACCAACCAGATCGAGGCACACCCCTATCTCGACCAGAATGCCGTGGCCGATGCCGCAAAAGCCGCAGGCGTTGCCATCACCGCCTATTACGGCATGGCAGACGGCGCAGTGCCGCGCGATCCCGCCCTGCAGGCCATCGGCGCCCGATACGGCAAGACAGCCGCTCAGGTAGGCCTGCGCTGGCTGATCGAACGCGGCTTCATCGCGCTTTCCAAGACGGCCAAGCCTGAACGTGTCGCTGAAAATTTCGACATATTCGACTTTGATCTCAGCGCTGAAGACATGACGGCGATTTCCAAACTCGCCCGCCCCGATGGACGACTGGTCAGCCCTGCCGGACTGGCGCCCGTCTGGGACAATTGAAGAAATAACGGAGAATTTCAGATGAGTGCTGCAAATGCACAGGAAAGCGCAACGAACACGGCCGGTTTCAACTGGCCGCTTCTGGCGCTTGCAATCGGTGCCTTCGGTATTGGCACCACGGAATTTGCGCCCATGGGCCTGCTGCCGGTTATTGCCGATGGCGTCGACGTTTCCATTCCGACGGCGGGCCTTCTGGTCAGCGCCTATGCCATCGGCGTCATGGTCGGCGCACCGATCATGACGCTTGCCTTCGGGCGCTTTGGAAAGCGCACGGCGCTGATGCTCCTGATGGGCATCTTCACGGTTGGCAATATCCTTTCCGCCCTTGCGCCGGATTACTGGACGCTGCTTGCAGCGCGTCTGGTAACAAGCCTCAATCACGGCGCATTCTTCGGCCTCGGCTCCATTGTTGCAGCCAGCGTCGTGCCGCCTGAAAAGCGGGCGAGCGCCGTTGCCACCATGTTCATGGGCCTGACGATAGCCAATATCGGGGGCGTCCCGGCTGCAACCTGGATCGGCCAGCAGATCGGCTGGCGCATGTCGTTCGCCGGCACTGCCGTTCTGGGCCTGCTGGCCATCTCGGCACTCTGGCTTTCGCTGCCGCGTGGTGAAGCAGGCAAGATGCCCGACATTCGCCGCGAGCTTGGCGTGCTGATGCGCCCGACCGTGCTGATGTCGCTCGCGACCACCGTCATGGGTGCTGGCGCCATGTTCACGCTCTACACCTATGTAGCGCCTGTACTGGCCGACCGCACCGGCGCTTCGGAAGGTTTCGTGACGCTGGCGCTCATCCTCATCGGCGTGGGCTTCACGATTGGCAACGCGCTCGGCGGACGCCTTGCCGACTGGTCGCTCAATGGTGCGACGCGGATATTCCTTGCAGCACTTGCCATCATCAGCCTGGCATTGCCGCTGCTGCTGGGCAGCCATATCGGCGCTGCAATCGGCCTCCTCGCCTGGGGTGCTGCGGCCTTCGCCATCGTTCCCCCGGTTCAGACCCGCGTGATGCAGGCCGCATCGGAAGCGCCGGGGCTGGCATCGTCGATCAACATTGGCGCGTTCAACCTCGGCAATGCGGTGGGCGCGGCCCTTGGCGGCGGCGTGATCAGCGCAGGCTATGGCTATGCGGCCATTCCGGTCGCAGGCGGCCTGCTGGCGGCAGCCGGACTGCTGTTCACGCTCTCGCGCCGTCCGAAAGCGGCGCTGGCTCCATCGGCCTGCTAATCCAGCGTCCGCCGGAACCTTAACAGCGCCAGCGACGCAAACAGCACCACGAAGAACAAGAGGGCGTTCACCTCTCCGGCAATGTCGGAAAGGTGGGCGCCCTTCAGCATGACGGCGCGGACGATACGCAGGAAATGCGTGAGGGGAAAGATCTCCCCCAACGCCTGCGCCCAATCGGGCATACCCCGAAACGGGAACATGAAGCCGGACAGCATCAGCGAAGGCAGGAAGAAGAAGAAGGTAAGCTGCATGGCCTGCATCTGCGTGCGCGATGCTGTGGAAATCGTATAGCCGAGCAGGACGAGCGACAGGACGAAGATCAGGACACAGGTCAGCAGAAGCGCCAGCGATCCCACGAAGGGCACACCGAACAAAAGCTTGGCTGCGGCCAGCACCACCACGACCTGCACACCGCCGACGGCCAGAAACGGCAGCACCTTGCCCAGCATGATTTCGGCGGGCGTGGCGGGCATTGCGAGCAGGTTTTCCATCGTGCCGCGCTCGGTTTCGCGGGTCAGCGCCATGGCGGTCATCATCACCATGGTCATTTGCAGGATCACCCCCAGCAGGCCGGGAACGATATTGTATTGCGAAACGCCTTCCGGGTTATAGCGGCGGTGCACGACGACCTGTAGCTGCCCCCGCGCTGCATCGGCGGCTTCGGCTTGCTTGCCCTGTTCACGCAAAAGCGCCTGACCGGCGACGGTTCCGAGCGTGGAAATCGCACCGCTTGCCACCGACGGATCGGTCGCGTCAGCCTCGATCAGGATCTGCGGCTGCTCGCCCGCATCGACCCGCCTTGCAAAATCCGACGGGATCGTCACCACGAAGGAAACCGCGCCGCTGGCTATCAGCGCTTCCGCTTCGGCCGCACTCTGCACAACATGGTCGAAGCGATAGTAGCCCGTTGTTTCCAGAGCGGAAATCATGGCCCGCGTATAATGGTCCTGGCTTGTCACCACCAGAGCGCTCGGCAGGCTCTTCGGATCGTTGTTGATGGCAAAGCCGAAAAGCAGGAGCTGCATCAGCGGAACGACCAGCATCATGGCGAAGGTGATGCGGTCACGCCGCATCTGGATGAATTCCTTCACCAGCATCGCGCCAAGCCGCTCGAAGGAGAACCAGCCGTTCATTGCTCACCGCTCCGGGACGCCCTGTCTTTCGACATATTGTCCTGCGCATTGGCCATGAACTGGATGAACACATCTTCAAGGCTGGTTTCGCCCGCCTCGACGCTAATGCCCTCACGATGCCTGATCTTTTCCAGAGCCGCCTCGAGCTTCGCCCTGTCGGACCCTACGACATGCAGCGTCGCACCGAAAGGCGCAACCTGCTCGACACCCGGTTCGCCAGCCAGTTCGCGTGCCACGTCTCCAAGCCGGGGACCGTTGACGATAAAGGTCGTCAGCCCCGCCTTATCGATGACATCGCGGACCGTTCCCGTCGCCAACAGCTTGCCATAAGAAATATAGCTGATGCGGTGGCAGCGCTCGGCTTCGTCCATATAGTGGGTTGAAACAAGCACGGTCAGCCCGCCATCGGCCAGACGATGTATCTCGTCCCAGAAATCGCGCCGCGCCTTCGGATCGACACCGGCGGTCGGCTCATCCAGCAGCAGAAGCTTCGGCTTGTGCATGATGCAGGCGGCCAGCGCGAGCCGTTGTTTCCAGCCGCCGGAAAGCGTGCCCGCCAGCTGGTTTCCGCGTGATGTCAGGCCCAGTTCCTCAAGTGTCCGCGCCACATGGTCCTTCACCGGCTTCAACCGGTAGAGCCGCGCGACAAATTCGAGATTTTCGGCGATGGTCAGGTCTTCGTAGAAGGAAAAGCGCTGCGTCATGTAGCCGACTTCACGCTTGATCTTCAGTCCTTCCGTCCGAAGATCGAAGCCAAGCACCTGACCCTCCCCCTCGTCGGGCGTCAGCAACCCGCACATCATGCGGATGGTTGTGGTCTTTCCAGAACCGTTTGGCCCGAGAAAGCCGACAATCTCCCCCTCAGCCACCGACATGCTCACATGATCGACGACGGTAGCGTCGCCGAAACGCTTGACGAGACCTTTGACATCGATGGCGTTCGACATTGCCGCCTCCGCTTACCGGGGGGCCAGATCGACGTCCACGATCTGGCCGGGCTGGAGAGGCGACGCGGGATCGACGGGATGCGCCTCGACCAGATATACAAGCTTCTGGCGCGTTTCGAGCGAGTAGATCACCGGCGGCGTGAATTCCGGGTCGGGCGAAACATAGCTGACGCGAGCCTGCAAACCCGGAGCGCAGCCATCGCAGCGCACCGACAGCATATCGCCAACCCGTATCGCGGAAAACTTGTCCTCCGGTATGTAGACCTTCAGCTTTACCGCACCGTCGGGCAGCATGGTCAAAACCGGTGCGGACGGACCGGCAATATCGCCTGGATTGCGAATGACGTCGGTGATCCGCCCAGCCGCCGGGGCCTCGATCGTCCGCTTGGCCAGATGCCAGCGGGCGGAATCAAGCTGCGCTTCGGCACTTCTGACCGCATTTTCCGCCGCCTTGATCGTTTCCGGACGGGCGGGCAAGCGACCCACTGCAAGATTGGCCGTCGCCTGATTGATCGACGCTTCGGCCACCTCGACCTTGGTGGCGGCATCATCGAGCTGCGCCTGCGTCATCACCCCGCGCTTCGTCAGATCCTGCGTGCGCAACAGCGTCCGCCGGGCATCGTCGGCCTGTGCTTTGGCGGTCCTGACCGCCGCTTCGAGAACGGCGATTTCGTCGGGGCGCTTGCCGACCTGCAAATCCGCCAGTTGGGCGCGTGCCTGGGCCAGTGCCGCCTCGGCCTGCGCGACAGCGATCTTTGCGTCCGCGTCCTCCGTCTGTGCAATCGGCTTGCCCGGTTCGACACGGTCACCACGCCTGACGGCCACGGACTGAACCTGCGCCACTTCCAGCGGGGCAAGCTGCACGAACTCGCCCTCGACATAGCCGACAGCCAGAGGCTGTGCGCTGCATGCGGCGAAAAGATAGGACGCAAAAGGGAGAACACAGAGAAGGCTCATGACGACACCTCGCCGTTTTTCGCAGCGTCCTTCGCCGCAAGGATGGCCATCAGGTTCTGCCGCACAACTGCCGCCACCGCCCCGGCCTCTTCCGCACCCATCGCGGACCAGCCCATGCGCCGTTTCACCGCCTCGCGGCCAATACGGAAATAGATGACCTGCCCGAGCAGGGTGAAGATGAGAAGCCGCGTGCCTTCGCTTTCGGCGGGCTCGCCCGTTGCGACTTCCCAGATGGCACAGAGCCTTTTATGGGTCGGCTCGAATACGCCGGAATAGATGCGATCAAGCGCGGCCGTCGGATGCGCAAGCTCGCGAAGAAGAAACTGGACGATCTCGCCGGATTCCGGCTGCGCCACGATGAACTGCGCCATGCGCTCCACCGCCAGGGCAAGCATTTGCCGCGCTTCTTCCCTGGTCCCGGCGGAGGCGCCAATCACCCCGTAATGACCGAGAGCCTGACCGGCCACCCCCTGTATCGTCTCCACGATATAGTCCGCCGCCGCCAAACGAAGCCCTTCCTTGCCGCCGAAATGATAGGCGATGGAACCGATATTCGCCTTGGCCAGCGCAGCAATCTCGCGCGTAGACGTGGCATCGAAGCCCTTCGACCCGAAAAGCTGCAATGCCGCATGGATAAGCGCGGCGCGCGTCTGTTCGACCGACGGCTGCGGTTGCTCCTGCCCGATATTCTTCGATCTGCTCATATACCGATTTAATCAATCGATTGATTAAATGTCAAGCGATGCGAACAACGGAAGCCTGTTCGGGGGCCTGAGCTTCCGTTGTTCGCTGCGGCAAGCGGCGGAATAAAACCCGCCGCCGCCAGCCGGGTGGGACTTGGAGCAGTTCCATTTCACAAGGAACCGTGGCACCGCTACGCACTTTTGCTGGAAATGCTGTAGTTCAAACGCGGCCGTGTCAGCCGCGTATCCCGACATGCCGACCGACGGCAATCGGTGTCGGCATCTCCTGATGGGAATGGAACAACCGCTCAAGGGCTTCCCGGATGCCGGGCTTTGCCGCCACCGCTTTGCCCGCCTTGCTGTCGACATGCAGCAGCATCTGTTCCGCACTGGCAATTTCCGCATCGCCTCGCCGCAGGCTGTGAAAGACATGGGCGCGCTTCTCGTCGAAGGAAAGCAATTGCGTTTCGACATGCAACTCGTCGCCCGCCTTCGCCTCGCCGCGATGCATGATATGGGTTTCGACCGTATAGTAGCTGTGACCGGATTTCAGATAGGCGTCATCTACGCCGATATGCGCCAGAAACCTGTCCGTCGCCTGCCCGAACACGTCCAGATAACGATGCTCGGTCATGTGTCCGTTATAGTCGATCCATTCGGGGATCACACGTGCATCGAGAAGCCGAAGCGGGCCGGAACCCGCATCGGGGCGGTCCGCCGCCGTCTCAAGCCGCGCGGTATAGTTGTTGAGAAGCGCGCCCGCCCCCCAGCCCTTGCCCTGCTGCTGTTGCGACAGAGCCCGGATGATCGCAACAAGGTTTTCGTCGCGAATCCGCTCCAGATCGCGGATGGAAAGCCCTTCATTCTGCGCGTCCGACTGATCGGCGATGCGGTCAATCAGGCTGTCATCGAGGTCGGGCACATCCGTCAGTTTCGTCCATGGCCATTGCAGCGCAGGACCAAATTGCGCGAGGAAGTGCCGCATGCCTGCCGGGCCGCCGGCAATACGATAGGTCTGGAAAAGCCCCATCTGCGCCCAGCGAAGCCCGAAGGAATAGCGGATGATGTCGTCAATCTGCTCCACCGTGGCGATACCGTCGCGCACGAGCCACAGGGCCTCGCGCCACAGCGCTTCCAGAAGCCGGTCTCCGACGAAAGCGTCGATTTCCTTTTCGAGCACGACCGGCTCCATGCCGGTCTGGCGATAGAGTGCGGAAGCCCTTTCAATCGTTGCCGCCGCGGTCTTTTCGCCGGGAACGAGTTCCACCAGCGGCAGCAGGTAAACGGGGTTGTAAGGGTGGGCAATCAGCAGGCGCCCGGGATGCCGCAACCCGGCCTGCAACTTGCTCGGCAGGAAGCCGGAAGTGGATGACGCGATCAACGCATCGTCTGAACAGGCGGCCTCGATCTCGGCCATTACGGCAAGCTTCAGGTCGAGGCGCTCGGGCACACTTTCCTGAATGAGCACGGCCCCTTCAACCGCCTCCGCCAGCGAAGCGGAAATGGACAGCCGCCCCTCCTGCGGAAGGTGCACGGTTGTCAGCGCCGCCAGCGCCTTGCGCGCATTGTCGAGAATATGTTCGGTCGTCGCCCTGGCGTCCGGCGACGGATCGTAGACGGCAACATCGAAACCGTTGAGCAGAAAGCGTGCGGCCCAGCCGCTGCCGATGACACCGCTGCCGATACAGGCGATCTTGGGAGGATGGCTGTTCATGGATATCACCAGCGCTTCGTAAGCTTGAGTTTTTCGCGGACTTCGGCAGGCGTCAGGACCCTGGTTCCCATATTGACGGCGATGGCCTTGGCCCGTTCGACCAGATCGCCATTGGACGCCAGAACGCCCTTGTCGAGCCAGATATTGTCTTCCAGTCCGACCCGGATATTGCCGCCTGCCAGCACGGCAAGCGCTGCATAGGGCAACTGATTGCGGCCAATGGAGAATGCCGAGAAAATCCAGTTGTCCGGCAGGTTGTGGAGGATCGAAACCAGCGTCGCCAGATCATCGGGCGCGCCCCACGGGATGCCCATGCACAATTGCACCAGAACCGGATCGTCAAGCAGGCCCTGCTGCTGCAGCCATTGGGCAAGCGGCAGATGGCCGGTATCGAAGATCTCGATCTCCGGGCGCACGCCGAGCCGCTGTATCTGCGCGGCCATTTCCTTGAGCATGGCGGGCGTGTTGGTCATCACATAATCGCCCTCGCCGAAATTCATCGTGCCGCAGTCGAGCGTGCAGATTTCCGGCAGGAGTTCAGCGACATGGGCGAGCCGCTCCGTCGCGCCCGCCATGTCGGTCTTGGCGGCATCCGGCGGCAATGGCGCTTCGGAGGAGCCCAGAACCAGATCGCCGCCAACGCCTGCGGTCAGGTTCAGCACGATATCGACACCGGATGCCCGGATGTGATCCACCACCTCGCGGAACAGTTCCAGCTTGCGCGACGGTTCGCCCGTCTCGGGGTCGCGAACATGGATATGCGCGACGGCGGCGCCCGCCTCGGCACTTTCGATGGCCGCGTCCGCGATCTGGCGCGGCGTGACCGGCACCTTGTTCGAGCGATGCGTGGTGGCTCCGGCGCCGGTGACGGCAGCGGTGATGAATATTTCGCGGGCAGGCTTTAAAGGCATGTTCGTTTCCCTCAATTTTCACTGAGCTTGACAGGTCCCGAAATGCCGGGATTATCATTTTACGAAATCTATTTGGCGAAGAGCGAAGAGCATGATCTTTGAACCGTCGGACGAAGAACTGACCGTTACGCTGCTTGTCCTGCCGGATTGTTCGCTGATGTCGCTGGCCGCGACGCTGGACCCGATGCGCGGCGCCAACCGCGTGACGGGCCGCTCGCTCTATCGCTGGCGCGTGGTCTCGCCGGACGGCAGCGATCCGGTCACGTCGAGCGGCCTCAAGGTTTCGGCGGACGGAAAATTCGAGGCTGGCGCGCAGGACATCCTCATCATCGTCAGCGCCTTTCACGCATTGGAACATGCGACGCCGAAGCTTCTCGCCATGCTGCGGCAGGCTGCCAAGCAATCGAAGCTCATCGTGGGTGTGGAAGCCGGATCATGGGTCCTGGCAAAGGCCGGATTGCTCAACGGCCGCAAGGCAACCACGCACTGGGAAGACCTGGAAGCATTTTCGCAGCGCTTTCCCGAAGTCGAAATGCAATCGGATCGCTGGGTGCGGGATGGGGCACTTCTGACGACCGGGGGTGCGGCCCCGGCGCTCGACATGATGCTGGCGCTCATTCGCGCCCGCCATGGTTACTCAATCGCGCTCGATGTCGCGAGCCTCTACGTCTATGATGAGGTGAAACAGGCTTCGGATGCGCAGCCGCTGGTCTCCCTCGGGAGATTGCTCAATCGCGAGCCGCGACTGGCCGACGCGATAAAGATCATGGAAACCCACATAGATCGCCCGATCCCTGTGTCGAGCGTGGCGCGCAGGCTGGGCCTTTCGACGCGCAGTCTCGAATTGCTGTTTGCCAATGTGATCGGCCAGTCACCGGGCAACTACTATCTGTCGCTCCGGCTGAAAGCTGCCCGGCGGCTGATCCTCGACACCCGTCTTTCCATGGCCGACACAGCAGAACAGACCGGCTTTTCGTCGATCAGTTCGCTGTCCCGCGCCTTCAAGCGGCATTTCGGTCAGTCGCCGAGCAAATTGAGGCAGTAAACGACTTACAGACCGAGACCCGACTTTACCGCAGCAAGCGCCGGCTTGCCGTCGGTAGTGGTCACACCGTCGAGCCATGCATCGAGCTGCGCCGGGTTGTCCTTGATCCATTTCGTGACGGCATCCTTGGCTTCCATGCCGTCGTTCAGGATCATGTTCATCATCGTGCTTTCCATCTCCGTGCTGAATTTCAGGTTCGACAGGAAGCGCGAGACATTGGGGCAGTCGGTTGCATACCCCTTGCGGGTCAGGGTCTCGACGGTGGCCGCACCATCGTCCGGCCCAAACAGGTTTTCGCCATTTTGCAGATAGGTCAGCTTGTAGCGAATGTTCATCGGATGCGGCGTCCAGGCGAAGAAAACGACAGGTTCATCCTTGCGCACCGCATTTTGAACCTGCGAAAGCATGGCCTGCTCGCTCGATTCCGCCAGCTGGAAATCCTTCAGGCCGAACTTGTCCTTCTCGATCATCGACTGGATCGTGGCATTGGCGCTGCTGCCAGCCTCAATGCCATAGATCTTGCCGCCAAGCTGATCCTTGAATTTGGCTATGTCGGCGTAGTTCTTGATGCCGAGATCCTTGCCCGTGGCGGCAAGACCGATCTTCGCGCCCTGAAGGTTCACACCGGCCTGCTCGACCTTTTTGCCCTCGATATAGGGTTTGCGCGCTTCCTCCTGAAGCGGCATCCAGTTGCCGAGGAAAATATCGATCTGACCGTTTTCCAGCGACTGGAAGGTGACAGGCACGGAAAGAATAGTCGTTTGCGGCTGATACCCGGCTTTTTCCAGCAGCAGGGAGGCAAGCGCCGTCGTTGCGGTAATGTCGGTCCAGCCGACATCGGAGAATTTGGGTGACTTGCAGGCTTCGCTTTCGGCAGCCTGCGCCTGCACGCTGGCAAGGCTGGCGACGCTGGCTGCAAGCAAAAGAAGTATGCGTTTCATTATCTTCTCCCCTTTGTTTTTATTGAGAACAACATGATAGGGGAAACAGGAAATACCTCTTCGCAATATACGCAATCATCTTTGCGTTTTGCGCAGCCTTTGGCCCTCAACCGTCCGGGCAGGTTTGGAAAAGCTGCCCAAAACCGGGACGAAATTTACCTGCCCGCACCATATTGCGCGTCGCTGACATGCTCCATCCAGTCCACGACCTTGCCGTCGAGCTGTTCCTGAATGGCGATATGGGTCATGGCGATGTTGGCCGATGCGCCGTGCCAGTGTTTCTCGCCGGGCTCGAACCAGACGACGTCGCCGGGCCGGATTTCCTCGATCGGCCCGCCTTCACGCTGCACGAGGCCAAGCCCGGCAGTGACGATCAGGGTCTGGCCAAGCGGATGCGTATGCCATGCCGTGCGAGCGCCGGGCTCGAAAGTCACGGTCGCCGCCGCCGCGCGCCTGGCATTGTTTGGAGAGAACAGCGGATCGATACGGACATTGCCCGTAAACCAGTCGGCTGGGCCTTTGCCGGAAGGATCGGTTCCGTTTCGCTTGATATCCATGGCGCGTTTCCTTTCGAATAAGAGAGACGCACCATAAATCAAGTCCGCGACGAGATCAGCGCCTTTTGGCGGGGTGCGCCTGCAAAATCACGTTATGCCGTTTTTCAAGCTCGACGTTGACCGCCTCGATTTCCCGCGCCTTGCGCGCATCGTCCCAGCCGAGTTCCCGCGCAACAATGCTGGCGATCGCAGCGAGATTGCTGGTCGTCAGCGCCCCGTCGATGGCAAGGGTCGTGCGCCGCAGTACGACATCCGCCAGGTGCACGACGAGTTCGTTGCGCGCGATCCATGCGATCTCCGTCGCGCTGATCGTTTCGGTTTCCGGCAACATCGTTACCGAGGCCCCGGCTTCCTCGCGGAGGATGGGCAGGGCCGTCGTGCCATAGCGCTTCAACAGGGTCTCGACCCGTGCGGCGGGCAACCGAGTTTCGGTGGCATATTTCGTCACCCAGGCCTTGCGGGCGCGATCATCGGCAGGATAGTCCCTGCCGCCACCAATGGCGAGATTGCGCGTGGACACCTGCCGGGTCTTGCCGAACCGGGTCAGAACCTTGTCGGCCACTTCCTCGGCAAAGCCCCGGAACGTTGTCCATTTGCCACCGACCAGCGCAATGATCGGGAACGGACGTTCGCTGTCCGGCTCGATCACTGGCGCGGAATGATCGCGGCTGATCAGGCCCGGTTCGGAAGCGTTGGACGCCGGAAGCGGGCGGATGCCGCTATAGGTATAGACGATCTGGCTGCGGTCGAATTTGAGCTTCGGCAGCAGCGAACGCAGGCTGTCGATGAAATAATCGGTCTCGTGATCGTCGCAACGTACATTGTCGGGATCATCGGATGGAATGTCGGTGGAACCCACCAGCGCCAGACCATGATAGTCGTAGACAAGGCAGATGCGCCCGTCATCCGCCTCGAAATAGATCATCCGCCCGTTAAGGCTCTTCACCAGTTCGGGGTGGTCGACAAGAATATGCGAGCCCTTGGTGCCGCCGATCATCTTGGTCGGTTTCCCGAGCGCGGCATTGACCCGGTCGATCCATGGCCCGGCCGCATTGATGACCAGCTTTGGCCTGACGGCGAATTTCGCACCGTCCGGCCCCTCGAAGCCCACCACGCCGTTTTCAGCGGAAATGAGCGTCATGAAATTGGCGGCAGCGCTTTTCGGACTGGCGCGCAGGCCGTCGCTCACGAGTTCATAGACCAGACGTTCCGGCTGGCTGACCTTTGCGTCGTGATAGATGCCGCCTGCCACGATTGCGGGCGTGATATAGGGCATTTCCTTCGTCGCCGTTTCCTTCAGCAGAAAACGGTGACGCGGCATGACGCGTTCGCGCGCGCCGAAATAGTCGTAGAGCGCCAGACCGATCTTGATCAGCACGGCGCCACGGCTGCGCGGCGCGGTCGTGGAACCGAACAGGGTGCGCAGCGCCGCCGTGATGCCCTTGGTCCATGAAAAGACGGGAATGAAGGTCGGCAGAGGCTCCACATTGTGCGGCGCGTTCTTCAGCAGCAGATTGCGCTCCAGCGTGGACTGCGCCACAAGACCGAACTCTCCGGTTTCCAGATATTTCAATCCGCCATGGATCAGCCGCGACGGGGCGGCGCTGGTGCCGGAACCGAAATCCGCCTTGTCGACGATCAGGCAGTTCACACCCTGCTCGCTTAGATCGCGAAAGAGCCCTGCCCCGTTGACGCCCGCACCGAGAATGAGCACATCCACGCCTTCGGCCTCAAGCTGTCCGATGCGGTTCTTCATCTGGGCCAGACTTACGAAATCATTCATGTCACTGTCTCTCTGGGCGAAGGACGCCCTTCATTTCAATCCGTGAGGGCTTCGATCTTCGGCCAGATCGGCCCGAGTGCCGACGCGATTTCCTTGAACAGCTGATAGCGCGTCTCATAGAGCGCGCTCCGCTCCGCATCCGGCTGATAGGTGCGGCCGATGGCATCGAGATCGCGCGGGTCGTTGTAGACATCGGCAAAGACACCGGCGCCCTTGCCAGCGCACAGCGCCGCACCCCATGCTGCCGCTTCATCCGTATCCGTCACCGTAACGGGCATGCCGAGCACATTGGCGAACATCTGCGCGAAAGCCGGACTGCGCGACACGCCACCCGTAAGCCGCGCGGCGGAAATCGCAAATCCGTCCTTCAGATGATCGACATGGATGCGGTGGTTGAAAGCAATGCCTTCCCACACAGCGCGCAGCATGTCGCCCCGATCCTGCCAGCCACGCAGACCGAAAAACGCGCCGCTCGCCATCGCCCCATAGGGCGAGCCGAAAAGATAAGGGTGGAACATCGCCGTCGAAGGCTTCGCCAGTGCCGAATCGATTTCCGGGCGCAGCATGTCGTGGATTGATCGCCCTGTTTCCTCCGCCTCGCGGCGTTCCGCCGGGCAGAGCTTGTCGAGGAACCAGTCATAATTGGCCGTCGATGCGGGCGAGATCGACATGTTGTTCCATTCGCCCGGCGCAATGCCGTTGCGGCAGAACCAGCTCTTGTCGACACGCGGTTCGGACGACAGCGTTTCGTTGATGGAATAGGTTCCGGCAACCACTGCAACGGTTCCGATGCCAAGCCCGCCCACGCCGAGCGCGGAGGCCGTCACGTCATGAAGCCCGCCGACAACCGGCGTACCGGCAACGAGACCGGTGCGCTTCGCGCATTCAGCCGAGACCTTGCCGACAATCTCATCGGAGCGCGACATGGGCGGCAGCGCGTCCCAAAGCGCATCGAGCCCGAACAGAGCGAGCGCTTCCTTCGAGTATTCCTGCGTGTTCACATCGGTAAAGGAGGTGGAGGCTTCGGTGCGATCCGTGCCCACGTCACCGGTGAGACAGAAGCGCAGCCAGTCCTTGCAGGCGATCACATGGGCGATGCGGCGGTAGCGTTCCGGCTCGTTTTCCTTCACCCATGCCAGAATGGCCGATGGCGCCGACGCATGGGGCAACTGGCCGGTAACGGCGATGGCGCGGTCCGCGACCGGGCTGTTCACCCAGCGCTCCGCCACATCCACGGCGCGGCTGTCGAGCGAGAGGATACCCGCGCCGAGCGGCCGGCGATCCTTGTCGAGCATATAGATGCCGTCGCCATGCGCAGTGGTGGCGATTGCCAGAACGTCGGAAGCTGGACGTCCGCTTTTGGCGATGGCTTCGGCAATCGCATCGGCGGTCGCATTCCAGAATTCATCCATGTCGCGTTCGACATGGCGCGGGCGCGGGAACGATTGCGCAACGCGGCGGCGCGCAACGGCAAGGGTGGTTCCGTCAACGTCGAACAATACGGCTTTGGTGACGGTGAGGCCGCTATCGATTCCGAGCAGAGAAGGCATGTATCGTATTCCTGATAAATATGCTGAGGCTAGTCCGGCCTGCCGCCTGTCCGGGCGCGCGCAACGACGACATTGATGCCTTGCGCCTCCATGCGCTCGATATGCGCAAAGGGCGTGTTCTCATCGACGATGACGACATCGAAATCGGTCAGGGCCCCGAAATTGTGCAGGGCGCGGCGCTCGAACTTTGTATGATCGGCCAGCAGGATGCGTTTGGCGGCGCAATCCAGCATGGCGCGCTTGGTCTCCACCATTTCCGGTGACTGGTGGAACAGAAGATCATCCGTGATCGCGGCAATCGATATGAAGGCCACATCGGCGCGAAGACGGCGAATTTCGTGGATGGTCATGCCGCCGACGAAGGCGTTGCACCAATTATAGAGCTGGCCGCCGAGACCGAGCAGCGTCACGTCCTTCATGTCGCGCAGTTCGTTCATCAGGATGAGCGAATTGGTGATAGCGGTCAGCGGCCCCTTTTCGGCCAGGTGCGGCACCATTTGCAGGACGGTGGTGGAATCGTCGAAGAAAATCGCCTGGCCGGGTTCGACGAACTGCATTGCCGCTTCGGCGATCAGTTTCTTTTCTTCCGACTGGCGGGTGACGCGATAAAGATCGCTTGCCTCGATCAGGCTTGTCGGCGCCGCCGACACGATGCCGCGCGACTTGCGAAACAGGCCGCGGCTCACCAGTTCATCGACGTCGCGATGCGCCGTCATCAGGCTGATGCCGAACCTTTCGGTCAGGTCCTCGATCCGCATCGAGCCTTCAGCCATTACAGTTTCCGCAATCTGCTGGCGCCGGACGAGCTGACGCGCATGCCGACTGTCATTCGGCACCTGCTCCGCCATAAGCTTGTCAATGCTTGCTTTGTTGCTCACTGCCATGCCCGTCACTTGTCCCCTTGCTTGCGCGTTCCGAAAGCTCCGGAATCGCCTGATAGGCTTCATATTGCGCGGTCTTCAGCCCCAAAATCCAGCGAGTGATTGCATGGGACTTTCTTGAGGAGAGGGACTTCTGGAAATACGCATCCCGGAAGCGGCTGGGCTGCCGGGATGCGCCTTGTTCAAACCTTACTGTTCGAGAACGAACGGCGAGGTGTACTTGTCGACATTGTCCTTGGTGATCAGGATGCAGTCGAAGAGCTGCTTTTCCTGATCGACGCCGGTCTTGCCGGTCTTGATGAAGTTGTCGGCCTGCTTGACGGCAGCTTCCGAGAACACGGCAACCGGCTGCAGAACGGTGTACTGCAATTCACCGGCCTTGATGGCTGCGACCGCATCCGGCGAACCGTCGAAACCGCCGACCTTGACCTGATCGAGCTTGCCGGCCTTCTTCAGAGCGGCAATCGCGCCCAGAGCCATTTCGTCGTTACCGGAGATGACGCCGATAATGTCCGGGTTGGCCTGAAGCAGGGCCTGCATCTTGTCGTGGCCCTGGGTACGGTCCCAGTTGGCGACGTCCTTGCCGGCCTTCACCAGATCGGGATACTGCGACAGAACGGTATCATAGCCGTTCGAGCGCGTTGCGGCGTTGTTGTCCGACGGCGAACCGAACAGTTCGACATACTTGCCCTTGTCGCCAACGCTTTCGACCCACTGGGTCGCGCCGAGGGCTGCGCCCTGCGCGTTGTTGGAAACGAGCTGCGCCTTGGCCAGGCCTTCCTGGTTGATTTCCGCATTGACGAGGAAAACCGGGATATTGGCGGCGATTGCGCGCTTGACCGCACCGACCGAACCGTCCGCATTGGCCGGATCGAGAATGATGGCCACCGACTTGTTGGTGATAGCGGTGTCGATCAGGTTGCTCTCGGTGTTGGTGTCGCCCTTGTGGCCACCGACAACAGCCTTGTAGCCGAGACCTTCGGCGGTCTTCTTGGCGATTTCACCTTCGGTGAACCAGTACGGGTTGGACGGATCGTTGACGATGATCGTCATCAGTCCTTCGGCCCAGGCCGTGCTGGCGATGAGAGGCAACGCTGCCGCAGCGGCGAACAGAACGCGCATTCCCTTCTTGAACATGGTCTCACTCCCTTAACATTTTTCGTTTGCGTTATGCCGGTTCCCCGGCGGTACTTATTTCCATCAGGCCGTTTTCGAGATCATGCGCCTTTCCGGAAACCTTTCGATACGCCCGAATTTCAGCGGCTCTACCCGGAACGGTGGGCAGAGCCGCTTTCGATTATCGCCGGGAGTATTGAATGCTGTTGAGCAGAACCGCGAGCACGATCACCGCGCCGGTAAAGACGGTCTGCCAGTAGGAGGACACGCCGATGATCACGAGGCCGTCGGAAAGGAAACCGATCACGAAGGCGCCGAGAAGCGTGCCCTGTATAGTACCGCGCCCCCCAGTGAGCGCAGCGCCACCGATAACCACGGCGGCGATTGCCGTGAGTTCGTAGGTGGTGCCTGCCGTCGGGCCTGCCGACGTCAGCTGCGAAGCAAGGATCAGACCGGCGATCGCAGCGCAGATGCCGGAAATGACATAGACCGACACCTTGACGCGCTTGACCGGCACGCCGGACAGTTCAGCCGCACGTTCATTGCCGCCCGATGCATAGAGCCAGCGGCCGAATGCGGTGCGGTTGAGAACGATGGCGCAGATGATGGCGAGAACCACCAGAACCAGAACACCGATCTGCACGCCGAACAGCTTGTTGAAGCCGAGCCAATCGAAGCCGGTATTGCCAAGCTCCGGCCGTCCGCCGAGATTGTTGTAAGTCAGGCCATTGGTCATCAGCAGCGCCACGCCGCGCGCGCAATAGAGAACGCCAAGCGTCGCAACGAAGGCTGGAACCCGCAGATAGGCAATCAGCACGCCATTGATCGCGCCGACGAACGCGCCAAGCGCACAGGTGATGATGACGACCGCCCATACCGGGAAATAAAGAATGACGCCGAAATGCTGCAAGGTGACGCCCTGCATCAGGAAACCGGCAACCACGCCCGCCAGCCCCAAAGTAGAGCCGACCGAAAGATCGATGCCGCCATTGAGGATGACGAGCAGCATGCCGATGGCAAGCAGGCCGAATATCGCCACATGCGACGACATGGTGAGGAAATTGTTGACCGTGAAATAATTCGGCGAAAGAAACGAGAAAACTGCAATGATCGCAATCAGCGAAAAGAACGCGCGGCCTTCGAGCAGCAGGTGCACGAGGCTGGTCTTTCGCTTCGCGCCGTTCGGAGCGGCTGTTTCCTTGTTGGTGCTTGTGACTGACATTCTATCAGTGCTCCATAACTATTCTTGAGCGTTTCTAGGAAAGGGGCGCTGGAACCGCTCTATCTATTTGTTTTTACGCATTATCCTACGCAAAACCGCTTCGCACTTTTGCTGGAAATGCTCTAATGACCGACCATGGCTTCGCCCGAGGCGGCCATGATCTTCTCCTTGGACACGTCCGATCCGAATTCGGCGGAGATGCGTCCACGGTGCATGACGATGATACGATGAGCGATGCTGAGGCATTCGCCGACTTCCGAGGTCGTATAGACGACGGCCAGGCCCTGCTTCGCCTTTTCGGCCAGAAGCTTGAACACTTCCGCCTTCGCGCCGATGTCGATGCCGCGGCTCGGCTCATCGAGCAGGATGACTTCCGGCTCGGTCGCCAGCATCTTGCCGATCACGACCTTCTGCTGGTTGCCGCCGGAAAGCGAACCGATTGCCGCTTCGCCGCCATCGGTCTTGATGTGCACATTCCGGATCGACTGATCGACAATCTGTTTCTCGCGTTTGCGCGATGTGAAAAGGCCCTTGGTCATCTCGGCGATGCTGGCGAGCGACAGGTTCTTGCCGACCGTCATCGTCTGCACGAGACCGTCGCGCTGGCGATCTTCCGGCACCAGCACAAGGCCCCGCTCGATGCGCTGCGCGATGGTGAGGCCGGAAACGTCCTGCCCTTTCAGGAGCACGCGTCCCCCGCTAGCCTTGAGACGACCGGCAACGGTTTCCAGCAATTCCGTGCGACCAGCCCCCATGAGGCCGTAGATGCAGACGATTTCACCGGCGCGCACATTGAGCGACATGCGGTCGACCAGCGAAAAGCCTGCGCCGCCCGGATCGGGAACGGTCAGGTTTTCGACAGAAAGCGCCACATCGCCCCATTCATATCCGGTGGGCGGCGAGCCGAGATCGAAGTTCTCGCCGACCATGTTGCGCACGATCCATTCCAGATCGATTTCCTCACGCGGCGCATAGGCAGTCATCGTTCCGTCGCGCAGCACAACCGCATGATTGGTGATCTGCAGCGCTTCTTCCAGATGATGCGAAATATAGACGATGGCGACGCCACGCGCCGTCAGGTCGCGGATGACCTTGAACAGGACTTCCACTTCCGAGGCGCTCAACGCCGAAGTGGGCTCATCCATGATGAGAATGCGCGAATTGACCGAAAGCGCGCGGGCGATTTCCACCACCTGCTGCTGGCCGAGACGCAGTTCCTCGACCGGCGTCAGCGGGTCGATGTCTTCTTCCAGTTCGGCCAGAAGCTCGCGCGTCAGCCGTTCTTCCTCGGCAAAATCGACGCCGGTGGCGGTGCGGATCTCGCGTCCCATGAAGATGTTGTCGCGCACATTCATGTTGGGCGCGAGGCTCAGCTCCTGATGGATGATCGAGATGCCGTGGTCGCGCGCTTCGGTGGACGAGTTGAACGTCACCGGTTCGCCGTCGAGAATGATCGTGCCGGAAGTCGGCTGGATGACGCCGGACAGCACTTTCATCAAGGTGGATTTCCCGGCGCCGTTTTCGCCGAAAAGCGTCGTGACCTGACCACGGCGGATTTCAAAATTCACGCCTTTCAGGGCATGAATGCGACCGTAGGATTTGGCGACGTTATGCGCGGCAAGAACGACATCGCCGTTTTTGCCTTCGATTTTGGGAGCGGTGCTCATTTCACTTCGAGCCCCACAGGCGTGACGAGCCAGTTCTTGGGATTGACCAGCTTGAACACGCCGACAACCGAAACGGTCTTGCCCGTCAGGTTTTCTACATCGACGCCCGAAAGCACCTGCTTCTTCATCTCGTTGTTCAGCGCCGAACCGGCGTTCTGATATTCGATCTGGTTCTTGAACTGGCCGAACTGGATTTCGCCGGTGGCATCGCGCAGGTCCGTGCCGTTGACGGCGGGGCCGGTCTGGATGCGGATCGCCATGCCTTCCGGCAGGCCTTCAACCTTCACGACATTGTAGTTGGACTTGCGCTCTTCCACGACGCCGGTGAACTTGACCGGGATGACCGGATTGACGTCGCCCACGCCATATTTCTTTCCGGCTGCAGCCTTATCGGCAGCGAGAGCCGTTCCGACTTCCACGGCATCGACGGCGCGCTGCTCGACGCTGGCCTTGACCTTGGGAAATTCGGTTGCGCCATAGGCATCGGGAGAGAAAGCCTGCTGGCGCACATCGGAATCAGACCCGATCTTCACGACCTTCGTGTCGAAAGCAATCGCGCCGACAACCACAACCGCAGCGATCACGCTCCAGACGATGGCGCGGCTCAGCTTGGCGGGTTTTTGTGAAACTTGACTGGTTTGTGCACTCATTATCAAACGCCTTCAGCAATTCTGCCGGATTGTCGTTATAGAAACAGAAGATGCGGCTGAATTCAGACCGCCCGGAGATCATCCTCGACCATCACGCCTGCCGGGTAGGCGAAAGCCTCCGCGAGAGCGGTGCAAGATGCGGCAGACGAGATCATGATATCCTCCACGTGAATTCCAGGGCCCCGCTCCTCCGTGCATCCTGGAACAGATGCGCCGCCCATCGGAACTTATGATAGCGGCGTGTTATTAACTCCAATAATGATGTTATAAAGCTCCAAAGCTGTCAATCGGATGTTTTCCAAACGCCGGTGAATTAGCATAATTTCGCGCTGAATCCCGATCACGATCCAGCGAAATCCACTACATAATCCGTTATCGGGCGCGTTATTCGCAGCTTTGACATTCATCGCCAGCCCGGATGGATCAGCAATCCGCGTCACTTAAATTATCATTTATATTCAAATATTTAAATTGAAGCCAACATAGAAGACAGCTCAACATATCGCGGAAGAACCCGGACAAAACCGCAAGCCGCCGCATAGCGATTTTCTCCACATTCACTCTTTGGTGAAAAAAAATGCGCACTCTCGAAAATTTTACAGACAAGGTGATAGCGTTATGTTATCTCCAGCTTACGCCATTGCCCGATTTCATTATAAACGGGGCCGCGAGCGATGTATTTTCAGTCGCGGGAGGAATCCAAATGTCAATGAAGGCAGATATCCGCCATGCGTAAGACAGGTGACATCATCATCGGGATCGACGCGGGCACGTCCGTGCTCAAGGCAGTCGCTTTCGACCTCAGCGGACGCCAGATCGAATCCGCGGCGGTTCGCAACAAATACGATACCGGCGACCATGGCGCGGTTACCCAGTCGCTTTCCCAGACATGGCAGGATTGCGCGCGCGCCTTGCGCGATCTCGGCGCCAAGTTGCCGGGCCTTGCCGAACGCACCGCGGCGATTGCCGTCACCGGACAGGGCGACGGAACCTGGCTTGTGGGCCACGGCAACCAGCCGGTTGGCGACGCCTGGCTGTGGCTTGATGCCCGCGCCGCCTCCACCGTCACGCGGCTTGCCGCCGGGCCCATGAACCGCGCGCGCTTTGAAGCGACCGGCACGGGACTCAATACCTGCCAGCAGGGCTCGCAGATGGCGCATATGGACGCCACCGCGCCGGAGCTTCTGGACAATGCGGAAGCAGCCCTTCACTGCAAGGACTGGCTCTATCTCAATCTCACCGGCGTTCGCGCCACCGATCCGTCGGAAGCAAGCTTCACCTTCGGCAATTTCCGCAATCGTCAGTATGATGACGTGGTGATCGAGGCCCTCGGCCTGACGAAGCGCCGCGGATTGCTGCCGGAGATCATCGACGGCACCGAAGTCCAGCATCCGCTATCCCCCGAAGCGGCGGCTGCAACGGGTCTGCGGGCGGGGACGCCGGTGAGCCTTGCCTATGTGGATATGGCGATGACTGCGCTTGGTGCGGGCGTGCGCGGCGGTACGGCTGACGCCGGATGCTCGACCATCGGCTCCACCGGCGTGCATATGCGCGCAAAGCCGGTGGCCGATATTCATCTGAACAAGGAAGGCACCGGCTACGTCATCGCGCTGCCGATCCCCGGCATCGTCACGCAGGTGCAGACCAACATGGGCGCGACCATCAATATCGACTGGATATTGCAGGTCGCAGCCGATCTCATGTCGACGCCGGACAAGCCGGTTTCGCTTGGCGATCTCATTCCCCGCCTCGATGACTGGTTCAATGCCAGCCGTCCCGGCGCCATCCTCTATCACCCGTATATTTCGGAAGCTGGCGAGCGCGGCCCCTTTGTCAATGCCGATGCGCGGGCCGGTTTCATCGGGCTTTCCAGCCGCGACCGTTTTCCGGAACTGGTGCGTTCGGTCGTGGAAGGCCTCGGCATGGCGACGCGCGATTGCTACGCGGCAATGGGCGAAATGCCTGCCGAACTGCGCATCACCGGCGGCGCTGCCCGCTCGAAGGCGCTGCGCGGCACGCTGTCGGCTGCCGTCAACGCGCCTGTGCGCGTTTCGGCCCGCGAGGAAGCGGGCGCGGCGGGTGCTGCCATGATGGCCGCCGTGGCCATCGGCGCCTATCCGACCATGGACGACTGCATCGCCGAATGGGTGGAACCGCTGCTGGGCGCGGGCGAAGCCCCGGATGCGGCGCGCGCACGGCATTATGAAGAACTTTTCGTTGCCTATCGGGAAGCGCGACTGGCTCTGACGCCGGTCTGGGACAAGCTCGCTTCCGGCAAATAAGGAAATATTGAAATGGCTGAACCGGAAACCTGCGACCTGTTTGTAATCGGCGGCGGCATCAACGGCGCGGGCGTGGCCCGCGACGCTGCCGGGCGCGGCCTCAAGGTCGTGCTGGCGGAAAAGGACGATCTGGCGCAGGGAACCTCGTCGCGCTCCGGCAAGCTGGTGCATGGGGGCTTGCGCTATCTCGAATATTATGAATTCCGCCTCGTACGGGAAGCGCTGATCGAGCGCGAAGTGCTTTTGAACGCCGCTCCCCACATCATCTGGCCGATGCGTTTTGTGCTGCCGCACAGCCCGCAGGACCGTCCGGCCTGGCTGGTGCGGCTCGGCCTGTTCCTCTACGACCATCTCGGTGGCCGCAAGAAGCTGCCCGGCACGCGCACGCTCGATCTGCGCCGCGACCCGGAAGGCACGCCGATCCTCGACCAATACACCAAGGGTTTTGAATATTCCGACTGCTGGGTGGACGATGCCCGCCTCGTGGCCCTCAATGCGGTGGGCGCTGCCGAAAAGGGCGCAACCATCCTCACCCGCACGCCTGTCGTCTCCGCACGTCGCGAGAAAGGCGGCTGGATCGTGGAAACGAAGAACCGCGACACGGGCGAGACCCGCACATTCCGCGCGCGCTGCATCGTCAACTGCGCCGGACCATGGGTCACGGATGTCATTCACAATGTCGCCGGTTCCAACTCGTCGCGCAATGTGCGCCTCGTCAAGGGCAGCCACATCATCGTTCCGAAATTCTGGTCGGGCGCGAATGCCTATCTCGTCCAGAACCACGACAAGCGCGTGATCTTCATCAACCCTTATGAGGGCGACAAGGCGCTGATCGGCACCACCGACATCGCCTATGAAGGGCGCGCCGAAGATGTTGCGGCGGATGAGAAGGAAATCGAATATCTGCTGACCGCCGTGAACCGCTATTTCAAGGAAAAGCTCAGGCGTGAAGACGTGCTGCATTCCTTCTCCGGCGTGCGCCCGCTGTTTGACGACGGCAAGGGCAATCCTTCCGCCGTCACCCGCGACTACGTCTTCGACCTCGATGAAACCAACGATGCGCCGTTGCTCAACGTCTTCGGCGGCAAGATCACCACCTTCCGCGAACTGGCGGAACGCGGCATGCATCGCCTCAAGCACATTTTCCCGAAAATGGGCGGCGACTGGACGCATGGCGCACCGCTTCCCGGCGGCGAAATCGCCAATGCCGATTATGAAACCTTCGCCAATTCCCTGCGCGACACCTATCCGTGGATGCCGCGCACGCTCGTCCATCATTACGGGCGTCTCTATGGCGCACGCACGAAGGACGTGGTTGCAGGCGCGCAGAACCTCGAAGGGCTTGGCCGTCATTTCGGCGGCAACTTCCATGAAGCGGAAGTGCGCTATCTGGTGGCAAAAGAATGGGCGAAGACGGCGGAAGACATTCTCTATCGCCGCACCAAGCATTACCTGCACCTGACAGAAGCCGAACGCGCCGCATTCGTGGAATGGTTCGACAACGCTAAAATCGTCGCTTGAGGACACATCATGGCGCTGACGCTTTCGCTGAATACCAATCCGCTTGTGAACCGCTTTGCCGAGCCGGGCGACCTGATCGAAACGGTTGCCCGCGACCTGCGCCTGCGCGACCTCCAGCTGACCCATGAATTCATCAATCCGAGCTGGCAGGCTTCGACCATCCGTCGCCTGACGCGCGACATGGACAAGGCCTTGCAGCGCACCGGCGTCCGTGTCACTTCGGGCATGACCGGCCCCTATGGCCGCCTCAACCATTTCGGCCATCCCGATGCGGAAGTGCGCCGCTACTATGTCGACTGGTTCAAGACCTTTGCCGACATTATCGGCGACCTTGGCGGCAAGTCGGTCGGTACGCAGTTCGCTATCTTCACCTACAAGGATTTCGATGATCCGGCGCGCCGCGAAGACCTGATCAAGATCGCCATCGACTGCTGGGCCGAAGTGGCCGAACATGCGGCTGGCGCCGGTCTCGACTATGTGTTCTGGGAGCCGATGAGCATCGGGCGCGAGTTCGGCGAGACGATTGCCGAATGCATGAAGCTTCAGGATCGCCTCACCGCCGCCGACATGGCGATCCCCATGTGGATGATGGCCGACATCGACCATGGCGACGTCACCTCGTCCAACCCGGACGATTATGACCCTTACGCCTGGGCGCGGGCCGTGCCGAAGGTCTCGCCGATCATTCACATCAAGCAGAGCCTGATGGACAAGGGCGGGCATCGCCCGTTCACCGCCGCGTTCAACGCCAAGGGCCGCATCCAGCCGGAACCACTCCTCAAAGCCTTTGCCGAAGGCGGCGCGGTTGATAATGAAATCTGCCTGGAGCTTTCCTTCAAGGAGCGCGAGCCGAACGACCGCGAAGTCATCCCGCAGATTGCGGAAAGTGTGGCTTTCTGGGCTCCCCACATTGACACCGGCGCCAAGGACTTGAAAATATAGGTAATTTCAGGAACCGGACCGTTTTCAATGGCAGATGCTGACGATTCACTGGCGCTGCGCGCCGCCTGGCTTCACTTTGTGGGCGGCATGACCCAGTCAGCCGTCGCCAAGCGCCTCGGCCTGCCTTCGGTGAAGGCGCATCGCCTGATTGCCAAGGCCGTCGCCGATGGTGCGGTGAAGGTAAGTATCGACGGTGACATTACCGAATGCATCGACCTCGAAAACCGCCTCGCCGACATGTACGGCCTCGATTATTGCGAGGTTGCGCCCGACATTGGCGAGGAAGGCCTGCCGCTGATGGTCCTCGGCCATGCCGGGGCGGATTTTCTGCGCCGCGAGATCGAGCACGGCGATCACGAAGTCATCGGCATCGGCCATGGGCGCACGCTTTCTGCCGCCGTCAGCTATATGCCGCGTGTCGCGGCCAGCAATGTACGTTTCGTATCCCTGCTGGGCGGCCTGACGCGCAATTTCGCCGCCAACCCGCATGATGTGATGCACCGCATCGCGGAAAAGACGGGGATGCCCGCTTATGTGATGCCGGTTCCCTTTTTCGCCAACACGGCGGAAGACCGTGAAGTGCTGCTCGCCCAGCGCGGCGTCACCACGGTTTTCGACATGGGTTGCCGCGCCGAACTGAAGATCGTGGGCATCGGCACGGTGGATGCGCAGGCGCAGCTCGTCACATCCGGCATGATAGAATTGAGCGAAGTTGAGGAGATTGCGAACCTCGGCGGCGTCGGCGAAATGCTCGGCCATTTCTTCGATGCAAACGGCCAGCGCCTCGAAACCGCGCTCACCGCCCGCACCATCGCCGCCTCGGTGGAAAACGCTGATATGAGCCGAATCATCGGGCTGGCCGGCGGAATTTCCAAGGCTGACGCCATTCGCGCCGTGCTGAAAAGCGGCCGGCTTTACGGCCTCATCACCGATGAGCGCACCGCAAGGGCTCTTATCCGACAGCCAGATGGAAAATAACAAAATCACATTTTTCTCGTGGATTTTTTTGTGATTTTGTGATCTAACTTCATGCGATAAATGTTCCGCCAATGAGATCGGAAACAGCGTGAAGCGCGACGACAGACGACAGGCGATCATAAACCTTCTCATCGAAAATCAGGCCGTCGACCTCGACGATCTGGCGGACCGGTTTGCTGTTTCCAAGATGACGATCCACCGCGATCTGGATTCGCTGGAACATTCCGGCGTGCTGCGCAAGGTGCGCGGCGGCGCGACCATCGATACCGGCACCCAGTTCGAGAGCGATTTTCGTTTCCGCGAGCGGCAGGACGGCGAAGCCAAGCAGAAGATGGCCCGCGCCGCGCTGGAACTGGTGGAACCCGGCATGACCGTGATGGTCAATGACGGCTCCATGGCAGCTGTCCTCGGCGGCATGTTGCTGGAAAAGCGCCCATTGACCGTCATCACCAACAATGCCGTCATCGTCGATGAGCTGAAGGGCGAGAACGGGATCAATCTGATCGCGCTCGGCGGAACCTATTCAGCCAAGTTCAACGCCTTTTTCGGCATACTGACGGAAGAAGCGCTGTCGCATTTGAGTGCCGACATCGCTTTCGTTTCGTCGCCCGCCGTCAACGGGCAGCTTGTCTATCACATGGATGAAAACGTGGTGCGCACCAAGCGCGCCATGACGGCGTCCGCGGCCCGCACCTGCCTTCTGGTCAATCACCAGCGGTTCGGGCGCCCTGCCCTCCACGTCATGGCAAATCTCTCCGATTTTGACGCGATCATCACCGATTCATCACCCGGCGCCGCCATACTGGACGAACTCGAGCAGGCCGGGATCAGACTGACAATAGCAGCAGACTAGGAACAGTTACGCATGAGCAGATTCTGGGTTGGAACGAGTTGGAAAATGAACAAGACGCTGGCCGAGGCCCGCGCCTTTGCCGAAGCGCTGAAGGCTGCCGATGGCGGTCGTTCCGCCGATATCCAGCGCTTTGTCATTCCACCGTTCACCGCCGTTCGCGAAGTGAAGGAAATCCTGTCGGGGACCTCCGTCAAGGTCGGCGCGCAGAACATGCACTGGGCCGATCAGGGCGCATGGACCGGCGAAATTTCACCGCTGATGCTGAAAGATTGCAATCTCGACATCGTTGAGCTTGGCCATTCGGAGCGCCGCGAGCATTTCGGCGAGACCAACGAAACGGTTGGCCTCAAGGTCGAAGCCGCCGTGCGCCACGGCCTGATCCCCCTCATCTGCATCGGCGAAACGCTGGAAGACCGCGAAAGCGGACGCGCGGCTGAAGTGCTGGAAGAAGAAGTGCGCGGCGCTCTTTCCCGGCTTTCCGACGACCAGAAACAGGCTGAAATCCTGTTCGCCTATGAGCCCGTATGGGCCATCGGCGAGAACGGCATTCCCGCTTCCGCCGATTATGCCGACGCGCGGCAGGCCGAAATCATCGCGGTTGCCGAAAGTGTGCTCGGACGCCGCGTGCCTTGCCTCTATGGCGGCTCGGTCAATCCCGGCAATTGCGAAGAACTCATCGCCTGCCCGCATATCGACGGCCTGTTCATCGGCCGCTCGGCGTGGAACGTGGAAGGCTATCTCGACATTTTGGACAAGTGCGCCAGAAAGATTCAATCCAATTAAAGGAGCAATCCCATGAAAGTAGCAGTAGCAGGCGACAGCGCCGGCGAAGGTCTGGCCAAGGTTCTCGCCGACTATCTGAAGGACCGTTTCGAGGTTTCGGAAATCTCGCGCACGGATGCTGGCGCGGATGCATTCTACGCCAACCTTTCCGACCGCGTGGCTTCCGCAGTTCTCGACGGCACCTATGACCGCGCCATCCTCGTTTGCGGCACCGGCATCGGCGTGTGCATCGCAGCCAACAAGGTTCCGGGCATTCGCGCCGCGCTCACGCACGACACCTATTCGGCAGAACGCGCAGCGCTTTCCAACAACGCCCAGATCATCACCATGGGCGCCCGCGTCATCGGCTCGGAAGTGGCCAAGACGATTGCCGACGCCTTCCTCGCACAGACCTTCGACGAAAACGGCCGTTCGGCTGGCAACGTCAACGCGATCAACGAAGTCGACGCGAAATACAACAAGGGCTGATCGCCCTTATTTGACGTCCCGGCCCGAAACGCTTCCGCTTTTCGGGCCGGTGGCGAAACCGGTTCAGCTTTCCGGAATGACGGCAGCAAAGTCCATTGCACCGTGAAGGATGTGGACGACAATCACCTGCTCACCATCAAGGCGATAAAAGATCAGATAATTGCCGTGAACCTTTCGGCGTATGCCCTGCTTTTCATATCGGGGCACCTTGGGAAAAGCCTTTGGAGAGGCGGCAATCGCCAGGCATTCCCGTTCCATTTCATCGATAAAGGATAAAGCTCTGAGCGGATTGTCCCTCGCGATATAATCGCCTATCCGCAGGAGGTCATTCGTCGCTTCGTCCGTGAAATGGACCTTCATTCGGTCGTGTCCGGCAACATTGCCTGATAGCGTTTACGCAAGGCCCCGAAAACGTCCTCCGCGCCGGCTGTCCGGCTTGCATCAGCGTCGGCGACCCCGCGCATGATGGAGGCGTCGAGCGCAGCAAGACGGGTTTCCCGCTCCTGAACGAGGCGCACGCCCTCACGCAGAACCTCACTTTTCGAGCCGTATCGTCCCGTATCGACAAGGTCCTGTACGTAGCTTTCAAGCTGCTTGCCAAGTTCTGCACTGATCATCTGTCCTGCCTCCATCGCTCTGCGATAGTGACAAGATAGATTTCTTATCAATTATTATCAAGACCCTCGACCGTGCAAACAAAAAGCGGAGGATTTCCCCTCCGCTTTTCATTTAGCTTATAGCAAGGCGCTAAGATGCTAACGCATCACGCCCTGAAGATGCTCAATCGCCGCACGGGCTTAACCAAGTCTCAGCAAGACTTGGTTAAACAGCAGAACTTAGCTGAACTTCGGGTCCAGCGAACCATCGCGATAACGCTTTGCCATGTCGGAAAGCGGGATCGGACGGATTGAGGCGGCATGACCGGCAGTGCCGAACTGCTCGAAACGCTCCTTGCAGAGCTTGGTCATGGCAGCCATTGCCGGCTTCAGGTACTTGCGCGGATCGAACTCGCTCGGGTCTTCCTGCAGGACGCGGCGGATCTGGCCGGTCAGCGCCATGCGGTTGTCCGTATCGATGTTGATCTTGCGCACGCCATGCTTGATGCCGCGCTGGATTTCCTCGACCGGAACACCCCAGGTCGGCTTCATCTGGCCGCCATATTTGTTGATGATTTCCTGCAATTCTTCCGGCACGGAAGACGAGCCGTGCATGACGAGGTGCGTGTTCGGCAGCTTGCGGTGGATTTCCTCGATCACATGCATGGCGAGCACGGAACCGTCCGGCTTGCGGCTGAACTTGTAGGCGCCATGCGAGGTGCCCATGGCGATCGCCAGTGCATCGACCTTGGTTTCGCGCACGAACTTCACGGCTTCGTCCGGATCGGTCAGAAGCTGGTCGTGCGACAGCACGCCTTCCGCGCCGTGGCCGTCTTCGGCATCGCCCATGCCGGTTTCGAGCGAACCGAGAACGCCGAGTTCACCTTCCACCGAGATGCCGCCCAGATGCGACATCTCGCTGACCTGACGCGTGACCGAAACGTTATAGTCCCAGTCGGCCGGGGTCTTGCCGTCGGCTTTCAGCGAACCGTCCATCATGACGGAGGTGAAGCCTGCCTGAATGGCGGTCATGCAGGTTGCGGCTTCATTGCCATGGTCGAGGTGGACGCAGACCGGGATATGCGGATAGATTTCCGTCACCGCGTCCATCATGTGGCGAAGCATGATGTCGTTGGCATAGGCACGCGCGCCGCGCGAAGCCTGCAGGATCACCGGCGCATCGACGGCATCCGCCGCTTCCATGATGGCCAGAGCCTGTTCCATGTTGTTGATGTTGAATGCCGGGACGCCGTAACCCTTTTCAGCGGCGTGATCGAGCAATTGCCGCAGCGTAATGCGCGCCATTTCTAGCCTCCTAGAGCGCATCCCGAAAAGTGTGAAACGGTTTTCGGAACAGGATGCGCGTTGCAAAACAATTGGATGGAGCATTTGCAATGCTCCAGGCGATGTCAGGTCAGGTTATTTCGCGAAGTACTCGCCGAGGATGTCCACCTCTTCGGCAACGCCGAACACCAGCGCACTGCGCTCGTGATAGGTTTGCGGGACGATATCGAGAATGGATCTCGAACCGTCGGTCGCCTTGCCTCCCGCCTCACGGGCGAGGAAAGCAATCGGATTGGCTTCGTAGACGAGCCGCAGGCGGCCCTTCTCGTAGCCGGGGCGGCTGTCGTTCACGTAGAAGAACAGCCCGCCGCGCTGCAGGATGCGGTGCATGTCGCCCACCGCAGCACCAAGCCAGCGCATGTTGAAGTTACGCCCGCGCGGACCGTCCTTGCCGTTATAGGCATCATCCACATAGGCTTTCATGCCAGCCGAAAGGTGGCGATAAACGGATGCGTTGAACGCCAGATCGGAGGTGCGCTCGGGCAACGTCACATTGCGGCGCGTGATATGGAAAATCCCGCTCACCGGATCGAAGGTCGCGAAGATCACGCCTTCGCCGACCGAAAAGCCGAGATCGACCGAATTGCCGTAGGACACATAACCGGCGGCGAGCTGGCGGTTGCCGGGCTGCAGGAACGGTTCTTCCACATCGGCGGGAAAGATCGAGAAGATCGTGCCAAGCGGTGCGCCGAGGCCCACATTGCCGGAACCGTCGAGCGGGTCGATGGCGACGGCGATCAGCCCATCGGCCTTGCCAGCCACCGGCAGGTCCGCTTCTTCGGAAAGAATTGAGGCCGCGCCCGCAGCAATCAGCAGCTCGACGAACAGGTCGTGCGAACCGACATCGATGCACTTCTGCTGGTCCTGATCGCTGTTGACGCCGACGAGCTTGCCCGGATCGCCGGGAAGCGAACCGCGAGCAATGCGACCGGCAAGCCGTGTCGCGCCCGCCAGAATGGCCTTGATCGCATCGGCGGTCGCAAGACGCAGACCATCCTTGCCAGCCCAGTTGTCCAGATAGGCGCCGACCGCTTCGGCTTCCACGCGCTCGCTGTCGCCCACCAGAACCAGCGGAGAAAAATTGCCAGCCATCGTCATTCGCCCTGCTCCAGCAAGAACTTGGCGCGGGCGACAATCGCCTCGGCCGTAATGCCGAATTTCTCATAAAGCACCTCGGCAGGGGCCGAAGCGCCGAAGCCGTCCATGCCGATCACATCGTCTTCGCTGTCGACATAACGTGTCCAGCCGAACTTGCCCGCAGCTTCGACAGCGATGCGCGGCGCATCGCCCAGAACACCCTTGCGGTATTCCTTGCTCTGCTTTTCGAACAGGTCCCAGCTCGGCATGGAGACGACCGCGGTTGCGATGCCTTCTTCAGCAAGCTTTTCGGCAGCCTTCACGGCGAGCGAGACTTCGGTGCCCGTGGCAAGCAATGTGATCTGGCGTTCGCCCTTCGCCTCACGCAGCACATAGGCGCCGCGTGCGGAAAGATTCTCGCCATTGTCGGTGCGCAACTGCGGCACGTTCTGGCGCGACAGGGCCAGAACCGAAGGCGTGTTCGGATCGGAAACCGCAACAGCCCAGCATTCCAGCGTTTCAATCGTATCCGCCGGGCGGAAGACATGCAGGTTCGGCATGGCGCGCAGGCTGGCCAGATGTTCGACCGGCTGGTGGGTCGGGCCGTCTTCGCCAAGACCGATGGAGTCATGCGTCAGCACATGGATGACGCGCACGCCCATCAGAGCCGAGAGCCGGATGGCGTTGCGGGCATAATCGGAGAACACCATGAAGGTGCCGCCGTAAGGAATGAAGCCGCCATGGACCGCAATGCCGTTCATGGCCGCACCCATTGCGAACTCGCGCACGCCGTAGCTCACATAGCGGCCGCTCTTTTCCGGCGTGAAGTCGCTGTCGACAGCCGGAACGCGGGTGAGGTTCGAATGGGTAAGGTCAGCCGAGCCGCCGATCATTTCCGGGAGCGCCGCCGTCAGGCTTTCAAGCGCAATCTGGCTTGCCTTGCGGGTCGCGACATTCTGCGGCTTGTCGAGAAGGCGCTGCTTTGCGTCCGCGACAACCGCAGCGAAGCCTTCCGGCAGGACACCGGCGATCCGGCGGTCGAATTCGGCACGTTCGGCTGCGGGCAGCGCATCGACGCGCTTCTGCCATGCATCGCGTTCCGACGCGCCACGGGCACCGGCTTCGCGCCAGGCATTGAGCAGGGGAGCAGGAATTTCAAAGGCTTCCGCCGTCCAGCCGAGCGCTGCCTTGGTGGCCGCATTTTCGGCGGCACCAAGCGGAGCGCCGTGAACGCCGCTCGTACCGGCGCGGTTCGGCGAACCATAGCCGATGACGGTCTTGAGCGCGATCAGCGTCGGGCGGTCGGCCTGAGCCTTGGCGCGCGTCAACGCCGCATCGATGGCGTCGTGATCGTGACCGTCGACCTTTTCGACATTCCAGCCGCACGCCTTGAACTTGGCCGGAATATCGTCGGTGAAGGCGATTTCCGTGCTGCCGTCGATGGTGATGCCGTTGTCGTCATAAAGCACGATCAGCTTGCCGAGGCGAAGATGCCCGGCGAGAGAGATCGCCTCCTGGCCCACGCCTTCCATGAGGCAGCCGTCGCCGCAGAAAACATAGGTGCGGTGATCGACTATATCCTTGCCGAACTGGTCGGCGAGCGCGCGTTCGGCGATTGCCATGCCGACGGAGCTTGCAAGGCCCTGACCGAGCGGCCCGGTGGTCAGTTCGACGCCTTCGGTATGGCCATATTCGGGGTGACCGGCGGTCTTAGAACCCCACTGGCGGAAGTTCTTCAGCTCATCGAGCGACACGTCCTTGTAGCCCGCCAGATAGAGCGCGCTGTAAAGCAGCATCGAGCCATGGCCGTTGGAAAGCACGAAGCGGTCGCGGTCGGCCCAGTTGGGGGCCGACGCGTCGAATTTCAGGTGCTTCGAGAACAGAACGGCTGCGGCGTCGGCCATGCCGAGTGGCATTCCCGGATGGCCGGAATTGGCGGCATCGACGGCATCGATCGAGAGAGCGCGAATGCAGTTGGCGAGTTGCAGCATATCTGATACGGGCGGGGCGAAATTCATCGGCGGCAACCTCCTTGCCAAATGCAAAGTCTCAGGCATTTCCGGCAAGGCGAAACCCGGGTTCCGGCACCGGCATGCGTATAAACAACAAAGCCACGGCGCATTATGCAACGCGGGCGTTACGCCGACTGGATGCAATGCGCTCGTGCTGCCCGGGTTTGCGCGGTCCCTTCAGGACCAGCCTCCCGGGCACCAATTCCGGTAACACCGTTTCAAAAGCATAACAATATGGTCATAACATTATAACGATTTAAATGTGATCTTGAGTGTGATTTTTCTTTCCACACCCCCGTTTCAGGCCCTTTGGACGGGCAGAATCGCAGGATCGGCGCCGCGACTCACCCCCGCAAAACAAAAAGACAGCCCGCGGGCGACCGCGGACTGTCATTTGAATGATCCTTGCGATGGGGCGGATTACGCGCCCGCCATGCGCTGGCGTCTCTCGCGTAACAGCATCGGACCATATTCCAGAACGTAAAGCCCGAAAGCGCCCATCCAGAGCAAGGCCGAGGCGGCGAGGATGGTGTGGAAGAAATTCGGCATGATTTCCGCCAACGGACGGATCAACGCCGCCGCGACAAGGCAGAGATAAGCGGCCTGCGTGACGGGCGATGCCGTCAGTTCGCGCCCGGTATGGCCGCGGGTGGCCCGCGTCATGACCGCCAGCATCATGCAGCCGATCGCACCCACCGTCACAACATGCAGTGCGGAATAGGGATTGAGGCGATCAATGGCCGAGAGACCGATGGCGATGAAACCGAGCGGGATGAACGCATAGGCGACATGAAGAACCAGCAGCAGCTTTTCCCGCGCCACAGACCATCCCCGCCAGCGGTAAAGCCGCACGATGTGAAACAGGGCTGCAATCCACGCCAGTACCGCCGTTATCGTCTGGTCGGGAGCGGCGATCCAGCCGATACAGGCAGCCACTCCGACGAGAATGCTGAAACCGTCATAGCGGTTGAAAGGCACCGGAAAGCGCGTCTCCCCCATCTTGTTGAGCCAATTGCGGGTGAAGCTTGGCACAATGCGCCCACCAATCACCATAACCAGCAGGACATAGGCGCTGACCCCGATGCGGTCGGCCAATGCCACGTCACCGTCGGTCAGGATCAGATAATGGAAGACGAGATTGGCAACCATCACCGTTGCCACGCCAACCAGCACCTTCAGGTTTTTCCATTGGCGCCCGGCAATGATTTCCCGCGCGCAGATGAAAAGCAGCGAGGGCAGAAACAGACTTTCGACAGCGACTGCAAAGCGCACATCGATCAGGTCAGGCTCGAGAAAGACGAGCCGTCCTGCAAGCCATACCCCGCAGAGAATGGCGAGCGGTGTGCCCGATACCGGCAGGCCGCCTGTCCAGTTCGGAATGGCGGTCAGCAGAAAGCCTGCGAGAACGGCGGAAGAAAAACCGAACACCATTTCATGGGCGTGCCAGTTCAGCCCGCCATAGGAACCGCCCAACGGCGTTCCAAGAGTGAGCGACAATATCCAGAAGAGCATGGCCAGAACGGCCCATATGGCTCCGCCCAGAAAGAATGGGCGGAAGCCATAGCTGAGGAGGACGGGACCGGTCATCTTCAGTCCGCGCGGCATACCTTTTTGATCGGATGGCATCGCAGCAGGTACTGCCTGCAGGCCTGGCTGTCTGGTCATGATGTCCTCGCCATGAAGCCGGTCAAGTCCGGCTCATCGAGTTTCGGTATTACTGGCCCCTATTACTGGCCCGCATTATTTGGCGCTGGCGATGACCTTTTCCAGCCGCTCCTGAACGACCTTCGGCTTCTTGGCCGAAACGATCTGTTCGAGATTGGCCGGGCTGTCGCCCACGGCGATCAGCGCGATCATGCCCATTGCATAATGCGGAGTGCACTTTACCAGATATGCGCCGGGTTCCGTAACCGTCAGCACATAATTCTCGTTGATCTTGCTTTTGAACTTCTCCGCGCCTTCCGGGATCATGTCCTTGATGGATTCGACATTGTGCCCCTTGTCCACCGGCACGAAGGTGATCGTGTCGCCGGGATTGGCCTTGATATAGGCGGGCTCGAAAACCATGGCGCCCTCGGCGCCCTTGTTGAGCATGTGAACTTCGATATTTTCGGCAAGGGCTGGGGCCGCCAGCACCGCAAGAATGCCTGCTGCAGCAAATTTGATTGCGAGTTTACGCATTTTCGTCCTGATCTCCATCGGGTGGGCGCAGCTGCCGTCTCGGCTTTACACGCCACACGACGGGATTTAGACCCGCCGCAGGCCATTCTCTTTGATCTGGATCAAACAGGTTGCGTTATTCATGATAATGACTCTCAGAATAAAAAGGGTTGATTTTCCGCGTCGGCCCACCGCACCATTTCGGGTGAAGCCCTTTTGCCGCAGGCCCCGGCCCGCCTCCCCGGCATGACAACCCTGCATGCATCTTGTATGCATTTCAGCGAACTTTATTCGCCCCTATCCGCACTGCCTCAAGAACCGGCAAGGAATGACAGAATGAGCGACACCATTTCGATTTCGACAGAAGAACTCGCCGGGCTTGTGCGGGAAATCCTGAACAAGGCGGGTTTCAGCGCCGACCATGCCGCAGCCATCGCCAAGACGATTGTGGCGGGCGAGCGCGACGGCTGCAAATCCCATGGTGTCTACCGCATCGAAGGCTGCCTGCGCACGCTGAAAAGCGGCAAGGTGGTCGCCGATGCTGATCCGGTCGTCACGACCGATGACAGCGCCGTTGTTCGCGTCGACGCCAAGGGCGGCTTTGCCAATCTGGCCTTTGAACGTGGCGCCCCTGCCCTGGTCGAGAAGGCACGCAAGCTCGGCATTGCGGCGCTGGCGATCAACGATTGCACCCATTTCGCCGCCCTGTGGCCGGAAGTCGAGGCGCTTGCCGAACAGGGGCTTGCCGCAATCGCCATGTGCCCGAGCTATGCAACCGTTGCGCCAGCAGGCGGAACGAAGCCGCTTCTGGGCACCAACCCCTTCGCCTTCGGCTGGCCCCGCCCCGGCGATTATCCTTATGTGTTCGACTTTGCCACCAGCGTGGCCGCGCGCGGCGAACTGGAGCTTTATCGCCGCGCCGGAAAGCAGCTGCCCGAAGGCTGGGCCGTCGATGCGGACGGCAAGCCCACGACCGACCCGGAAGCAGCCCTTGCAGGCGCGATGCTGCCATTCGGCGAGCACAAGGGCTCGGCCATTTCCACGATGATCGAACTTCTGGCTGGTGTGATGATCGGTGACTTCACCAGTCCTGAAGCGCTCGACTTCCTTGGCACGACGACGCTTGCGCCGCGCCATGGCGAACTCATCATTGCCTTCGACCCTGCCCGCATGGCGGGCGGTCGTGGCAATCCGCAAGAGCGCGGCGAAGTCCTGATCGAAGCGATTGCCGGACAGGGCGCGCGCCTGCCGTCGCAGCGCCGCTTTGCCGCTCGCCGCGATTCACTCAGCAAGGGCATCACACTCACCGCCGCTGAAATGGCGCTGCTGGAAAAGCTCAAGGAAAAGGGTCTCGACGCAGTGTCGTGATCCCAAACAAAAAGGCGCCGGAAACCGGCGCCTTTTTGTTTTTTGAACTGATTTCAGGCAGCGTATTTCGTTGCTGCGCTGCCCTGCTTGTTCCAGTCGGCATACCAGGTCTGGAACAGCTTCAACTGGGTTTCGCAATAGCCGCGCTGGCTATCGGACAGCTTGTCCGTCTCGTTGAAATGCAGTTCATATTCCGGATTGCCGGTCAGCACCATCATGTGCTTGTAGAAGAGAACGAGGTCCGGACCTTCATCGAAGGACGACAGCACGTCGAGTGCGGCTTCCAGTTCCAGCGCCAGCTTGCGCGCTTCGACGTCGCCGGTGGCTGCGGCCTTCGACAGGGCAACCAGATGCTGCACTTCCTTCGGCAGCACATTGCCGATGCCCGTGATTGCGCCGGTTGCACCGCAATTGACGAAACCATGGAAAACGCCGGTATCGACGCCGACCATCAGGGTCACATTGTCATCGGCGCTGGTGATGTTTTCAGCGGCGTAGCGCATGGCTTCCGCGCCGCCGAATTCCTTGAAGCCGATCAGGTTCGGATGTTCCGCACGCAGCGCGAAGAACAGGTCGGCGCGGGTGGCGAAACCATAGTAAGGGCTGTTGTAGATCACGGCAGGCAGATCGGGAGCAGCCGACAGGATCGCCTTGAAATGCGCCTTCTGCGCCGAGATGGACGAGCCGCGCGACAGAACACGCGGAATGACCATCAGGCCCTTCGCGCCAACCTTCTGCGCGTGGGCAGCATGGGCGGCGGCAATCTTGGTGTTGACCGCGCCGGTGCCGACGACGACCGGCACGCCGGCCTTGGCAAGCGCTTCAACGCCAGCCATGCGTTCCTCGTCCGAAAGAAGCGGCCAGTCACCCATGGAGCCGCAATAGACAACCGCAGACATGCCCTTCGCGATCAGTTCCTTGCCTTTGCGGACCAGCGCATCGAAATCCGGCGTGCGGTCGGGCTTGCAGGGGGTCATGAGGGCCGGAATGCAGCCGGAGAAAATGTTAGAAGTCATAGCGTCTTTCCTTGGCGTTTTCCTTGGGCGCTTTCGCGCGAGCTGAACCTACAATCGCTCTGTCGAACCTTGTATTGCAATCAAATATACACTTTGTATTTTTCTTGTCGACCAAAATTTTAAATGAGGATAGGATTGCTTGACCGGTGGAACTTAAACTGCTGTTAGAATGCGGTTGTGCCGCGCCAAATACACCGTAAGAAGGCAGAAAGATCATGGACAAAGACGACGCCAACCAGACAGCCGACCGGAAGAAGGGTTCAGGTGTCAAGCTGGTTTACGACGTGCTGCGCGACGAGATCATCGATCTTTCGCTCGCGCCGGGCAGTCCCATCGATGAAAACCAACTGGCAGAACGCTTTTCCATGTCGCGCACGCCGATCCGCGAGGCTTTGGTGCGGCTTGCAAGCGACGGCTTCGTGACCACGCTCCCCAATCGTTCGACTGTCGTGTCCAATATCGACTTCCTGAGCCTGCCCGCCTTTTTCGACGCGGTGACGCTGATGTACCGCGTCACGACGCGACTTGCAGCGCGCAACCGGACCGACAAGGATCTTGAGAATATCCGCGCGCATCAGGAAGCCTTTGCCCGCGCCGTCCGCTCGCAGAACGCACTGGAAATGATCGCGACCAACCGCGATTTTCATGCGGCCATTGCCGAAGCCGGACGCAATCCCTTCTACACCACGTTCTTTTCGCGGCTTCTCGACGAAGGGCGCAGGCTCTTGCGCCTTTATTACCAGTCCTTTGCGGACCGCCTGCCGGAGCGTTACGTCACCGAGCATGAGGACATGATCCGCGCCATCGAAGAGCGCGATGTCGACACCGCCGATCTGCTCGGCAAGGCGCATGGCGACCAGATCGTCTATCAGATCCGCAAGCTGATTGCGGAAGACCGCCGCGACCAGCTGGATCTATAGAGCATCCATCGTCATACGGCTTCGGGCAATCGCCGCGCTTCCATCACGCGGTCGCACCATCCGAGCACGGCCTTGCTGTCGGGTGCCAGAAGAACGCCGCAATCCCCGGCAAAGTCGTTCCAGCCCTCGACATAGGTTTCGCGCACCACGGTCAGCACCGGAATCTGGCGCGCATAGGCCGTTTCGATGATGGAGCGGAAACCATGCCCTTCCGTCTCGCCCTTGCCGAAACGGTTGAGGATCAGCATATCCGCGCCGTCATCGAGTTCCGTCTGAAGCGCGCCTGCCACATCGGCAAGGGCCGCCGGATCGAGGCGGCAACCCTTCGACCCGGAACCGAGCGCCTGCGAAATGATCTGCGTGACGCCGGTGCCGATATGCTCGATCTCGATATCGCGGCAGCATTCCTCGCCGCCGGTTTCACGGTGCTGCAGAAAGCCGGCCACGCGCAGGCCCGCCTGTCTTGCCCGATGCGCCGCACCTGCCAGAAGCTGGTCCACCGGCACATCCTTGGCGGCGAGGATGGCCGCAAGCGTCGGTTCGTTCCTCATGCCTCGGCTCCCTCGTTCGACAACAGATCGATGCCGGTAATCTCAGCGTCGGCTGCGAGGATCGCGATATATTGCGACACCGCCTTCGACCAGGTGGAGGCTTCCAGCCAGCCCGCAATCCGGTCGGCCACATAATCGAACGGCAGTTCCTCGCCTTCGATGCGGCGGTCAAGCCGCACAATATGAAAACCGAAGCGGCTTTCAATGGGATTGGCCGTGATTTCCCCTGCCGCCATGCGCTCCAGCGCCCTTTCAAATTCAGGCACCGTGCTGCCGCGCGTGAGCTGGCCCAGATTGCCGCCTTGCGCGCCCGAAGGGCAGGACGAATATTCATGCGCGACCGAGGCGAAAGTGGCAGGCTCGGCAATCACCGCCGAAGCCAGGCGGGCAGCGGTCGCGCGGGCCTTTTCGCGGGCCTGGCTGTCGGCGGGATCGGCGGCGATCAGGATATGGCTCGCCTCCAGAATGGGCGCACTGGTGAAGCGGTCGCGGTTGTTTTCGTAGAAGCGCAAGGCTTCCTCCCGCGTGGCGGAAGGCACTTCCACCTCCCGTTCGATCACCATGCGCACCAGCGCATCCTCGTCGGTTTCGCTGCGTCCCTCGGCGTCCTTCTCGCGTTCCGGCACGATGCCCGCCTCCCTCGCCCGCTGCAAAAGCAGTTCGCGGACCGCGAGCGCCCGGGCCGCGGCAAGCAGCGCCGCGCCGGGATTGTCCGACGGATGGTTCTGCGCCTCCGTCAGGATGTCGGTTTCGTTGATCGCCACGCCATTGACGGACACCGCATCGAAAACCGGGCGCGGCTTGGGCGGCACCCGCGTATCCGGCTCCTGATAGGTGGTATAGCCGGTCGGGTGATTGTGCTGCCCGGCAGCGGGTTGTTTCCGGTCGAAAAGCGTTACCATGAGCCTTACTCCGCAGGAACGCGCATATGCGAGGGCTGAGCCGTATGGTTGCGCTCACGCACGACCTGATAGCCCGGACGCCAGATATAGCGCACCGGTGCGCTCAGCATATGCACAAGGCGCGTGAACGGGAACAGCAGGAAGATCGTCAGCCCCAGGAAGATATGCATCTTGAAGACAAACGACGCATCGGTGATGTAGCTCGATGCAGCCGGGTTGAAGGTGAAGATGCCCTGCGCCCAGTTCATGAATGTCACCATTTCGCCGCCGTCGATATGTTGCAGCGAAACCGGAATGGTGCCGAGGCCCAGCAGAAGCTGCACCCACAACAGCATGATGATCAGCGTGTCGGTCGGCCTTGAAGATGCGCGCACGCGCGGATCGAACAGGCGGCGATGCACCAGCATGCTGGCGCCGATGATTGCCATAACCCCGGCAATGCCGCCCGCCACGACGGCGAGAATCTGCTTTGCCTCATGGCTGACGCCAAGCATGTCGAACACCCAGATGGGTGTCAGCAGGCCGACGAAATGACCGGCGAAGATGAACAGCACGCCGACGTGAAACAGGACCGAACCCCACATGAGCTGCCTGCGCCGCAAAAGCTGGCTCGAGCCCGAACGCCAGGTATAGGGCTCGCGGTCGTAACGGAAGATCGAGCCGAGCACGAGCACGCTCAGCGCGATATAGGGATAGATGCCGAAAAGAAACGTATGGAGGTAAGCCATTTTCCGTCTCCTATAGATGTGAAGGGTTGGACGGGGAGCCGGGCTTGCGCTGTGCCGCACGCATCTGCATGCGCAACCGGTCCGGGCCGCAGGCGTTTTCACCCGCATTGCCGCCGAACGTCACCGCTTCTTCTTCCCAGATGCGGTCGAGCGCGGCGAGGTCGTTCGGGTCGTCTTCTTCCTGCCGAAGCAATTCTCCGACGAGGCTCTGGTCCGGCTTGGCGTTGGCGACATGCAGGAGCGCCGCAAAGGCGTTGGCATAGGGCGACTGGCGCTTGCGCAGCCGCTCGCCGATGGCCGCCGTGATATGGCCGGTCTGGGTGAGAAGATCATGGATTTCCTCCGGCGAGCGCGTCGACAGGAACTCGAGAAACAGCGGCAGATAGTCCGGCAGTTCCCTGGCATCCACCACAAAGCCGTTGTCGTCATACATCTTCATCAGGTCGACCATGGCCTGGCCGCGATCGCGGCTTTCACCATGCACATGCTCGAAAAGATGCAGCGACAGCGACCGCGTGCGGTCGAAAAGATGCACATAGCGTTCCTGCGCCTCGTAGAGGTCGCAGTCGCAGACATAATCGACAAGACTGTCGAGAAGCCTGCGGATGCCGGGCGAAAGCCTTTCCCCGGCAAGCGCCTCTTTCAGCTCCTCTCCGCCCAGTTGCAGCTCGGGCGTGGGATAGGAAAGCAGCAGCGAAATGATTTTCAGGGTCCTGTTCATTACACCTGCTCCCTGAAAATATCGGTCGGCGTTTGGACCACTTTCTGGCGCTTGGCACCGAACAGATCTTCCGTCGACGTGCCGCCCGAGCAGCCATTGCCGAAGGTGAAGCCGCAGGAGCCGCGCACGTCATAGGCGTCCTCGGTGATTTCACGATGCGTCGTCGGGATGACGAAGCGGTCCTCGTAATTGGCAATCGCCATGATGTGGTACATTTCCTCGATCATCGCGCCGCTCATGCCGACGCGGTCGGCAATCGCCTCGTCGATGACGCCATCGACCGTCTTGGCGCGCATATAGGCGCGCATGGCGAGCATGCGTTCCAGCGCCGAGATGACCGGCTCTTCCTTGCCTGCGGTCAGGAGATTGGCGAGGTAGCGGACCGGGATGCGCATGGAGCGGACATCCGGCAGCGGGCCGTCCATGCCGAGCTTGCCGGCAGCCGCAGCCGATTGCAGCGGCGAAAGCGGCGGCACATACCAGACCATCGGCAGGGTGCGGTATTCGGGATGGAGCGGGAAGGCGATCTTCCAGTCCATCGCCATCTTGTAGACCGGCGAATGCCTGGCGGATTCCAGCCAGGCTTCCGGCACGCCGTCCTTGCGCGCCTGTTCGATCACGGCAGGATCGTTCGGATCGAGGAAGATGTTGAGCTGTTCCTGATAGAGGTCCTGTTCATTGGCCGTGGAAGCGGCCTCCGAAATACGGTCTGCATCATAGAGCATCACGCCCAGATAGCGGATGCGGCCGACACAGGTTTCCGAACAGACGGTCGGCTGGCCTGCTTCGATGCGCGGATAGCAGAAGATGCACTTCTCGGACTTGCCCGAGCTCCAGTTGTAATAAATCTTCTTGTAGGGGCAGCCGGAGACGCACATGCGCCAGCCGCGGCACTTTTCCTGATCGATCAGGACGATGCCGTCATCCTCGCGCTTGTAGATCGCGCCGGACGGGCAGGCCGCAACGCAGGTGGGGTTGAGGCAGTGCTCGCACAGGCGCGGCAGGTACATCATGAAGGTATTTTCGAACTGGCCGTAGATTTCCTTCTCGACGCCTTCGAAATTGTAGTCCTTCGAGCGCTTGGCGAACTCGCCGCCGAGAATTTCCTCCCAGTTCGGCCCCCATTCGATCTTTTCCATCCGCTCGCCGGAAATCAGCGAGCGCGGGCGGGCGGTCGGCATGGTCCTGCTTTCGCCTGCCGTCTGCAGATGGCCGTAATCGAAGTCGAACGGCTCGTAATAGTCGTCGATTTCCGGCAGGTCCGGATTGGCGAAAATCTTGGCGAGGATGCGCCATTTTGCGCCCATCTTCGGCTCGATCTTGCCGTTCTTCTTGCGGACCCAGCCGCCGTTCCACTTCTTCTGGTTTTCCCATTCCTTGGGAAAACCGATGCCGGGCTTGGTCTCAACGTTGTTGAACCAGGCATATTCCACGCCTTCACGGTTGGTCCAGACGTTCTTGCACGTCACCGAGCAGGTGTGGCAGCCGATGCACTTGTCGAGATTGAGCACCATTCCAATTTGCGCACGGATTTTCATTCTGCTGCCTCCTTCACGGCGGAGTTGCGGTTGCCTTCTTCAAGCGGCCCTTCCATCCAGTCCACATGGTCGAGCTTGCGCACGACCACGAACTCGTCGCGGTTGGCGCCGACGGTGCCGTAATAGTTGAAGCCATAGGATTGGTGGGCGTAGCCGCCGATCATATGCGTCGGCTTGGTGATGATGCGGGTGACGGAGTTGTGAATGCCGCCGCGCTGGCCGGTGAGCGGCGAGCCGGGCGTATTCACGATCTTCTCCTGCGCGTGATACATGAAGATGGTTCCATCCTTCATGCGCTGGGAGACGACCGCACGGGCCACGATGGCGCCGTTGGCGTTGTAGACTTCCACCCAGTCATTATCGACGATGCCGGCCTTTGCCGCATCCGGCTCCGAAATCCAGACAACCGGCCCGCCGCGATTGAGCGTCAGCATCAGGAGATTGTCCGTATAGGTGGAGTGGATGCCCCATTTCTGGTGCGGCGTGATGAAGTTCAGCACCAGATGCGGCTGGCCGTCCGCCTTTTCGCGGATTGCCGGATTGACCGTCTTGGTGTCGATGGGCGGACGATAGACGCAGAAGCCCTCGCCGAAGGCGCGCATCCACAGGTGATCCTGATAGAGCTGCTGACGGCCGGTCAGCGTGCGCCACGGGATCAGCTCATGCACATTGGTATAGCCCGCATTATAGCAGACATGCTCGGATTCGAGCCCCGACCATGTCGGCGAGGAGATGATCTTGCGCGGCTGCGCGACGATATCGCGATAGCGGATCTTCTCGTCTTCCTTGGGAAGAGCCAGATGGGTGTGGTCGCGGCCTGTGAACTTCGACAGCGCTTCCCATGCCTTGACCGCCACTTCGCCGTTGGTTTCCGGCGCAAGCGAGAGAATGACCTCGGTTGCGTCGACATCGGTATAGATGCGCGGACGCCCTTCGGTTGCGCCCGGCTCATGAACCCTGCCGTTCAGCTTGCCGAGAAGCTCGACCTCATGCTCGGTGTTCCACGAGATGCCCTTGCCGCCATTGCCAAGCTTGTCCAGAAGCGGCCCGACGGAGGTATAGCGCTTGTAGAGGTTCGGATAATCGCGCTCCACGACCACGACCGATGGCATGGTCTTGCCGGGGATCGGCTCGACTTCGCCCTTCTTCCAGTCGAGAACATCCTTGGGCTGCGCCAGTTCGCCCGCCGTGTCATGCAGGGTCGGCACCAGAACGATGTCCTTCTCGACGCCCAGCACTTCCGGCGCCACTTCCGAGAACTTCTTCGCGATGCCCTTGAAGATGTCCCAGTCGCTGCGTGCTTCCCATGCCGGGTCGGCGGCACTCGACAACGGATGGATGAAGGGATGCATGTCGGAGGTATTGAGGTCGTTCTTTTCGTACCAGGTGGCAGTCGGCAGAACGATATCGGAATAGACGCAGGTCGTGGACATGCGGAAATCGAGCGTGACCAGAAGGTCGAGCTTTCCTTCCGGCGCATTCTCATGCCACACGGCCTCGCGGCTTTCCTGCGCGCCTTCCTGTCCCAGATCCTTGCCAAGCAAGCCGTTGGACGTGCCGAGCAGGTGCTTCAGGAAATATTCATGCCCCTTGCCCGACGAACCGAGCAGGTTCGAGCGCCAGACGAACATGTTGCGCGGCCAGTTGGCCTCGTGGTCCGGGTCCTCGCAGGACATGGTGACAGTGCCGTTCTTCAAGGCATTCGCGATGAAGTCCTTCGGCTCCTTGCCCGCTGCGGCTGCCTCTCTGGCAAGCTCCAGCGGGTTGGTCTGGAGCTGCGGCGCGGAAGGCAGCCAGCCCATCCGTTCGGCGCGGATGTTGTAGTCGATCATCGTGCCTTCCCACGCCCCCTCGGGCGCGGTGGGCGAAAGGATGTCCTGCACCTTCACGGTCTCGTAGCGCCACTGGTCGGTATGCGCATAGAAGAACGAGGTGGAGTTCATGTGGCGCGGCGGACGGTTCCAGTCCAGCGCGAAGGCAAGCGCGGTCCAGCCGGTCTGCGGGCGCAGCTTTTCCTGTCCCACATAATGGCTCCAGCCGCCGCCCGACTGGCCGATGCAGCCGCACATCACCAGCATGTTGATGATGCCGCGATAGTTCATGTCCATGTGGTACCAGTGGTTGAGACCGGCACCGAGAATGACCATGGAACGGCCATTGGTCTTTTCGGCATTGGTTGCAAATTCGCGGGCGACGGCAATGATCTGGTCGCGCGGGACGCCCGTGATCTTCTCCGCCCAGGCCGGTGTATAGGGCAGGCCCTCGTCATAGGACCTGGCGGAGTTCTCGTCGCCAAGCCCGCGATCGAGGCCGTAATTGGCGGCGAACAGGTCGAACACGGTCGCGACCAGCACTTCGCCCTTCTTCAGCTTGAGCTTGCGGGCCGGGACCTTGCGCACCAGCACGCTGTCATGGTCGGTGCCTTCAAAATAATCGTGCTCGCGATTGCCGAAATAAGGGAACGCCACATCGGCGACGGCATCGTGCGCGCCCGCCGCAATGAAACTCTTGGCGAGTTCCACATCCTTACCCCGGCCATCCTTTTCTTCAAGGTTCCACTGGCCGTCATCGCCCCAGCGGAAGCCGATGGAGCCCTGCGGGGCAACATAGGTACCCGATCTCGTATCAAAGGCGACCGTCTTCCAGTCGGGATTGTTGGCCTCGCCCAGATCGTCCTTCAGGTCCGAGGCGCGCAGGAAGCGGTCCGGCACGTAGCGTCCGTCCTTCTTCGAGAGCATGACCAGCATCGGGAAGTCGGAATATTTGCGGCAATAATCCTCGAAATAGGGAACCTGCCGGTCGAGATGGTATTCGCGCAGGATCACATGGCCAAGCGCCATGGCAAGGGCGGCGTCGGTGCCCTGCTTCGGGTGCAGCCAGAGGTCGGCGAACTTTGCGGCTTCCGAATAGTCGGGCGAGACCACGACCGACTTGGTGCCCTTGTAGCGCACTTCCGTATAGAAATGCGCATCCGGCGTGCGGGTCTGCGGCACGTTGGAACCCCAGAGCATCAGGAAGCCCGCATTGTACCAGTCTGCCGATTCCGGCACGTCGGTCTGTTCGCCCCATGTCATGGGTGACGCGGGCGGCAGGTCGCAATACCAGTCATAGAACGACATGCAGACGCCGCCGAGCAGCGACAGGTAACGCGAACCCGCCGCATAGGACACCATCGACATGGCCGGGATCGGCGAGAAGCCGATCACGCGGTCCGGGCCGTATGTCTTGGCCGTATAGGCATTGGCGGCTGCGATGATCTCGTTGACTTCTTCCCACGTGGCGCGAACGAAGCCGCCGAGACCGCGCACCTTCATATAGTCGGCGCGCTTGGCCGGGTCCTGCTGGATCGCAGCCCAAGCTCCGACCGGCGTTTTCAGCGCACGTTCCTTGCGCCACAGTTTCAGGAGGCGCGAGCGGATCAGCGGATATTTCACGCGGTTGGCCGAATAGACATACCAGCTATAGCTTGCCCCGCGCGAACAGCCGCGCGGTTCGTGGTTCGGAAGATCGGCGCGGGTGCGCGGATAGTCCGTCTGCTGGGTTTCCCAGGTGATGATGCCGCCCTTGACGTAGACCTTCCACGAGCAGGAGCCGGTGCAGTTCACGCCATGGGTGGAGCGCACGATCTTGTCGTGCTGCCAGCGCTTGCGATAGGCGTCTTCCCAGTCACGGTTTTCGTTGGTGGTGACGCCATGGCCCTCCGAGAAGGTGCCGACATTCTTGCGCGCAAGAAAGTTCAGGCGATCGAGGAGTAGACTCATGATTTTATCCTCATTTTGGTTCGTTAGGCGGCAGCAGCGGCTGGCTTGCTGCGGTGCTCCACGTCGTAGAGCAGCCCGCCTTTTCGGGTGTAGACGCCCCAGGTGATGACGAGGCATGTCACGTAGAAGATCAGGAAGGCCCAGAGTGCGGCTTCCGGCCCGCCGGTCATGCTGATCGAGGTGCCGTAGCCCTTCGGAATGAAGAAGGCGCCGAAGGCAGCGATGGCCGAGGTGAAGCCGGTGATGGCCGCGGATTCCTTGTCCGCTTCGTGGCGGCGTTCTTCCGCGGTGGCCTTGGGCATGAGCCTGTCCATTTCCTTCGACATGATCGCCGGGATCATCTGGAAGGTGGAGGCGTTGCCGATGCCGGTTGCGAAGAACAGCAGGATGAAGGAAGCGAAGAAGCCCCAGAACGCGTTCGGCTGATCCTTGATGCCGACGAAGTAGAGCACGCCCGCCACGCCGATCATCATCAGCACGAATGCCCAGATGGTGACGCGCCCACCGCCGTATTTATCGGCAAGCCAGCCCGAACCCGACCGCGACAGCGCGCCGACGAGAGGCCCGAGAAAGGCGAACTGAAGCGCATTGACTTCCGGGAAGAGGATGTTGGTCAAAAGCGGGAAGCCTGCCGAATAGCCGATGAACGAGCCGAAGGTTCCCGTATAGAGCCAGCACATGATCCAGTTGTGCCTGCGGCGGAAGATGACGGCCTGATCGGCAAACGAAGCCTTGGCCGATGCGATGTCGTTCATGCCGAACCAGTTGGCGAAGGCCGTGATGATGATGAACGGCACGAAGAAGAACCCGGCATTCTGCAGCCACAGCGGTGCGCTGCCCGCTTCGGTCGCGACCATTGCCGGATCGCCGCCGAGCTTGCCGAAGATACCGGCGGTGATGACCAGCGGCACCACGAACTGCACGACGCTGACGCCGAGATTGCCGAGGCCCGCATTGAGCGCTGCCGCATTGCCCTTCTCGTGCTTGGGGAAGAAGAACGAGATGTTGGACATGGAGGAGGCAAAGTTGCCGCCACCAAAGCCGCAGCAGAGCGCCAGCAGAAGGAAGATGAAATAAGGCGTGTTCGGGTTCTGCACCGCATAGCCGATGCCGATGGCCGGAATGACCAGCGACCAGGTGGTCAGTGTGGTCCACAGGCGACCGCCGAAGATCGGCACCATGAAGGAATAGAAAATGCGGAAGGTCGCGCCCGAAATGCCGGGGAGCGCTGCCAGCCAGAAGAGCTGGTCGGTCGTGAACTGGTAGCCCACCAGCGGCAGCTTCGCCACCACCACGGACCAGACCTGCCAGATGGCGAAGGACAGCAGAAGCGCGGGGATCGAAAGCCACAGGTTGCGCCTGGCGATCTTCCTTCCCTTCTGCTCCCAGAAGGCAGGATCGTCCGGACGCCAGTCGGTGAGGACGGAATCGCCTTTTGCCGGCTTGATTTCGGCCTTCTTCAGGCCCTGCAATTCGGCGAAGGCCGGAAGTTCTTCCGTGGCCGCGCCTTGCGAGGCGCGTTCCATCTGGCGGATCGAGACATGCATCCATGTGAACGACACGGCGACGATGACGAAAAGCAGCATGAAGCAGCTTGTCCAGAGGCCGGTCTGATCGAGGAGCACGCCGAACAGGATCGGCAGGATGAAGCCGCCAAGGCCGCCGATCATGCCCACGAGGCCGCCGACAGAGCCGACATTGCCCGGATAATAGACCGGAATGTGCTTGAAGACCGCAGCCTTGCCGAGCGCCATGAAGAAGCCGAGGATGAAGACGGTGATGGTGAAGCCGATCACGCCCATTTCGGCATGGAAGGCCAACGGGCCGTTATCGCTCTGGATGACGTAATCCGTCGGCGGATAGGACAGCACGAAGGTTGCGACCAGCGAGACGGCGAAGGTCCAGTACATGACCCGGCGCGCGCCATAGACATCCGAAAGATGCCCGCCATAGGCGCGGAACAGGCTGGCCGGGACGGAGAAGAACGCCGCGATGATGCCTGCCAGGCGAATATCGACGCCATAGACATGGATCAGATATTGCGGCAGCCACAGCGCGAGTGCCACGAAGGCGCCGAAGACGAAGAAATAGTAGAGCGAGAAACGCCAGACCTGCACATTCTTCAGCGGTTCCAGCTCCATCAGCGTGCTGGTGGGCTTTATGCCCTTGAGACGGCGCTCGACCAGAACCGGATCGTCGCTCGTGGTGAAATAGAAGATGAGCGCCATGACGACCATCGCCGCCGCCCAGACTTCCGCGACCGCGTGCCAGCCAAACGCAACCATGACCATCGGCGCGAAGAACTTCGTCACCGCCGAGCCCACATTGCCCGCGCCGAAAATGCCCAGCGCGACGCCCTGCTTTTCCGGCGGATACCAGCGCGACACATAGGCGACGCCGACCGAGAACGACCCGCCCGCCACGCCGACGCCAAGCGCTGCAACCAGCATCTGCGGATAGGTGGTGGCGTAGGTCAGAAGCCAGGTGGCGACCGCCGAGACCAGCATTGTGAGCGTGAAGATGGCGCGGCCGCCATAGCGGTCCGCCCAGATGCCGAGGATGACGCGGATCAGCGATCCGGTCAGGATGGGCGTGCCGACCAGCAGGCCGAACTGCGTTTCGCTCAGTCCAAGCTCGGACCGGATTTCAATGCCGATGATTGCGAAGATGGTCCAGACCGCGAAACAGACTGTAAAAGCGGTCGTACTCATCGCTAGCGCCGTTGTCTGCGCCCTGGGATTTTCCCCTGCGACATGTTGCATAGGCGTACTCCGAATTGAATACCATTGGGAGGTTTCGTATGCACTTATGCGTCGACTGCGAGATGAATACATTGATTAAGATCAATATCTTTAGACTATTCAAGTTGAATTTTAGTTCTTGGTGACTTAAGGACAATAATAAACCGAGTTTGGCCCAAGTATTGATTAATGCATATTGCACGATTGATATTTATCAATTATATTAGCGGGCAATAACTTGCCCCCTGAAGTGAGGATCGATGCGGAGAGAAGAAATCGACGCGCTGAGAAATCTGCCGCTTTTCGCGGACATGGCCGACGCCACGTTCGAGCGGCTGGTGCGCCCGAGTTTCGTGCAGTCGTTTCCGCCCCGCACGACCCTGATCAGGGAGGACGAGCCTGCGGATTTCCTGTTCGTGATCCTGGACGGGCTTGTGCTGATGTCGGCGAAATCGGACGATGGCGAGACCGCGCTGGAGATACTGCGCGCCGAAGACATCTTCATCCTCGCAGCCGTGCTGAACGATGATGTGTGCCTGCAAACCGCGCAGACGCTGACCCCCACCCGCGTGCTGATGGTGCCTTCCAGCCTGGTGCGCGACCTGATGAGCGAGGATGTCGGCTTCATGCGCGCCATCGTTTTTGAAACCGCGCGCGCCTATCGCCGTCTGGTGAAGGAACTGAAGGCGCAGAAGCTGCGCAGCAGCGTACAGCGCCTCGCCAACTGGATCGTCAAGGAATCGCTTTTGAACGACGGCGCCGACGTGGTGATGATTCCTTACGAAAAACGCACGCTCGCCGCCTATCTCGGCATGACGCCGGAGAACCTGTCACGCAATTTCGCGACACTCGGTTCGCATGGCGTCACGGTGCAGGCCTCGGCGATCAAGATCACCAACAAGAACAAGCTGCTGCAATTTGCGGCCCCCTCCCACCTGATCGACAGGCAGGAACCGGCGCGCGCATTCGACAGAATTTGAGATCAGCAGCCTTCATCTTCCTGTCAAACAGAACGACTATCCGGTGACTTTCTCGATCGAACGGGCCGCCGTCATGAAAGCACCTCTTGCTGCACTGTTTCTCGCCCTTGCAACCAGCGCCGTTGCGCATGAAATGCCCAAGCCCGAACTGATCGGCGCTTTCACCCTGCCCACCGGCCTGAAAATCGGCGGCGTCGAATTCGGCGGAATATCCGGCCTCGACTACGACCCGCGTGCAGATGTCTATTACGCCATATCCGACGACCGTTCGGAAAACGCGCCAGCGCGCTTTTACAAGCTCAAGCTCGCCATCGACGGTTCCGGCATGCAGAGCCTCGATATTCTGGAAACGGTTACGCTTCTGGACAAGGCGGGCAAACCATTTGCACTGAAGGACGTGGACCCGGAAAGCATCCGCTTCAATACGGCCACCGGCACCATCTACTGGTCGAGCGAAGGCGACAGGAATGGCAGACCGTTTGTCGGCGAAGCAAAGACCGATGGCAGCTTCATCCGCGAATTTGCCTTGCCGGAAGCTTACATTCCCGACGAGGGCAGGACACGCGGCATCCGCAACAATCTTTCCTTTGAAAGCCTGACGATCACACCTGACGGCAAGACGCTTCTGGCCGGTACTGAAAACGCGCTGGTACAGGACGGGGACAAGGCGACGCTCGACCATGGCAGCCGCTCGCGCATCATCGCCTTCGATCTCGCATCAGGCAATGTGACGGCGCAATATGCCTATGACACCGGCCCGATCTTCACCAAGGCGACTGAGCCGCCCTTCTGGAACGATAACGGCATGTCGGAATTCGTTGCCGATGGAAACGATCTCCTCACCGTCGAGCGCTCCTTCGCCATGGGCGTGGGCAACCGGATCACGCTCTATCGCGCATCCTTCGATGGCGCCAGCAATGTGAAAGACGTTCCGTCGCTCGCCAGCGAGCCGGTAACGCCGCTGTCAAAGCAGCTCCTCCTCCAGCTCGACGAAGGCGATTTCGGCCTCGACATCGACAATATCGAGGCCGTCACCTTCGGGCCGGTGGTGGACGGGAAGAGGACGCTGGTCCTCGCTTCCGACAACAATTTCAGCCACGGACAGGTTTCGCAGTTCATCGCCCTGAAGCTGCCCTGAAGCGACATGACCGGCCACAGCATTTCCAGCTGAAGTGTGGCGCGGTTTTGCGCAGGATGTTCAGGTCCAGAAATAGCGCACGGTGTGGAAGAAGACCGGGGCTGAAAAGACGAGGCTGTCGGCCCGGTCGAGCATGCCGCCATGCCCTTCGATCATGTGGCCCCAGTCCTTCACGCCGCGATCGCGCTTGATGGCGGAGGCGACAAGCCCGCCGAAGAAGCCCATGATGCAGGATGCGGCCGCAAGCGCGCCCGCCTGGAGCGGCGAAAACGGCGTCAGCCAGGCAAGCCCCGCACCCAGAAGCGATGCCGCCGCAACCCCGCCGACAAAGCCTTCCCAGGTCTTTGACGGCGATATGCTGGGCGCGATGCGATGTTTGCCGAACAGCTTGCCGAAAATATATTGCAGCACATCGCTGCCCTGCACGGTGGCCACCAGAAACGCGATCAGCAGCAGTTTCTTGCCGTCGAACCCGGGAATATCCAGCGTCATCAAGGCCGGTACATGGCTGATGCAATAGACCGACAGCATGATGCCCCATTGCTGCTCGCTGATGCGTTCCAGAAAGCGCGACGTGTCGCCGGAAAGCGCCGTCAGCACCGGCATTGCGAGGAAGCAATAGACCGGGATGAAGATGGAATAGAGCCCGTACCAGTCGATCCAGATCAGGTAATATTGCACTGGAATGACCAGCAGGAACATGCCGAGCAGCACGCGGTGGTCGGCGCGCCTTGTCTGGGTCAGCGTCGCATATTCGCGGAGGGCCGCGAACGAGATCATCGCGAACAGCACGATCACGCCACCCTTCCCGAACAGGAAAGCGACGCACATGGCGCCAACCATGATCCACCATGCCTTGATGCGGGCATTGAGATTGACCAGCGTGGATGAAAGCGGCTTCGGCGCGCGCCATGAAAGAACACCGGCCACGGCGCTTGCCGTTATCAGAACGCCCATGAGGCCAAGGAATAATCGGGTTGTTTCGCTCATGGCTGTTTACCGTTACGGGGCTGTATATCGAGAAGGCTCTGGCGGGCGCGGGCGAGAAATTCCTTGCGGTCCTCACCCTCGCGAAGCTGGACCGGCGCGCCGAAAACGACACGGCACAGAAGCGGCACCGGCAGCATCGCGCCCTTGGGCAGCACGCGCGACATGTTTTCGATCCAGCATGGCACCAGTTCGACATCGGGGCGCGCCAGCGCCAGATTGTAGATGCCGGAGCGAAAGCGCAGCAGCGCCTCGTCTGTCATGTTGCGCGTGCCTTCGGGAAAGATGATGAGCGAATAGCCGTCGGCCAGCGCCTTCAGCATCACTTCCATCGGGTCCTGCGTGCGTTCCACCCAGTTGCGTTCCACAAGCACGGTGCGCAACAGAACTTCCGCCATGAACTGGCGCACGCGGTTGCCCCGCCAGTAATCCGCGCCGGCGACGGCACGGGTGCGCGCGCGTTCTTCCTGGTCGAGACAGGAAGAGAGCAGGATGAAATCGCCATGACTTGTGTGATTGGCAAAATAGATGCGCTGGTTGCGCGACGGGCCAGTGCCGCTCCAGATCGGCCGCACGCCGGTAATCCCCCGCGACAGGATTGCCAGAAACGAACCGAAAATCGATTGCACCTGATGCCGGATCAGTTCCCGCATGTCACAGCCCCTGACCCGATGGCACCACGGCCAGCAGAATGAAAAGCACGATCTCAACCCCCATGAAGAACCGCAGGCGCTCCACGATGCGCCGCGAACCCTCGATCCTCGCCGCAAGCGGACGAACAGGACCGGCATGGGTGCGCAGGCCCATGCGTTCCAGAATTCGGTCCACCTCGCTCAGGCCCGTTTCGCCGGAAGCGGCAATCAGCCGGAAAAGCGCTGCATCGAACAGAAGATGCGCCGCGATACCGAGCACGATCAGCGCGCTTGCAAGCAGCAGCGGCCAGATCAGCCAGAAAGCCAGATCGTGCACCGGGCGCAGGAAGGGCGCGACCGCAAGAAGAACCACCGCGACGGCAATGCCGGGAAAGGCGTTGCGGCGCAGCCAGACCGCCGTGGAGGATGCAGGCGCGTTCATGCCGCCTCCCCCGCCAGATGCAGATGAACGGGCCAGCCTTTGGCGCGGATCAGCGTTTCTGCTTCTCGCGCATTGGCCACGCGGCCAGTCGAGACGAGCCAGGCCACCGCAACCGTGGCGCTGCGCTGGAAACCGAGCGCGCAGCAGATGAGAACCGGACCGTGATGGCGAGCCGCTTCAACAGCATCGGCGGCCAGTTGCACTTTTTCCGATGGCGGCGCGACCATATCGATCGCGGCAAAGCTCTTCCATTCCGCGTCATGCGGCGGCGGCACCATTTCAGCGGCCAGATCGATGACGGTCGCGAAGGATGAAAGTTCTGCGGCTCTAGGAAAACGCCCCAGAAACACCCCGTCGGCAAGCTCCACATGCGGCGGCAGCCTGCGGGTCCAGAACCGCACATTCAGCCCGGCAAAAAGACGATAGGGCCAAAGGAGCCAGCGGCTTGCAAGACTGACCGATCCATCCGTCTGCTTCTGGAAAATGCCAGCACCGGCCCCGAAATAGCCAAGCGCCACGATGGCCAGCGCGGTTGCGGGCCAAAGCCAGAAGATCGCATAGCCAGTCATGCTGAGGCCATGAATGCCGAGCGCGAGAAAAAGCACAGCGCCCGCCAGATAATATAGACCCAGCCGACGCGCTTTTGGGTTCGTGGTCAACTGAAAACCGGCAAATGGTGACGACCCACTACGCGGAAAAAGCCACAGGGCAAACAGGCCGAGCAAAGCGCCTGCCGGAATATCGACCGCGTGGTGCTGATAGGTGGTCAGCACCGACAGGCCGATCAGCAGGCACCAGACATGCCAGACCACGCGCACGGCGCCGCCCATCACGCGGCGCATCTGGTCCCAGATGATGATCAGAAGCGCGATATGCAGCGAAGGTGCCTGATTGAAGGGTTTGTCGAAACCGCCGAGCACATCGAACATGAAGCCCGGAATGCCAGCCGTTGCCGGTTTTACGAAGGTCGCCGTCAGCGGAAAGGCGACGAAGCAGAGAACAGCGATGATCTGAGCCGCCAGATAACGCTTCGCCAGCCGGTCCACCTGTTCCGGACTGTCATTGACGAACAGCGCGACCGCGTAGAACAGATTGACCGACCAATAGGGCACGATGCTCCACGCGATGAACGGAACCCGGTTTTCCCACGCGAAGGCAAGGTTCGGCACATGGCTTTGCTGCGATGCGAGCCAGTTGGCCGTGCCGTATGTCAGGTAGAAGAAGGGAGCGAGAAACAGAAGCCAAAGGATGGCGCGACGGACCACGGGCCGCCGCGAATATCCCTCGCGTTCCGTCAGATGCACCGTCACGCCTTGCCGTCTCCGACCCGCTCTGCAATCGAGACGGTGAAAATGCCCCACTGATCGATGCGCTGTTCGATCTTGCGATAGCCTGCCTTTTCGACAAGCTGGTCCATCTCGCCCTGCGTGCGGCGGCGCATCACCCATGCCTCGCCGCCGCGATGCGAGGTCAGCGCCCGCGCGATCATTTCAAGCTGCGGATGCCATGGCTGGTTGGTGTAGATCAGCAGTGCGCCGGGCTTCTGCACGCGGGCAAGCCCCGACAGCGAACGATTGATCAGTGCATTGTCGGGGAAAAGCTCGTAAAGACCGGACACGATGGCAAGGTCCGGCTGCGGCGTGACAGCGGCAAGGCTTTCCTCGTTGAAAGCATCGCCCTCTTCCATATGGGCAATGGCCTCCAGCCCGCGATCCCTGATGAGCTTGTTGCCCGCCAGCACATTGATCGGCGAATAGTCGCGCAGATGGATGCTGTCCGGCATCGCGCCGGCGCGCACCACCGCGTCGATCACGTAGCGGCCATGGCCGCAGGCAATATCAAGAATATTGGTCGAGCGGCCTTCGCTCTTCAGCCGGTTGATCGCCACGCCGATCAGTTCTTCCAGATGCACCTTGCGCTGCCGGATGCCCCGCCAGCCGATCGCTTCCAGAAACTGCCTGTCGATGAGCTTGCCGCCCGGTCCAATACCGCGCGCTTCGTTCTCATAAACGTAATCGAGCGTCGAACCGGAATCGAAGCCGGTGCGCCTGCCGACTTTCAGCCCTTCCGAAAACAGTGCGCCGAAGGCTATCGAAGCCCGCGTCGACGCCCAGTAAAGCCCCTGCGCCGTCAGAAGCGGCAGCGGGGTCGACAGCCGGTCCGCCTCGTCGCGCGTGTGGCCTGCAATATGCGCTTCCGTCAGGTCGGCGCGCTGCGGCGCTTCGGCAAAGCGCGCCTCGATGAAATCATGAATGCGTTCGATGGCCGGTTTGCGATCCCGCTCGCCCAGCGTGTCGTGGTAGAAGCCCTTGAGCACGTGCCGCTCCTTGATGCGGCTGCCGAGGTTCTCGAAGAAGCGATGTTGCGGCGCGGGGCGCACGACGAAATCGCTGCCGGAGATGAGCAGTTGCGTCGGAACGGTAATCGCCCGCGCATCGTCCACCACGCGCTTCGCCGTCTCGTAGAGTTGCAGCAGGATATGCGATGCAATGGGCCGTGCGATCAGCGGATCGGTGCGATAGGATTCGATGCGTTCCGGATCGTGGGTCAGGAACTGCGGCTTGACGTAGGAATTGACGTAGAAAGTGCCTTTCAGCTTCTGCCACAGGCCGATGCCTTCCTTGGCGAATGGCACATAGAGCTTGATGTCGAAGGCGGGCGAAGCCAGCACCAGCGCCCGGATATTCGGCGCATAGTCATGCACCCATGCGGCAGCAAGCACCGCACCGACGCTCTGCGCGATGATTGCCACGTCCTCGATGGCCGCGCTGGTTTCCCGCCGGATATGGGTGACGAAACTGTCGAGATCGCGGATCGACGCGCCGAAGGATGGCGAGAAGCCGCGCACGCCCGGCGACTGGCCGTGGCCGCGCGCATCCCAGGCATAGAAGGCGTAGTCATCCAGCCCCAGCTCATCGACGAGGTGCGCGACACGGCCGCTATGCTCGTGCCCGCGATGCAGCAGGACGATGACGCCTTTCGGCTTTCCGGAAAGCGCCGGCCAGAAACGGTAGAACAGCGACGTGCCGTCATGGGTCGCGAACCGGCTTTCCTGCGCCACGCGATGCGGTTTTACTGCCTGCTCGTCCATGCATCCCTCTCCACAGCGTTTCCTCGCGAGGCGGCTGCCCCCAATTTCTATTGAGTGAAACAAAATGTTTGCTTAAACGAGCTGGAGCGAACCGCAAATAGCTGTTCAATACTTATTCTTCGTTTCCCAAGAGATTCTTGATGTCCGTTTATCAACTCAAGTCGCGTTTCCAGAATTTACTGAGGCCGCTGGTCGTGCGACTTGCCGCAGGCGGTGTAACCGCCAATCAGGTTACAGTCGCCGCCGCGCTCGTCTCGATCATACTTGGGGCTTTTCTGGCGTGGAGCGGAAATGCGGCATGGTTTGCGCTCGTCCCGGTCTGGCTGTTCCTCCGCATGGCCCTGAACGCCGTCGATGGAATGCTGGCGCGCGAACATGGGCAGAAATCGACGCTGGGCGCCTATCTCAACGAGATCGGCGATGTGGTTTCCGACGCGGCGCTCTATGCCCCTTTCGCGCTGGTCGCCCCGTTCACCGGCCCGTGGATTTTCGCGGTCATATTCCTTGCCACGCTGACGGAATTTGCCGGTCTTGCCGGGGCTTCCGTGGGTGCGAGCCGCCGTTATGACGGCCCGATGGGCAAGAGCGACCGCGCCGTGGTCTTCGGCGTGCTTGGTGCCTGGATCGCCATCGACGGCACCTTGCCGGACTGGATGTTCTGGCTGCAACCGCTCCTTTGCCTGCTTCTGGCCGCGACCACCGTCAAGCGCATCGCAAACGGAATAAGCGAGACAAAGAACCGTTAAAAGGTACTGGTCCGGGACTGGTATTGACGCAATTGGGGCCTATGTTGGTCCATTCAATTCCAGCTCAATCGGAGGCCATGCCAATGAAGAAAGCTAAAACTGCTTTTCTGTTTGCGGGCATATTCGCATTTTCATCCGCGCAGAGCCCGGCGCTCGCCGCCAGCGACGGCAGTTCCAGCCAGCGCGCCAGAGAAGTCACAGCGGTGGTCAACGCCGTGGCACAGAAGTTGCCCGGCCAGCCTATCAATACGGTGATGTATATCCGCTCCAACAATTTCGAGGTGCTGGCCGGCGACTGCACAGTGCGCGCGCATATCGTCTCGTCCGGCCACAAGGCGAAAAGCACCTCTCCCGACAAGATCAAGGTCCGGCTCAACAAGCGGCGCTGCGCACGCTAACTCCCGTTGAGCTGTGACCTCGCGACGGTCTTGACCACCCAGTCGGCGAAGACGCGCAGGCGGTTGCTCAGATGCCGGTTGGGCGGATAGACCAGATAGATCGGCGTCGGCTCTATCTCCCATTCCTGCAGGACGGGGCGCAGCGTGCCGCTGGCGATATCGTCCTTCACCATGAACAAGGGCGCCTGCACCACGCCGAGCCCGGCCCGCGCGGCGGCAAGATAGGTGGTCGATTCGTTCGCCGCCACCACATAGCGCCCGTTGACCTCGATCTCCTCCGTCCCCTTCCTGAAGCGGAACGGCATCTGCTGGCCGGTCGATGGCCGGAAATAGCCGACCACAGTACAGTCACGGCTGAGGTCCGACGGGTGAAGCGGCGTGGAGCAACGGTCGAGATATTCGGCGGAAGCGCAGGCGATGAAATGCATGTCGCCGATGCGGCGCGCAATCAGCGACTGGTCGGCCAGCTCCCCGATGCGAATGGCGCAATCGACATTCTCCGCCACATAATCGACAGGCCGGTCCGACACGCCGAGATCGATCTGGATATCGGGATAGCGCTGGTGAAACTCCATCAGCGCCGGAATGATGATGAGATTGGCGACCGCGCCCGCCATTTCGACGCGCAGGCGCCCCTTGGGCAAGGTCTGCGCGCTAGACAGGCTGCCGTCGAGTTCGGCAAGATCGGCGAGCAAACGGGCCGCACGCTCGTAATAGAGCGCGCCGTCCGGCGTCACCAGAACGCGGCGGGTGGTGCGATTGAGGAGCTTCGTACCAAGATGGGCTTCCAATCCCTGAATGAGATTGCTGATCGTTGCCTTGGGCATGTTGAGCGAGGCGGAGGCGCGCGTGAAATTCCCGGTTTCGACAACCCGGAGAAAGGCGCGCATGGCCGAAAGCTGGTCCATTATCAAAAAGCCGTTATTGTTCGAGATTCTGGACAGTGTAACCAATTATAGGGGACTATTCCAGTTCATAGACAATGATAATATCTGATCATGGCAGTTTGCCGCTAGCGCATGTCCCCCAAAAGTGGGAACCGGTTTTGGGGCAAGGACTTGCGTGAATACAGCCAGAGCATTTCCGACGATTCCGTTCAGACAGAAATGCTCCGGCGCATCGTGCAGCCCGGTGGAGATCACCTGACAGGCATGAATGCGGCGCAGCAAACAGCCGGAGCGTGGGCGCGAACCATATATAGGCGTGTCCTGCTCCAGACGCATCATTTTCGGACCGGAAGCGTGAAACGGTTTTGCGTTCGGAAATACGTGGAAATAGAATGGATAGGGCGGTCTGGACGATTCCGTGTGACAGAACCGCTTTATACATGAAGGCCAGAAAAGATGTGCGAGAAGTTTAGTGTAGAGACGTTGCAGGTTCATGGGCGACTTCATGGTCAAGCCCAGGGACAGGCGGGCGACTGCACCTGCAAGGCGCGCATCTACCGGGGGACAAAGCTGCTCTCCCCGCCGCCGGTGGTGCTGCACCTTCACGGTGGCGCTTTCTCGGCCAGTTGTCTGGGCGCCTGCGAGCGCGTCGCCGAAACACTTGCCGAGGCGGGTGCGGTGGTCGTGTCGCCGGAATATTCGTCAGCCTGTCTCAACCCGTTCCCGGCGGCGCTTGAGATAGTCTATTCCATCCTGACTTCGATGCGCGCGCGCTGCCCGGAGTTTGCGCACAAGAAGTCGATGCTGTTCGTCGCCGGTGAAGAGGCGGGCGGCAACCTTGCTGCCGGCGTGGCCCTGATGGCGCGCGATCAATATCTGACCGATCTCAAGGGTCAGATACTGCTTTCGCCCATGCTCGACCCCTGCCTCGCCACGGCGTCTTTCCGCAAATATTGCCCGGAAAGCGCCGTCAAGACGATGTCGGATGGCTGGCAGCATTATCTGGGCGAGTGTGCGGGTTTCACCCACCCCTATGCCGCGCCCGCCTTGTGTACCCGTCTTGCTGGTCTGGCACCCACTTTGCTTGTCACCAGCGCCCAGTGCCCGATGCGTGATGAAACGCAGGCCTATGCCGAGCGTCTTCGTCAGGCGGGCGTGAAGGTCCAATCGCATGTCCTGCCCGGAAAAGCCGGCTGGATACCTGAAAACAAGGTGGCGGGCACCGACTGGTCGCCACAGGAGCACAAACTTGTAGACCTGTTTTCCGATTTCTTCCGGCAGGCAGGAGCAAAGGCAATCGCAGCATGACATCAGTTTTAAAGTCCTCCCAAGCTTTGACCTGATGCCCCAATGAAGCCGGCCCCCACCGGTTAGAGCGAAGCTCTAACCTCCTTGATTGAAAGCATAATCAGACCGAACCTCTCCGGTCGGGTTATGCTGCAGGAGATACAACAATGACATCGATTACAGCCCGCCGGGCCCTATGGGGCGCCGGCCTGAGTATCCTATTGTCTGCAGCTGGCGGCGGCGCCATTCTCTTCGGCGCGCCCCACCTCAAGGCCGATGCCGCAACCGATATTTCCGCTCCCCCGCCTGCCGTGCCGGTTTCCGTCGCCAGGGCGGAATCGCGCCGCATTGCGACCTGGGAAGAATTTTCCGGTCGTCTGGAAGCGATCGACCGGGTTGAAATTCGCCCGCGCGTCGGCGGCGCAATCCTGAAAGCCCATTTCCGCGAAGGCGCTCTGGTGAAACAGGGCGATCTGCTCGTCACCATCGATCCCGAGCCCTATGCAGCGGCGGTGGAAAAGGCGAAGGCACAGGTTTCAGCCGAAGAGGCCCGCGTTGCGCTGGCCAAGACGGAACTGGAACGCGGACGCCAGCTCGTCACCACCCGCACCATCGCCCAGAGCGGCCTCGACCAGCGGTCCAGCGCCTATGACGAGGCGCAGGCAAGCCTGCGTTCAGCCAAGGCGGCCCTTCGTACCGCCGAGCTCGATCTTCAATATACGGAAGTGCGCGCGCCGATTTCCGGCCGCGTCGGGCGGCTGGAAGTAACGGCAGGCAATCTGGTTGCCGCAAGTTCCGCCTCGCCGGTCCTGACCACGCTTGTTTCGGTCGATCCGATCTATGCAAGCTTCAGCGCCAATGAGGAAGTCGTCACCAAGGCGCTTGCCAAGCTTGCAGCCTCGCCCGGCGGAAACGCCATCGAGCGCATTCCGGTCCAGATCGGCACCGCTTCCGATGAAGGCACCCCGATTTCCGGTCATATCCAGCTCATCAACAATGAGGTCGATGCCACGACCGGCACGATCCGCGTTCGCGCCGCAATCGACAATCCGGACGGCAGGCTCATTCCCGGCCAGTTTGTCCGCATCCGCTTCGGCGAACCGGAACCGGATGAAAAGCTGGTGGTGAGCGACCGCGCCATTGCCTCCGATCAGGACAAGAAATTCGTCTTCGTGGTCGGGGCCGATAACAAGGTCGAATACCGACAGGTGGTTCTGGGACGCAATTATGACGGCCTGCGCATCATCGAAAGCGGGTTGAAGCCCGGCGAGAATATCGTCGTGAACGGCCTGCAGCGCATTCGTCCGGGCGTGGTCGTCGCACCGCAACCCGTCACCGAAACACTTGCCAAAAACTGAATTAAAACGGCGCGCCTGAGCGCGCGCTAACCGCAAATGCTCAGCCTCAGCAACCCGCGAAATCTGCCGATTTCGCGGGCCGGGAGAGTCTTTGCCCATCCGCCACGGCATCGGCCCAAAAATCGATTTCGATTTTTGGAAAGCACGATGCCCAGACCCAAACAATTAGAGCGTCCTTTGTGCGTTCGACCGAACGCACGGCGCTCTAAGGGGGATAAACAGATGAACTTCTCACGCTTTTTCGTCGACCGGCCGGTCTTCGCTGGCGTTCTGTCGGTCCTGATCTTCGTTGCCGGTCTGATCGGCATGACAGGTCTGCCGATCTCGGAATATCCGGAAGTCGTGCCGCCGCAGATCGTGGTTCGCGCGCAATATCCGGGCGCCAACCCTGCCGTCATTTCCGAAACCGTCGCCACGCCGCTTGAAGAACAGATCAACGGCGTCGAGGGCATGCTCTACATGCAGAGCCAGGCGACCGCCGATGGCGTCATGACGCTGACGGTCACCTTCGCGCTCGGCACCGATCCCGATCAGGCCCAGCAGCTGGTGCAGAACCGTATTTCGCAGGCTGAACCGCGCCTGCCGGAAGAGGTGCGCACGCTTGGCGTCACGACCGCCAAGAGCTCGCCCGACCTGACGCTCGTCGTCCATATCATCTCGCCCGATGGCCGGTATGACGTGAACTATCTGCGCAACTATGCGGTTCTGAACGTCAAGGACCGTATCGCCCGTATCCCGGGCGTCGGTCAGGTGCAGATATTCGGCGGCGGCGATTATTCGATGCGCGTCTGGATCGACCCGCAGAAGGCCGCCGAACGCGGTCTTTCCGCAAGCGACATCGCCAATGCCATCCGCCAGCAGAACGTTCAGGCCGCTGCCGGCGTCATCGGCGCATCGCCGTCCGTTTCCGGTCTCGACCTGCAACTTTCCGTCAATGCGCAGGGCCGTCTCCAGTCGCCGGAAGAATTCGCCAATATTGTCGTGAAGTCAGGCAATGAAGGCGAAATCACCCGGCTGGGCGATGTGGCGCGCGTCGAAATGGGCGCCGCCGATTATTCGCTGCGCTCGCTGCTCGACAACAAGCTCGCGGTCGGCATGGGCGTGTTCCAGTCGCCCGGTTCCAATGCGCTGGACATTTCCGAAAACGTCCATGCGGCCATGGCGGACCTGAAGAAAACCATGCCGGAAGGCGTGGATTTCGACATCGTCTATGACACGACCGGGTTTGTGAAGGCTTCCATCGAGTCGGTCATCCATACGCTGCTCGAAGCCATCGTGCTGGTGGTCATCGTCGTCATCCTGTTCCTGCAGACATGGCGCGCCTCCATCATTCCGCTGGTTGCCGTTCCCGTTTCCATCGTCGGCACGTTTGCGGTGATGTATGTGTTCGGCTTCTCCATCAATGCACTCAGCCTTTTCGGCCTGGTGCTTGCCATTGGCATCGTGGTCGACGACGCCATCGTGGTGGTGGAAAATGTCGAGCGCAACATCGAACAGGGGCTGTCGCCGGTCGAGGCAACCTATCGCGCCATGCAGGAAGTGTCCGGGCCGATCATCGCCATTGCGCTGGTGCTGGTCGCGGTCTTCGTACCACTTGCCTTCATCACCGGCCTGACAGGCCAGTTCTACCGTCAGTTCGCGCTCACCATCGCAATCTCGACGGTGATCTCGGCCTTCAATTCGCTGACGCTTTCGCCTGCCCTCGCGGCACTGTTGCTGCGCGGTCACGATGCGCCGAAGGATCGGCTCACCCGCATCATGGACAAGCTGTTCGGCTGGTTCTTCCGTGGCTTCAACCGTTTCTTCGGTGCAAGTTCGGAAGCCTATGGACGCGGTGTCGGCAGCATCCTCTCGCGCAAGTCGCTGGTCATGGGCCTCTATGTCGTGCTGCTCGGCGTCACCTTCGTCCTGTTCCGCGCGGTGCCCGGCGGCTTCGTTCCGGCGCAGGACAAGCAATATCTGATTGGCTTCGCGCAATTGCCGGATGCGGCAACGCTCGACCGGTCGGAAGATGTGATCCGTCGCATGAGCGACATTGCGCTCAAGCATCCGGGCGTGGCCAATGCCATCGCCTTCCCCGGCCTGTCAATCAACGGTTTCACCAACTCGTCGAACTCCGGCATCGTTTTCGTGACGCTGAAGTCGTTCGAGGAGCGCAAGACCCCGGAACTGTCGGCCAATGCCATCACCATGGAGCTGAACCAGCAATACGGCGCCATTCAGGATGCCTTCATCGCCATGTTCCCGCCGCCGCCCGTTCAGGGTCTCGGCACGACAGGCGGCTTCAAGCTCCAGCTTGAGGATCGCAACGGGCTTGGCTTCAAGGCGCTTGACGATGCGACCAAGGCGTTTCTCGCCAAGGCCTATCAGACGCCGGAACTGGCTGGTCTCTATTCGAGCTACCAGATCAACGTGCCGCAGCTTTATGCCGATCTGGACCGCGTGAAGGCGCGACAGCTTGGCGTGGCGGTGACCGACGTGTTTGAAACCCTGCAGATTTATCTGGGTTCGCTCTATGTCAACGACTTCAATGCCTTCGGACGCACCTACAGCGTGCGCATTCAGGCCGATGCGAATTATCGCAGCCATGCCGAGGATATCGGCAAGCTGAAGGTGCGTTCGCAGTCCGGCGAGATGATCCCGCTGTCGGCGCTTCTGAAAGTCGAGCAGACCGTGGGTGCGGAACGCGCCATCCGTTATAACGGCTTCCTTTCCGCCGATATCAACGGCAATCCCGCCCCCGGCTTCTCGTCCGGTCAGGCGCAGGCTGCCATTGAACGGATCGCGGAGGAAACCTTGCCGCCCGGCATCACCTTCGAGTGGACGGATCTGACCTACCAGCAGATTCTGGCTGGCAGCTCCGGTTTCCTCGTCTTCCCGCTGGCGCTGCTGCTCGTCTATCTGGTTCTGGCCGCGCAGTATGAAAGCCTTGCCCTGCCGCTGTCGATCATCATGATCGTGCCGATGGGGATCATGGCCGCACTCACCGGCGTCTGGCTGACAGGAGGCGACAACAACGTCTTTACCCAGATCGGCTTGATAGTCCTTGTGGGGCTGTCGGCGAAGAACGCGATCCTGATCGTGGAATTCGCCCGCGAACTGGAGCTTTCAGGACGAGGCGTCGTGCAGGCGGCGGTCGAGGCAAGCCGGTTGCGCCTGCGTCCGATCCTGATGACATCGATGGCGTTCATCATGGGCGTGGTGCCTCTGGTAACGTCGACCGGCGCCGGTGCGGAAATGCGCTCGGCCATGGGCATCGCGGTCTTTGCAGGCATGATCGGCGTGACCGCCTTCGGCATCTTCATGACGCCGGTGTTCTATGTGCTGATCCGCAAGCTCTCCGGCGAGCGCCCGTTGAAACATGCAGGCGCGAAGATCGAGGCCCCGCATCTGGCGCCGGGGGAATAATCCCGGCGTCTCCTTCCATCGCCTTCCACAGAAGGGCCGGAGCAATCCGGCCCTTACTTCGTTGTGGATTGGCCTTCTGCCGTCGCGATATCGCCCGAATCGGTTTCTTAAGAGGAGGCTTTGTCCGCTGCATGAAGGAGAAGATCGTTGCAGAAGTCCGGTTTGCTTGCCCTCGTCCTCGCTGCCACCGCCCTGGCAGCATGTTCCGAAACGACGCCCGGTCCTTCGGCAAGCGCCTCCCCCGCCAGACCGCCGGTCGATCCCACCCCCATCACCGGCAACTGGTGCAGCCCTGACGGCCAGCGATTCGCCATTTCCGGCGAGCGTTTCGACAGCCGCGACGGCCAGTGCTCGGTCACGCGCATGAACAATTACGAAGGCACCTTTACCGTCTCGATGTCCTGCACGGCCAACGGGCAGCAGTCGAAGGAAAACATCACCATTTCACCCGTCGGACAGACGCTGCATATCTCGTTCCTGTCGATGGGCGGCAAGCGCGCCGTGGTCAACCGCTGCGCCTCCTGACCGGGCCGAAATCAAATCAAGGCAGAACCGTGAACCGGCGCGATTTTCGCGCCGGATGCGTTTTTTCGCGGCAAACCATGACTTTTTCCCACCAAAACTTGTGGCGAACGCCCGACAAAATCATGGCGAAAATGCGGCAAATGGCATTTTGGGGATGATGTGATGCGACAGGAGGGGTCCGCTCTGCTAAACTCTCCGCTGCAATGCCATACCCAAATTATAGGGAGACAGACATGAAAGTCGTATTCGTGACTACCGCTGTCCTCGCTCTGTCGGTTACCGGCGCGATGGCAGACTGCACCTATCACAGTGCTCAATCCTCCACGAAAATGGAGAAGCCGCAGACCACTGCAAGCATCCAGACAACGGCTCCGGAACAGAAATAACCGCCGGAAAGCCGGGAACCGGATAGCCCATCCTGATTCGTGACGATCGCGCCGCAACGCCGGTCGTCACTTTTTTCTGAAATTGAAACAGGGCAAAAAAAAGCGCGCCCTTCAGATGAAGGACGCGAAAGAGTTGCAAGCTCGCTCTGTTCGAGGAACCTGAACGGCAGGTTCTAGGCTCGACCAGATGCCTGTCGGCCATTTTGCCCTGGAAGCGACCCAGAATGCGGGACCGGTTTTTATTCGTAGCTCGAAACGCTTCGCTTCGAGAGTAACCGTTATCGCCGCTTCCGCGCTGTCCGGACTGGTTTGGCTGCCTATCGACCCCGACTCCCCGCGGTCGATAAGCAGCCCCCGCCCAATTTTTTGCGTCAGCCTCCTAAGCCCCAACAGGCCGACGGTTATTTAGTGGACGCTCTAGTAGCGAAAAACAATTCCCCTATTCAGGGGGGGAGGTTAGAAAGAAGAACTGACCCACTTTTCCGGCAATGACTTTCAGCAGCCGGTAGATTTTGAAAGACTTTATGAAACCGTTTGATATTTATTTGAAATTGGACCAGACTTTTTCAGTGTTATGTGCGAATTGACGCTTTTGAAGGGGAATTTCGTCCGCCAAACTCAGGAGATTCTTGAAATTTCGGGCATCCTCCCTTTTAAGCTTCGCTGCATTCGCATTCGTTCGTTTCTGGAGATACCTCACGTGTCATGCGCAAACTGGATGTTCGCTTTCCGGCGTCTTCTGGCGCTCCCGGCACTGATCGCGCTTTTCGCCGTCTGCCAAATCATCCTTTCCACAGGCGCGGCTCCTGCTGCATCGCCTGCGACGGTGACCATCACGCTGACCGTCATCGCCCCCGATGGAACGACGCGCGTATTGAGCAATGACGACTTCACGCAGTTGCCGCAGAATACGTTGCAGACCAACACCGCCTGGACCGAAGGTCCGCAGAATTTCGACGGCGTGCTGCTGCGCGACGTGCTGGCAACGGTGGGTGTGGACGGTAAGAACGCCCCCAACCGTTCGATCACCATTCTTGCGCTCAACGATTACAGTATCAGCATTCCGCTGGAGGACGCCTACAAGTACAATGTCCTTGTGGCGCGCAGGATGAACGGCCGGGAGCTGAGCCTGCGCGACAAGGGACCATACTGGATCGTCTATCCGCGTGACCAGCATCAGGAACTGAACGATTCGCGCTATGATCACCGCTGGGCATGGCAGGTGAAGCAGATCGAGGCGAAATGAGAATCAAGCGGGGCTATATTCTCTCCGGCCTTGTCATGGCAGGTTTTGCGGCCCTGCTCGCTTATGCATTCAGCCAGCTTCTCCAGATCCAGAAATCGCTGGCGACCTATACCGGCGAGAACATGGTCTGGGCCATCACCAAGACCGAACGCGACGCCGGACGCCTGGCCGAAACGGCGCTGACAATGCCGGCGGGCAGCACCGACACCGCCGATCTCTCGCTCCGCCTCGACGTTCTTTACAGCCGTTTCGCGCTTCTGGCCGACGGGCCGCAGAAGAAATATTTCGCCCGTATTCCGGGCGCTGCCGAAATCATCCAGCGCAATACCGACCGGCTTCCCCAGATCGAGGCGATGATCAAGGCCGGGCCGGAACAATTCGACCCTATAGCCATCTATCGGGCGCTGGTGCCCATGCGCGATGAACTGACCAAGGTTGCCGATGACGCGACGATCGTGGAGCAGGACCATGGCGGTGCGCAGCGCGACCAGCAATTGCAGTCGATCTACCTGATCATGTTCGCGGTGCTGGGCATCATGGCGACGGGCGCCATCCTGTCCTGGCAGGTGGTTTCCAACATGCGCAAGGCCGAGCGCGCCCACAAGGCATTGCAGGAGTACAAGCAGCAACTCGAACAGACCGTCGCCGACCGCACCGCCGCCCTGCGCGAGGCGCTGGAAAGCGAGCGCAAGGCCAAGGAACTCTACAAGAGCTTCATCACCACGGTTTCGCACCAGTTCCGCACGCCCGTATCGATCATCGACATCATCGCCCAGCGCTTCATCCGCCGCGCCGACGAGTTCACGCCCGAAATCATCATCGACAAGGCCAAGCGGATGCGCAACGCCAGCCGCCGCCTGATCCTGCTTCTGGAAAGCACCGCCAATGCGGAACGCCTTGATGAAAGCGGGTTCCAGATCAACCGCCAGCCGGTCGATTTCTCCGAACTGGTGCGCAACACCTGCGCCTATCATCAGGAGCTGCATCCCGAGCTGGAACTGGTGACGGACATTCAGGACAGCGAGACGTTCTGTTACTGCGACGGCATTCTGGTCGAGCAGATTCTTGTCAACCTGCTTGGCAACGCCACCAAATATTCGCCCGCCGGCAAGCCCATCGAAGTGACCACGGAAGAAGACGAGAACGAATTCCGCTGCATCGTCCGCGACCACGGTATCGGCATACCGGCGGAGGAAGCGGATCGCATATTCACGCGCTTTTTCCGCGCCAGCAACGCATCGCACATGGCGGGCACCGGCCTGGGCCTCAGCCTGTCGCGCGCGCTCGCCGAATTGCACGGCGGAACGCTTGTCTTCACTTCGATTGAAGGACAAGGTACGGTATTCATCCTCACTCTACCAAAGGTGGCCCAGCATGCGACTGCCTGAAATCCTCCCCCAGCCGACCGTCCTCTGCATCGAGGACGAAACCCATATTCTGGAAGAACTGATCGATGAACTGGGCACTTCGGGGTTCAACGCCATTGGCGCGGCCAATGCGACCGAAGCGCTGCGCGTGCTGGACACGACGACGCCCGACATCATCATCTGCGATATATTGATGCCCGGCACCAACGGCCTGCAATTTCTGGAACAGATCCGCAGTTCCCGCACCGACCTTGCCGGAACGCCATTCCTGTTCCTGACCGCGCTTGCCGACCGCAGCCACGAGCTGACCGGCAGGGAGGCCGGTGCCGACGATTACCTGACCAAGCCGATCGATTTCGATGTCCTCATCCTCACGATCCGCGCCCGGCTCAATCTGGTGGCGCGCGTGAAGGCCATATCCAACCAGCCTGCGGCAGCGGAGCCGAACGGCGAGTTCATCCATCTTTCGCGCCGGGAAACCGAAGTGCTGAAGGAGATAGGCACCGGACAGCGCAACGGCGAAATCGCCCGCAAGCTTGGACTGTCGGAACATACGGTCAGCGATTATGTGAAGGCCATCTACCAGAAGCTCAGCGTGTCGTCGCGGGCCGAGGCAACGCGGGAAGCCATAAGGCGTGGCCTGGTCGACATGAGATAGTGGCCGACATGAGATAGGCTTTCGAATTCAACCGGTTTTTCTGGGGATGAGCGGTAATGATCTCGACAATCCGAAAGCCCCAAATTACGGTTTGCCCATGAAGCAACCGGTTCGACAACGCGCTGTCTTCTTCATTGGCGGCTATGATCCGAAAACGCCGGAGGCGTTTTTTGGACGATTGAACAGAGAAATCAAACGGTTCGAGGCACTGTGGAGCGTTCGTTCCGACGTTTCGGATGTCAGCGTGTCGCCGGACGGCGAGATCGGCTCCGTCGCGATCGCGACGGCCTCCGCCGATGATGGATGGGCGACCCAGACCGACTTCAATTTTCTCGTTCTGGACAAGATCGTGCTCGCGGATTTCGACCGTCCGCTGCCGGTCAGGCTCGCCAAATATCTCGCCGCCTTCGGGGATTTCGTCCTGACCGGCACCGCCTTCCGCTTCTTTGCCAAGGCCTGGCGCTTCGGGCTTTATTTTCTCTATCCTTTTCTCGTGCTGGCCCTGTTCGCCGTTGCGGGCTATGCGGTGGCGCGATGGACGGTCCAGTGGCTCGGCGCACTGAGCTGGCTCGTCGGCCTTGCGGTTTTTTTCGCGGCGCTCGCCATTCTGGGCAAAAGATGGTCCACCAACCACCTGATGGACCTCTGGTCGTTCTCGCTCAATTTCATTCGCGGGCGGCGGCGGGATGCAGAATCCCTGATGCAGCGCTTCGCAGCCGGCATTGTCGAGCGCACCGCGGCGAAACATTATGATGAAGTCATCCTGATCGGCCACAGCACCGGCGGCATGCTGATGCTGGATGTTGCCGCGCGCTGCCTTGCCATCGATCCGGAATTCAGCAGCCATGCGCCGAAGGTGACGGTCCTCACGCTCGGATCGACCGCGCTCAAGGCCGGTTACCATCCGGCGGGCGGGCATTTTCGCGAGGGCGTGCAGCGGCTGGTGGACGATGGCGGGATCGACTGGGTGGAAATCCAGTGCCTGACCGATGCGATCAACTTCTACAAGACCGACCCCGTGGCCGAGATGGGTTTGAAGCGGGATGCGCAGCGATCCTTTCCCGTCACGCGGACGGTGCGCATAAAGGAAATGCTGCAGCCGGAAATCTACCGGCGTGTGAAGCGGAACCTTTTTCGCGTGCATTATCAATATGTATTCGGAAATACGAAGCCCTATTGGTATGATTTCTTTCAAATCTGCTGTGGGCCGGTCTCGCTTCGGGAACGGACCGACGACCGCATAATCGGCGCCCTGCCAAGGAAGGAAACTGTTGCCGAATGACACCGACACTGGCTGCAATCGTCTGGAGTATCGGGCTTGTCGCCTGGGTCGTCATCCGCATTCCGCACCAGCGGCGCGCGCGCAAGATCAAGGTTGCGAAGGATGCAAGGACGCTGGCCGACAGGCTGGCGCTGGGGGCGGCGACTGTCGGCCTGTCGCTGATCCCGATCGTCTATGTCGCAACCGGCTTTCCAGCCTTTGCTGACTATGCCTTCCAGCCGTGGCTGGCCTGGATCGGGGTGATTGTCGAGATCGCCTTCCTCTGGCTTTTTTATGCAAGCCACCGGCAGCTCGGCAAGAACTGGTCGGTCTCGCTTGAAATCCGCCGCGAGCACAAGCTGGTGACCGAAGGGCTCTATAAATATGTCCGCCACCCGATGTATCTGTCGTTCTGGCTGTGGGCGATTGCGCAGTTCTGCCTGCTTCCGAACTGGTTTGCGGGGTTGGCGGGCCTTGTCGGTGTCGCCATCCTCTATTTCTACCGGGTCGGCCACGAGGAGGCGATGATGCGCGCGGCGTTCGGCGCATCCTATGACGACTATGCGCGCAGGACGGGCCGCGTCATCCCGAAGATCAAAATATAGCTCAAGTTCTAGTGATTTGGCCGAAGCGGATCGGCGCTCTAAATACTCTTTCGATGCGTTCCGTTCGAAAGCCATTTTCGAACGTGCCCCAACAGGTAGTCGAAGATGGTTTCAAAGCCCGATAGTTTGCATTCGAAAATGACCCGCCGCAGCCTGATCTTTGCGGGGGCGGCGCTCGCCTTCTGTGGGGGCGCGGCCCAGGCAGCGCCCAGAACGCCTTCCCGAACGGCGCCGCAGGCCGATGTCTACCTCCTGCGCGGCTTCGGGGATATCTTCTCCACCGGCATCGACGAGATCGGCAAGCAGTTGCAGGCCAACGGCGTCGATGCGCATGTCGAGGGGCATCAGGCATGGCGTTTTGTGCTGAACCGGATTCTCACCGACCAGAGAAACAATCCGCGTGCGCCGGTGGTGCTGATCGGCCATTCGCTGGGCGCCAATGCCGTTATCGATATTGCAGCGGCGCTTGAAAAGAAGGGCATCCAGGTTGCCTATATGGCGACCTTTGCCGCTACCGCTCCCGCCCCCCTGCCCGGCAATATAAGACGTGTGGTGAACTTCTATTTCAAGGAGCACGGCTGGGGCCTGCCGCTGACGGCCGGGCCACGTTTCAGGGGAAGCCTCGACAACCGCGATTTTTCAGGCATGAAGGATATCGGCCATTTCAACATCGAGAAGCAGCGCCCGCTTCAGGACGAAGTGGTGCGCAATGTGATGGGCATCGTGCGTTCGAGATGATCGGAAAAGCCGAATGGCGGAAGAGAATGGGAGTCGAACCCACCAAAGACCGTCTATCGGCCCCTCCCGGATTTGAAGTCCGGACATGCCACCGGGCATGCATCCCTTCCAGATATTGATTCATTCCATAAATTCGTCTCAGGTGGCCGCGACGAGAGGCCGTTTCTGCCCGGCTGCCACCATTTCACTTACTCCTCATTCCTACCGCACCAGCAATCGAAGCGTCAATCTGGACAACTGGCCGATCATTGAATGATGCAGGTGCCCGGCCATTCATTGCAGGCTCGGTTTGCGCAACCGCCTGCGACAGCCAGAACCAGTATCAGGCACATGGTTGTTGAAAAGGTTTTCACAGGGCTCCTCCCGTTTGTTGCGTTTCCCCTTGCGCAAAATCGCCAAACAGGTCGAGCTTGCGGCGGTTGAGGCGGCGCATGTCTCCGCGCCTTATCGTAACGCTGTTGCGGTCGAAGAATTCCAGTATCTGGATCGCCACCTTGCGGCCGCTGTCGACCCGGTCGCGAAATCGCGCAGCGATAAACCAGCCGCTGTCGAAAGCCGCGTCCATGTCCGACAATATTCCGATCATCTCGGCAATCGTTGCGCGGAGGAAAAAATGGTCGTGCGCCACTTCATGCACCCGGCCCATGCGCCCGGCAAGCTTGAGCAGGCGGCGGATATCTTCCTCCCGCTCATCCAGCAGACCCGCAATATCGCGCACGCGCGGCGGGCGAAAACGGGCATCGCCGCCAAGAAGCGGCGCGATGCGCTGCCAGAGCGCCTCGTCGGCATCGCTCATCGTCACTTCATGATCGCGCAGGCGCAGCCAGGCACCGTCGAGCCGCAACAGGTCCGCCTCGATGAGTGCAGCAATGGCGGCGCGGAAGGCCGGAGCAGGCAGGCGCGGCTTCAACAGCAAGCGCAGCCGCTCCACACCCATGCCAATCAGGTCCGGGTTCTCCGTGTGGAAAGCACCGAGCCGCGCCACAATCTCGTCCCGCAGCGCATTCCATCGCTCCGGCAACAGCAGGAGCACGGAATTCGCCTGCGGCAGCATCACCGCATCGAGCGCCTGCGCCAGTGCCTGCGGATCGTCGGCCAGCGCCCGGTCGCGCTGGAAGGCCGTCGCATCCAGATAATATGGTTCGACGGACAGCAGCGCCCGCGCCGCCTGCACGGGATCATCGATGGAATGGGCGTCGAGTTGCGCCATGCGCTCGGGGCTGCGGCGCTTGCGCTGCGGCGGACGCAGATCGAGAAAACGTCCGCCCCCGATGGTTCGTTGCGCGGACACATCCCGGATGACGAAACGGTCTCCGGCGGCCACGGCAAGGGGGCGATCCAGAACCATTTGCACCCGGTCTTCGCTCCCGGGCCGAAGCTCGCCGCCCCGCAAAGGCACGATGCGCGCGCCAACTTCCGCCGACGCATGATGTAGGCGCGCAGGAAACCACTGGCCTATCGGCTTTTTCTCGGAAGGCAATATTTGCAGCGAAGCATCGATGCGGTCCGTGGGACGATGCAGAGGGGGCGACACCAGCATGTCGCCGCGATGCACCGCCTCTTTCGATATGCCTTCGCCTGCCAGATTGAGCGCGCAGCGATCACCCGCCTGCGCGGTTTCGCTCGGCCGGTTCTGCGCATGAATGGTCCGGACCCGCGCTTCTTTTCCAGCCGGGCTGATCGCCAGATGATCGCCGATGGCGACCTTGCCGGAAAGCACCGTGCCAGTGACGACCGTACCCGCGCCCTTCAGCGTGAAGGAACGATCCACGGCCAGACGAAAACGTCCGTTCGCCTGCCGCTCGCCAACCGCATGGGCCTGCGCCTCCAGCATGGTTCTGAGATCGTCGATCCCGGCACCGGACACGGTGGAAACCGCCAGAACGGGAATATCGACAAGCCCCGTCAGCGCCAGTTCGTTGCGGATAGCGGTTTCCACTTCCGCAAGGCGGTCGGGCGCGGCAAGGTCGGATTTGGTAATGACGGCAACACCGCGCCGGATGCCGAGCAGATTGACGATTGCCAGATGTTCGCGGGTTTGCGGCATGATGCCGTCATCGGCGGCGACAACCAGCATGACGAAATCGATGCTCGCCGCCCCGGCCAGCATCGTATGCACGAACTTCTCGTGCCCCGGCACGTCGACAAAGCCCAGTATATCCTTTTCGTCGCCGGACAACGGCAGATAGGCAAAGCCGAGATCGATGGAAATGCCCCGCGCCTTTTCCTCTTTCAGCCGGTCCGTATCCACCTGTGTAAGCGCGCGCACCAGCGCGGTCTTGCCATGGTCGATATGCCCCGCCGTTCCAACGATCATGGTTGCTCGTCCAGTGCGCTGCGCGCTGCCTCGATGAAAGGCGCGGCAAGCGCGCTGCCGCCCGTCCTTGCGCGCTGCAGATAATCGTAAGCCGCCAAAGGATCGCGTTCCACGCCCATGCCGAGGTGCAGCGCCGCCCCCAGCATGGCCTGCCCGTCGGCATCGCCCGCGTCGGCGGCCTTTCGCCACCAGTAGACCGCCCGGGACGGATCACGCGGCACACCGAGGGCATTATGGTAGATCATGCCAAGCCGCGTCATGGCTGCGGCAACGCCGCCTTCGGCTGCCTTCAGCGCCCATTCACGCGCCTCCACCGGATCGGCGGAAATCACCTCGCCCTCGATGAGCATCCAGCTCAGCATGTCCTGCGCCTGCGCGTCACCCTGTTCGGCGGCAAGGCGGTAGAGCCGCGCAGCTTCCGGGTAATCGGCTTCGATGCCTTCGCCCTTGAAAAGCAGGGAAGCGAGATTGCGCTGGCCGGAAGCATCGCCAGCGGCGGCGGAAAGGGTCAGCCAGCGCTGCGCGAGGCCGATATTCTTCTCGACGCCCATGCCGCCTGCAAAACAGGCCCCGATATTGTTCTGCGCACGGGCATTGCCGCTACGGGCCAGCGGCTCCCAGATGGAAAGCGCCGTTGCGTAATCACCCGTCTTTGCAGCCGCAAGCGCCTTTTCCAGCGCCTGCGCCGTCGTGTCCTGCTTCGTTTTGCGGGCGAAGAGATCAGCAAGCCGCATAGGATGACAGGTTCCCGATGAAACTGCTTTCGTCGTCAAGACAGCGCAAGTCGAGCACGAGCGCGCCCTTTTCTATCCGCCCGATGACCGGGAGAGGCAGCGCGCGCAGCGAAGCGCCAAGCGCTGTCAGCGCGGAGCCGCTGCCGTCCTTCGGTGCAATCGACAGACCGGCGCTTGGCACGGTCGAAAGCGGCAAGGCCCCGGAGCCGATCTGGCTGGCGCACTCCGTCACCGTGACGGTGAAAGCGGGCCCGAGCACCTTTTCCAGCGCGGGTTTGAGCCTTTCCGCCTGCGCGGCAATTTCTGCCTGCGGGCGCGCCAGATAACGCAAGGTCGGCAGTTTTTCCGCAAGCCGCTGCGGGTTGCGATAAAGTTTGAGCGTCGCCTCAAGCGCTGCAAGCCTGATCTTGTCGACCCGCAAGGCGCGCTTCATCGGGTTCCTGTTGATGTGGGCGATCAGATCGCGCCGCCCGACGACGAACCCCGCCTGCGGCCCGCCGAGAAGCTTGTCGCCGGAAAAAGTGATGATATCAGCGCCTTCGGCCACTGCCTCGCGCACCGTCGGCTCATGTGCCAGACCGAAAGCTGTCAGGTCGGCCAGCGTGCCGGAGCCGAGATCGTTGACCAGCGGCACGCCCCTCGCCTGCGCGATTGCTGCAAGTTCCGGGGCAGTGACTTCGCGCGTGAACCCCTCGATCCGATAGTTGGAGGTGTGGACCTTCAGCACCAGACCCGTATCGGAGTTGATCGCATTCTCGTAATCGCGCGGATGGGTGCGGTTGGTGGTGCCAACTTCGACAAGCCGCGTACCGGCGCGGGTCATGATATCCGGCATGCGGAAAGCACCGCCGATCTCGATCAGTTCGCCACGCGAAACAATGGCTTCCTTTCCCGCTGCAAGGCTGTTCAGCACCAGAAGCACCGCCGCCGCGTTGTTGTTGACGATGGTGGCATCCTCTGCCCCGGTCAGTTCGCAGACAAGCGCGCGCAGATGATCGTCACGCTCGCCGCGCGCGCCGGAAGAAAGGTCGAACTCAAGAGAAACCGCCTGCCGCATGGCTTGCGTCGCAGCCTCGATTGCGGCTTCGGCCAGAATGGCGCGCCCGAGATTGGTGTGCAGGACCGTTCCAGTCAGGTTGAACAAGGGGCGCAGGCTCGACTGGCCGGATGCTTCGAGCAGGTGAATAACCCGCTCCGCCAAAAGCACGTTGCTGGAAGGCGCGGCGCCGGACTTCACCGCCTCACGCTCATTTCCCAGCACCTTCCGCACGGCTTCCGCCACCGAAGCATGGCCAAAGCTCTCCAATGCTGCGGCAAGCGCGGGCATTTGCAGGATGGCATCCACGGAAGGAAGATGGCGCAGCGACGATTTGATCTGGTCCATGCTGCCTCACAATCCGGCGAGAAGCGGGGAGAAACCACCCCGCCTGTAAGGCGTCTCGCGCATCAGCATGTCCAGGCCGAGGCTTGCAACATCGTCGGCCACCGGATCGGCATCCGAGGATAGCTGCTGATAGATGATCTTGACCCAGCTTTCGCATTCATCGCAGGTTTCGGCCTTGATGACGCCGCCGCCTTCTTCGACTTCCTTGTAGCCGATGCCTTTTGTGGACCCGCAGCACGTGCATTTGATCCGCACATAGTGCCAGAGCGTGTTGCAGACGGAACAGGAGCAGAAGCGCGCGCCATGCGCACCGTGCCAGCCGACGACCATGGAGCTTGACGGCATGCTGCCGCAAGCGGGGCAGACGCCATCGGCAACCGGCTTCACCGACTTCGGGTCGAGCGCCGAGGCGAGCCGCGCAAGATGAAGCTGCAATCCCGCCCAGATATAGATGTGCTCGGCAATTGCGTCAGGCGGCAGAACGCCGGCAAAGATCGCCTCGACCATCCGGCGACGTTCATTCGCATCGCTGCCCGCCACACGCTCCAGCGCATCGGCGGCGTCCTGCGGCTTGGCGATATTGCGGGCGCGCTCGAAGAGCCGGTCGAAGATGGTGTGAAGCCCCGCATCCGATGCGGCATCCGCACGATCGATCGAGGGCATCCCGAATTCGCGTCCCCGATCATTCTCCTGCCGCGCAGCGACAGGGCCGAGCCCGGCGTCTATTTCGGACTGCGCCTCGCTCAGATCAGCGATGAATTCCAGATAGGGTTTCAGCGGGCTGACCGAAGCCAGAATACGCAGGCGCTCCGCCCGTCTGGCAAAAAGCGCGCCGGGGTCCGGCAGTTGCACGAAGGGTGGGGCCGATATTTCGCCGATGACCGTCGGGTCCGGCACCAGATCTTTCTTGCCTGCCATGTCACTCCTCACGAACCCAACGGGCCACGTGGACCACTGAATAACGTCATTCTGAGGTGCCTGCCGGGAAATGCAACCCGGAAGGCGCGAAGTTCAGAGCATGATTCCGAAAAGCGGAGACCGGCTACGCAGGGAAATCATGCTCAAACAAAAGCCTGGGGCGAGATGAAGCTTCAATTTGAAAGCATGCCGCTCTAGGCGGCAGGCTTGCCGCTGCCCTGCTTCGCCTTCTGCTTCGATGTCAGTTCGCGCAGCCACTTGCGATGGTGCCGCCAGGCCCAGCCGCCCGTCACCGTGCCGCGTGTCATCGCATGGATCGTGCCCTTGACCCAGATCGCGGCATAGACATGCACGATCCAGACGCAGATGGCCGCAACCGCCGCCATGGAGTGAACGAACAAGGCCCAGCGCTGCTGGTTGATGCTGGTATAGGAGCCGAAATATTCGTTCCAGATCATCAGGCCGGACACGATCAGGATCACGATCAGAAGCGACATGGACCAGAAAACAAGCTTCTGACCGGCATTATATTTGCCGACTTCAGGCAGCTTTTCCTCATTGCCGGCAATCACGTCATTGGCCTGCGACAGCCATTGGCTGTCTTCGCGCTTCCACAGATTGGCGCTCCAGAAGCGCAGGAAAAGGCCGAGAAAGCTGAAGAACAGGACAACGCCGATCCATGGATGGATGGCGCGTGTCCACTGCCCGCCGCCAAACAGGCCCGACAGGAAAAACAGCCACGGGTGGAACATTGCAAGGCCGGAAAGGGCCAGCAGCACCAGGCTGGCGGCGGTGATCCAGTGATTGATGCGCGCGCCGCCGGAATAGCGGTGCACCCTGACCGGCGGGCCGGGTTCTATGCCGTCGCCGCGCTCAACATCGTCAAAGTCGGTCCTGCTCATGAGCTTTTTTCCCCCGTGAGCTTTTCGGCCTGTTCCTCGTCGTGCTCTGTCACGACATTCGGCCCCTTGAAGATATAGTGCAGCAGACCCGCTGCGGCGGCCAGCCCCATGACAGCCATGCCCGCATATTTGGACACGCCCTTCCACGCCTCGACAACCGGGCTGATGCGCGGATTGTTCGGCAGGTTGGCATAGAGTTCGGGCCGGTCGGCATGGTGCAGCACATACATGACATGGGTGCCGCCAACGCCCGGCGGATCGTAGAGCCCGGCATTCTCAAAGCCACGCGATTTCAGGTCCTTGATGCGTCCGTCGGCCCATTCCTTCATTTCGTCCTTGGTGCCGTAGACGATGGCCTGTGTGGGGCAGGCCTTGGCGCAGGCCGGTCCCTGCCCTACCGCGATGCGGTCGGAGCAGAGCGTGCATTTATAGGCCTTGTTGGTGACCTCGGAAACGCGCGGGATGTTGAACGGACAACCCTTGATGCAATAGCCGCAACCGATGCAGTTATCGTGGATGAAATCGACGATGCCGTTGGAATATTGCACGATTGCACCGGGCGCCGGGCAGGCCTTGAGACAGCCGGGGTCTTCGCAATGCATGCAGCCATCCTTGCGGATGAGCCATTCCAGATTGCCGGTATCGGGATTGTCCCACTCGGTAAAGCGCATCAGCGTGAAGGTGTCGGGCGTCAGGTCGTGCGGATTGTCATAGACGCCGACATTGATGCCCACTTCCTCATGCGTATCGTTCCATTCGGCGCAGGCCGACTGGCAGGCCTTGCAGCCGATGCACTTCGACACGTCTATGAGCTTCGCCACCTCGGTCTGGCGCTCGGCAGGCGGCGTCACATTCGACGCCGACCGCCTGATCAGGTCCTTGTCACCGAAACGCGGCTGTTGCGGCTGGACGCTAGGATTGGGAACGGGTGGAAACATTTATCCCTCCTAAGCCACAGGCGCGCTTGAGCGCTCGATATTGACCAGAAACGCCTTGAATTCCGGCGTCTCGATGTTCGCGTCGCCGACGAAAGGCGTCAGCGAGTTGGGGCCGAAGCCCTTGCGGGCAGCACCCATGAAGCCCCAATGGAGCGGGATGCCGACCACATGCACCGTCTTGCCGTCGCAGATCAGCGGCTTGATGCGCTTGGTCACCACCGCCTTGGCCTTCACCGAGCCGCGCTTCGACCACACCCGCACCCAGTCGCCCTTGGCGATGCCCTTTTCCTTCGCCAGTTCCTCCGAGATTTCGACGAAGAATTCCGGCTGCAGGACTGCATTCACATGGACATGCTTGGTCCAGTAGTGGAAATGCTCCGTCAGACGGTAGGAGGTGGCCGCATAGGGGAACTCCTCCGAAGCCGTTTCGGCGAACTGCTTGAAGTCGTCGTTGAAGACACGCGCTACCGGATTGCCCCGGATGTTGGGCGCGATCACATTGGCGAGCGGCGATTCAAACGGCTCATAGTGGGCCGGGAACGGACCGTCGCGCATCATGCCGCGGCTGAACAGGCGCGACGCGCCTTCCGCATTCATGATAAAGGGGCCGACTTCCTGCGGCTTGGCGGTCGGCGCAATGTCCGGCACGTCATAGCCTGTCCACTTCGAACCGTCCCATTCGATGAGCTTGCGGCTCGGGTCCCACGGCTTGCCGTCGATGTCGGCGGAGGCGCGGTTATAGAGAATGCGGCGGTTCGCCGGCCATGCCCACGACCAGTTGAGATAGGCGCCCGTCTCGTCCGGATCGTGATTGTCGCGGCGGGCCATGTTGTTGCCCGCCTCGGTGAAGCAGCCGGAATAAATCCAGCAGCCTGATGCCGTCGAGCCGTCGTCGCGTAGCGCCGCGAAACCGGCGAGCAGCTTGCCCGCCTCGGCGACCACCTTGGTCGGATCGGCCGGGTCGGTGACCGTGGAAAGCGCGCGGCCGTTCAACTCCTTGGCCAGTTCTTCCGCTGTCGGCTCGCCCTCATCCTTGTAATCCCAGGTGAGATTGAGGATCGGATCGGGGAAAGCGCCGCCTTCCTTGCGATAAAGCTCGCGCAGCCGCAGGAAAATCTGCGCCATGATCCAGTTGTCGGTCTTCGCCTCGCCGGGCGGTGTGGCACCGGGCCAGTGCCATTGCAGCCAGCGCCCGGAATTGGTGAGCGAACCTTCGTCCTCCGCAAAGCAGGTGGAAGGCAGCTGGAACACTTCCGTCTGGATGGAAGCAGAATCCACATCGTTGAATTCGCCGTGGTTTTCCCAGAAACGCGAGGTTTCCGTTTCCAGCGGGTCCATCGTGACGAGGAATTTCAGCTTCGACAGGGCATCGGTCAGCTTCTTGCGGTTCGGCACCGCCATCAGCGGATTGAACCCCTGACAGACATAGCCGTTGACCTTGCCATCATGCATCATGTCGAAGATGCGCAACATGTCGTAGTTCGGCACGTCGAGCTTCGGCAGCCAGTCGAAAGCAAAGTCGTTTTCGACGGTCGCGGCGCTGCCCCACATCGCCTTCTGGAAACTGACGAAGAACTTGCGATAGTTCTGCCAGTAGCTCGTCTGGTTGGGGCGCAGCGGCTTGAAACCGCGTGTCGACATGTAGATTTCGAGATCGGTCTCCTTTTCGACCGGGATGTTCATATAGCCCGGCAGGAGGTTGGACATCAGGCCGATATCGGTCAGCCCCTGAATGTTGGAGTGACCGCGCAGCGCATTCATGCCGCCACCGCGCACGCCGATATTGCCGAGGATCAACTGCAGCATCGCCATGCAGCGAATATTCTGCGATCCCTTGGAGTGCTGCGTCCAGCCGAGCGCGTACATCGACGTCATCGTCTTGTCCGGCGCCGAGCATTCGGACATCATCTGGGCCACTTTCAGGAATTTCTCCTTCGGCGTGCCGCAGATGCGCTCCACCATTTCCGGCGTGAAGATGGAAACGTGCTCTTTCAGCAGGTTCCATACGCAGCGCGGGTTCTGCAGCGTATCGTCGACGACCGCATAGCCGTCATCGCCGATCACATATTCCCAGCTCGAGCGGTCGTAGTCGCGCTTTTCCTCGTCATAGCCGGTAAACAGCCCGTCCTTGTACTCGAAGCCATCCTTGATGATGTAGCTGGCATTGGTGAAATGCTTCACATAATCCCACTGCACCTTGTCATTCTGAATGCAGTAGTTGATGACGCCGAGCAGGAAGGCGATATCCGAACCCTGCCGGATAGGCGCGTAAAAATCCGCCACGGAAGCCGTGCGCGTGAAGCGCGGATCGACGACGATCAGCTTCGCGCCGCGATGGTGCTTGGCCTCCGTCACCCATTTGAAGCCGCACGGATGCGCTTCCGCCGCATTGCCGCCCATGACGACGACGAGATCGGTGTTCTTGATATCGGTCCAGGAGTTGGTCATTGCTCCGCGGCCAAATGTTGGGGCGAGACTCGCCACCGTCGGGCCGTGTCAGACGCGTGCCTGGTTATCGAATGCGACTATGCCTGTGCTGCGCACCACCTTGTAGGTGAGAAACGCCGTTTCGTTGGTGGTGGCCGATGCCGCGAGAAAACCCGTCGAGACCCAGCGATTGACCGTGGTGCCCGCCGCATTCTTCGCGATGAAGTTTGCGTCGCGATCGTCTTTCAGATGGCGTGCGATGCGGTCGAGCGCATCCTCCCACGAAATCTGCTTGAATTCGGCGGCGCCCGGCTCGCGCACCCGCGGATTTTTCAGGCGGGTCTCGGCCTGGACGAAACCCCTGAGTGCCGCGCCCTTCGGGCAAAGCGTGCCGCGATTGGTGGGGTGATCCGTATCGCCTTCGACGTGGATCAGATCGGCCTTCTCGCCTTTCCTCACATCCCCCTTGGAATAGAGGATGATGCCGCAGGCGACCGAGCAGTAAGGGCAGGTATTGCGGGTTTCGGTCGTGTTGGTCAGCTTGAAGGGGCGAATGGTTTCGGCATAGGCGCTTTCCACCGCACCAAAACCGAAGGACCCAAGCGCCGAAGCCGCCACTACCGCCCCCGTTCCGCCCAGAAACTGGCGGCGTGAGAGCTCCACATTCATTGCGCTGCACCTCCCTGATCGTCAGAAGAAAAATGCCGAAGCATATCCCTCCCTGAATTGGACTTGCCTGACATCAGTTCACCGCAATAAACCCAAGTTGTCAACCGAAGGGCAGGTTAAATTAATTAACAATAAGACCCATTTATCAATAATATGACTTTCATAGTCAGGTATTAATACATGAACCTCACCACAGGAATGACTTGGAAACGTGCCAGCTGATTGACGTTGCCGTGTAAAAACGCCAGACTGATGTCGTGGCTTCTTTTGTTGCTCCCGAGTTTCGGGGCTTGAATTTTGAGCGGCTCCTGCCTCGCACCGGCTTCCCTGACCCGATGCGACGGCATCGTGCGGCCCTCGGCTCCGGCTCCCCTCAGCCGCGCAAAACCACAGCCCGAATTTCCTGCCATCGCTGCATCTATGCCCTTCGCGCGTTCCGGGCTTTTCGGGGTTTCCGGACCTTCCAGCTTGGCGGCGCGAAAGTCGTCCTTCCACGCCATCGCACAGAACAATTCAGAGCAAAAAGGGGATCGTCATGAACCGTCGGGAGCTTCTTAAATCCGGTGCGGCCTGTGCCGCCGTCAGCATGCTGCCGAATTTTGCCTCTGCGGCCAGCACCGCATTCGCGCCGCAGCCGTCGGACTGGCGCAGCTTCGAGATCACAACCAGCGTCACGCCTGCCGCTTCGGGAGAAGTCATTCGTGTCTGGGTGCCGCTGGCGGGCTTCAACGCCGATGACTGGAACCGCCCGGAGGGCAATCGCTGGACGACCAATGCCAAGGTCGCGCGGCTCGACCGCGATCCGGCGAGCGGCACCGGCCTTCTCTATCTCGAATGGGATGGAGGGGAAGAAAAGCCTCAAGCCGAAATCATCAGCCTCATCTCCACCCGCGACCGTTCGGGCAATCTCGAGGCACCGGCCAAGGCCGTGCCGCTGACCCGCGCGGAACGCGAACGCTATCTGGCGGGAACGCGGCTTGCGCCAGTCGATGGCATCGTCAAGCAGACCTCTGACAGGATCGTTGCGGATGCCGATACCGATCAGGAGAAGGCGCGCCGGATCTACGACTGGGTCGTCGCCAACACCTATCGACGGGCCTCCACGCGCGGCTGCGGAGACGGCAATATTGTCGCCATGCTCGACAGCGGCGATCTCGGCGGCAAATGCGCCGACATCAATCCTTTGTTCGTGGCTCTCGTCAGGGCGGCGGGAATTCCGGCCCGCGACCTTTATGGCGTGCGCGTCGCGCCTTCCGCCTTCGGCTACAAGAGCCTCGGCGCGAAAAACGAGGTCATCACCAAGGCCCAGCATTGCCGCGCCGAAATCTATCTCGACGGCATCGGCTGGGTCGCGACCGATCCGGCGGATGTGCGCAAGGTGATGTTGGAAGAGGAAAAGGACGGGCTCCCCGCCGACGATCCGCGTGTCGCAGCCGTGCGGCAAAAACTCTTCGGCTCCTGGGAGGGCAACTGGATCGCCTTCAATGACGGCAGCGATATCGTCTTGCCTTCCGCGCAAGGGCCGGAACTCGGCTTCCTCATGTATCCGCAGGCCGAAGTCGCCAGCACCCGTCTGGATTGTCTCGATGCGGACGCCTTCCGCTACGCCATGACCGCACGCGAAATAACGATATAAGTTTTGAGGTTATCATGGATATTGCATCGCCTATTCGTCTCAGCACGCTTGCCCATGGCGGCGGTTGCGGCTGCAAGCTTGCTCCAGCCGTTTTGCAGGATCTGCTGTCGGACCAGCCGGTCATGCAGCCGTTCAGCCAGCTTCTCGTCGGAACGGAAACCGGCGACGATGCCGCCGTCTGGCAACTGGACGACGAAAACTGCGTGATCGCCACGACGGATTTCTTCATGCCGATGGTGGACGATCCATTCGATTTCGGGCGCATCGCGGCCACCAATGCGATATCCGACGTCTATGCCATGGGCGGAACGCCGATCATGGCGCTGGCGATCCTCGGAATGCCGGTGAACAAGATGCCCGCCGAAATGATCCGAGAAATCCTGAAGGGCGGTTCCAGCATCTGCGCGGAAGCGGGCATTCCGGTTGCAGGCGGGCATTCCATCGACGCGCCGGAACCGATCTATGGGTTGGCGGTCATCGGCACCTGCAAGCTTTCGAACCTGCGCAGGAACAGCGGCGCGCGTGTCGGCGACACGCTGATCCTGACCAAGGCAATCGGCGTCGGCATCTATTCCGCCGCCTTCAAGAAGCAGGAACTCGACAGCGCCGGTTATGATGAAATGATGGCGTCAGTCACCTTGCTGAACCGGATCGGTGCCGAACTCGGCAAGGATGACGCCGTTCATGCCGTCACCGATGTGACCGGCTTCGGCATTCTCGGCCATGCGCTGGAAATGGCGCGCGGCTCCAATGCGGGCATTGCGCTGGACTATTCCGCCCTGCCCTTTCTCAATCAGGCCGAACATCTGGCGCAGGCCGGTTTCGTAACCGGAGCCTCCACCCGCAACTGGGCAAGCTACGGCCATGGCGTGCAGCTTCCGGACGACTATCCGCTCTGGAAACAGCAATTGCTGACCGACCCGCAGACGTCCGGCGGGCTTCTCGTATCCTGCGCGCCGCAGGAAGGCGAAAGGCTCCTCGGCAGCATCCGCGCCGCCGGCTATCCATCCGCCCGCATTGTCGGGAAAGTGACGGACGATGCGGGCCGCGTGACCGTAAACGGATGAAATCGCTGCAACATCAGCCTGAAAGCAGGATGCGTGGATTCTACAGTCTGGAGGGCCGTTTGTGCGTTCATAAGCACGTGCGGCGCTCCAGGACGGCTCATCAACAGCTCCCTCATTGTTTGGACTGTTCCCCTCTGGAAATCGGTGGCATGAGTCGATAAAGGCAGTAGCGCGTCCCGAAAAGTGCGAAGCGGTTTTCGGAAAAGATGCGCGTTAAAAACAAACGGATAATATTTTCCAGAGGGACATCATGGGCTATTTTCCAAGTTGGCGTTTGACATCAAACGCCGTCGTGCTTCCTGACGAGCGTCTTCCGGCCGCCGCCGCCATTCCGATGGGCGTGCAGCACCTGCTTGCAATGTCCGGCTCGACCATCGTCGCGCCCCTGCTGATGGGCTTCGATCCCAATGTAGCCGTCTTCTTTTCCGGCATCGGCACGCTTCTGTTCTTCGTGCTGACGGCAGGCCGGGTGCCGAGCTATCTCGGTTCGTCCTTCGCCTTCATCGCGGTCGTCATCGCCGCGACGGGCTATGGCGGCTCCGGCCCCAATCCCAATATAGCAATCGCGCTTGGCGGCATCATCGCCTGCGGCGCGCTCTATGCGCTTATCGGCCTCGTGGTCATGGCCATCGGCACGGGCTGGGTGGAGCGGCTTATGCCCCCGGTCGTCACCGGCGCCATCGGCGTTTCCATCGGCCTCAACCTCGCCCCGGTCGCTGTCGGCCAGCTGAAGGGAAGCGGCACGCATATCACCATCGCGCTGCTTACCGTTCTCTGCATGGGTATGATCGCCGCCTATGGTCCGCGCGGCACCAAGCGCCTGTCGGTGCTCTTCGCACTGCTTTTCGGTTATCTGCTGGTCCTGATCCTCGGCAACGGCCTCGGCATCGTGCCGGGCATCGATTTCACCGCCGTCAGCAATGCGGCATGGTTCGGCCTGCCGCATTTCACCACGCCGGAATTCAACTGGCAGGCGATCACCCTGATCGCGCCGGTCGCCATCGTGCTGGTGGCGGAAAACCTCGGTCATATCAAGGCGCTCGGTTCTATCACCGGCCAGAACATGGACCGCTACATCGGCCGCGGCTTCCTCGGTGACGGCATCGCGACCATGATTTCCGGTTCGGGCGGCGGCACCGGCGTTACCACCTACGCCGAAAACATCGGCGTCATGGCGATGACCAAGGTTTATTCCACGCTGATCTTCGTGATTGCCGCCGTCATGGCGCTGATCCTCGGCATGTCGCCGAAATTCGGCGCGATCCTGCAGACGATCCCGGCTCCGGTTCTGGCCGGTCTTGCCGTTTCGGTCTTCGGCCTCATCGCCTCGGCCATGGCGCGCATCTGGATCGTCAACAAGGTGGATTTCGCGGATTCCCGTAACCTGTTCACCGCCGGTGTGGCGCTCATTTTCGGCGCGGGCGACTTCACCTTGAAGATCGGCGAATTCGCGCTCGGCGGCATTGCGACATCGACGCTAGCCGCCCTCGTGTTCTATCAGTTGCTCGGCATCGGCCGCAGCGACAAGCCCGCCGAATAAAATCAGAGGGAGCGGGCATCCGGCCCGCTCCTTCCACTGCCGAAGCAGGTCCTGCTTGATCCGCATCAAATACTGTACTTCTATATTCGTCTATGTCCGAGAATGAAGATCATCCGGATGAGACGGGTTCATGCTATCAGACCTTTTCGAACATAACCGGCAGTGGGCCGCGGAAAAACGCCGGGAAGATCCCGAATATTTCAGCCGGCTGTCCTCGATGCAGCGCCCGGAATATCTCTGGATCGGCTGTTCCGACAGCCGCGTTCCGGCCAATGTCGTCACCGGATTGCAGCCGGGCGAGGTGTTCGTGCACCGCAACGTCGCCAACCTCGTCCATCGCGCCGATCTCAACCTGCTGTCGGTGCTCGAATTTGCGGTCGAGGTGCTGGAGATCAGGCACATCATCGTCTGCGGCCATTACGGTTGCGGCGGCGTGCGCGCCGCCATGGCCGGTTATGGCCACGGCATCATCGACAACTGGCTGCAGCCGGTGCGCGATATCGCGCAGACACATGAGCAGGAACTGGACCGCTTTACCGATCCCGAAGAACGCCTGAACCGGCTTTGCGAGCTGACCGTCGCCTCGCAGGTGGAAAGCCTGTCGCGCACGCCGGTTCTGCAATCGGCCTGGAAACAGAACAAGGAGATTGTCGTGCATGGCTGGATTTACGGCCTCAAGGACGGCCTGTTGCGCGACCTTCAATGCGACTGCACGAAAAGCGTGCTGGATTTTTCATGTCAGCAGGCCGGTTGATCCGCAAGCAGCCTCTCGGCCCTCAAGCGCATGTCGGGTGCAAGTTCGGCTGAACGCCGCGCAACCTTGTCGAAACATACAGAGGTAACTTCGTTGACCGCGCGCAGTTCGCCGTCGAGCGAACCCGCCATCGTCTGGCGAAACGTGATCGACGAGCGCCCGACTTTCAACACCTGCGAACAGATCGTCAGCAGGTCCCCGGCTGGCACTTCACGCTTGTATTCGGTTGCCGAGCGCACATCGGCCCAGCCGAATGCGTCATCGGGAATTTTCCCTGCGATGTGGCCAAGCAGTTGAAAGCTCGCATCGTCGAACATCCCGGCATAATGCCGGACATTCATATGCCCCATGACATCGCACATCCACGGATGCGCGACGCCGACAAAGGTAACAAGACCGCTCATCGCGCCACCGACCGGTAGCCGCCGAGGAAGGCCGTGAGATTATCGCCCAGCGCATCGCACAGATAGCCGCCTTCCTGCACGATGACGGTGGGCAGCCGCAGCTTCGCGATTGCTTCGGCAATGCGTCCGAAACCGCCGGTAGTCACCGACAACCCGCCGAACGGATCCCCCTCGAACGGATCGAGGCCGAGCGCGACCACGATCGCATCGGGCGCGAAGGCTTCGATGCGGCGGAAGGCCGTGTCGAGCGAGGCGAGGAATTCGGCGTCGCCGGATTTGCGCGGCAGCGGCAGGTTGAGATTGTAGCCAAGCCCCGCGCCTTCGCCGCGTTCGTCGGCGTGGCCCCAGAAGAATGGATAGAAACGCACCGGATCAGCATGGATGGAGACGGTCAGCACATCGGGACGGGAATAGAATATACCCTGCGTGCCGTTGCCGTGATGAAGATCGACGTCGAGGATCGCCACACGCCGGGCATTGGAGCGCAGGCGCTCTGCGGCGACCGCCGAATTGTTGACGAAGCAGAAGCCGCCCGCCACATCGGCAAAGGCATGATGCCCCGGCGGACGGCAGAGCGCATAGGCCGCAACTTCCCCTGCAAGCACCGCATCGGCGGCATCGACCGCGCTCCACGCGCTCCAGCACACGCTTTCCCACGTGTGTTCGGCAATCGGGCAGGCCGTATCGGCCATGTGATAGCCGACCTGCCCCACGGCGGACGCCGGATAGCGGCCGTCACGCGCGAGCGGATGGATGTTGGGGATCACCTCTTCCGACGCCTCTTCGATACGCCGCCAGCGGGCATGGATGTGCTGCAGGAATTCCAGATATTCCGGCGTATGCACGGCCGCAATCGGGCCAAGGCCGTGATTTTGCGGACGGATGATCTCGCAGCCTGCGGCCTTTGCACCGGCGAGCAGACGTTCGACACGCTCCGGCTGTTCGGGGTTCGGCTGCGGCGCGCCGCTGGAAAGAAAGGCTTTCGGGTCGTGACGCTTCTGCTCGACTGCGTAAAAGGCTTTCATGACTGCTCCCTGATTTGATTGATGCGCGCCAGGCGGGTGAAATCCTCACCATAGGCGCCGTGATCGCGGTCGGATTCGATCCAGCCGATACCGAGCCGCTCATAAAATCTCTGCGCAGCAATATTGTCCCGGTCCACGGCCAGCCGCAGATAGACGCCGCCCCGCGCCATCGACCAGGAGGAGACATGGCGCAGAAGCACTTCGCCGATCCCGTTGCCGCGAAAGGCTTCATCGACATAGAGGTCCTGCACGTAGACGCCGGGCTTGCCATACCATGTCGAGAAGATGGGGAAAAACAGGGCCAGCCCGGCAAATGCCCCGTCCACCTCGGCGATCAGGCTGGTGAATGCCGCATAGGGGCCGAAACCGTAACGGCGAAAATCCTCGACCGTGCTGGAAATCCTGTCGGCAGCGCCAAGCCCCTCGCCCATGATGCGGATCGCCTCATGGATCATTTCGGCATCAGCGGGTTCGCCCAGACGAACGATGACGCGCCTTTTGCTGTCCAACACGATTTTCGGCATCAGAACGCCACCCTGTCTCCGCCTTTGAGGCCCAGATATTCGCGTGCCTCCTCGGGCGTCGCAACGTCCAGCGACAGGCCGTCGAGGATGCCGCGTATGCGCCGCACCTGATCGGCATTGCTTCTGGCAAGCTGGCCGCGCCCGTCATAAAGGCTGTCTTCCAGCCCCACGCGGACATTGCCGCCCATGGCGGCCGCCATGGTTATCATCGGGATCTGGTGCCGCCCCGCCGCCAGCACGGAAAAGGAATAATCGTCCCCGAACAGCTTGTCGGCAATCCGCTTCATATGCATGAGATTGTCCGGATCGGCCCCGATGCCACCCAGAACGCCAAAGACGAACTGGATGAACAGATGGCCCGACACCAGTCCCCGGTCGCGGAAATGCGCCAGCGAATAAAGATGGCCGACATCGTAGCATTCAAACTCGAAACGCGTGCCGCAGCCCTGTCCGAGACTGGTCAGGATGCCTTCCATGTCCGCGAAAGTGTTCTTGAAGATGGAATGGCGGGTGGCTTCGAGCAGTTCCGGCTCCCACGCATGTTTCCATTCACGCGGCTTGTCGAGTGCCGGGAATAGCGCGAAATTCATCGAACCCATATTGAGCGAGCACATTTCCGGCTCTGCCCGGAGCGGCGCGGCCAGCCGGTCCTCCAGCGTCATCAGCGACGAGCCGCCGGTGGAGATATTCACCACGGCAGATGTCGATTGCTTGATGCGCGGCAGGAACTGCATGAACAGGTCCGGATTGGCGGAAGGCCTGCCGTCGCGCGGGTCGCGGGCATGCAGATGCAGGATCGACGCACCCGCTTCCGCTGCCGCAATGGCTTCGCTCGCAATCTCGTCGGGCGTTACCGGCAGATGCGGCGACATGGACGGCGTGTGCACGGAACCCGTCACCGCGCAGGTGATGATCACCTTGCGACGCATTTTCTTCTTGTCGGTCATGATCCGGTTTCCTTACGCATTCACGGGCAGTTTGAGCTCACGCGCCAGAACCTCCAGCGTGTCGCCGAGGATGTCGGTGATCTCGCCGACCTGTTCGCGGCTGACGATCATGGGCGGGCAGACGAGGAAATGATCGCCTTCGACGCCGCCGCGTGTGCGGCGCGAATAGATGATCAGCCCGCGCTCATAGGCGAGATCGACCATGCGCTGATGGGCGTTCAGCTCCTTCGGCAGCGGCTTCATGGTTTCGGGGTCGGAAACGAATTCGGCAGCGAGCAGCAGGCCCTTGCCGCGCACATCGCCGATAAAGGGGAAGCGCTTTGCAAGCCCTTCCAGTTCGCCCTTCAGCGCATCGCCCATGCGGGCGGCATTGCCGACGAGATCGAGGCGATCGATTTCCTGCAGCACTGCCTTGCCTGCCGCGCAGGCCAGCGGATTGCCGGCATAGGTGAAGCCATGCAGGAAGCCGCCCGCGTCCAGAACCGGCTGCACGATGCGCCCCGGCGCCGCCATCGCGCCCAGCGGGCAATAACCGGAGGCAAAGCCCTTGGAAAGCGCGATCAGGTCCGGCTTGCAGTTCCAGTGGTCGCCGCCCAGAAACTTGCCGGTGCGCCCGGCGCCGCTCATCACCTCGTCATGGATCAGCAGGATGCCATAACGGTCGCAGATTTCGCGGATGCGCGGATAATAGCTGTCGGGCGCAACCAGCGCGCCGGTAGAGGCGCCGCCGATCGGCTCCATGATGAAGGCGAGCACGCTTTCAGGGCCTTCCTCCTGAATCCGTTCCTCCAGCATGTCGGCATATTTCTGTCCGCGCTGTTCCATCGAGAGATTGTCGCGGTCGAGATAGGCGGTCGGCGCCGGAACCTTGGGCATTTCGCGCATGATGGGCGCGAAAGGCTCGCTCAGGGCCGCATAGCCGGTGACGGCGAGCGCCCCAAGCGTGCCGCCGTGATAGGAGGGAAAGCGCGAAATCACTTTCCAGCGCTTGCCCTGCCCGGTCGCAACCGCCCACTGGCGGGCGAGCTTGATGCAGGATTCGACCGCTTCCGAACCGCCGGAAACGAAGAATATCTTGTCCAGACCTTCCGGCATACGCTCTGCGGCCATGCGTGCCAGATCTTCCGCCGGTTCGTTTTCGAAATGCAGGCGATAGGCGAAGGTCACGCGGTCCATCTGCTCCTTCATGGCATCGAGCACGTTGCGATTGCCATGGCCGATATTGACCACCATCGCGCCGCTCGATCCGTCGATGACGCGACGTCCGTCCTGATCCCAGATGTAGATGCCCTCGGCGCGATCCACCAGCGGCCTGCGCAGGCGCGACTGGTAGAAAAGATGTGATGCCGGGCGTTCATTCTGTGCATTTGTGTTGAGCATGGCGTTACTCTGTCAGCGCTTGAGATATTGGTTGAGAACATTGGCGGTCACGCGCTCGACCATGCGGTCGCCGCGCTTGAGGGCCGCTACCCACTCGCAGCTTCCGGCGTGGAAGACCTCGCCCTTGCCGCGTGGAAAATTGACGATCATGCCGCAGCCCCGCTTGGTGCGTTCCACGGCTGCATCCCCATCGTTGCCAATCAGCGTATCGGCCACGAATTTTGCATCGGCGTCGGAAAGGAACTGGTCGTCGGCCGGAATATCCGCGCTTTCCTCCTTGAGAGACGACATGCCGAGCGCCAGAATCTGCAACCCGTCAGGTGCGCCGCTGCCCTCTTCCGGCTCCGGCAATCCGCCACGGATCACATAATCCAGTCCGTCGACCTCGTAGCCGAAGGCATGGCCTTGCGAACCCAGAAGATCGCCGTAATAGATGCCGGTTCCTGCAAAGGCCCAGTGTTCGGGACGATAGACCGGGAAACCGCGCACGCCGCGCGGGGCGCAGCCGCCCCAGCCGACATAAAGCCCGCGCAAGGCGTTGAGGCCGAATGTCTCTGCGGCAGGCCGTCCGGTTTCCGCCGCTTCCCAGCAGCCGCTTGTGCGGCGCGGATCGGCGGAGCGATAGACCGGATCTTCGGCGCGGGCACGGTATTTGTAGCAGGTCTGCCGCTTGCCATTATCCTCAAGCCGGGTCTGCCACATGAAATTGCCGGCGAAACGCGCCGCACGACCGCCGCCATCGACATAATTATCGACGGCATCGCGCATTTCCCATGTCCAGTATTCATCATGACCGACAAAGACCACGCAGTCATAACCGTCGAGAATTTCCGGCGCGAAATGCAGCTCATGCTGGGTTGCGAGATCGACCGCATAGCCTTCCCGTTCGGCCCAGCGGAAAAACAGGCTGTCATAGCTTGCCCAGCCGGACGAGGCATATTTCTTGGAATAGCCATTGGCATAGGCCCATTCCATGTGCGGATAGCGCGGGGGCGCGGCAGGGGGCGTGACGATTTCCAGCGGCACACGCGGCGCATCGGGCGGCAGCAGCGCGAAGCCACGGCAGAACGGGCGCTCGATGCTCACCGTCGTCGCATATTGATCGCCGTTCGGCCCGGTAATGCCCTGATAATGGTTGGAGCCGCCCCAGGTATTATAGGCCGTCCATGTGCCGGTTGCGGCAACCTGCAGGATACGGCCCGGCTTGCGCCCCGCCGCAGGGCGCAGGATGAACAGGTGATGGCAATGGATGGGCTGGCCGTCATTGCCATGCGCCTTCAGCGTGATGCGATAAGCGCCGGAGGGCCAGGTCTCATCCGTCCTGACGGCGAATGTCGTTTCCCAGCCGCAGCCGACGACCGAACATTGCGCCGGTGTATCCTGCCATTTGCAGTCGATCCCGCGTTTTGAGAATACCGGCGCTTCCACTGCGCCGTCCCGCACGATTTCGATGTCGAAACGTTGCGCGGTCGCACTTACCTGAAGATGAACCGTCGCGCCCGGCAGATAGGAATAGGCGTCGGTATAACACCAGATTTCGCCGCGCGGCCCGTCCATGCCGGGATATTCGTAATAATGGCCGAGGACAGCCTCGCGGCGCTGCGCCGGGGTCAGCCCGAAATCGGGAAACTCCGCGAAATTCACAAACTCGTTGTTTCGCTCGCTCATGCCGACACCTCACGCAGCCAGATATTTCTTGAGGAAGGAGCGGGTACGCTCCTGCACCGGGTTGCTGAGTATCTGGTCCGGCGGCCCTTCTTCCACGACCACGCCGCCATCCATGAACAGGATGCGGTCGGCAACCTCGCCTGCAAAACGCATCTCGTGCGTGACGATCAGCATCGTCATATGTTCGGCGGCAAGCTGTTTCATGACGGCATTCACTTCGTCCACCAGCTCGGGGTCGAGCGCCGAAGTTGCCTCGTCAAACAGCATCACTTTCGGCTGCATGGCGAGCGCACGCGCGATTGCCACACGCTGCTTCTGCCCGCCCGACAGGCGCGAGGGATAGACGTCGATCTTGTCGGCAAGCCCGACCTTGGACAGAAGCTCCAGCGCCAGCGTGCGCGCCGCGTCCTTGCCCATGCCCTTGAGCTTGATCGGGCCGAGCGTGATGTTTTCCAGCACGGTCAGGTGCGGGAACAGGTTGAAGTGCTGGAACACCATGCCCATCTGCTGGCGCACCGCATTGATGTGCTTTTCGAACGCCTGCCCTGCCAGCGGCTGGTTGACCTGCACGCCGTCCAGCCAGACCTCGCCGCCATTCAGCGTTTCCAGATGGTTGATCGACCGCAGGAGCGTGCTCTTGCCGGAGCCGCTGGGGCCGATGATGGCAACGATCTGGCCCCGCGCCACTGAAAGGTCTATGCCCTTCAATACTTCCAGCGCGCCGTAGGCCTTGCGGGCGCCCTTCACTTCGACCATCGGTTTTGCCGATTTGGAGCTGCTCATCGCGTGACCTCCACTTTTCTTTCAATGCGCCGCAGACCAGCCTCGAGCACGAGATTGACCACGTAATAGATGGCCGCGACGGTGATATAGAATTCAAACGGGCTGAAGGTTTCACTGATGGCAAGCTGGGCGCTGTGCACCAGTTCCGCAATGCCGATGATCGAAACCAGCGACGTGTCCTTCAGAAGAACGATCATGTTGTTGCCGATCGGCGGGATGGTGTTGCGGATCGCCTGCGGAATGACGACATAGCGCAAGGCCTGTCCGTGGCTGAAACCGATGGAACGGGCGCCTTCCATCTGGCCGGGATCGACAGCCACGATGCCTGCGCGGATGATGTCGGCATTATAGACCGCGAAATGCAGGCTGAGGCCGATGATGCCCGCGCCAAGGGCCGGAATATCGATGCCGATCTGCACCAGCCCGAAATAGATCAGGAACAGTTGCAGCAGAAGCGGCGTTCCCATGAACAGCCACATGAAGAACCGCACCGGCCAGGCGAGGATTGCGGGCGCATAGAGCACCACCAGCGCAAATGCGATGCCGAGCACGAAGCTCAGGAAGGCCGAAGCCACGGTCAGAACCAGCGTCCACCAGAGGCCGGTCAGAAGCAGATCGGTATAGGGAGTGACGATGCTGAAATCGAGAGCCTGCATCCAGTCCTCCCTCACTGCGCCGCAAAGCGCTTGTCGAGAAAATCGACCCCGCGCGCCACGACATAGATGATGATCATGTAGAGAATGGCGGCGACGCCGAAAATCTCGAACGGCTTGTAGGTCGAGCCGATAAAGCGCTGCGCGGTATAGGTCAGCTCGACCACCGAAATGGTGGAAACCAGCGCCGAGCCTTTCAAGAGAGCGATGGCGTTGACGCCAAGCGGGCGGATCATCAGGCGAGCCGCCTGCGGCAGCACGACGAGACGCATGGTCTGGCCGCGTCCGAAACCGACGGAGCGCGCGGCTTCCGTCTGTCCGCGATCAACGCTCTGGATCGCGCCGCGGATCGATTCCGACATATAGGCGCCGATATTCAGTCCCAGCCCGATGACACCGGCGGCAAACGGCTCCAGATTGATGCCCACCTGCGGGCCGCCGAAATAGAGAATGAAGAGCTGCACCAGGCAGGGCGTGCCGCGAAAGACGCTGACATAGGCCGCCGCCAGCCCGCGCAGAATGGGGGAGCGGGAAAGGCGGCCCGCCACGAGTATTGCAGCCACCACAAGGCCCAGGATCAGGGCCAGCGCGGAAATTTGCACAGTCACCCATGCCGCCTCCAGAAAAAACGGGAGGACGCGCTGCATCAACGCAAAATCCATCGGAAAACTCCGGTCAATCGGTTCTCAGCCGGCCCGGACAATTGCCGGGCCGGGATGACGGCATGTCAGCGGATGTCGCTGCCGATCCACTGCATCGAGATCTTCTCGTAGGTGCCGTCGGCCATGATCTCGTCGAGGGCCTTCTGCATCGCTGCCTTCAGTTCCGGATTGTTCTTGCGGATGGCGATGCCGATGGCGACGCTGCCGCCTTCGATGTCCGGCGTATCGAGCTTGCGGACCTTCTGCCCGGTTTCCTTGATCGCCACCATGACCGGGATATTATCGACGACGATGGCGTCGACGCGGCCCGAATTCAGCTCCAGCATCAGTTCCGGCAGGCCCTTATAGGTGCGGATGGTCCAGCCGCCCTGCTCGCGCGCCCATTTCTCGTGGGTTTCGCCAAGCGTCACGCCCAGCGTCTTGCCCTTGAGATCATCGAGCTTCTGCACGGCAGAGTCTTCCTTCACGAAAACCGCGCGGCCCGCGTGATAATAGGGTCCGACGAAGTCCACCGCCTTCTCGCGCTCCGGAGTGATCGTCATGGAGCCGACCACCGTGTCGAACTTGCCCGCCCGGAGACCTGCGACGATACCGTCCCATGCTGTGGTGATGAGCTGCGGCTTCAACTGCATGCGTTCGGCAATGGCCGAACCGATGGACGCATCGAAGCCCACGACCTCGTTCTTCTCATTGACGAAATTGAACGGCGGATACTGGCCGCTCATGGCGATCTTGAGTTCTCCCGATGCCTTGATCTTTTCAAGATCATCCGCCTGTGCGGGCGCAACTGCAAAAACTGCGGTGGCGGCAATCGCGGCAGCGGCAATGAAACCCGTGAATCTGTTAAACATCTTGTTCCCGACTTCCTCTTGTTTGTTTTTCTTGAGGCTTGTTTCTGCCCCTCAATATTCATGATTGCTTTTATGGATTCATTTCGCAAATAGATAATGGGAATGGATTGCATAGATTTCATGAATGGATAAAGCCATGTCGTTACATCGGCCCGAGCGTCTTGTCTGGGATCTGGACTGGAACCTGCTGCGCAGTTTCGTGGTGATCGCCGAGGTGAAAAGCATCACCCGCGCAGCCGAACGCCTCAACCTCAAACAGCCGAGCGTAAGCAATGCCTTGCGCCGTCTGGAAGACCGCATCGGCCAGCGGCTGGTGGAGCGGGACGCCACCCATTTTGAACTGACGGAAGTCGGCAAGCTTCTTTATGAGCAGAGCATCGAGGTCTTCGGCGCCATCTCCCAATTGCCGCAGCTGGTGCGCGGGGTGGGAGACGATGTGACCGGCCATGTCACCATATCGGTTGCGAGCCACATTATCTCGCCGATCTTCGATCAGGCGCTTGCGCTCTTTCACGAACAGCATCCGCGCGCGACCCTGACGATCAACGTATCCGCCAGCACCGAAGTCGCCCGGCTGGTGCGCGAGAAGCGCGCCTCTTTCGGTTTGGGGCTGGTAAGCAATCGCGATCCGGCGCTGGACTACACGATGGTCTATCGGGAGTTCTTCGGCTTTTTCTGCGGCCCCCGCCATCGCATGTTCGGCCAGTCGGGACTGACGCTCGCCGATCTGAAGGGGGAGCCGTCCGTGTCGTTCCAGACCGACCATATCGCCGACGCGCTGCGACCTGTCGCTCTCCTGCGCAGCGAGGCGCGGCTTTCGCCGGAGGTGGTCGGCACGTCATCGAGCCTTGAGGAAGTGCGCCGCATGATCATCACGGGCCTTGGCATCGGCCCGCTGCCGCTGCACGTGGCCCGGCGCGAGATCGATGACGGTCTTCTCTGGCGCCTGCCACCCTATGAAAACCCGCCCGCCATCGATGTTTTCCTGATCCACAATCCGGAAACCAATCTCAACAAGGCCGAGAAAGCCATGCTTGCCGGACTGAAGGGGCTGATCGCTTCCACGCCCATGGAAGAGCGTATCTATGGAGATTGACGAGCGGGCGTTACCCGCTCGTCCTTATGGCGTCATTCCGCCGCTTCGGCAGCGCATAGCGCATCGCATTCGGCGGTTTCCGTCGCAGCGGAAAGGCTGGCCTGACCAAGCGCGACGACGGCCATTGCGCTGAGGCTCGCCACGACCGAAACCCAGAAGCCGTTCCCGGCACCGAAATTGTCGACCACCCAGCCGGAAACGAAGGCCCCGAGCGCCATGCCGATGCCAATGCCAGTCATGACCCAGGTGATGCCTTCGGTCAGCATCGCTTCGGGCACGCGGCGTTCGATCAGGCCGAAGGCCGTGATAAATGTCGGGGAAATCGCAACACCGCTGACGAACACCGCCGTTGCCAGAAGCGCGGTTGATGTACCGGCGAAGGGCAGCGGCAGCGCAGTCAGGGCAAGGACGCTGACGGCGATCAGCAACTGGCGCTGCAATGGAATGCGGATCGACAATGCGCCAAGCGTTATCCCTACAAGAAACGAACCGATGGCATAGACACCGATGACGATGCTGGCGGCGCCGGGCTCGCCAAGCTCACGCGTGATCGCCACGGCGCTGACTTCAGCCGTTGCGAAGGTCGAGCCGACGAAGATGAGAGCAAGCGTGATGATTTGCACGGGACGCGACCAGATCGCCGAACGTTGCGGGTGGTTCCGGTCGAGCGCACGAACCGGCGGCTCGCTGGAACGCTGCAGGAGGAAGGCAACCGTCCCCACGGCGAGGAAGGCCGTGCTGATCAGCATTCCAGCTTCGGGAAACAGCGAAACCGCCAGGGCCACGGAAAGGGAGGCACCGGAAATATAGACCAGCTCATCAGCCGCAGATTCAAACGCGAAAGCGGTGTTCAGCTCGGGACGATTGCGGAAAATTTCAGTCCATCTTGCCCGCACCATCGCGGGAATGCTGGGCATGACGCCGGCAAAGAACGCCGAGGCGAACAGGGTCCAGTTGGCCCAACCCTGATTGGTAGCTATGAGCAGGAAGACGAAGGCTATCACCGAAACGATGGTGGCGGGCATGACGATGCGGCTTTGTCCGTAACGGTCGACAAGGCGCGAAATCTGCGGCGACACAAAAGCATTCGTCAGCGCGAAGGTGGCGGAGACCGCGCCCGCCAGCCAATATTCGCCATGGGTCTGCGCGAGCATGGCTACGATGCCGACAGGCGCCATCGCAATGGGAAGACGGGCGAAGAATGCAGCCGCCGAAAAGCCGACAGCGCCGGGCGCGCTGAAAATCTCTCTATATGGATTGGACATCGGAGTGGGTCCTTGAAAGGGGAAATTGCATCACTTGCATACGGTCCGTATGTTAATTAAATAATTGATACGCGGCGTATGTCAACTAATATACGCAGCGTATCTGAATAAATGGAGCGACGATGCGTAAACCTCGCAGCGAAATGATTGCCGAAACAAGGGCGAAGCTGATGGCTGCGGGCCGCAAGGCTTTCGGCACCGTTGGCTATGCCGAAGCTTCGATGGATGACTTTACCGCCTCCGCCGGTCTGACGCGGGGCGCGCTCTACCATCATTTCGGCGACAAGAAGGGTCTTCTGCAGGCCGTGATCAACGAAATCGATTGCGAGATGGCCGCGCGGCTGTGCACGATTTCGGCGAAGGCGCCCAACCGCTGGCAGGGCTTTGTCGACGAGAATGTCGCCTATATCGAAATGGCGCTGGAACCTGAAATCCAGCGCATCATGTTCCGCGACGGACCGGCGGTGTTTGGCGATCCGTCCTGCTGGCCGAGCGCCAATGGCTGCATCCGCACGATCACCACAAGCCTCGATGCCTTGCGCGAGGAAGGCGTCATCATCGATATCGACGCGGAAGCCGCCGCACGGCTGATCAACGCGGCAAGCAGCAGCGCGGCGCAGTGGATCGCCAATTCCGACGATCCCGAAGCCACGTCAAAGCGCGCGGTGAAGGCGTTCCGGACATTCCTGGAAGGTCTGTTGAAGCGGGAAGGTTGAGCTAGCCCGAGACGATCGAGGTGAAATCAGCCATGCCCGCGAAACGGGCGGCACGGACCTTGCCATATTTGCTCTTGTCGACGACAAGATGTTTCTCGACGGCGCGTTGCATGGCCATCTGCTTGATCGGCACTTCGTGGAAGTGCGAGCACGTGACCCCGTGCTGTTCATCGACCCCGCCGGCGGACAGAAAAGCCTTGTTGATGTTGACGCGCTTCAGCACATCGATCCCCTCATCGCCCGAAAACGATGCCGCCTCCGGGTGGTAAAGCCCGCCCAGAACGATGAGGCGCACATCGCCGCGCTGCGACAGGATTTCGGCGATGTTGAGCGCATAGCAGACGACGGTGATGTGCTGGTTCTGCGGAATGCGGTGAGCAAGATGCGGCATCGTCGTGCCGCAATCGATGAAAACCGTATCATAGGGTTCGATCAAAGCAGCGGCTGCGGCGCAAGCCTGCGCTTTCGCGCCGGCATGGCTGTCCTTTTCAAAATCGAAGACATAATCGCCGTTGGCACCGTCTTGTGTGGGGATAATGTAACCACCCAAACAATTGAGCGCTGCGCCGTCGCTGCCTATATCGCGGCGGATCGTCATTTCCGAAACGCCGAGGCGCGCTGCCGCATCGCGCAGACGAAGCACGCCGACTTCATCGACCAATGCCGCCAGTTCAGCGATGCGCTCTTCTTTTCGGCTGATTCTGCTCACACTGTCCCCAATTCTTGCAGTCTGCTCATCCGTTTATACGTCCCTCACATTTCACGCAATTACGATCCTTCGATCTTGACAGGCCGAACATAAATGTGAAACGATCCAAACATAATGATCGGATTATAACATTATAATTCGCATTGTCGGGAGGATATGACAACAGGGTTTTGCGCGCGCCGGACAGAATTCGGTTCGCAGCGTCAAACAGGCGGGAAAACAGATTGATTTTCGCCCGGCCGGGAAGCCGGGCATGGAGGAGAACGCCGGTGCACCCACCGTTCCGGGTGCACCGGCGCAGCAACAGTTGAGCCTGTCGGAGCCACCGAGGCAGACGGCCAAGGAATTCCCAGGGAGGAAAAACCGGTGAAAAAATTTCTAGCATCCGTGGCGATTGCCATGTCCGTTGCCGTTCCGCACGCTTTCGCGGAAGGCGTCGTTGATACGTCGAAGATCAACAAGGAACTCATCACCACGGCCAATGACAAGAAGTACACCATCGCGACGGTCGTGAAGGTGGACGGCATTGCATGGTTCGACCGCATGCGCGATGGCGTGGACCAGTTCAAGGCCGATACCGGCAATGACGTCTGGATGGTCGGCCCGAGCCAGGCGGACGCCGCGGCACAGGTGCAGATTGTCGAAAACCTGATCGCGCAGGGCGTTGACGCTATTGCCATCGTGCCGTTCTCGGTCGAAGCAGTGGAGCCGGTTCTGAAGAAGGCGCGCGAGCGCGGCATCGTGGTCATCAGCCATGAAGCATCCAACATCCAGAACGTCGACTACGACATCGAAGCCTTCGACAACAAGGCCTATGGCGCCAACCTCATGAAGGAACTGGGCAAGTCGATGGGCGGCAAGGGCAAGTATGTCACGACCGTAGGCAGCCTGACCTCCAAGTCGCAGATGGAATGGATCGACGGTGCCGTCGAATACCAGAAGGCGAATTTCCCGGAAATGGCAGAGGCAACCGGCCGCCTCGAAACCTATGACGACGCCAACACCGACTATAACAAGCTCAAGGAAGCGATGACCGCCTATCCGGACATCAAGGGCATTCTCGGCGCGCCGATGCCGACCTCTGCCGGAGCCGGACGCCTGATCGCCGAAGGCGGTCTCAAGGGCAAGGTCTTCTTCGCAGGCACGGGCCTCGTTTCGGTGGCTGGCGAATATCTGAAGAATGACGACATTCAGTACATCCAGTTCTGGGACCCTGCCGTTGCAGGCTATGCCATGAACATGCTGGCCGTCGCAGCGCTTGAAAAGAAGAACGACCAGATCAAGGCCGGTCTCAATCTGGGTCTGCCGGGCTATGAAAGCCTGCTGGCGCCGGATGCCGCCAAGCCGAACCTGCTCTATGGCGCAGGCTGGGTCGGTGTGACCAAGGAAAACATGGATAAGTACGACTTCTGATATCCATGGATGTTTAGAGCGCATCCCGAAAAGTGTGAAACGGTTTTCGGAATAGATGCGCGTCTAAACAAACATATGGAGCGCCGATCTGATTCAATCATATCGAAACGCGCTTGACGGGAGGAGCTTCATGCCCCTCCCACCCTGCCAATCGCATTCCAGCCTTGCACGAGGCCCCTCATGAGTGAAAACCTGATCGAACTGCGCCATATCGGGAAACGTTTCGGTGGCGTCAGGGCGCTGGACGACGTTTCCTTTGCCATCAAGCCCGGCGAAATCCACTGTCTGGCAGGCGAGAACGGCTCCGGCAAATCTACCATCATCAAGGTCATGTCGGGCGTCTACACGCCGGAAGACGGCGAGATACTGATCGACGGCAAACCTGTCGGCAAGCTCGATCCCGTCAAGTCGGTTCATCATGGCATCCAGGTGATCTATCAGGATTTCTCGCTGTTCGGGAACCTGACCGTTGCCGAAAATCTGGCCATCAATACTTTTCTGATCGAAGGCCGCAAGGGCGTCGACTGGAAGCGGGTGCGCGAACTGGCGCAGAAGGCACTGGACCGGCTTGGCGTCAGCATCGACCTCGATGCGGATGTGGACAGCCTGCCCACTTCCGGCAAGCAGATCGTGGCGATTGCGCGCGCCGTCATGGCCGACGCCCGGCTCATCATCATGGACGAACCGACAACCGCACTGACGCGGCATGAGGTGGACGCGCTGTTCAGGATCGTGCGCGATATTCAGACGCAGGGCATCGCGGTGCTCTTCGTCAGCCACAAGATGCGCGAGATGCTGGAAATAAGCGAAAGGCTGACCGTCTTCCGCAACGGCAGGAAAGTTGCCGAAGGCCCGATTTCCGATTTCGACGAGCCGTCGATCACACGCGCCATGACCGGCCAGGAACTCACATCGGACCATTATCACTGGACCCCGCGTGAAGGCGCTTCGGCCAATCCGACGCTGGAAATCGCCAATCTCTCCGTTCCCGGTTCCGTGGACAATGCCAGCCTCACCCTCCATGCAGGCGAGATCGTCGGCATATCCGGGCTGATCGGTTCGGGCCGCACGGAGCTCGCGCTGGCTCTCTTCGGCATGAAGCCGGATTTCACCGGCACCGTGCGTATCGACGGCAGGCAGGTCCACCCGAAAACCGTGCAGGAAGGGATCGCCTGCGGCGTCGCCTATGTGCCGGAAGACCGCCTGACGGAAGGCCTGTTCCTGGCGCAATCGATCGAGCGCAACATCATCGTGACCTCGATCGAGAAATTCGTGCGCGGCCTTTTCATAGACCGCGCGAAGGCGGACACCACGACCCGCGACATGTTTTCGGCAATGCACATCGTGGCCCCCGGCCCGCATACGCCAGTCAACCACCTGTCGGGCGGCAATGCGCAGCGCGTGGTGCTGGCGCGCTGGCTTTTGACCGGCGCCAAGGTGCTGATCCTCAATGGGCCGACCGTGGGTGTCGATGTCGGCTCCAAGGCGCAGATCCACAACATCATCCGCAAGCTCGCGCGCGATGAAGGGCTCGCCGTCCTGATGATTTCCGATGACGTGCCCGAGTTGGTGCAGAACTGCAATCGTGTGCTGGTGATGCATCGCGGGCGTTTCGTCGATGAGCTTTCCGGTGAAACCATGACCGAAGATGCCGTCAACGACCGGCTCAAGACGCTGAATTGAGGAGCCGGCAAATGAAATTCTTCCGCAGTACCGAATTCATCATTGCCTGCGTCCTGTTCGCGGCGATGGTCATTATCGGCCTCATCAATCCGGCATTCTGGTCGCTGGACAATATCTTCGGCCTCCTGCGTTCCAATGTCGTGATCGGCATCATGGCGCTCGGTGTGTTGCTTGTGATGATTTCCGGCGGCATCGATGTTTCCTTCACCGCCTTTGCCATCGCGGCCATGTATCTGACAGTCCGCGCCATGGTCTATCTCGGCTATGACGGCGTGTTCATTCCCTTCGTCGCGGCAACGCTGATCGGCCTGCTGCTCGGCGCTTTCAACGGCCTGATCATCCATCGCTTCAAGATGATCCCGCTGATCGTCACGCTCGGCACAGGCTCCATCGTGCGCGGACTGGTGCTGGGCCTTGTCGGCACCAGCATCGTCAACATCAACAAGATGCCGAAGGAACTGATCGCATTCGGCAAGACCGATGTGATCTCGCTGACATCGGCCTCCGGCACGGCTTTCGGCCTGACCGCGATGTTCCTCGTCTATCTGGCGCTGGCGCTGCTGATCCACCTGATCCTCAACTATACGATGATCGGGCGCAGCGTCTATGCCTATGGCGGATCGCCGGAAGCGGCAAAGCGCGTCGGCTTCAATACCCGCCGCACCATCTTCTTCGTCTATTGCGTGGCCGGGGCGCTCGCAGGCTTCGCGGGCCTTCTGCATTCCTCGATGATCTGGCTTGCCAATCCGCGTGATTTCGTCGGGCTTGAGCTGGACGTGATCGCAGCCGTGGTTCTGGGCGGCGCGTCGATCTTCGGCGGACGCGGCACCGTTCTCGGCACGCTGATGGGTGTCTTCATGCTCGTCATGGTCAAGAACTCGCTCATCATCATGAAGGTCGACACCACATGGCAGCGCGTCGTGGTGGGTCTCATCATCATCGTTGCCACCGCCATCACCGCATGGCGTGACCGCAAAAGCATCGCCTGAGGAGACAAGCGACATGAAACAGTCTTCCGACATGCGCCGCATCCTTGGCGGAGACAGCAATATCATCCAGCTCATCGTCATCACCGTGCTGGTCTTTGCGTTGATGACCTGGATGAATCCGGACAAGTTCCTGCGCTATTACAACTTTGAATCCATCAGCTACATCATGCCGGAGCTGGGCATCCTCTCCGTCGCCATGATGATTGCCATGCTGACGGGCGGCATCGATCTTTCGGTGGTCGGCATCGCCAATCTGGCGGGCATCGTGGCCGGGGTTTATTTTCACTCCTCCATGGTGCAGGCGGCACAGGCCTCCGGCTCGGGGATGCTGTTCTACACCATCATCGGCATATTGCTCGCACTGCTGGTCGGGCTTGTGTCGGGGCTGGTCAACGGCCTCCTCATAGCCAGGCTGCGCATCACGCCGATCCTCGCCACGCTCGGCACCGGACAGGTGCTGATGGGGCTTGCCCTGGTTCTGACCGGCGGGCCTGCCATCGTCGGCTTCCCCGATGCGTGGAACTGGGTCGGTAACGGCAATCTGTTCGGCATCGCCACGCCTTTCCTTCTGTTCATCGCGGTGTGCATCGTCGTGGCAATTCTCCTGACGCGCACGACGCTCGGCATCAATCTCATGCTGATCGGCACCAATCCCCGGGCTGCCGTCTTTGCCGGCATCCGCAAGGAGCGCATGATCCTTTACTCCTACATGCTCACCGGCGTTCTGGCTTCCATAGCCGGGATCATCCTCTCGGGCCGCACCAACGCCGCCAAGTCGGACTATGGCGCGTCCTACCTGCTGCAAGCCGTGCTGATCGCCGTTCTCGGGGGCACCAATCCGGCAGGCGGCAAGGGGCGGGTGCTGGGCATCGCCATCGCGCTCGTGGCGCTGATGCTGCTTTCCTCCGGCTTCCAGATGATGCGGTTCTCCAACCATCTCATCGATTTCATCTGGGGCGCTTTCCTCATTCTCGTCATCGCGATCAACGCATCGCGCAATCAGGGCAGGTGATCCCTATGCAAAATATCGGGCCGGACATCGAATTTCATCTTCGCCGCCAGGATTTTGTCGAGCAGCCGCATGTGATCGCCAACACCTATGGCCTCAGCGTCACCGCCTTTCGCTATCCAAGCGGCATAGAGGCCCTGCTGGTCGAGAACGAGCGCGGCAACATCATCGTGCTGCCCTTCATGGGCCAGATGATCTGGGGGGCTGAATTCGACGGCGTGGACCTCACCATGGGCAACAGCTTCTCCATGCCGCGCCCGGCAACCACCATCGTGGAAACCTATGGCTGCTTTGCGTTCCACAGCGGCATCCTGCGCAATGGCTGTCCTTCGCCTCAGGACAATCATCTTCTGCATGGCGAAATGGCCTGCGCAAAGATGGACAAGGCGGGCCTTCTCTTTGGTCATGACGCGCGCGGCGTCTTTGTCGAGATCACCGGCGAATACGAATATGTAATGGGCTTCGGCGCGCATTATCTGGCACGGCCAAGCGTGCGGCTTCATGCCGATGAAACGCTGTTCGACATCACCATGGACGTGGAGAACCTTTCATCCGCTCCTATGGAGCTGATGTATATGTGCCACGTCAATTTCGCCTATGCGGAAGGCGCGCGGATCGTGCAGCCGGTGCCCTATACGCCGGATCACGTGCAGGTGCGCACCGCCGTTCCCGGCCACGTTACGCCCAACGACGATTACCTGTCGCTGATCGACGAACTGGCCTCCGACCCGGCCGCGATGGAAGTGCTGGATGAACCGGAGCGCTACGATCCCGAGCAGGTCTTCTATATTCGCGGCTTGCCGAAAGATGCCGATGGCAACACACATCTGATGATGCAGCTTCCCGAGGGCGACGGATTTGGCATTTCCTACCCGACCGAAATCTTCCCAAAAACCGTGCGCTGGATTCTCGTGAACGGAGACGCGCAGGTTGCAGCCTTTGCCCTGCCCTCGACCTGCGAGCCGGAAGGCTATCTGGCCGAAAAAGCCAAGAACAATGTGCAGGTGCTGGCACCGGGTAAGCGCGCCGTCTTTCCCGTGCGCGTCGGCTATCTCGATACGACAGCCGCCGAACAGTTTGAAGCCACGATCAAGGCACTCTGAAATTTCAAAGGAACGTCTCATGACCAGAAAGATCGGAGTGGTCGGCTCCAACATGGTGGACCTCATCACCTATGTGAACCGTATGCCCGGCCCCGGCGAAACGCTGGAAGCCCCGACATTTGAAATCGGCTGCGGCGGCAAGGGCGCCAATCAGGCCGTCGCCGCCGCGCGCCTTGGCGCGGATGTGATGATGGTCACGCGGGTGGGCGACGATATTTTCGCCGACAGCACCATCCGCAACCTGAATGAGTTCGGCGTCGATACGCGCCATGTGCGCAAGGTCCCCGGCAAATCGAGCGGCGTAGCCCCAATCTTCGTCGAACCCTCGGGTGAAAACTCGATCCTCATCGTCAAGGGCGCCAATGCCGATCTTCTGCCCGCCGAAGTCGACAAGGCTGCCAACGATCTGAAAGCTTGCGGCCTTATTCTCATGCAGATGGAAGTTCCGGTCGAGACCGTCTATCACACCATCGCCTTTGCTGCAGAAAATGGCATTGAAACCATCCTGAACCCGGCCCCTGCCGCCGCCGATCTCGATCCCGAATTGATCCGGCAGGTGACCTTTCTCGTGCCGAACGAGAGCGAGTTGGCAATCCTCTCCGGCCTGCCGACCGGGACGGACGATGAAATCGTCAGCGCAGCGCGTTCGCTCATCGCGCGTGGCATCCGCACCGTCATCGTTACGCTCGGCGGACGCGGAGCGCGGATGATTACGGCAAGCGAAATCGTCAATATTCCGCCAGTCAAGGTCACGCCGAAGGACACGACTGGCGCAGGCGATGCCTTTATCGGCTCCTTCGCCCGGTTTTACGCCGGGACCGGCGATGTGGAGGCCTCGCTTCGCAAGGCCGCCCTGTATGCGGCCCATTCCATCACCCGGTCCGGCACGCAGAAAGCCTATGCCAGCCAGGAAGAATTCGAAACGTTCTGCCGCGATCACGCCCCCTCGACCGAACGCGCCTGATCGTAACTGAACCCATGAACGGACAATGAAATGACCGAAGCCCTCCCCCGCAATAACGGGACACCGCTCAAGCCGGACTGGTTTGAGGACGTGTCCGTCAATCGCAGCGCCTCCGAGCGCCGCGCCGCCACCATCAGCGCCCGCCGTTCGGTGAAGAAGGAATATCAGGCGGCGTGGCTCATCCGCGCCATCCAGTGCATCGACCTGACGACGCTCGCCGGCGACGATACGGCGGGCCGCGTGCGCAGGCTCTGCGCCAAGGCGCGCCGTCCGGTACGCGAGGATATTCTGGAAGCGCTGGGCCTCGCGGATGCAGGCATCACCACCGGTGCGGTCTGCGTTTATCCGACCATGGTTCCGCACGCCGTGAAAGCGCTTGAAGGTTCCGGCATTCCGGTCGCCTCGGTGGCGACGGGCTTTCCTGCCGGTCTGACCCCCTTGCCGCTGCGCCTTGCCGAAATCACCTATGCGGTGGAACAGGGCGCGCATGAAATCGACATCGTGATTACCCGCGAGCACGTGCTGACGCAGAACTGGTCAGCCCTTTACGACGAGATTGCCGCCATGCGGGAAGCCTGCGGCGATGCGCATATGAAGGCGATCCTCGCCACCGGCGATCTCAACACGCTCACAAATGTCTATCGCGCCTCGATGGTGGCGATGCAGGCGGGTTCGGATTTCATCAAGACCTCGACCGGCAAGGAAGATGTCAACGCCACCTTGCCGGTGAGCCTGACCATGGTGCGGGCGCTGCGCGATTATGGCGCGCTTTCCGGCCAGAGCGTCGGCTTCAAGCCTGCGGGCGGCCTCAAGAGCGCCAAGGATGCGCTCGCCTGGCTCACCCTGATGAAGGAAGAACTCGGCAATCGCTGGCTGGAACCCGATCTGTTCCGCATCGGCGCATCATCGATGCTTGGAGATATCGAACGGCAATTGGAGCACTTCGTGACCGGGCGCTACTCCGCCGCCAACCGTCACGCTGCTGCATAAAGTTTATCGCATTTCTGCGACGCCAAAAGCTCCATTTGGCTGCAAATGCTTAGAGGATTTTCAGAATGCGACCCATCAAGGACATTCTCAAGACCATGGAATACGGACCTTCACCCGAAGCAAACGGCGATGTGAACCTGTGGCTGGAACAGCATGGCCGTTCTTTCGGCCACTATATCAACGGAGCCTTTGTCAAGCCGGAAGGCCGCAAGGCGATCGCCGTCGCCAATCCGGCCAATGGCGACAAGCTCGCAGAAATCACCTGCGGCAATGCGGATGATGTCGATCAGGCGGTAAAGGCCGCCCGCGCCGCTTTCGGCAAATGGTCCAAGCTGTCGGGCTACGAGCGTGCGAAATATCTCTATGCCATCGCGCGCCATATCCAGAAGCGCGAGCGCTTTCTGGCCGTGCTGGAAACCATGGACAATGGCAAGCCGATCCGCGAAACCCGCGATATCGACATTCCGCTCGCCGCCCGCCATTTCTACCATCATGCGGGCTGGGCCGAGATGGTGGAAGATGAGTTCAAGGGCTTTTCGCCGGTCGGCGTCTGCGGTCAGGTCATTCCGTGGAATTTCCCGCTTCTCATGCTTGCCTGGAAGATCGCACCCGCTTTGGCCGCCGGTAACACGGTGGTTCTGAAACCTGCCGATCTGACGCCGCTTTCGGCCATTGCCTTTGCTGAAATCTGCCACGAAGTCGGCTTGCCCGCAGGTGTCGTTAACATCGTGCAGGGCGATGGCACCACCGGCGCGGAAATCTGCGGCCACGACGGGGTGGACAAGGTTGCCTTCACCGGCTCGACGCGGGTTGGCCGCGTCATTCGCGAGCAGATCGCAGGTTCGGGCAAAAAACTGTCGCTGGAACTGGGCGGCAAGTCGCCCTTCATCGTCTTTGAAGATGCCGATCTCGATGCCGCGGTCGAGGGTGTGGTCGATGCCATCTGGTTCAATCAGGGCGAAGTGTGCTGCGCCGGATCACGGCTGCTGGTGCAGGAAGGCATTGCCGGGCGTTTTTATGCCAAGCTGAAAAAGCGCCTCGAAAGCTTGTGGGTCGGCGATCCGCTCGACAAATCGACCGATGTCGGGGCCATCGTCTCGCCCGGTCAGGTGAAGCGCATTTTCGATCTTATCCAGAAGGGCATCGAGGAAGGCGGCGAATTGTGGCAGACGCCGAACCCGCTGCCAGCCAAGGGCAATTACATCGCCCCCGGTTTCTTCACCGAAGTGGATCAGGCCTCGACCGTGTGTCAGGTGGAAATCTTCGGGCCGATTGCGGCGGCGACGACCTTCCGCACCCCGGACGAAGCCGTCTCGCTTGCCAACAATACGCGCTACGGGCTGGCTGCGTCGATCTGGTCTGAAAACATCAATGTCGCGCTCGATCTTGCGGCGCGGGTGAAGGCCGGTGTCGTCTGGATCAACTGCACCAACATGCTGGATGCCGGAGCCGGTTTCGGCGGCTACCGCGAAAGCGGGTTCGGCCGCGAAGGCGCACGCGAGGGCATGTACGAATATCTTGTCTCCGATTGGGAAAAGGCCCTCTCCCCGGCCGAGGTTGCGGAAGTCTTCGTGCCATCGGCCTCGCCTGCCAGTGACGACAAGGTCGCTATCGACGGTATTGATCGCACGATGAAGAACTATATCGGCGGCAAGCAGGCGCGCCCCGATGGCGGCTACAGCTATTCGGTCATCGGCAAGGGTGGCGCGGTCATCGGTCAGGCCGGGATCGGCAATCGCAAGGACATTCGCAACGCGGTGGAAGCGGCGACAAAGGCCGGAAGCTGGGGCGCAGCAACAGCCCATAACCGGGCGCAGGTGCTCTATTATCTCGGCGAAAACCTTGATGCGCGCCGGGCGGATTTCGTGGCGCGACTGATGGAAAGCACCGGCGTCAACGAGAAAAAGGCGGAAGAGGAATTTGAAACCGCGCTGCGCCGCATCTTCTATTATGCCGCGCAGGCCGACAAGTTCGACGGGGCGGTGCACTCAACCAAGTCGCGCCATGTAACGCTGGCGATGAACGAACCGTGGGGCGTGATGGGCATCGTCTGCCCGGACGAAGCGCCGCTTCTGTCGCTCGTCTCGCTCGTGCTTCCCGCAATCGCCATGGGCAACCGAACGGTGGTCGTGCCTTCCAGCCGCCAGCCGCTGGTCGCAGGCGACTTCTATCAGGTGCTCGACACGTCCGATGTGCCGGGCGGCGTGGTCAATATCGTCACCGGAGAACGCGACCTTCTGACGAAGACGCTGGCCGAACACGACGATGTTGCGGCTGTCTGGTACTTCGGTTCCCGCGAGGGCAGCGCCATGGTCGAAAAGGCTTCAGCCGGAAACCTCAAGGCCACTTGGGCCAACAACGGTCGCCTGCCCAACTGGCTTAACAGGGCCGAAGGACAGGGCCGTGATTATCTGCGGCGGGCTGTGCAGGTGAAAAATATCTGGGTGCCTTACGGGGCATAGGCCAAGAATAAAAGGCCCGCTTCGGCGGGCCTTTTGCTGTGCATTTACTGCGGCACCCACAAAATGGCGTCGGAATTGATCCCGAGAAGCAACGCCTGCGCGACAGCACGCGCCTTCAACTCTTCGCTTGGCTCCGGCTCGCGCGACAGCACCCAGAAGTAACTGCGCGTAGAGCCGACAATGATCGACCATTGATAGCCGCCTTCATCGATATCCATGATGTTGTAGCCGCCGTAGAATGGCCCGAAGAAGGAAACTTTCAACGCGCCTTCGTCGGGAGACCGAACAAAGCGCGCGGTTCCGGTGGCCTGCGTCCAGCGACCTTTCCACGGATCGAAGCCGCGATTGACCACTTTCACCGTTTGATCGGGATTCAGCGAATATTCCGCGGTCGTGCGCGTCAGACCACGCTCGAAACGGTTTTCAAGCCGTCCCACTTCGTACCACTTGCCGAGATAGCGCGTGAGATCGAAGGGTTTAACCGGGACTATTCCCTGTGGAATTTGCGGCGAGCTTGCCCGGGTCAGCGCGTATCCCGCGGCCAATCCCGTCAGACCCAGGGCGAGTTTTCCAAATCTCATCGTCTTCCCTTCCTTTTTCGCATGAAGAGAAAAACCGATGCCGGGGCGATTGGTTCCCCACAGGCGGCAGGACGCCCTTTCGCAACGTCATCCAACTGTCACGCAATCCGAATAGAAGCTCCCAAGTCATTTGGATTGCGGGAAAATGTTACAGTCCTCTAATATAAAAGCGGATATTGCCGTTCGGGCTGAGGGGCTGAATCTTGCCTACGGTCCGACCACGATATTGAAAAATATCGATCTTTCACTGCCGCGAGGACAGACCCTCGCCCTGCTAGGGCCGTCCGGTTGTGGCAAGACCACGCTGCTTCGCCTCGTGGCCGGACTGCTCGCCCCGACGAAAGGATCGATCACGATCAACGGCATCACCGTCGCGGATGCCCGGAAGGGCACTTTCGTCCCGCCTGAAAAGCGGCATCTCGGCATGGTGTTTCAGGATTATGCGCTCTGGCCGCATATGACCGTTTTCGGCAATGTGTCCTTTCCGCTCGAAATGCGCGGGCTGGGCCGCGCGGAGCGGGAAAAGCGCGTTGCCTCCGCACTCGACCGCGTTGGTCTGGCCGGATTTGGAGAGCGTGCGATCAGCGATATATCGGGCGGCCAGCAGCAGCGCGTCGCCATTGCCCGCGCCATCGTTGCCGAACCGGGACTGGTATTGTTCGACGAGCCGCTTTCCAATCTCGACCGGGAACTGCGCGAAAACATGGTCACCGAGATCGGGCAGCTTGTCGCCAATCTGGGCCTGACCGCGATCTATGTCACCCACGACCAGAGCGAAGCCTTTTCCCTGGCCGATCAGGTGGCTGTCATGCGCGCCGGTGTGATCGAGCAGCTGGCTTCGCCTGAAGCGCTTGTCGCCGAGCCGACCACACCTGCGGTCGCCGATTTCCTGCGGCTCGGCTGTGTCGTACCGGTCGAACAGCGCGACAATGCCTACAAGATCGCGCGCACTGAAATCCACATCGCCCAAGGTTCCGCCGCCGGACAGGCAACCCATGTGCTGTTGCCGTCGCGCTCCGTGCGCAGCGTTCCCGTCCATGAAGCCGCAATTCCCGCAACCGTGCTGCGCTCGCAGTTTCGCGGCGACGGCCACCTGACCACGGTGCGCATCGGTTCGCAGCAGGACGGTCACGAACTGACTTATCTCGACCATATCCGCCTTTCTCCCGGCGTTCCGGTCGGCATTTCGGTCGATGCCAGCCAGCTGCGCTGGTTTTCGAAATAGGACCATTCCATCAGGCAACATCTCAGGAGAGACAGATGAAAAAATCCATTCTCGGCGCAGGGCTGGCGCTTGTCACCGCCTTGCTGTCCAGCACGGCAGCCCATGCAGACATCACCGTCTATTCGGCTGGTCCCGGCAGCCTGATCGAAAAGCTTGCGGCAGGCTTCACCGCCAAGACCGGCGCGAAGGTCAACGTCTTTCAGGCAACCACCGGCAAGGTCATGGCGCGCATCGAAGCGGAAGCCGCCAATCCGGTTGTCGACGTTCTGATTTCGGCGTCCTGGGACACGGCAACCGACTTCGCCAAGCGCGACTGGCTGGTGGCCTATACCAGCCCGAATGCGGAGAAAGTACCGGATTTCCTCAAGAACGAAACCGCGGTCGCGCAGGGCGTCTCCGCCCTCGGTATCGCGTGGAACCCAGCGAGCAAGACGCCGAAGCCTGCCGAATGGGCCGATCTCGCCAAGCCCGAATACAAGGATCAGGTCAACCTGCCGGACCCGGCGCAGTCGGGCGCGACCTTCGAGCTCGTTGCCGCCCTTCAGGCCCAGCAAGGCTGGGACCTTTTCAAGAACCTGCATGAAAACGGCGCGGCTGTGGCCGGTGCCAATGCAGAGGCTCTGAACCCCGTCCTTCAGGGTGCCAAGGCCGCCGTGTTCGGTGCCGTCGACTATATCTCGCTTGCCGGCAAGGCCAAGGGCGAATCCATCGACGTCATTTTCCCGGCATCCGGCACAGTGATCGCGCCCCGCCCCGCCATGATCCTCAAATGGTCGAAGAACCAGGATGAGGCCAAGCAGTTCGTCGACTACATGCTGTCCGACGAAGGCCAGAAAATGGTTGCCGACACCTATCTGATGCCTTCTCGCACCGATGTTCCAGCCAATCGCCCGCTGATCGGCGATCTTAAAATCCTGCCGATCGACGCCAAGGAAGTCTACGGCAAGCGCGACGAGACGCTGAAGGAATTCGGCGCCGCCTTCGCAGCCAGCAACTGATATTTGAGGGGAAGACAGACATGAAGACAGGCGGTGCGGCGGCTCGCAATCCGCTCGGGTTCGTTGCGGTTGCCGGGCTCGCTTTCATCGTCGCGGTACCGTTTGTCTTCATCGTTCTTCAGGCTGTCTTTCCGCAACTGGGGAGAGGCTCGCTGGCCGAGCCTTTCCTGCATCTCCCGGCCCTGTTTGAAGACCCGAAGCTTTTGCGCATGAGCGGCAACACAGTGCTGCTGGGGCTTTCGGTGGTCGTGCTTTCCGCCTTCATCGCCGTTCCGCTCGCCGTTTTCCGCGCGCTCTACAAGGTGCCTTTTGCCGTCCTGTGGGACGTGCTGATGCTCGTGCCTTTCATGATCCCGCCCTATATCGCCACGCTTGGCTGGATCATGACGCTGCAACCGCGCGGCTATCTCGAGCAACTCATCGGTTTCAATCTGGCGCCCTTTCTGTTTTCGGTCGCCGGCATGAGCTTCGTCATGGCGCTGAACACGTTTCCGCTCGTCTATTTTGCGGTATCGCGCACGATTGAAGCGGTCGGCGCACGTTATTCCGATGTCGGTCGCGTGTTCGGCGCCTCGCCGTGGCGCTCCTTCTTCCGCATCACCCTGCCACTGGCGACACCGGGCCTTGCGGCAAGCCTTTTGCTCGTTTTCGCCGCAGCCATCGAGGAATATGGCACCCCGGCAGCCCTTGGACGCCGTTCCGGCTTTGAAGTGCTGGTGACGGAGATCGATCTTCGCATTTCCGACTGGCCCATCGACCTTGCGGGTGCTGCCGTCTTTTCGCTGGCGCTCGTCTGCCTGTCGCTGGCGGCTTTTCTGGTCCAACGCTGGATATTGACGCGCCGGTCCTATGTGACGACCGGCGGCAAGCCACAGGCAAAGGACAAGCGTCCGCTCGGAGCGCTCACCATTCCCGTGGTCGCTCTCTTCGCCCTCGTTGCCTTCGCTGCAACGGGCGTTCCCCTGCTGGCCATTCTGGCGACCGCTCTTTCCAAGACCGTATCCGGCGGGCTGGTGCCGTCGAACCTCGGCTTCGACAATTTTGCCGCCATTGCCGAAAACAGCGCAGGCGGCATGCGCGCGCTCGTCAACAGCCTCTCGCTCGGCGTCGCAAGCGCTCTCCTGACCGGGCTTCTCGGCGCGGTCGCCGCCTATGCCGTCGTGAAGATGCGTTTTCGCGGGCGCTTCTGGCTCGACATACTGACTGTCCTGCCCAATGCCTTGCCCGGCGTCGTCGTCGCGGTCGGACTCATTCTGGCCTGGAACCAGCCCGCCCTGCCCGTCTCGCCCTACAACACACCGCTGATCCTGCTGCTTGCCTATTGCTGCATTCTTCTGCCGCAGCCGATCCGCTATGCATCCGCTGCCTTCCACCAGATCGGCGACAATCTGGAAGCCGCGGCGCGTGTGTGCGGCGCAAACAGCTTCACAGCTTTCCGGCGCATCATGCTGCCGCTGATCGCGCCAAGCCTCATAACGGCCATGCTGCTCGTCTTTGCCATTGCCACGCGTGAGCTGGTCGCATCCATACTGGTCGCTCCGGTCGGCATGCAGACAATCTCGATCTTCATCTGGCGTCAGTTCGAGCAGGGCTCTGTCGGGCTCGGCATGGCCATGGCATTCATCGCCATCCTTATCACCACACTTCTGCCGCTGATCCTGATGGGCTTGTTGAAGCGCTCCGGCCTCGTTAGAATCTGACCTTCCTTCCCTACGGGGACATGCTGCAACAGCAGGGTCGAAATTCAAGCGCATCGAAAAGCCGGGAGAACCATTTTGACGAAACAAGCCGTTGTCTTGAAAAGAGAAGACTGGGCGAGGCGCGACGATGCGTGGTCCGGCCGCGTCGAAGGCAAGAGATTTGGTACCGATGCGTCGATCATATTCTTCTCGACCGATGTTGTCGGGCATGGTCCCAAACTGCACCAGCACCCTTATGACGAGATTTTCATCGTTCGTCAGGGAAATGCGCTGTTCATGGTCGGCGACGAAAAGATGGAGGTATCAGAAGGCCAGGTTGTATTCGGTCCGGCAAACATACCGCACAAATTCGTCAATCTCGGCCCCGGACGTCTGGAAACAACGGATATTCACGTGAGCCAGCATTTCGAGCAGGAAGACCTGGAGTGAAATGAGGGGCAACGCCTCACAGCATTTTCGGTAGAATTGGCTTGCCATAGCCGCAAAAGATGATAATTTTAGTCATATTAATGCATTGATATGTTGGCGCATATCCACGAAACACTTCCGGCAGACGAGCCGGAATTTCAACGAAACGCTGCGCACACGGATCGGAACGTTTTGGGCTTCTGGCATTCGATGATCTGGCAGGCCGAAGGCATCCGGGTGGTTGCGCCGGTTCAATGGCGTGTGCTGGATGGGCTGGTGAGCGTCTATTGGGAGGCTGAAAGCCAGACGGGAGCCAACGGCTATTTCCTGTCGCACGATCCCCGCATCATGATTTTCTTCCAGGATGTTTCGTCCAACATTCGCATATCGAACGATAGCGGTGTCTTTACCCAGCATCACCGCTCCCAGCACCATCGCCCGATGACGCGGGCGATCTACATCCCCGCTGGCGTCCCGATGTGGACGAATACCGTTTCGCTCCACCGTTTTTCACATCTGAACCTGCATTTCCACAAGGACCGGCTGCTCAAATATCTGAGCCCCACGCTTGGTGCATCCATGGCGATGGCCGCCATGCGCAGCCCGGTGGAAATTCAGGACCTCGGCGCCATAGAAACGCTTGCCCGCCTGATCGTCGACGAGACAGCCAATCCAACGAAACACGGGCTTTATGCTGAAAACCTCATTGGCAGCATTCTGACCGGCCTTCTCGATATACCCGGGGAAGACAACAGGCAGGGTTATGGACGCCTAACCATGGCGCAGATGAACAGGCTCAATGCGCGTTTCGACAGCTGCAGCGACCGCCGGTTGAGTGTTGCCGAAATGGCCGCAGCCGTCGGTCTGTCGGAAAGCTGGTTCGCCAATGTCTTCAAGCAGACGACCGGCAAGACACCATTGCAATGGCAGATGGCGAAGCGCATCGATCGGGCGCAGCAATTGCTGGCGGAAAGCGACATGACTGTCGCCGGCATCGCGGCCCAGCTCGGTTTTACCGATCAGGCCCATCTAACCAAGGCTTTCCGGCAGGTCGTTGGTGAAACGCCTGCCGCGTGGCGGCGTTTCCAGTCCAAACGCTAGCTGTTCCCGGTTGAGGCTCCGCTGCCTTTACTGACGGAACCGCTCACTCACCACGTTCGGCGCAGCGTCGCGGTGATCTCCCGGCCCGGATTGTAGAAATCCGCTCCAAAGCCGCCATAGGCGACATATTTCTTGTCGAACAGGTTGCTGACATTGACCTGCAACGCCGAGTTATCGAGAAACTCATAGGTAAACGCGGCGTCGAACACCACATTACCGCTCGTGCCCGACGTATTGTCCGGCGTAAAGTAATAGGCGCCGATATAGCGGCCACCAACGCCGAACGTCATGTCGCCACGACGACCGCTGCCCTCGATCTTGTAGTTCGCCCAAAGCGACGCAAGGTGTTTGGAAACAAACTGCGGACGGTTGCCCTCATTGCCGCCAGTGCCGTTCTCGACGATCTCCGGGTCCATATAGGAATAGGCCGCGATCAGGTTGAGATTGTTCGTCAGCTCGGCCTTGGCTTCCAGATCGATACCGCGAACGCGAACTTCGCCAATCGTGGATGGCTGAAGCGTAATGGGATCGTTGACCGAAATATTGTTCTTGGTCAGGTCGTAAACAGAAGCGGTGAACAGGGCCGGAAATGCGGTCGGCTGGTATTTCACCCCGACTTCGATCTGTTCACCCCGCTCAGGATCGACGCCGATGGCCGGGGGCGCGACCGATTCAGCATAGCTCGTATAAACCGCCCATTCATCGGTCACCCGATAGGTGAGGCCGAAGCGGCTGGTGAACTCGCTCAGATCACCATCTGTCGTCTTGTTGCTGAGATTGTTCGTCTGCGACAGGTCGAGCCAATCATTGCGCAGGCCAACACTGGCGATCAGCTTTTCTGCGAATGTCAAATCTTCCTGGAAATAGATTGCCCTGGTCTTCTGCCGGGTCGACGTATTGCCGATGAGCGGCAGACCAACCGGGGCACCGGTAAAGACCGGGTTGGTCCAGTCTATGCCTGGTGCTGGACCCCAGAGTGTCTTGTTGGTCGCCGAATAATTGTTGTACTCGATGCCCGCCATCGTCCGGCTTTCAAACCGGTCGAAGCTGGTTTCATATTTGAGATTCACATCGCCCACGAAATTCTCGGCCGAGGATTCGTTCCCGAAGAAATCGCGCCGGGCAATCGTTGAGCCATCGGTCGGCGTCGCAGAAATATAGGCATAGCCGAAATCGGTATCCTGATTGCTGTAACGTCCGTTTGCGCTCAACGTCAGGCCATTGCCGAAGTCATGATCGAACATGGCGCTGACGGTATTCCGGTCGGTACCGCGATAATTGAAGTCAGGCTCTCCAAAAAAGCGGCTTCTGCTGAAATTGGTGCCGACCGGATGGCCCCCGCTTCCGGGCACGCCATTACGGTGAAGATGATCAAAGATCACCGTCAGATTGGTCGCATCGCTCGGACGCCAGGTCAGGCCGCCCATGATGAACTTTTCATCATCGCGCGAATAATCATATTCGGCATCGGCATCCTTGAACTTGCCGGTAAGGCGATAGGAAAGCGTTTCATCGCCGGTCAAATTATCGCCGAAATCGAAGCCGACTTCCTTATGATTGAAGGACCCGCCCGTAACATAAGCTTCGCCGAAGCGCTCCGTTTTCGGTCGCTTGGTCACATAGTTGACCATGCCGCCGGGATCGGAAACACCGAAGGCCGTGGAACTGGCGCCTTTCAGCACTTCGATACGTTCGAATGCATAGGGCTCCTCCCGCACACCCCCAAAGGGGCGGCCAAGCGTAAGCCCGTCGCGATAGGTGTTGGCGTCGAAGCCGCGTATCTGGAAGAAGTCGAACCGATCATCCGATCCGTAGAAATTGGTGGACACGCCTGCCGTATATTGCAGAACCTGCTCGACAGTCTGGGCGTTACGTTCCTGCATTTCCTTGGCAGTGATCACCGATACGGAAGCTGCCGTGTCCATGATATCCGCCGCCATCTTGCCGCCGCCGGTTGTGCGCGTTGCGACGATTGATTTGGAATCGTCGTCGCTTCCGCCGGAGCCATTGACCGTGATGGTCTTGAGCACCGTGGTCGTTTCCCCCGTTGCCGCTTGCTGCGCCGAAGCCAGATCGGGCATGGATACGACCAGCGCCGTACACCCCAGAAGAATTGCCCTGCGGTAGCGGACCCGCGTGATCTTCTTCGTCTCAGCAGTCTTTTCAGTGTCCATGGTCAGGTCCGATATGCAGTTTGCGGCGGCCGCCTTCGGCGACGGTTTTCAAATCGTGGGGATGTTGGCCAGCCTTGCGATTCCAGCCTTTCAAAGACCGGACGCGTCCGGTCATCGACTGTCGGTAAACTGAAATTGTCCCCGGATCGCCATTAACTTGATAAGCGTTGTCCAGTATTGTAGAAAACTGCTTTTTTGTAGGAAGTCACGGTTAATTCGCAACAGCTTTATCGAGGCGCGTGCTTCGGCCTTGACGTGAGGGTCTTAACTTGACAGTGAAAGGCCACTTTACATGCAAGGAGAATGCGCCGGATGACGTGGTCCATTCGCTCTCTATTTTTCGCTGCCCTGGCCTCATTTGCGATCACTGCGCCGCAAAGCGCACAGGCCGGCGCAAAAGCGACTTATCCGATTGTTATCAAACATGCCTTTGGCACGACGACAATCGAGAAAAAGCCGGAGCGGATCGTCACTGTCGCGTGGGCAAATCATGAGGTTCCTCTTGCGCTCGGCGTGGTGCCGGTCGGTTTTGCGCGCGCCAATTTCGGTGATGACGACAACGACGGACTGTTGCCCTGGGTGGCAGCAAAGCTGAAGGAACTTAGCACGGATACACCGGTTCTCTTCGACGAAGGCGACGGGATCGATTTCGAGGCCGTGGCGGAAACGCGGCCCGATGTCATCCTTGCATCCTATTCCGGCCTCAGCCAGTCGGATTACGATACGCTCAGCCAGATCGCTCCGGTTGTCGCCTATCCGGAAGCGCCATGGTCCACCGACTGGCGCGACATGATCCGCCTCAACAGCGCTGGCATGGGCATGGCGGAAGAAGGCGAAGCGCTGATTGCAAAGATCGAAGGCGAGATTGCCGAGACGGTCAACCAGTATCCGCATCTCAAAGACAAGTCGGCTATGTTCGTCACGCATCTCGATACGACGGACCTGAGCACGGTCAATTTCTACACCACTAACGACACGCGGGTGAGATTCTTCACGGACCTTGGCCTGAACTCACCCAAAAGTGTGGTCAACGCCTCCAAACCGGGCCAGTTCTCCGGCTCCATCAGCGCCGAGCGTGTCGACATGTTCGATGACGTGGACATCGTCGTAACCTATGGCAGTCAGGAATTGCTAGACGCCATGAAGCGCAATCCACTTCTCGCCAGCATGCCAGTGGTCGAAAATAATGCAGTGGTCATGCTGGGCAAAAACCCTCTCGGGACAGCGGCCAATCCCACACCGCTTTCCATTTCCTGGGTGTTGAAGGACTATGTCGCCCTTCTTGCCGGCGCGGCCGATAAAGCAAAATGACCGTCGCCCGCATCCGGCGTTCAAGCCAGCCAATCACCATATATCGGTCCAACAGAGCGAGGACCGGCTGGCTCGGCGCGGTCGTCTTTCTCCTCGTGACCCTTTGTGTTCTGTCCGTGTCGCTCGGCACGCGTGAAGTGCCATGGCCTGACATTGTTGCGGCCCTGCGTGGTCATATGGACACCATCGGACAGGCCGCCGTCGCCATGCGCATTCCGCGCACCTTGCTCGCTCTTCTCGCCGGAGCAGCGCTCGGTCTGGCAGGCGCCATTATGCAGGGCATTACCCGCAATCCGCTGGCAGATCCCGGCATTCTGGGCGTCAATATGGGCGCATCGCTTGCCGTCGTCATCGGCGTTGCGTGGTTCAACATCGTTTCCGCACCAGCTTATATCTGGGCAGCCATATTCGGTGCCGGTTGCGCCGCCGTCTTCGTCTATATGGTCGGATCGCTTGGCCGTGGTGGCGCAACACCGCTCAAGCTCGCGCTGGCCGGTGCAGCCACGTCGGTAGCATTTTCCTCACTGGTTATCGCCATCGTGCTGCCCCGCAACGATATTGCCGGCGGCATTCGCGCCTGGCAGATCGGCGGCGTTGGAGGTGCGACTTTCGACCGGCTCGCTTATGTGCTGCCATTTCTCGCTGTCGGTTTCGTTGTCAGCTTTCTATCGGCGCGCAAACTGAACTCCCTGGCACTCGGCGATGAACTTGCCGCCGGGCTCGGAGAAAAGGTCGCCATTGCTCGCGCTGTTGCGGCGCTCGGCGCAATTCTGCTGTGTGGTGCAACCACCGCCATCTGCGGTCCCATAGGATTCGTGGGCTTAGTTGTGCCGCATATATGCCGCCTCCTGGTCGGGGTCGATCACCGCTGGCTATTGCCATTCTCGGCCCTCAGCGGAGCCTGCCTCCTGCTTGCTGCAGATATTGCCGGACGCCTCGTTGCCCGCCCTGCCGAACTCGATGTCGGGATCGTCACCGCCCTGATCGGTGCGCCGTTCTTCATCTGGATTGTCAGGCGCCAACGGGTTCGCGAGTTGTGATCATGCTGCATTCCACCGCCGATCTTATCGCCCGGAACCGTCGCAGCCGCACCCGCAAGCGCAATCTTGTCATCGGTCTTCTTCTGGTCATTCTCGTCGCCCTCTTCCTCCTCACTTTGATGCTGGGCCAATCGTTCACGCCGCCAAAAGATGTCGTCCGGGTACTCCTGGGCGAAAACGTTCAGGGAGCAAGCTTCACGGTCGGGAAGTTGCGCCTGCCGCGCGCCGTCCTGTCCGTGCTAGCAGGGCTGAGCTTCGGCCTTGGCGGTGTCGCATTCCAGCTTATGCTGCGCAATTCACTTGCAAGCCCTGACATTATCGGAATCAGTTCCGGGGCAAGCGCTGCGGCTGTTTTTGCAATCGTTGTGCTGTCGCTAAACGGCCCCATTGTTTCAATCTTTGCCGTTGTGGCTGGCCTCGCCGTAGCGCTTGCCGTCTATGGTCTTTCCTTCAGGAACGGGGTCGCCGGAACCCGTCTTATCCTCGTTGGGATCGGTGTTTCGGCGATGCTCGAAAGTGTCATTGCCTATATTCTTTCAAACGCGCCCGCCTGGAGCCTGCAGGAAGCCATGCGCTGGCTCACCGGCAGCGTCAACGGCGCAAGGCTGGACCAGATGTTTCCTCTTCTGGTCGCGCTGGTCGTTTTCGGCGGTTTGCTTTTGAGCCGGTCGCGCGATCTCGAAGCATTGCGGCTGGGCGACGACAGCGCCGCAGCATTGGGAACCAATGTGGGGCGAACCCGGATTGTTATAATCATTGCCGCCGTCGGCATGATAGCTTTTGCCACGGCCGTTTCCGGCCCCATTGCTTTCGTCGCCTTTCTGTCCGGCCCCATTGCAGCACGTGTCATCGGTAATAACGGTTCCCTGCTCGTCCCGTCTGCCCTGATTGGAGCCATACTAGTCCTCGCCGGCGATTATTGCGGACAGTTCCTGCTGCCCGGCCGCTATCCGGTTGGCGTCGTCACCGGAGTTCTGGGCGCTCCTTATCTCATCTACCTCATCATACGCGTCAACCGCAGCGGGGCATCCCTATGACCGATCACACCCTCATCGCGCGTGAGCTGACCACTGGCTATGGTGACAGGCTTGTGCTGGATAGTCTCGATCTTCAGGTGCCTTCCGGCAAGGTAACAGCAATCGTTGGAGCAAATGCCTGCGGGAAATCTACCTTGCTGCGCACTATGTCGCGACTTCTTGCACCACGACACGGGGAAGTACTGCTTGACGGCAAGTCGATCCACACGCTTCCCTCCCGGCAACTGGCACAAACGCTCGGCCTGCTGCCCCAATCGCCGATAGCGCCGGAGGGCATACTGGTTGCCGATCTGGTCAGTCGAGGTCGAAACCCCTATCACGGCGTATTCTCGCAATGGACGCGGGCAGATGACGAAGCGATCGCAACGGCACTTGAAGTAACCAAGACGACCGAACTGGCCGACAGGCCAGTGGATGAACTTTCAGGCGGCCAGCGCCAGCGCGTATGGATTGCGATGGCACTGGCGCAGCAGACCGATATTCTCCTGCTGGATGAACCGACAACCTTTCTCGACATCAGTCACCAGATTGAAGTTCTGGATCTGCTCACAGATCTCAACCAGAAGCGGGGAACCACAGTCGTCATGGTTTTGCACGATCTCAATCTTGCCGCCCGCTATGCGGATTTTCTGGTCGCAATGGCTAACGGGCGACTATACGCAACCGGAACGCCCGACGACGTGCTGACAGAACAAAATGTTCGTGAGGTATTTCATCTCGAAAGCCGTATCATGACCGATCCAACTTCCGGTCGACCGATCATGTTGCCTTTGGGGCGTCATCGCCTTCGTGATGAGCATCTTGAAGCGCAGCTCGCGCATTCAGACGGATAACCGGCCGCGCCGCAACAGGCTTTTGCAGACTTCTCCAACCCGCTGATTTCATAGCGCCGCGATCCAATGATCGCGGCGTTTTGCGTTCTGGCACAGTCACAACGCAGTGCATCATTATACACATTCCATAATTATCTATAATATTTTAGCTTGAGTCACCGGTTCACATAAAGATAATCTATATTACATAGATTCTTTCTATTTTTATAGATAAAATGGAGAAAGCATGCTCAATACGGTGCAATCGAACCCGGAAGGCGCTGAGAAAACGGCGTCCAAATCGGAGCAGGATGCATGGACGCGCGCAAGCGCGCGTCTGCTCTATGAACTTCCGTTCAACGATCTTCTTTTGGAGGCACAGAGCGTTCATCGTGCCAATTTCGATCCGAACCGCGTTCAGCTCAGCAAACTGCTCAACATCAAGACGGGCGGCTGCCCGGAAGATTGTGGCTATTGCAGCCAGTCGGCACATCACGCTTCGGGTCTCAAAGCTTCCAGATTGATGAGTCTGGATACAGTCCTCGAGGAAGCGCAGAAGGCAAAGGATAGCGGCGCAACCCGCTATTGCATGGGTGCGGCCTGGCGCAGCCCGAAGACGCGGGATGAGCCCGCGATTGTCGAGATGGTCAAACAGGTGAAAGCGCTTGGTCTGGAAACCTGCATGACGCTGGGCATGTTGAGCCCGGATCAGGCGCAGACCTTTGCAGAGGCTGGGCTCGATTATTACAACCACAATATCGATACGTCGGAGCGGTTTTATCCGCAGGTCATCACGACGCGCAGTTTCGACGATCGACTGGAAACGCTCACCCATGTCCGGGAAGCAGGGATCAAGGTTTGCAGCGGCGGCATTCTCGGCCTTGGAGAAACCGAAGACGACCGCGTCGATATGCTGGTGACGCTGGCAAATTTGCCCATCCCACCGGAAAGCGTGCCAATCAATATGCTGATCCCGATGCCCGGTTCGCGGCTGGAGAAAGCATCGCCCGTCGATCCTATCGCCTTTGTCCGCATCATCGCCCTTGCCCGCCTGATGATGCCGCAATCGCATGTCCGGCTGACAGCGGGACGCAGTTCAATGAGCGATGAAATGCAGGCACTATGCTTTTTCGCAGGCGCAAATTCGATCTTTATTGGCGACATGCTGCTGACCGCCGCCAATCCGGGTGAAGATCGCGACACAAGCCTCATGCGACGGCTTGGCCTGACCGCCGATGCACTGGATGCCCATGCATGAGCACCAACCCGTTGGCCCGTTACGCTGCGAAGTTGAAAAACTTACAGCGGCGGCAGCATCTGCGCGCACTTGCCGATAACAGAGGTGCGGATTTCAGCTCGAATGACTATCTGGGTCTTGCCGCATCGCCGTCGATCCGTAATGCATTGATTGCCGAGCTGGAGAACGGCCTTACCACCGGGTCTGGCGGCTCCCGGCTGTTGCGCGGCAATCACCCGGAACACGAACTTCTGGAGGCTGAAGCTGCTTCCTGTTTTCGTGCACCTTCAATGCTGTATTTCAATAACGGGTATACGGCAAATCTAGCAGTTCTCTCGACTTTGCCGTTACGCGGCGATCTGATTGTCTATGACGAACTGATCCATGCCAGCGCACGTGAAGGCATGCGGGCCGGAAAGGCCGAAACCGTTTCCATCCCGCATAACAATACAGATGCATTCGATAGAGCAATCTGCACATGGCGCAAAAAGGGCGGACGCGGCACCCCGTGGATTGTGGTAGAAAGCCTCTATTCTATGGATGGTGACATCGCGCCGCTTTCCGATCTCATCGAGATAGCAGACCACTACGACGCTTTTCTTTTCATCGACGAAGCCCATGCGACGGGCGTGCACGGGCCGGACGGACGCGGTTTTGCTACCGGACTGGGAAACCGACAGAACATCATCACGTTACATACTTGCGGCAAGGCAATGGCCAGTTCCGGCGGGCTGGTTGGAGGAGATCCGGTCCTTCGCGATTTTCTCGTCAATCGTGCACGGCCATTCATCTATTCGACCGCACCTTCGCCCTTGCAAGTATCCGCAACGCGGCTTGCGCTGAAAACCATGATCGCCGAACAACATCGTCGGCCCGAATTGCACCGGCTTATCGCATTCGCCAATGCGCAATTCGCCGATCGACTCGGCAAAGCCGGCAGCGGGACGCAGATACTGCCGCTCGTCATTGGCGATGCCGACCGCACCTTGCGCATTGCACATCGCATGCAGACCGACGGCTTCGACATACGCGCCATACGCCCGCCCACTGTGCCCGCCGGCACGGCGCGCCTGCGCATCACCATCACGCTCAATGTCGATGAACCCACGATAACGCGCATGTTCGAACACCTTGCCACGATCATGGCAGAGGAAATGATATGAACTGCGCTTTTATCGTTACCGGAACCGATACAGGTATCGGCAAGACCGTGTTTTCTGCAGCACTCGCGGGCGCGCTCAGTGCTTATTACTGGAAGCCGGTTCAGTCGGGGCTGGAAGAAGCAACCGACAGCGAAACCGTTGTTCAGCTTGCCGGACTTTCACGCCAGAACATCATCCCGGAATGCTGGCGCCTTAATACGCCTGCTTCGCCGCATCTTTCCGCGCAAATCGACGGTGTGGAGATTGATGCGGAGTCACTCGAGGTACCATCGGTCGATGCACCTCTGGTGATCGAAGGCGCAGGCGGATTGCATGTACCGTTGACACGCTACACGACATTCATTGATGTTTTTGCGCGCTGGCAAAAGCCGATCATCCTCTGTGCGAGAACCAGCCTCGGCACCATCAATCATACACTGCTTTCGCTTGAAGCGTTGAACCGGCGCAGTATCCCCGTGCTCGGTATTGCCTTCATCGGCGATCCTCAACCAGATACCGAGCAGATAATCCCGGAACTGAGCGGCGTTCGCAGACTGGGACGACTGCCCCGCCTTGCGAATCTTGATCCGGACACGCTCCGCCATGCGTTTCGCGAGCATTTCAATATGAACGTTTTTTACGAGGCTTCCTAATGACCGGACGTTCGTCTCCTGTCTGGCATCCCTTCACCCAGCACGCCACAGATCCGGTTTTCCGCAGGATCGTCAAAACTGACGGTGCCTATTTAAAGGATGAAACCGGCCGTTCGGTGCTGGATGCCATATCGTCATGGTGGGTGATTACACATGGGCACCGTCACCCAAAGATCATGGCGGCGATCCGGGACGCATTGGACCAGTTCGATCAGATCATCTTTGCCGAATTCACTCACGAACCGGCAGAAAAGCTGGCGCAAGAACTGGTCAAACTCACCCCGCAAGGCCTCGCCCATGTGTTCTATTCCGACAGCGGTTCCACAGCAGTCGAAGTCGCTATCAAGATGGCACTCGGCTTCTATCACAATAGAAACAAACCGCGTTCACGCATCGCAGTGTTGGAGCATAGCTATCACGGCGATACGATTGGCACCATGTCCACCGGTGCGCGCGGTGTGTTCAACTCCGCCTATGCCCCCCTGCTGTTTCAGGTCGACACCATTCCGTTTCCATCGGTGGGGCGGGAGCAGGAAGCACTCGACGCGCTGGAGCACTTCTGCCGGAGTGGCAAAGTTGCCGCTCTGCTCTTGGAGCCGCTTGTTCTGGGTGCAGGTGGAATGAAAATCTATCCTCCTCACCTGCTCACCGAGTTCCGGCGGATCACGAAACAATACGGAACACTACTAATCGCCGATGAAGTGATGACAGGATGGGGACGCACGGGCACCATGTTCGCGTGCGAGCAGGCATCCACCTCGCCAGATATTCTGTGCCTTTCCAAAGGCATTACCGGCGGCGCTCTTCCGCTAGCCGCAACGCTCAGCACGGCTGAAATCTTCGATGCGCATTTTTCGAAAGACCGCAGCCGCACATTCTTTCATTCCAGTTCCTACACGGCCAATCCGATTGCCTGCGCGGCAGCACTTGCAAATATAGAAGTCTGGCAAACGGAACCCGTCGCGGATCGCATCAGGACATTGGGGCAATTGCACTCGGAAAGGCTATCGCGTTTTCAGGATGATCCTCGTTTCACCAATTTTCGCCAGCAAGGAACCATTGCCGCCCTTGATCTCGCGGTCAAAAAAACCGGCTACCTTTCCGATGCTGGGCCGCAATTGAAATCCTTCTTCCGCAAACAGGGTGTGCTTCTGCGTCCGCTCGGCAACGTGATCTATCTGATGCCCCCCTATTGCGTAACGCCACTTGATCTGGACCTTGCCTATGACGCGATTCATGCGGCGGCCGATATGATTGAGACGGCAGCGCGATGAGTATCTCGAGCCGTATGGCGGGTTTCGGCCATTACGTGCCAGACCGCCGAGTTGCTAATGAGGAACTGGAGCAGCATCTCGGACTGGATACTGGCTGGATCGAAAGGCGCACCGGCATTCGCGAGCGGCGTTGGGCGGCACCGGATGAAACTCTAACGGACATGGCTATGAAGGCGGGAGAAATGGCTCTCCAGGATGCCGGTGTCCCGCACAATTCGGTGGCGCTTGTCATTCTCGCGACATCAACGCCCGATCATCTCCTGCCACCTTCCGCGCCGCTTCTCGCTCACAAGCTGGGGCTGGAAAACTGCGGCGGGATCGATCTTGCAGGCGCTTGCTCCGGGTTCCTTTATGCGCTTGTTCTGGCAGACGGCTTTGTCAAAAACTTCCGCAAGCCAGTTCTGGTCGTGGCAGCCAATATATTGAGCCGCCGGGTCAGTATGGAGGAGCGCAACACAGCAATTCTCTTTGCCGATGCCGCCGGTTCAGTCCTGCTTGCACCATCGAACGATCCACATGCTGGACTGCGTGGGTCGGCGCTCATGTCCGATGGAGGAAATTACGGGCTGATTTCCATTCCCGCTGGCGAGACAAGAATGACCATGCGAGACGGCAAGGCCGTCTTTACGCAGGCCGTTCGTATGATGTTGCGTTGCGCAACCGACGCGCTTGAACAGGCAAAGCTTACTGCCTCCGATGTGAACAGGTTCTTTCCCCATCAGGCCAATGCGCGGATCATCGACACGGTTTGCGACCAGTTGCACCTGCCTGCCTCGATTGCCGCCAGATCGATTGGCGTGTTCGGCAACTCGTCGGCGGCGACGATCCCGCTCTCGCTATCACTGGCATCGAAATCGCAGCCTTTTCAGTCAGGCGAACGGCTACTTCTTTCAGCCGCCGGTGCCGGCATGCTTGCCGGCGCTGCAGTCTGGGAAATTGGCGATGGTTGAAATCCGGCCATGGCTCGAACTGAAATCGGCATTTCCGTCCTGCCTTAGATGGCTACCAGCGCAGTATCCTCGTCAAACATCTCGGGGAGGCTTCGCAGCAAGTCATCCTTGAAACGCTTTCGTATCTCAAGAAGATTGTTCAGTCCCTTGGCAATGCGCCTGGCATAGCAAAGATCATTGAGAAGCGACCTGAGTTGACAAGCAGCCCCGCAAGACGGACAGCCTGCTGTCGAAGCCCTGGACGTGAAGAAGCGTCCATTTCTGCGTGTACAGTCTTCAATGTTCGCTGTCGTCCGAACTGTCAGACCCGACCGCAGAGCATGCAACCGGAACTGCCTGCGTGCCGGGAACAATCTACCTCAGTTGAACCACGCGGATTTTGCGAGCGGCTGCCTGCAAAAGTGTGAAAGCCTCGAAACGCTGGTCGTGCCATCTGGCCAGCCCGGCATCCGGCCTGTTAACTTCTCCTAGTTCCGACATGGCGTCCATGGCCGATGCAAGATCAGGGTAAGCTCCCGACGCGACGGCACCCAGCATGGCAGAGCCGAGCAGAACAGGTTCGGGCGAAGTGGAGGCGGCGATGACAAGACCGGTCGTGTCGGCAAGCACCTGTCGCACCAGATGCGAACGTGCAGCCCCACCCGAGACGACGATAGTATCGGTCGCGATACCCTTTGCTTTCTGGGCCTCCACGATCTGCCGCGCACCATAGCCGAGGCCGCACAGCCCGGCCAAATAAAGTGCCGTAAGGCTGTCGATCCCGGCATCGAGATCGAGCCCGGCAATGATTGCGCGCGCATCAGGGTCCGCGAACGGTGCACGATTACCGAGGAACTCCGGCACGACGTGAATGTCGCCAATGATGGCAGCTGCCTCTTCTGAGCCTCCCCTCGCGTCGACTTCTGCGGCAAGAATGTCGACCAGCCCCTTGCCTTGGGCGTTTGCCTGCTCTTCCGCTTCCTTCGCGAAAGGATGCATGTGGATCAGATGATCGATAGCTGCACCCGCTGCCGATTGTCCTCCCTCGTTAAGCCACAGGCCCGGAACCATCGCCGAATAATACGGACCCCATACACCATCCACGAAAACCGGCTGTTCGGTTGTCGTCATGGTGCAGGCCGACGTGCCAAACACATAGGCCATGCGCGACAATATCCGGCCCTCCGGACCGCGTGCCCCGACCGTGCCGATCCCGCCCGCATGAGCGTCGATCAGGCCAGCGGCAATAGCTGTGCCCGGCATAAGACCGAGTTCTGCTGCGGCCTGTTCGCTCAAGCCGCCAAGACTCTCGCCACCGGGTCGAACGTCCGTACCGATGCGGACAAAATTTTCGTCCGCCAGTTCGCCAAGGCCCACTTCACGGAAAAAGGTCTCATCCCAGCGCTTTTCATGACTGAGATAGGTCCATTTGCAGGTGACCGTGCAGGCCGAACGGGCAAGACTGCCGCAAGATTTCCATGTGAGAAAATCGGTAAGATCGAAAAACTGCCATGCAGCAGCGAAGGTTTCCGGCTTGTTTTCCTTGAGCCACAACAGCTTCGGCGTTTCCATCTCGGGGGAAATAGCGCTGCCAACGTAGTCGAGAACCTTGGCTTTGGTCGCATTAATGCGTTCTGCCTGGCCAACAGCGCGATGATCCATCCATACAATGATGTCGCGCGCTGGATCGTTGGACGGACCGACTGCAAGCGACTTGCCGCCCTCACCCAGCACAACCAGCGAACATGTCGCGTCATAGCCGATACCGGCAATGTCAGTCGGATCAACATTGGCAGTCTTGACGGCTTCGCGCACGCTTTCGCAAACAGCCTGCCAGATATTGGCGCTCGACTGCTCGACAATGCTGCCCGCCTCACGCCAGATGGTGATATCGCGCTTGGCCGAAGCAAGCATGGTACCGCTGGCGTCGAAAAGACCGGCGCGAGCGCTGCCGGTGCCGACATCGACGCCCAGATAATAGCTGGTCATGGTCGCTCCCATTTACAGATCGAGGCTTTGTGGAAGAATGACCAGATCGCGAATGGTAATGTTGCGCGGGCGGGTCAGCATGAACATCACCGATTCCGCAACTTCCTTCGGTTCCATCAGACTGCCATTAGCCAGCGCTTCATCCAGCTTTGCCTTCGGCCAGTCGCTAATAAGTGCGGTAACCACCGGACCCGGCAGAACGCCACCAACGCGGATACCGTGCGGGGCAACCTGACGGCGAACCGTATGAACGAAAGCCTGAACGGCATGTTTGGATGCGGTATAGATAGGCTCCCAGATGACCGGTACGACACCTGCGACAGAGCTTGTCATGATGATATCGCCGGTCTTTCGTTCCATCATATGTGGCAGAACCGCATGAATGGTGCGGAAAGCCGCGTTGATGTTGAGGTTCAGCATGCGGTCCCATGCATCCGGGTCGCCTTCCCAAAGAGGTCCGCCAATATAGGCACCCGCATTGGCGTGAAATACGTCGAGTTTGCCCGCTTGGTCGAGTATTTGCGGCATCATGGTGGCGACTGATGCCGGATTGAGCAGATCAATGACCAGCGGCCTGGCTTTATCGCCGAGCTCGGCGCATTTTTCATTAAGCGCCTTCTCGTCACGGTCGACGAGAAACACCGTCATTCCCGCTTCTAACATGTGCTTTGCACATTCGAAGCCGATGCCAGAGGCAGCACCGGTAACGGCGCCGACTTTTCCATTGAGATCCTGAGCCATTTTTCAGTCCTTAAAGTTTTAGGCGCGACCGTGCGACTGGCGCGAGCGGCGGGCAAGGGAGTCGACAATCACGGCGATGGCGAGCACAGCGCCAGTAATCATGTAGCGAAGCGACGATGACAGATCGAGCAGCGTCAAACCGCTGGCAATCGACTGGATGACGATAATGCCAAGTAGAGCCGACCAGGCGCTGCCACGTCCGCCAAAGAGGCTAGTGCCGCCGATGACCGCTGCTGCAATCGCGTTCAGGTTGACGTCGCCAGTGCCTGCCTGCTGGCTGGAAGAAGCAAGGCGAGCTGCGGCCAGAATGCCGCCTGCGGCAGCCAGAACCGAACAGGTCATGAAAGCCGACATATAGATAAATTTCACATTGATGCCAGCGCGACGCGCAGCTTCACGATTGCCGCCAACGGCCTGCATGGCGCGGCCCCATTTGGTGCGGGTGAGTGCGTAGTTCATCGCGATCACCAGAGCCACGAACAGGCCGAACATCCATGGCACGCCGCGCGACTGGTTGAGATAGAATACTGCACCACCGACAATGACCGTGATGACAATGGCCTTGAGCGCAATCCCGGCCGACGACGGTGCCGACAGACCGGCTTCGCGGCGGCGCTGCGCGGAACGGAACCCGGTGAAGAAGATTGCAAGTCCGGCAATTAGCACCAGCGCATAAGAAAGCGGGCGCGGCATCACCAGAAGCTGGCCGAAGCTCACGAGCCAGGAGCCGTAAGGCAGATTGATCGAGCCGGTATTGCCCAGGAGATAAAGCTGCAGGCCAAGCGCTGCCAGCAGGCCAGCCAGCGTGGAAACGAAGCTTGGCATGCTGAAGCGATTATAGAGGAATGCGTAAAGCAGGCCGATCAGCGCGCCGGTGCAGAGCGCTGCCAGCATTGCGATCCCGACCGGCCAGCCATGATTGACCCACAGCACGCCGACAATTGCCGAAGCAAGACCGCTGACCGAGCCGACTGAAAGGTCGATTTCGCCCAGCATCAGGATGCAGACGATACCGAGCGAAATGACGCCGATGGTCGAGCAGTCGAACAGCAGGTTGACGAGATTGTTGCTCGACAGGAAAACCGGGTTCAATGTCTGGAAGACGGTCCAGATGATGACGAGGCCGACGATGACCGGCAGTGATCCAAGATCGCCCGAGCGAACACGGTCGAAGAAATTGCGCAGCGCGCCTGAAACGCCTTCGTCATGGCGCACGCGGGTATCCTGCCGGTCGAGAGGGGTATTTCCGGTTGCCTGGTTCATTATGCTTCTCCCCGATCATGGACCTGACCGGTTTCATGCTGCGCCTGACGCCGTTCGGCACGGCGGGAAACGGAATTGCTGCTTGCGCCGGTGATAGCTGCGACCAGCTCCTCGTTTGAGGAATCCGGGTAGAAAACACCATTGTTTCGGCCAAGCCGCAGCACGACGATACGGTCCGCGACAGCACGAACGTCTTCCATATTGTGGCTGATCATCAAGACACCGAGCCCACGGTCACGAACGCGCTCGATAAGATCGAGAACCTCAGCGGTCTGCGCAACGCCAAGTGCTGCAGTTGGTTCGTCGAGCATAATGAGCTTGGGATCAAGCAACAGCGAGCGCGAGATCGCGACCGTCTGGCGCTGGCCACCAGAAAGGGAGGCGACCGGCTCGCGTACACTCGGAATACGGGCGGAAAGCTCGTTCAGAAGCTTCCACGCCTTGATCTCCATGGATACTTCGTCAAGCCGATAGGGGCTCATTTCGCGGCCAAGGAAAATATTGGCGACCACGTCGAGATTCTCGCACAGCGCCAGATCCTGAAAGACCGTCGCAATGCCGAGATCGAGCGCAACGCCCGGCGAGGAAAGCACAACCTTCTCGCCATTGAATTCGATTGTGCCGGACGTGGGCTGATGCACACCCGCCAGCGTCTTGATAAGCGTGGACTTCCCCGCGCCGTTGTCGCCGACAAGAGCGACAACTTCGCCCGGAAAGACTTCCAGATCGATATCTGTCAGCGCTGAAACGGCACCGAAATTCTTGGATATGCCGCTTAGACGCAGCACTGGCTGCCGCGACGACGCAGCGGCTTCGTGATCTTGGGACATGATCTCACTTTCCCTGGCATATTGCAGGATACGCCATTGCACATCAAACTGCCCGACCGGATAACCGGCCGGGCGTATCGTTGCCTACTTCGTGATGCCGAGCTTCTTGCAGCCTTCGGCATAGCGGTCGACGCACAGGGTTTCAGCCGAAACGATGTTCTTGTCGATGATCTCAGCCTTGAGATTGTCAGCCGTCACGACCACTGGAACGAAAAGCTTCGACGGCGTGTTGTAGAGCGTGGCTTCTGCCTTCGGGGTTTCGTCATTCAGAAGCTGGCCCGCGACGCGTGCGGCTTCCGCAGCAACGATTTCCGACGGCTTTTTGATCGTATTGTACTGATCGCCCGAAATGATGAGCTGGAGCGCTGCAATCGTCGCATCATTGCCGGTGACCGGAGGAAGCGGATCGATACCAGCCGCCTTCATGGCTGCAATCGCGCCGCCAGCGGTGCCATCATTGGCAGCCACCACGCCGACGATCTGGTCGTTGAAGCGAGTGATCTGGCCGCTGGCCCACTGCTGTGCCTTGCTCGGTGCCCACTCGGGCGTATCGTATTCGGCAAGCGTCTTGTAGCCGCTGTCCTTCAGTCCGGCATGGATACCGTTCTTGATGAGACCGGCTGCGGCATCGGTTGGCGAACCATTGATCTGCAGGACGCCGCCCTTGTCGCCCGGTACACCCTTGTCCTTCAGGTGCTTGACCAGCGAATCGGCAATCGACTTGCCGATGGCTTCATTGTCGAACGACACGTAAAAATCGGAGGTCGCATCCGGGATCGGACGGTCATAGGCGATGACCTTGATACCCTGGGATTGGGCCAGCTTGACCAGCGAGGCTGCCGCCGCCGTGTCAACCGCATCGAGCACGATCACCTTCGCGCCCTGCGAAATGACCGAGTTGAACTGCTGCTGCTGCTTGCTCGCATCGCCATCGGCATTGAGATAAAGCACCTTGCAGCTTTCGCAGATCTTCTTCATCTCGGCGGCAAAGCCCGGATAATCACGCTCTTCATAACGGGTGGATGCCTGATCCGGCATCAAGAAGCCGACCACTGCGTCCTTCACTTCTGCCTGAGCACCGCTCGCAAAAGAGGACAGCATCACCGCAGCAAAAGCTGCCTTACCAAACAGATTCTTCATGTCTCACTCCCGTTGGGTTTTAATTTTGTTGTTTCGCAACCTTACAGACGAACTTCGCCTCGCTATTCCACCCTGAATGTTCTCCCGATAGCGACCTTCTACTCCACAAAGTTCCGATCATTCTGACGGCACACCGCATCGCGGTACGCCAATCAAATCGAGCGCTGCTGACGAGGATTGTTGTGCATGAATCGAAGGCTCTTCCCCGCCCTCGGCATGTGCGCACCGCTCCTCTCGGCTTGTCGTCACACTGCACCATCGATAGTGCAACACGATCATTGCTCGACATGCGGTATCCGGTCAAGAGGAAAATGCCAGAGGAACACACCGGATTCGCACCTGCTCCCACTTGCAGCGGGTGGTGACAGACCGCTAAGATCGAACTTCTACCCACATGAAAAGCAGGCTTAATGAGCACTCCCCGGAAAGTAACCATTTACGACATATCGGAAAGAGCTGGAGTATCTCCGTCGACCGTTGCTTCTGTCATGAATGGTTCGTGGGAAAACCGCAGGATAAATAAAGCAACGGCGGACCGAGTAAGAGTAATAGCCCGTGAACTCGGCTATACGACCAACCTTCAAGCGCGCGGATTACGCATATCCAACTCCGGCTTGATCGGCATGATCTTGCCGATGCTGGACAATCGATATTTCAGCTCGATGGCGGCGTCCTTCGAAGCGGTAGCCCGCTCCCGGAATCTTGTTCCGGTCGTTGCCAGCACATTGCGCGATCCGCAGCAGGAACGCAGCACTGTGGAAACATTGATTGCTCACAACATCGATGCCCTGCTGATAGCAGGCGCAACCGATCCGGACAGTGTCGCGGAACTGTGCGAAAAGGCTCACCTGAAGCATATCAATGTTGACCTTCCGGGAAAACACGGCGCGTCCGTGATCAGCGACAATTATGACGGCGCCCGACAGTTGACCCGCCAGATTGCCAGCCGCAGGTCTCATCGAACGGAAAACAGCTTCTACTTCATCGGTGGCGTGGATAGTGACCACAACACGCGCGCACGTGTGCGCGGGTATAAGGATGAACTGGCTGCGCTGAACCTTCCGGTTCGCGGCGGAACAATCACGACGAATGGCTACGATCCCGAAAATGCCGCAAGTGCAATCCGCGCAGTTTACGGTGAACTTAACGGCCTGCCGGAGGCGCTTTTCGTTAACTCGACGAGCCCCTTTGAGGGTATCGTCAGTTTTCTCAAGACACTGCCGGTTGACGAGGTCCGGGAGTGCTCCATCGGGTGTTTCGACTGGGACCCCTTCATTGAGGTTCTCCACTTCCCGGTCGTGATGGCCCGGCAAAATGTTCAGGCAATGATCGAACGCGCCTTCGAGCTTCTGGATGAGCCTGCACAAACGACCGACCAGCCCGAAATGATACCGACGGAGCTCATTATTCCACGGGGTCTTTGAACCTCATTGCTTGGATAGGAGAAATATGCCGTCCGCGCGATCACCGGTTGTTTTGTTTTTTCAGATAGATAAGCTGAGCTGTCAGTCCTATGATGAGGATGATCAAAAGACTGCCCTGCGCGCCCAGCAACAACGGGGATTTGGGATCGGTCACAAATGGATGACCATTTGGTACGCGCCGCAATACCTCGCTTACCGCCGGCACTATTAGCAGGAAGGCAGTCAAGCTTAAAAAGACTGTTTCCAGATAGCGGGTCGCACGACCAAAGATTGAACTGTAACCGATTGAATAACCGGCAATGAGCAGAACTATCGTCGCAGCACCGATAACATAGCTGACCTGCTGGCGTGCAACGAGAAATGTTGTGCCAGCACCTATGAGCATCGAGACAAAATAAAGACCTCCGGATTTTGACCCGGGCAAAATTCGCCCGTAGCGGACGAACATGTAGATGGCCAGGGGAATGGCAGGCAAACTGCCGATCGTGTGCATCCAGCCTAGCGGGGAAATTCCAAACATAACCAAAGCTCCTGTAAATATAACAACCTACTAATAGATAGGTTTTAGAATAAAACCTAGTTCATTGATCAGGACGGTCGATTAACCATTCAAAACATACTGATAGCATCCATCCACATTCACCACAGTCATCCTTCCCAAAATTCCCTCGCCATTTCGACAACTGGCCGACGAGAAGCACCGTCGTGACAGCGACATTCCAGAAACAGGCACACAACATTTCGATATTCATTCCAGGCATTGCCTGCGCCCGGCATGTTTCGAAATATCAATGCGATGATGGCTGCAGGCTGGATAACGGGGTCGCCGCATTCGCCTCCCTGCCAATTGATAGCCTGACTACAGAGCATGATCAGGCTTTGATCGAAATCACTGTGCCGCAGCCAGTCTGCGAAGCATTGGTTCAACTATAAGCGAAAACATCTTCGGATCGCTGTGGGCTCTCGCTGACAACATCCCTCCGTGAACGGTAGCAGCAAAAGCTTCTGCCTCGATGTCAGGGGAGTCGATCAAGCGAATGCGGCCCTGTCTTGCGCCGCGTGTGAGGACTGATGTCAACCATCTCGATAACGATCTGAAATAGTTTTGAATCTCAGAAGCGAGTTCCTGTGGCAATATAGGAATTTCGCTTGCCAGAAGCGCCCCTACACAGAATGGCGCACTCCCGTCCGTGATACACGCACTCCAGTATTGAGTATAAGCCTGCAGTTGCTCCAGCGGATCATCGACTTTGCTCTCGAGATTGGCAAAACCTGCTTCTGTATCTTCACGATGTCGCACGATTAGTGCCTTTACCAGATCGACCTTGCTCGGAAAGTGATGATGGATACTGGCCTTGCGAATGCCTACGACGCTGGCGATATCCGCGTAGCTGAATCCATTATACCCACCCGACATGATCAAGGTTTTGGCGCATGCGAGAATATCATCGGAAGTGGTGGACAAATTGCTCATACTCAGTACCTACCTTCCAGTAGGTTGAATGTCAAGATAGATCAAAGTGAAGAGATTTGTCACACGGTCGAATTTTACCTCATGCAGAACCCGATCCCGTCGACACAGTTCATATGTTGCAACAGTCCGGGGCAAACGGCACGAAATGGATCGACTCTGGACTTCGCAAACAGGTTAGTGCCGGAAGTCTTGACCGCGGTCGAGTTTCTGGCTCTGACGTATCGCTGCTATTTCCTGGGCCCTGGCGGTCGAAACTGTTTGCTGAAGAACCTTCAACGTGTCCTGAAGCCCCTCGAAAACGGAATGTTGTGCGGGAGGCACGCGTTTGATGTTGTCGCGGTCGCCGCGCAGGATTGCATTGCGCCCGAATCTGAGATCAAGGGCGCGGCTGACGCTTGTGAACTCCCGACGAATATGCGGTTCGAGCGAACCGGCGAGGACATCAAGCCGCGCGTTCTTCTTTTGCATCGCAGTTGTGATGCGACGGAGTTCTTCGCTAGCCTCTTCTGACAATCCTGGAATGGCGGTCTCCATCTGCTGACGCTCTGCGGCGATTGCTGTTGTTGCAGCGTTCAGGGCTGAGGCCCAGCCCGATCCCAGCGAGCGGACACTTGCCTGCACATCCGGCACGGCTTCCAGTGCTGTCTTTCGCTCGCGGCCAACGGCCAGAAGCCTGTCCCTCAGCCGACCGGAACCGCGCAGGGCACCATAGGCCGCAGGATCATTGGCAATGGCTGCCGCAATCCGATCACCGGCAATGCCTTTCCGGATCAGTGCCTCAATCGTTTCAACAGCATTGGCAGGTTCACGCCAGATCCGCATTGCTGTTTCAGCAAGTAGCGAACGGTTGTGAACGTGATGAGCGGCTTTTGAAGCTCTTTCGCGTGCCTCAGTCTCCACCGGGGTCGTGAACACTGTCACAGCAGCAAGCAGCGGCGGTATGGAGCGGGCTTCCCGGCCCTGCCCGATATTGTCAGTCGGCCGGATCCGGGGCGAACCCGGAGAATTTCGATCCACGGACATCCGGGCTGTCGGATTCTGCATGGGGAATCTTTCGGATTGC